>NZ_LGDW01000225.1 GCF_001280005.1 Streptomyces sp. NRRL WC-3618 | reverse complement strand
CCACCATCCCCCGACTGATCCGCACCCCGATCAGATCCCCACTCGAAGACTCCTGCGGCGACAACAAAATCCCCCGCCGCCCCTTCTTCGCATCGACCTGCCACCCACTGAACCCACTACACACATCCTCCTCATCCCCCGCGATGACGAGCCCCAGCCCCCGCTCCGCCCCCCGAGACACGATCTTCTTCATCTGGCTCGCGGCGTCACAGTCCTCCAGGATCTCCCCGTCGTCGACAAGGACAACGATCGGCTCCTCGATCGACGCCTGATCGATGATCTCCTCGAAGTCGTCCTCGTCGATGTCGTCCCCGGTGAACACCTTCAACACCCCGTCCGCCCCGTCCAGTTGCCGCAACGGCGACTGCCGCGGCGCAGCGACGACCAGCCGTACCCCCTGCGAGAGATACGACTGCGCGAAGTTCATCAGCACCGTGGAACGCCCCGACTTGGCCGGCCCGGCGACGACGAACGTCGGCACACCCGCCGCGAGGTCGGGCCCGAAACCGGTGATGTCGTCGCCACCGATCCCCACGAGCCCCCACAGCCGCGAGCCGGAGCTCTCCGGGTCGCGCATGCCCCACGCGTCCGCGAACGAGATCCGCGACGGCAGGCTGTCGACCCGGAACGGCCGCCGGGAACGCGGCACTTGGGCGTCCCGCGCCGCGGCCGCCTCTCCGATCGCCGTGATCGCGGCCGCCTGACCCTGCCCGGTCGTGTCCTGCGACAGCAGCGCGAACTGGGTCTCGATACCGGACTCGTTCTTGTAGCCACGCCCCGGCGGAATCTCCTCCGGAACCTTCCGGTGCGGGATACCGAGCGTCGAGAAGTCGCTGCGGTCGGCGAGCCGCAGCCCGTACTTGTCCTCGGTGAGTGTGGCGATCCGCCCGACCAGCAGCGTGCGGTCACCGGTCAGCACGAGGTGGATACCGACGCTCGCACCCTCGCGCATCATCGTGGTCAACTCGTCGGTCAGCGAACCGTGATCGACTTCGCCGAGGGTGGGCACCCAGCCCTCCCAGCGGTCGAGCAGGACGACGATGTGCGCCAGCCGCTCCTCCTCCGCCGACGCGGCCCGCTGCTCACCGATGTCCGCGAACCCCTTCTCCGCGAGCAGGTCCTGGCGGCGCGACATCTCGCCCTTGAGCCGGTTGACCAGCCGGATGACCCGCTCGGTCTGGTTACGGCTGACGACGGCACCGCAGTGCGGCAGCCGGCTCAGCGCGTTGAGCGCGCCGTTGCCGCAGTCGATCCCGTACAGATGGACGTCGGCGGTGGAGTGGGTGCGGGCGAGGGAGGCCGCGATCGTCCGCAGGATCTGTGAGCGGCCACTGCGCGGGGCGCCGCCGATCATCAGATGCCCGAACGTGGAGAAGTCGACGACGACCGGGCGGCGCGCCTGGGCGGCCGGCAGGTCCTCGATGCCGTACGGGACGGGCGCCAGCTTGCCCGTGCCGTGGTCGGTGAACGCCGGGACCTCGATCTCGTCGAGGAGCAGTGTCTCGGAGAGCGCGGGCAGCCAGGGGCTGTGCTGGGGCGGGATACCGAGCGACCGGTTGGCGTCGCGGACGGCGTCGACGAGCACCTTGAGGTCGGTGATCTCCTCGTCCTCCCGCGTCTCGACCTTGGGCTTCTTCAGCGCGGCCCGGCCCAGATCCTCCCAGGCCAGCGGCCCCGACCAGGGCATGAGCACCGCGGGGTCCGCCGCCCCGGGCCGGCGTCCACCGACACGTCCGGACTGGAAGGGGACGAGGGAGGCGTGCCCGAGTCGTACATACGCGCGACCGGGGGTGTTCTTCGAGATGTGCCCGGCCTCGGGAGAGTCGATGACATCACTCGACTCTCCGCCGTCCGTCACCCGCAGCGCGATACGGAGGTTGGTGTTGGCGCGGATCTCGGGCGACACGACACCCGACGGCCGCTGTGTGGCGAGGAGCAGGTGGATACCGAGGGAACGGCCACGCTGGGCGATGTTCACCAGACCCGTGACGAAGTCGGGCAGGTCACGCACCATCGACGCGAACTCGTCGATGACGATGAGGAGTCGGGGAACGGGAGCATGGGACGACGGATCCCGACGCACCAGATCCTGATAGTCCTCGATGTCCTTGGCATCGGCGTTGGCCAGGATGTGTTCCCGCCGGTGCAGCTCGGCACCGAGCGATTCCAGGGCGCGTTCGACGAGGTGGGCGTCGAGGTCGGTCACCATGCCGACGGTGTGCGGGAGATGCACACAGTCCTTGAACGCGGCGCCACCCTTGTAGTCGACGAGCACGAACGTCATGTTCTCGGGGGTGTTGGCGACGGCGAGCGCGGCCACTATGGTCTGCAGCAGCTCCGACTTACCCGAACCGGTCGTACCGGCGATGAGCCCGTGCGGCCCGTCCTTCCGGATGTCGATACCGAACGCCCCGTCGTACGACTCCCCGATGACGGCCATCGTCGACTGCCCGCCCATGCGCCAGCGCGCGGTGATCGCGTCGGGCGTGGGCGGCTCCAGCTGAAGCACGTCGAGCAGCCGGCTCGACCCGGGCAGCGCGGAATCCTCGGTCTCGCCGCTGATGTCACGCAACGCGGACAGGGACCGGGCCAGCCGCAGACACCAGGCGGCGGAAACGAAGTCGGGCCGTACGTCACGTACGCGCTCCGCACTCTCCTCCTCGACACGCAGCCGCAGCTTGTCGGCCTGGGCACGCTGGTCGGTCTCGCTGTCGGCGGCATGCCACGCGTGAAACGACGGGAACCCGCCCGCGACCTGCGGCTGAGGCTGCGAGCCGCTGCTTTGGTACTGGTGCTGGTAGGGGTCGGCGTGCTCCTCGGCCTTGGGTTCGGCGACGACGAAGGCCTGGCACTCACCGGGCAGGAACCGCTCCTCGGCGTCGAGGCAGAGGGCGTACATCGCCACCGCCGGCCCCTCGCGCAGCAGCTTGACGACACCGGGAAGCGACCGCAGCCGCCGGGACCCGTCCCACACGACGACGATGTCCGGGTCGCTGAACGACGCCCGCTGCCCCTTGTTCTGCTCGGCGGCCTTCTTGCGCGCGTCGAGGATCTGCGTCAGCTCACCGATCCGGGCCCCGACGGTCTCCGCGTCCGTCCCGATGAGAACGTTGACATCCTGCCCACCGGACGGCTTGGCGTGCGGCAGCCAGCGGACCCAGTCCCAACTGTCCCGCGCGGTGCTCTCGCTCAGTACGTAGAACTGGACGTCCATCGGGCTCTGCAGCGCGGCGGTCTGGGCAACGGCCCACCGCCCGAGCGCACGAGCCGAATCCCCGGGCCCGGCCATACCGATGACACCCAACGACCGCAGCGACAGGGCGACGGGCGCGTCCTCGATCTTCC
The DNA here is from genome assembly GCF_001280005.1 of Streptomyces sp. NRRL WC-3618. Classification (GTDB taxonomy): domain Bacteria; phylum Actinomycetota; class Actinomycetes; order Streptomycetales; family Streptomycetaceae; genus Streptomyces. The sequence continues at coordinate 71,460 of NZ_LGDW01000225.1, read as the reverse complement.
ACGTCACCTGACGCCGGTGCTCGTCCTGCTCGGGGTCGTCGAGCACGACCTCGGACGGCAACTGCCCGGTGCCGACGCGCAGGAGGAGATGGTCACGGTCGGTGCGCCGCCGCTCCCACAGCCGGGTACGGGGCCCGGTGCCGAGGGAGAGCACGGTGGCGGGGTCGGGAATGGCGTGCCGCCGGTCCTGCCGCTCCGCGAGGAGGGCGTCCTGCGCGTCCTTCTCGATCCGCGCCTTCTGCTCCTTGTACTCCTTGACCTGCTTGGCATGGGACTTGCGCCCGTGCTTCTTGTCCATGAAGTAGTTGGCGAAGAGCATGATCGGGCTGAGACCGGCCATGATCAGGTAGTACCAGCGCCCGAACACGGCCACGGCCACGATCGCGCCCACCAGGGGCGTCAGCGCCATCAGCCAGGGCAGCGGCCGGGCCTCGAAGTCCCGCGGCGGCGACGGCAGCCGGAACTTGGTCTGCCGGTCGGGGGAGCGCAGCCGGGGCGGCCGGTTGTAGTCGAGACCGACACCGTCGTCGGACCACTTGAGTGCGGCGTTCGGTGGCGTGTAACGGGCAAGCTCCACAAGGGAGTTGCCGACGGCGATCTGCCCGCCGAGGGGCCACTCGTCGCCCTCGATGTCGGCGATGTCCTTGCCGTCGAGAGTGACGCCGGCCTTCTCCCCGTGTACGGCGACCTGGCAGGTGCCATCGGTTGCAACTGACAACGTGAGGGCGCGGGCGTCGACTTCGGGATCGTCGATCCTGATGTACGAGGCGGGCCCACTGCCGATGTCGTACCGCCCGACCCCGAGCCGGTGCACGAACCCGGCGACGGGCCCACCCACGACCCGGAGTTCGACGAGCCCGGTCGGCTCCCCGGGCAGACACCCGGCGGGATCCTGAAGGCTGACGACGGCCCCTTCACGCAGGGGCGACCCGACGACGTTGGCGGACGGGTCGACGGCGTAACCGTCCACATAGATAAGGGGAGCGCTGCCGCCGGCCAAGCGCCCGTGTTGCCTGCCCTGCCCATGCTGCCCAAGGGGGATGATCTGGGCGCCGCTGTGGCCGACCTGTTTCGCCAGTTCCTGCGCGATGTCCCCGACGGTGGACTCGGGATCCGCGTCGAGCACGACGTCGGCGGTGCCCCCGCCGAACGGATCGACAACGGTCAGAGTCAGGCGCACGGTTGTCCTCCCCAACGGCCCCCGTGACCGCTTCCGCAACGTCGGCCACCGTAGGCAGTGACGATATCCGCTCCCTGTGACAGAAGGGCAACGGGTCGGGGCGGGAGCCCTTCTGGCCCTTCCCTATGGTGAATTGGTGACGGAACGGTGTTGAACAGTTCTGTTCCAGAACCGGGATGTATCCACTCGCGCCACACCCGTAAGCTGCTGCCTCGAGAGCGGACGATCACACCGTCCGCCTCGCGGTAGTTGGACGGTTGGAACAGGGAAGCCACGGGGGTTGGCCCTGCGGCACTTTCACGAGGGAGCGGCTTCATGGCCAAGGACCTTGATGTCACATATCAGGACATGCGGGATGCTGCCAAGCATGTCGTGAAGGAGAAGGAAAAGCTCCAGGAGAAGCTGGACGGCCTGCGCAAGTACATCGCGAACCTGGTCGAGTCCGGCTACGTCACGAAGAGCTCGTCGAAGGCCTTCGACGAGAACTTCGAGGAGTTCACCCGCGGCGCGAAGGACACCCTGGACGGCCTGGACGGCATGGGCGACTACCTGACCATGGCGGCGGACAAGTTCGAGCAGATCGACGAGGAGCTCGCCAAGTCGGCGAAGAAGTAGCCGAAGCGCACAGTTGCGGGGGCGTTGTTCAGCGGCGCTGTTCAGGCACAGGACCTGCGAGGCGCCCGCTCGGTAGGGCAGCGGATGCTGCACGCACCGGGCGGGCGCTGCCCGCTGGCCGTCCTGGCCCCGTCAGTTGTCGGGGAGGGAACTGTCCGGGAGAGGCGGCCGGAGTACGTACATGTGGAGCTCGCTGCGGATTTCCTGCGTGTCGACTCGCAGCCAGGATCCGTGATCCGTCACGGAACCGGATCAGCGGCATCCTCGTCTCGAACTCCCCGGAGAACGCGTCGACGAGGGTCGCCTCGGTGGCGGAAGGCGGGCGACGATCCGCATGTGCTTCTCCCGCCCCACGCTGACCCGCTTCGGTGGAGCGGCCAGGACGATCCCGTCCTCGGTCGCTCCTTCTCCTCCTTCGTACCGAGGGAGCGCTTGACGGCTTCTTCCGCATCGGACAGAAGGCGCAACAGCATGATGAGCGGCATGAACGGCGCCCCGAGCACCGCGCCGACCATGCCCAACGGAGGCAGCCTCGCAGGGCGGAGCCGGGGATTGCCTGCGGCCTGGAGCACGTCCGCAGGGAGCTGCGGGATCTTCTCGATCCAGCACCATTCGCCGGCTTCGGCGCGGATGCCGAGGCGGTCCGTTATCAGACGCTGCTTGCCTCTGGATGCCACGTCGGGACTCTCCTTGCCGAGGCGGCCGGGATGCGCACTGCCGGGATCCTGTTGCCGCGTATGCCTGGGAACGAACAGTCCCACCCGTAAGATCCTTGCTCACGTTGATGGCTGCGAGAGACGCACGAGGCAGCCACGGAGGGCGCGGGAAGTCGGCTCCGGCCGTGTTCCGCGAGGCTTCTCAGTAGGAGGACCATGTCGGACCAGACTGCCGATGTCACACGCATCAAAGGGAGCGCAAGATCGCTCTCCAGGATCCACCGGGAGTTTACCCAGAACGCGAATCCTGCCGACGGCCTTGGTGGCGATGTGCTTGGCGACCGGAGTCTGGTCGACACGTTCGATGACTTCGGGGACAACTGGAAGATCCATCGAGAGCGACTCACGGACGAGATCGAGAAGCTCTCGAAGATTCTCTCCACTGCGGCTCAGGCCTATGAGGACATTGATCACCAACTCGCCGAGGCTCTCCGCAGCACAGATAAAGACGGTACGAGCGGTAAAGCGGGCGCGAGGTGACGCGTCCTCGGGCTGATGAATGGGCGGTGATCGGGGAATCCTCGGACCCGATCCCCGGCGATCCAGAGCAAGTTGCCAGGCTCGGCCGCGATTTGCGTAAGACCGCGGAATCCATCAAGAAGCAGGCGGACGAGATCAAGGCGCTCTCGTCCGTCGAAGCGTGGAAGAGCAAGACGGCCGAAGAGTTCCGTACGCAGGCTGAAGGTGCCGAAGGGAAGCTGCGAAAAGCCTTCAAGCGATACGACGCGGCGGCGGACGCCCTCGGCGAAAAGGTGATCGAAGGCGGCTCCTCGAAGGAGTACGCCTCGGAGCTGCATCACGCCCAGACCATGGCTGACAAGGCGCTCCGTGACGCCCAGGGCGCGGACTCGGACCAGAAGACGAGCACCGGCGCGATCGACGGGTTGCCAAAGGATACGGCGGACGACGATCCGGGCCGCAAGAAGCTGGAGAAGCGTCAGGAGGCGGCGACTTCGGCGATGGAGCGGGCGAAGAAGGATCTCGAAGCCGCCAAGGATGTCCGCGATGCTGCGGTCAAGCGTGCGCGTGATGCCATTCGGACCGCGATCGACAACGACGGTCTGAAGGACGGCAACTGGGACAAGTTCAAGGACTGGGTCCACGACAATGCCGGCTGGATCAAGGAACTCGTCGACGTTCTCGGCTGGGTTGCCACCATCTGCGGAACTCTGTCCCTGGTGGTCGGATGGATTCCTATCGTCGGGCAGGCGCTTGCGGGGGTACTCGGCACCATCGCGCTGATCGCCACGGTCATCTCCCTGGTCGGCCACATGGTGCTGGCCCTCGCGGGGGAGGGAAGTTGGTTCGATGTCGCGCTGGACGTCGTGGGTCTGGCGACATTCGGTATCGGTCGGGGCGCCATCGCAGGCGCACGAGGAGCCGCGGCGGGAGCGAAGGGTGTCGCCCGCTCGGCCGCGTTCCGAAACGCCATGGCGCGGGTGACCGCGAAGAAGGGGACTGCCGCGTACCACAAGGCAGTTCAAGCGGCGTGGAAAGAAGCAGATCGGCTGAGCGCCGGTGCGTTGCGCGGCAAGGCGGGTGCGGAAGCTGTCGCCGGTGCTCCCAAGGGCTGGTTCCCCGGTGCGGGGCGCTTGGCCGAGGCGTTCAGCCCCAAGGCCATCGGCAAGGAAATGGTCGACAGCTTCAAGGACCTTAAGGCGTTCAAGGATTCCGGAGATCTATTCAGGGGAAATACCTGGTCCCGAGCGTGGAATGATGGTATGCGTCCCAGGTTCGGCGATGCAGGGCTTAACTCTCTGAGTAGAGGGATTGACGGTATCGGCGAGGCCGTGCGGTCCAGCGATGCGGTTTCTAATCTGTCCGGCGTCTTCAAGATGCAGACGCGTATCTGGAGGGGGTCGACGGGTATAGCCTCTCTTACGGATGCCATGGACAAGGGTGCAATTACGGGATGGTTCGGTGACCGTTTTGGCGTCGACGGACTGGATGACGGTGTTTGGTCGGCGACCGGGATCAAGGATGCGTGGACCACAAGTGATGGCTGAGAAATCGAAGAACGCCACGGCGCCCCGAGAGCCGGCGTTGCGGCCGAAGAGCATGCGGAACCCCGGCCTCGACGTAGTACGCAATGCGCGCGTCTTCGCCGACGGAAACAGTTTGGTCGTACGGAATCGGCGTGGACGTGAGCGCCGGTATCTCGTAGGGGACGGCGGAGTCCGGCAAGCCGTCTTCTTCCCGCCGGCCGACGTCTGGGAAACCACCATGAAAAGTCCCATGGCACGGTGGGGTGTTGTCGTCTTCCAGGATGCCGAGGGGCGCTATGTGCTCCAGGTTCCCCTCGCTCAGTGGCTTCCCGAGGCGACTGCCACGGGGACGGCGGATCTGAGCCCGCGAAATTGCCTCAGCCGTACCGGTCTGAAGCAACTGTCCGACCGTCTCGGCATTCCCCTGTCGGAGAGCCCGCAGCCCTGGGGCCGAGAAGTGATCGGAAGTCCTGGAGGCGGTGACTACGACTCAGCGATCGAAGTCGATGTGCCCGTTTGGAACGGTTGGGCGCGAGGTGTCGGACTGGCTGGCTGGTTCATCTCTCTGGCCCTCTTCATCTCGCTGGGAAGCACCAGCAGTTGGGGCCCCGTCATTGCGGCGGGCTCACTCTTTCTGGTGCCCGGCAGCGATGTCCTCGTGCGTGCTCTCGCCTGGTGGCGCAAGCGCGGTGACGCGCGGCTCGCCGGTGCCGTTGCCATCAAGCCCTCTCCTGAATCGGGCGCCGGTGCCACTCGCCGGTTCCTCGAAACGGCGGCCGTGCGGGTGCTGCCCGGCGATGTCGTCCTGACCAACACCGTGGGAGAGGAGCGGTGGTATGCGCGGCGTGAGGCTCATGGCATCGCGCGGCTGGTGCGGCTGACAGACCCGAAAACGGCTGTCCTCTTGGGTGTTGAACTGCGGGACGGTGACGGTCAGGCCCGCGTTTTGTTGCCGTGGCGGTGGTGGTTCGCGGGTCCGGACGGTGACCGACGCTGGTCCGAGCTCGTGGCGGCCCTCGAACTCCCCGTGTCCGATGAGAAGTACAAGCCTGCCTCAAACACGAGAGGCACGGACGATCCGGACCTCTGGTATCGAGCCCATGAACTCGCCGGCGATGCCAGGGAGATGTCGCCAATGGAAGGCAAGGCGGCGCGCACGGCGACCAGTTGGGGCGAATCGGTGGTCGGAGGCAGCGAGGTGATCCTGCTCCCCCTCTTCAGCGCGTTCCTCCTGGCCGGCCTTTTCTCCGACAGGGCGCCTGCTCAAGTTGCGGGAGCCCTGTCTGCCCTGACGGTGATCGCCGTGTGGGCCCCGGCCATCGCCCACCAGCTTGCCAGCCGCCTCACCAAGGACCGTCCTCATGTCCCGGAGACGTCATGACCTCGACGCCTCAGAGTGATCCCATGCCACCTGCGGACTATCAACTGTTGCTGCCAGAAGGCTGGTTCAGGGTTCACATCGCCCCGGAGCGACGCGAGCAGTCGGTGGATGCCCTCGTGGAGAGGCAGTGCAAGGGGATCGACAACGCGCCCCAGATCAAGGCGCAACTCAGACAGGACATGCTGCGACAGGCGGCCAGGGCCTTCGAGGAAGGCGGCATCGAGCTCTACCTCAGCCTCCAGCAGGCAGGCCCGCTCACGGTCCCGGCATCGCTGCTGATCGCCTTGGGCCTCCCTCCCCAGGGAGGGCGCCTTCCGGCCCTGCACGACATCGCCGACCGACTGGCTGTCGAAGGGAAGGACAACCGGGAGGTGTCGGTCGTCGAGCTCGCGGCAGGACCGGCGCTTCGGGTCCGCGAGGAATACGATCCGGCTCGCGACCGCCCGCCGACAGAGATGGAGAAGGACGCGGAGAAGGACGCGCATTACGCACTGCCTTCCGTAACGCTGGGTTACCAGGTGCAGGTACCGAGGGCCGAGGCGATCCTGCTCCTCACCTTCTCCACTCCACTCATCCAGATCGCCGATGCCATGGTCGACCTCTTCGACGCGGTCGCCGGATCTCTCAGTTGGATGGATGCGGCATGAGTGACCTTCGGGAATGTGGAATCGTCTGCCCAACAGACTGGGTGGAGCTCGCGATCGAGCCGACCGACAACGTCAAGTGCTGGGCCAGGAGCACGGCTGCCGACCTTAGGCAGCGGAGCCGGGCGGCGGGCTACGAGCTCGACGCGAAGGTGCTGGAGAAGGATCTCCGCGCGCAAGCCGAGGACAGCCGACGACGCGACCCCTTCCACGCCTTCGCCCTCTACCCCGACGGCTTCGACAACGCGTTGGCAACCCTGGCAATCGACCTCGTCCATCCCGACGCGGCGGTGCCCCGGATCACCCTGGACTGGCTGGCGGAAACCTTCAGCGCCCACGACTTCGGCCCGCCACTGATCACACGTACCGAAGTGCCCATCGGGCCTGCCGTACGCATCCGCCAGAACTTCGCCACGGCTGCTCCCTCGTCAGACGGCCCGGGCGTCCTCCTGGAGACGCTCATGTACGGAGTGCTGCCGACCGGTGCTGAGAGCGCGGTGGTGTTCCTCATGTCGTGGACCGTGCCGGGAATCGCCGACGAGATGGAGGAGGCTGCGGCCGGCATCGTGAAGACGCTGTCTGTGGCGTTCTGAAGCAGAGCTTACTCACGAGTGATGGGGGCTTGTACGCCGTGTCGCCGTGAAGGCGCTGGTGTTTGAAGTACCGGCCTCGATGGGGGTCGTGTCTCGTTTGGTGACCCTCGACCATGGGCTTCAGCCCTTATAGGCGTGCTCGCGCGGGGTGGCCGCGCCGTCTCGTGGAGAGGGCGGAGCCACCGCCGAGGCCAGCGGGTCAGCAGGGCCCGGGACACCGTTGCCGGTACGCGTACGCGTACGCAACCGGCGGGCCGGGTGGGTGTCACTCCCGGTCTCATTCCGCGGCGTCATTCCACGGTGTCACTCGGCGTCGCGGTGGCCCGGCCGCGGCGGCGCAACAGGAGGAGACCGCCGACGACGGCGGTGACGCCGCTCGCGGCCGTCCACAGCGGGAGGTCGGAGGAACCGGTGGCGGCAAGATCGCCGTCGCTCTTACCGGCCTGGGCGCTGGGGCCGGAGGGCGGCTCGGCGGCGGAGTCCCCGGACGATCCAGATGAACCGGATGAGCTGGATGACCCAGATGAACCCGACTTGGCGGCAGGCGTCGGCGCCGACCCGGACGGCGCGGTTGCCGACTCGGCCGCGGTGGCCTTGTCCTGGGTGAACGCCAGTGTGCCGAAGCCGAGTTCGTCGAATCCGCCGCTGTTCGGACCGTAGTCGCCGCCGCCTCCCTCGGGACCGTGGTCGCCGCCGCCTCCCTTGAGCCTGCTGCGGCCCGCCACCATGGCGCCGGTGTTCGGCATGGCCATGCCGCGCCTGATGGCGTAGTGGTTGTAGACCCGCTCCCAGACCGGGCGCCCCTGGCCACGGCCGCCTTCGGCGATGACGGTCTGCTCCGTTGGCACGCAGTGCGGGCCGTTTGTCCAGGTGTAGGTGGTGTACGGCACGTCGTAGCCGAGGTTGTACCGGGCGACGTACTCGCACGCCTTGCGGAACTTGGAGTCGTCCGCGGCGTAGAGGTCGACGCCCTGGTTCCAGGCCATCTCGCAGATGGTGCCCATCAGGCCGATGCCCATCATGCTGTGGGCCTGGTCGCGCCCGCTCTCCTGCCACTGGGCCAGGCCCAGGTCGTCGTAGACGTAGGGGATCGCCTTGGCCAGCGAGCCGTTGCCTGCGCCGTTGTGGAAGTAGTCCACCGTCTCGTTGAACTTGGCCCGGTCGTCGCAGAGGATCCCGATGGCCATGAGCGAGGCCATGGAACACAGGTCCCAGTTCGCCCAGTAGTGGCCCCAGCAATTGGTCTCGCGGTTCAGGAAGCCGTGGTTCATCGGATAGAAGTAGGTGATCAGCATGTCCTGGAAACGGGCCAGGTCGAAGCCGGGGTAGCCGCGCATGAGCTCGCCGACGTTGGCGAACTGGTACCCGTAGATGCCCGCCAGGAGCACGATGTCGGAGCCTCCGCCGATGCCCTTCGACGTCCCCGACCAGGCGTTGCAGATGTCCCGCGCGGTGTCGGCGTGTGCGGTGTCGCCGGTGATCTTCCAGCGCAGCGCGTTCTGGTACGCGGCATGGATGTCGTTGTAGAGGATCGGGTAGTTCTGGACATCGCTCCCTCCCCGGGCCACGATCACCTGCGGGTTGGGCCGCCATGTGCTCTGCGAGTGGCGGTTGGCGGTGAGCTTGGCGAAACCCGCCGTGTAGGGGGCTGCGCCCGCCTTCACCTTGGCGGCCATGCGCTCGAGATCGGCCCGGGTGTGGAGCATTCCTGGGTGCGCGAAGGGCTTGTCCGCCGCCGTCGCCGGGGAGGCGGCCACGCCCGTGCCGATACCGATACCGACCGCGCCGGTCGCCGCTCCCGCGGCCTTGAGCATGCTGCGCCGACTGATCCGAAGTGTCACTGCGTCGTTCCTCGGCTCTCGTGGGGAGGGTGCCTACGTACAGGAGACGGGACACGGAGCAGGCGATAACAAAAAGTGGGCGCCACCGATGAAGGGCAGGTGGTCTTGACGGTCTTCCGTCACGGGACTCAGCGTCACCGGATGGTGCGAGTACCCGTCCGGGTTGCGTCCAGCCGGGAGTTGGAACCGGCAGTCTCGCGCATCCAACCGCGCGGCACCCAGCCCGGTCACCAGCTGGAGGTGGTGTCACTCGAACCCGCACGTTCGCGTGACTTCCTCCACAGGCTGGCGAAGGAACTTGAGGCGCGCAGTGACCACCCCCGACAACTGGCAGAAGTCGTCTTACTCCGGCGGCGCCGACGGCAACAACTGCGTGGAGACAGCCCCCCGCCCCACGCAAGCAGCCATACGCGACTCGAAAGCCCCGGCCGACGCCACACTCACCTTCCGCCTCGGAGCCTTCACAGCGTTCGTCGAGGTACTCAAGGTCGATGCTTCACGCGCGGCCGCCTGACCGCGCCCCACCGAGGCAAGTTCTCTTCTCCGCCGTTCTCCGGGCCGGCGGAGACAAGACCGGATGGCGTCCGCTTTCGTGGTGTCTCGGCTCAGGGAATCCAGATCGCCAGGGAGTGGGCGAGGTTCTCGAGATCCTCGGAGGCACTGACGAGGCGTGAGATGTCCTCCGTCGCGGTCCACATCACGACATCGGCAGCGTGCTCCTCGACCTGCCATGCGTAACGCACACAGGCGAGCAGATGCGGCGAGTCGTCCTGAGGGACGTACCTGAAGGTTGTCAGGCCTTCCCCCAGCCGCTCGGCCTTGAAGGTCTTGACGACCGGCGGCTCGACGGCCTCCGGGTCGTCCGCCAGGGTCAGGGCCCGAAGTGTCTCCTCGCGGGGGCGTTGGGCCGGCCCGATGGCCACGCAGACGGGGATCGGTAGGTCGGTGGGGTGGTCGAGGTGCAGGAAGAGCCAGTGCTGCGAGCCGGGTGGGCAGAAGGCTTCGGCGCAGCGAGTGAGGGTGGTGCCCACGAAGTCCACGCCGTTGGGGCCGGGATCGAGTCCACGGTCCTCCCACAGGTCCCTCGCGTAGTCACGACCCCATGCCTGGATGTCGTCCCACTCCTCGAACGGTGCCGAGGGGCCAGCGCGTGGCGGGACGACGACCCAGTCGTACTCGTCGACGTACTCGATGTCGATGATCGGCCAGAACTCGCTCATCCCTGCCTCCAGCGGAAGTTCGCCATCAGGGGCCAGCTCGGCGCGCGGGATTCTGCCCCCGTTTTCCGTGCAGATCAGTTCGATACGGTCCCGGACGACTCCTCGACAGGTTCTACGAAGGACACCGTCTGGAGGATGGCCGCAGTCATGTCACAGAGCTCTCCCCAGTGGTCCATGGCTGCCGTATCCAGCGTGAAGACCGCCACGAAGGGGGCTTTCGGGAAGGGGACGAAGACCTGGATCTGGCCGGTGAGGAGTGTGCACTCCTCACCTGTGGCGGTGAATTCCGGGCCGATGATGACTTCGCGGAGCGTGATGTTCGATACGGCCGGGCCGCAGGGCAGCGTCATGCGGCGGCTGTCGGTGAGCGGATCCCGGGCGAAGCCCTGCTCGATCACATCGGCGGCGTCCTCCGGCCTGGTGTGTGAGGACTCGACGGCCCCGACGGTGAACGAGCAGTGCACGACGCCGCCGTTGTCGTCGCTGAACACACACATGGCTGAGTACGCGATGCCAACGTCCGCGAAGACTTCGGTGAGGCCGGCATAGAAGGGCGCCGCCGACTCCCAGAGGTTGGCGTCTCCTTCGGGGTACAGCCCGCGTGCAAACTCGTCGGCGGCGGCTGCCCTGTCGTCCGGGTCCGCGTCGACGGGCAGGGCGTGGAAGCCGTCCGGTGCTATGAACGACATGGGGGGGACTGCTGGATCGTCTATGACTGTCTGGGTACCGGACGAACCCATGTTGCTGGTGCTCACGTTCAGGCCTGGCCCTGTCCTATGTCTCCGGAGTGCGCTGTCGCGTCCCGACCGTCCTCGTCCATCACAAACCCTCGTGACTCGGAGACCACCCCCGGTTTGCTGCCGGTCACAGTCGATTGGACCCTGACGAGTCCGCTGGGCAGCCGGGTGAGGACGGGCGGTGCCGTTGCCGCAGGCAGAGTCGCCGTGAAGCGGGAGATCCGCTCCTGTTGTTCCGTTGAGAGCTCGGATTCGGACAGCCTTCGATGGCTTCCGGCGAGCAGGCCGAGCAACTCCGTCGTGTGGTCGGAGACGCGTGTGGTCAGCCGTACCCAGGACCCGTCCCGGAAGCGGAGCCGGAAGTCCGACTGACCGATGCTGAATCGACGGGGTGTCGCTTCGGCGACGTTGTCTCGCGGTGTCTCCCACAGCAGAGTGCCGGAGCCCATGACGAGGAGGCGTCGTGAGGTCAGCACGATCTCCGTGGTGTACCCCGAAGGACGTCGGGAGGGGTCTAGTTGCCAGGGCAGCGTACGGGCGGTGTCGTCGGCGTCGGCCCACATGACCGGGAAGTCGTCGACCTCGTTCTCCCGCTCCTCCAACTTCCCGCGTCCCGGCTCGGGATTGACCGTGCTGCCGCCCAACAGGTCGGAGAGGATGCCTCCGACCACGGCGAGGGCACCGGAGACTCCGGTGCCCACGTACACTCCGGCCTTCCCCGGGAGCCCCCGGACCGAGAACGCGGGCCCGGCCGGCCAGCCCGGCAGTTCGGGCTCGATGTCGTTGCGCCGGCGGTCACGGAAGGAGCGTCTTCCCTCCACGGACGCGGCGGTACCGGTCGCGAACGAGACCGGGTAGCGCGCCAGTTCCGTCTCACCGGATTCCGAGTGCCAGTCCACAGGATTGTCCGTCCTCATCAGGAGGCGACCGCCGATTCGAAGCGGTCGCCAGGGTGAATGGCGTCACCGAGGTGCGTGGGTATCGACCACAGCTTGGGAGCAATCTTGATGCCCGCGTCAATACCGCGCCCCAGGTTACTCATGGGGTCGATCGCCCACCTGCCCCGGCTCGCCAGACTCAGACCGCGCGTCCCGAGCCACTGACCGTTGTGGACGGTCTGCTCAGCAACCATGGTCATACGGCCCACGAGCCCCTCGGCCTTGATCAGGCCGCCATGCTTGAGGCCCCACAGCCCGATGGTCTTGCCCTTGACGGTGAAGTTCACAGCGCCCGCGACGTTGTCGCCGATACCCACGATGTTCCGGCCGATCGTGGTGACGCCGCGGACCCCGGAGCCCAGCCTTGTGGCCCGGGCAGCCGCGACCGCGCCATCGGCGACCTTGACTCCCTTGGCGAACGCGCCGACGCCCGGGATGGAGCCGAGCGCGTCCAGACCGATGCTGAACCAACTGACGTCGGCACCGCCCGCCTTGGCCGTGAGATGGCTGAGGAGCGCGAGGCCGCTGGTGATGACGGCAGCCGTGGCGAAGATCGCTCCCAGGGGCGGGAACGGCATCGTGATGATGGCCAGCATGCCGAGGATTCCGCTCAGATCACCGAGGAAGTCGCCTATCGCCTTGAAGAGTTCGGCGTTGTCGGACACCCAACCCTTCACGTCGTCCCAGAAGCTGTCCTCGATGGCGTCGTCGAGCTGGTCACGGATCTTGCCCGCGAAATGGTCGCCCCGCTCGTCCCGCGCCGCCTCTATGCGGAAGAGCTGAAGGCGGTACTCGCTCAGCGGGTCATGTTCCGTGCCGCTGGGAGAGGGACTCGGCTCGCCTGGCTTGGCCTTGTCCGAGGCCTTTTTCTTTTCAGCGTCCGCCTCTTCCTGGGCCTGCTTCGCGTTGGCAAGGACCTTGTCGGCCTGTCTTTGGAAGTCCTCCAGCTCGCCGGCCCAGCTGTGCAGATACCCGTGCACACGCTCGTAGCGTTCCGCCACTTCGAGCAGCTTCTTCTCCAGCCCTTCGGACTGGTCGCGCAGTGAGTTGACGTACTCGCCCTTGAGTTCGTTGTCGTCGCCGATGCCGCGGAGCAGTCGGGCCTGTTCGCGGAGAGAGCTCGCGACGCCCTTGATGTGCCTGACCTCGGTACGAATCTCCTCGGGATCCCCCGGGACCGGGTCCGATTCCGCAAGGGGATGCCAGTTGCGGGGGCGAGCCTTTGGCGCCGTCGTCACTTCTTCTTTCCCTTGCGTAGTTGCTTGGCGAGCTCGGCGTCCAAGCCCGTGAATCCGTCGATAGTGGCCTTGACCAGTTTGCCTACGACGTCGATGTTCTCGAGCAGGGCTTTGCGGTAGTCATCCCAGTTGTCCACAAATTCATCCATGGCGTCGGTGATGCCGCTGCTGCCCCAGTGCTCACGTATGTCGTCGTTGCGTGCTTCCAGGTTGTTGAATTCCTTCTTCAGTTTGCGGAGCCGGGACTCCGACTCCACGAGAAGGTCGATATTCACTTTGAGGTCTGAGTCGTTCGCCATCTTGTTTCCTCCGGCGGGGCTGGTGATCCCCGAGCTGACACCTCGGCACTCAGCGGTTGACGGCCTGGATCTCCTGGACGGTGATCGCCTGTTGACCGCCGAACGTGCCGTCCGGCAGATCGCCGCCCGCGCCGCCGGTTCCGGTCCAGGCGATGTCCCAGGTAATGGTTGCCCTCAGGTTGTACGTTCCGTCGCCCGAGGAGCGGAGGTACTTGATTCCGCAGGGCGGTGTCTGGTTGGACTTGCCCTGGGCGTAGGGCTCGCCGATGGAGCCGTCGGCGTTGATGACGCACTCGCCGGAAGCCGGGTAGGTCTGGGCGTCCGCAGTGCCCGGCTCCAGCTTGAGGGAGACCGGCTTGGCTGTGGTCGTGGCCTGGATGCTGAAGCCCGGGGCGTTGAGGGCCGCCGTCGCCTGGACCTCGTCGAAGCCGGCCTTGTTGAGCCACGCCCACGTCGGCAGGTTCACCTTGGTGTTGGCCGCCGGGGCGAGGGTGACCTTGGTGTCGGGGAGTTGCATGTGCTGGTAGGCGAGGGCGGCGAGGATCTCCGGGCTGATGGCCTGTTCGTACTGGGGCGGCGGAGCTTCGCCGTTGTCGACCCAGAAGGGGAGGTCGGTACACGACATCCGCTTGAGAGCGTCCGGCTCGTTAGGGTTCTCGACGCCGGCCCAGAACATCCCCTTGCCGTCCTTGTCGACGTTGTAGTCCTTGTAGCCGGGGGTGTCGGTCCAGCCGTAGTCGTCCTCGTAGTGGCGCTGCACGTCGCCGAGCGCCGAGCCCGCGGTGCCTCCCATGCCGGGCGTGTTCAAGGAGTCCTCGATGCTCTTGGACATCTTCGCCTTGAAGTCCTTGGCGCCGAGGTACGGGGCGTACCAGCAGGCTGGGGGCGTCCAGTTGACGTCGGCCGAGGTTACGTTGCCGGTGCCGCCGCCTTTGGCGACGGAGCCGGAGTACTGGATCTGGGCGGCGGCGTAGATGCCTGTGCTGTCGCGGCCGCCCTGCTGGTTGGTGTCATCGCCTTTGCCGAAGTTCACCGGTTTCGCTGCGGAGCTGGGTGCCGCGAGGATGAGAGCACTGACTGCGAGGAACAAGACAGTGCCGGTGCTGAAGGCCGTACGTCGTGACGTATTCACTGGCACTCCGACGCCTCTGTCTCGACGGAAACCTTGGACGCCTGCCAGAGACCATCACCCGTGGGGAACTTGACCATCACGATCTTGAAGTGGTCGTAGTCCGCGAGGCTGGGTGTGCTTGTAAGGATCTTCCCGGTCTTGACCTCTTTGCCGGGAAACTTGCTTGAATCCGTACAGAACGCGACCTCCACAGAGTTGCCGTTCGCGGCAGACCGTGTGGTGGCGTCGTAGTGGCGCAGTGTGCCGGAGGCGGTCCAGCCGCCCTTGAGCCATTCGTTGATCTGTACCTGGGCGTAGTGCAGCCCCCCGCCGGTGGAGTAGGCGGTCACGGCCGCGTCCTTGGTCGTGCGCTTGTCAACGCCGTGATAGATGGCGCGGATGTAGTTCGCGGCGTCGTCCATAGCTGCCGCTTCGTTCTTGTTCGTCGGCTTGGTCCAGTCGAAGACCAGGTTGATGTCCTTGGGTAGGGACACATCCACGCCGTCCGGGTTGTCCTCCGCCGCTGCCGCCGAAGGCTCTGCCGACTTCGTCGGTGTCGCCGTGCTCTGTTCGGCGCCGGCGATCTTGTCGTTGGCGCTGGACTTGTCGTCTCCGCTGCCGCAGGCCGTCAGCAGCAGGACTGCGGTCGCGGTGAGCGCGGCGGCAACGGGCAAAGAACGGCGCTTCAAGGTGGGCTCCCCGTGAGATGTCGATGCAGCTGAGACCTCTGACGGTATCTGGGGAGCTTGTGGCCTTGCCAGGCTGGACTGGCTTCACAGCGGGGGCGTTTGTGAATCTATGGGGGGTGAAATCGATGCGTCCTGTGTCCTGATCGTGTCCACCGGAGACCCGCTCGGCCCGGGATGGTGGGGCAGCGTCCGGACCGGCAGCTCGGGCGCGCACGCTGAGAACGCCGAACCGGATACAGATCTGACTGCCTGTCCACTCACGCTTCCCGTGTCGGGGCTGTGCTGGTGTCGACCTTCATGCGCTCTCCGGTGGCCGGCACGTTGTCCTTCTCGTCCTCAGGTTCGGACGGGACTCCCACGACGGCGGCTACGTCGAGGCAGGAGTACGTGAAAATACTCCATCCCGCCGAAACCGGGCGCGGGTCAATGTCGTTCGTGAAGATGAGCTTGGACAATCCCAGTACCGGTGGCGGAAGTAACAGCCCCGGGCGCAGCACCGGCCTACCCGCGGATCGTCCGCCAGAAGGTTCCCGAGCCGGCCGACTCCTCCGGCGGATTCGTGGAGTTCGACAACCGTTTGGGCAAGGTCTGGCGGGTGGAGGGGACGGCAGCTGGATCCTGTCGGCAGGGCAGTGGTGAGGGCAGGGGTGGCGCGAGATGAGCCTGGGTGAGGTCCTGGAGCTCTTCGAGGGGACGCTGTGGGAGGGCGCGCGCCCGTAGTGGCTGTCCCTCGTACGACGGAATCGGATCGCCCCCCCTCGCGTGAGCGAATCGTGCAGGCCTCATGGGAGAGTCGTGATGACGGTGGGGGTGGTGACCCAGGTTGTCTGGCCTGGGGATGTCGGGTCGGCAACAGATTCGCGCCTGCACAGCGGGGGCCGTAACCGCATCGCCGTGCCCAACGGGGAACCGTGCGGCCGTAGTTGCACGTGAAGAACGTTGTGCACGCCCGGTTCCCCGTGCTGTTCACCATCCAGAACGCGCCTTGAGGGGCTTATGTACGGCTGATACGGTGCCATCGCTTGACACTCACTCCAGGGCTGGCTGATCGGCCGGGCCGGGCGGTACGTCCGGCAAGGGTGGATCGCGTGCATCACGCGTATCGCGGGTGAAGTGTCCTATTTGGCGCTTGAATTGGCAGAATTTTTCTTGGGTGTACGGGGAGCTGTTGCGTGAAGATCCAAGAGCGTACGGGTGCGGGCGGCGGCCGTTCCTCGATGCCCGCTCCGTCGATGTCCGGTGAGCGGCTCCCGACGCCGCCTCGCGAACGCAAACCGGCTCTTGCCGCTCTCGCGGTGCTGCTGATTCTGGTCGGCGCGCTGGGCGCGACGATGCTCGTGCTGCGGGCGGGGGACCGGATCGAGGTCGTCAAGGTGACCAAGGCGATTCCGGCCGGAGGCTCCGTCAGCAAGGCCAACACGACGTCAGTCCTGGTCGCGGCCGACAAAGGCATCGACTACATCCGGTGGGAGCAGCTGGCCGGCCTGATGAAGCTGAAGGCCGTCAGCGCGATCCCCGCGGGAGTCGTCCCCGTCGGGCAGATGTTCACCGGCGAGACCGGCCTCGGCGCCGGGCAGGCCACCGTTGGGCTCTCCCTCAAGGAGGGGCAGTACCCGAACAACCTCAATCAGGGGGACCTGGTCGCCGCCTACCGTGTCGGCAACACCACGGGAACCGGCTCCAGTACTGGTTCCAGTGGCTCCAGCTCCTCCGGCGCCGGCACCAGCCTGATCGTGGACAAGGCGAAGGTCACCTTCGTTCAGAACACGAAGGACAGTGAGGTAATAAGCAGCACCAACCTCCCCGTCACCCTCACCGTCGACAGCTCCAAGGCCGCCGACCTCGCTCAGGCAGCCGCCGTCGGCCAAGTGGCCCTCGTGCGCATCCCCAGCAGCTGAAGGCGGCCCCAGAAACCATGGCGCTCATCGTTCTTGCCGCCGACAAGGGCTCACCCGGCGTGACCACCGCGGCCGTCGCGCTCGCGGCGGTCTGGCCCCGGCGGGCCCTGCTCGCCGAGACCGACCCGGCCGGTGGTGACCTCGTG
The DNA here is from genome assembly GCF_001280005.1 of Streptomyces sp. NRRL WC-3618. Lineage (GTDB taxonomy): Bacteria > Actinomycetota > Actinomycetes > Streptomycetales > Streptomycetaceae > Streptomyces. The sequence continues at coordinate 54,229 of NZ_LGDW01000225.1, read as the reverse complement.
TACCGCAGCGCTGCCGCGCACGGCGGGATGCTCAACCCCAACACCGGCATGCTGTCGATTGCCGCGACCGCCCGACGTGGGCTCGTTCCCGATCAACTCTGGGACCACGTACAGCCGTTGAGCGGCGGGCTCGAAGTGCTCGTCGGGCTCGGCATCGCCGAGCAGGCCGCCGGGCTCGCCGGGCTCTGGCCCACCCTCGGCAGCGCCTTCGCGCAGCTCGCCGACTCCCCGAACGCGCCCGCCGACGTCATCGCCGACTGCGGACGCATCAGCGGGGACACCCCTGTCGTCGAGCTGTTTCCGCACGCCGCGCTCGTGTTGCTCATCTCCCGGACCGAACCGGAAGCCATCGCGCGCGTGCGCGACCGCGCCGCCGCCCTCTCCACCAAGCTGCACGGCGGCCCGCGCGGCGCCGGCAGTCTCGGCACACCCCTCATCGGGGTCGTCCTGATCGCCGATCCGAACAACTCGGGCAAGCTGGTCAACCAGGTCAACGACATGCTCGTACACGCGCAGACGGGTGCCCGTGTCGTCGGCACGCTCGCCGAAGACCCGGCCGGGGCCGAGCAGTTGGCCGGACGTAAGCGTGGGCGGCTCGACAAGTCGATGCTCATCAGGTCGGCGCGCAAGGTGACTTCGGACCTGTATCAGCAGTACGGCGCCGCCTGGTCCGTACCCAGCCAGGTGCAGAGCCAGCAGAGCCACGTCCAGGGTCAGGGCGCCCATCAGCCGCCGATGCAGGGCCAGTCCGGTCACGCCGGTGGGCATCCCGGTCATGCCGGAGCCGGCCGATGACCGCTGTCGACCACTCGTTGGTCAAGCGGTTCCGGCAGGACGCCGGTGACCGGATCGCCGAGCAGCGTCGGCTCGACCAAGCCTCCAACGTCACGCCGATGTCCGGCGAGGACGAGCGGCAGTACGCGCGGGCCGTCATAGCCCAGATCCTCGAGGACTACGCCCGCACCGAGATCAACGCCGGGCGTACGCCGCTGGATGCCGAGACCGAGGAGCAGTACGCGGCTGCCGTGCACGCCGCGCTGTTCGGTGTCGGTCGGCTGCAGCCGCTGCTCGACAACGTCGACGTCGAGAACATCGACATCAACGGGTACGACCAGGTCTTCGTCGGGTATTCCGACGGTCGCGAGGTGGCGGGGGATCCCGTTGCCGAGTCCGACGAGGAGCTCATCGAGCTCATTCAGGTGCTCGGCGCCTACTCGGGGCTCTCCTCCCGTCCCTTCGACTCCGCCAACCCGCAGCTCGACCTGCGGCTGCCGGACGGGTCGCGACTGTCGGCCGTCATGGATGTGACGCGGCGCCCGGCGCTCTCCATCCGTCGTGCGCGCATGGGCAAGGTCTTCATCTCCGACCTCGTCGGGAACGGCACCGTCACTCCGGAAGTCGCCCACTTCATGGCCTGTGCCGTGCGCGCCCGGAAGAACATCATGATCGCGGGCGCCACCAATGCCGGTAAGACGACGCTGCTTCGGGCCCTCGCCAACGAGATCCCGCCGCACGAGCGGCTCATCACCGTCGAACGTGCGCTGGAGCTCGGCCTCGACCAGTTTCCCGAACTCCACCCCAACGTCGTGGCGTTCGAGGAGAGGCTGCCCAACTCCGAGGGCCAGGGCATGATTTCGATGGCCGAGCTGGTGCGACGGTCGCTGCGTATGAACCCCTCCCGAGTCATCGTCGGTGAGGTGCTCGGCGACGAGATCGTGACGATGCTCAACGCGATGTCGCAGGGCAACGACGGCTCGCTCTCCACGATCCACGCCAACAGCTCGCACGAGGTCTTCAACCGTATTTCCACGTACGCGCTCCAGGCGTCGGAGCGGCTGCCCATCGAGGCCAGCCAGATGCTCGTCGCGGGCGCCGTGAACTTCGTCGTCTTCATCACGCGGCGCAACAACTTCCATACGGGCGGCCGGCTCCAGCGCATGGTGACCTCGGTCCGCGAGGTCAACGGCGTGGACGGCCGCGTGCTGTCCAGCGAGGTCTTCGCGGAGACCCCGGACGGCCGCGTCGTGCCGCACGCGCCCATCTCCTGCCTCGACGATCTGGTCGCGCACGGGTACCGGTTGCCCGGCGGGAACTGGGGGTGACCATGATCATGACGACATACAGCATCAGCAGCAGTAGTAGTGGCGGCGCGTCGGCGTACGGGGACATGTACTCGGCGGCGGCGGGCTCGCTCGGCTCCATGGGCGGACTGTTCTCCATGGAGGTCCTGTACTCGCTTGTGGCCGGCGTCGCCGTCGGCGGCGGGCTCGCGCTCCTCGCCATCGCGATCCGCGGGCTGCCGGCCAAGCCGGAGCACGAGAAGCAGAAGGCCAGCGAGCGCGCAGGCGAACTCATCCGGTTCGCGGGGCAGCGCGGTTCGCTCGCCGCCCTCGTCGGACTCGCCGTACTGGTGCTGACCCGGTGGGCGGTGGCCGGTATCGCGGCCGGCGTCCTCGTCTTCTTCTGGGACCGTCTCTTCGGCGGCGCGGCGGAGGAACGGGCCGGCATGCGGCGCGTGGAGGCCCTCGCCTCCTGGACCGAGTCGCTGCGCGACACGATCGCCGGCGCTGTCGGTCTGGAGCAGGCGATCCCGGCGTCGGCGCGCGCGGCGGCCCCCGTCCTGCGTCCGCACCTGGACGCGATGGTCGACCGGCTCCGCTCCCGTACCCCTCTGCCCGACGCGCTCCAGCAGCTCGCGGACGAGATCAACGACGCGTCCGCCGACATCATCGTCGCGGCGCTCATCCTCAACGCGCGGCTGCGCGGCCCGGGTCTGCGGCAAGTCCTTGGCGCGCTCGCGAAGTCGGCACGCGAGGAGGTCGACATGCGGCAGCGCGTCATGGCGCAGCGGTCGTCAACTCGCCGGTCCGTACAGATCGTTGTGGTGGTGTCGGTGGGCTTCGTCCTCGGACTCGCCATCTTCAACCGCGAGTTCGTGGAGCCGTACGGCACGGCGATCGGACAGGTCGTACTCGCCGCTGTCTGCGGCCTGTTCGCGCTCGGCTTCTGGTGGCTGCGCAAGCTGTCGACCATCGAGACCCCCGAACGCTTCCTGGTACGGGACGACTCGTCGGTGCAGTTCGTACGACCGCCCCGAGCTCCCGTCCAAGGAGCCCAAGGAGCCCAAGGCACGCCGGGACAGCCGCCGTTCGGTGCTGAAGAGGGGGTCCGTCGATGAACGACCTGACCATGCCGGTAGTGGTCGGCGCCACTCTGGGCCTCGGTATCTACGTCCTCGTACGGGCGTTGATGCCGTCGAAGCGGAGTGCGGTCTCGCAGGTCGCGCGCATCGACGCGATGCGGGCGCGAGGAGCGGCCTACGAGTCGGCCCATCGCACCCAGGACGCGGGCCGTATCGGCTCGCTCCGGGCCCAAGTGGGCGTCCGTGTCTCGGACTTCTACTTCCAGCAGGGCTGGGAGCAGCGTTCGTTGCGGTCCGACCTGGCTGTCCTGGACCGGAGTTGGGAGAACTTCCTCGCGACGAAGGTGCTGCTGGGGACGGCCGGTCTGTTCTTCGGCCCGTTCCTCTTCGTCATCGTCCTGACGCTGGGCCTGGGCCGGAGCCCCGCCATCCCGGTCTGGATGGCGCTGCTCTTCGCACTCGTCTTCTTCTTCCTCCCCGACCTCGAGGTACGGCGGGACGCGGCCGACAAACGGCGCGACCTGCGGCGGGTGATCGGGGCGTATCTCGACCTGGTGTCGATGAGCCTGGCCGGCGGCCGGGGTCTGCCCGAGGCGCTGATGGCGGCGGCGGAGGTGTCGGACGGCTGGGCCACCCAGCGCATCCGCAACGCCCTCGCCGACGCCCGTATCACCGGTACCAGCCAGTGGCAGGCGCTCGGTGCGCTGGGCGAGGAACTGGGCGTCGAGGAACTCAAGGACCTCTCCGCCTCCCTCGCCCTGGTCGCGGACGACGGCGCGAAGGTGCGCGAGTCGCTCGCCTCCCGCGCGGAGACCATGCGGCACCGCGAGCTTGCCGAGATCGAGGGCAGCGCGGGCGAGAAGTCGCAGTCGATGCTCGTGGCGCAGCTGCTGCTGTGCGCCGGGTTCCTGGTGTTCCTGATCTATCCGGCGGCGATGCGCGTGTTCCAGGTCTGAGTCGTTTCCAGCAGCACCGCCCCTACCCAGAATTCGTTTCGAGAGGACAACTCACCATGAACGGACGGAACTTCAGCACCGGGAACCCGGCAATGGACTTCCTGGTCACCTTCCTGCGGGGCCGCGTGCAGCGCGCCCGCTCCGGCGAACTCGACCGCGGTGCGTCCGCGGTCGAGTGGGTCATCATCTCCGCGGTCGTCGTGGCGATCGTCGGCGTGGTCGCCGCGATCATCAACACCGCGCTGAGCGACGGCGCCAACAAGGTCGGCGACTGCATCAAGGGCGCCAAGGCAAGCGGCACCTGCTGATCGCACGTACGAAAACGGGGTGTACGGGGTCGAGTTGACGGGGTTGTTGCTCGTGGGTGGCGCAGGCAGATGGGTACGCCGCAGGGTGGAGGCCGCACGGACGTCGGCGTCCGCCCGCGGTGACGCCGGCACGCCGGGCTTCGGCGCGTCCGACTCCCGTACGCCAGGCCTCGGCACGTCCAACTCCCGTACGTCCGACTCCGGCATGACCGCGATCGAGTTCGTGCTGCTGACGCCCGTACTCTTCTTCATGATCTTCGCGACTGTGCAGTTCGCGCTGTACTTCTTCGCGGACCACGTCGCCCAGGCGGCGGCCCAGGCCGGCGCCCGCAAGGCCCGCGCCATGGCGCACGACCAGCCGGGCGCGTGGCGTGGCGAGGCACAGGACGTGGTGGACAGTTACGTCCAGCAGTTGGGCCCGTCCCTGGTCCTGGCGCCGAACGTGACGATGCTCCAGCCGGAGCAGAACACGGTGGGCGTGGAGATCACGGCACGGGTGCCCACGGTGTTCCCCGGGTTCGATCTGACGGTGCACGCGCAGTCGGTGGGGCCGGTGGAGCGGTTCGTTCGGGAGGGGGAGAACTGATGGGCTGCTTCTCTTCCCTGAGCGACCGGGGCGACCGGGGTCTGTCCACCATCGAGGTGGTGATCCTGGCCCCGGTGATGATCATGTTCATCCTGGTACTGGTGGCTTTCGGGCAACTGGTCGACGGGCGCGGGGCGCTCGACGGGGCGGCGCGGGACGCGGCCCGGTCCGGGTCGATCCAGAAGGATCACGCGACGGCGATGGCGGAGGCCAGGAAGGCGGCGGAGGCCGACCTCACGGACATCTGCTCCGGTCCGGTCACGGTCACCCAGACCAGCGCCGGTTTCGAGCCCGACACCATCTTCTCGGTCGAGGTGAGCTGCGAGGTGCGGGGCCTGGCGATGCTCGGCCTGGACATCCCGACGACTCTGACGTCAACTTTCAGCTCACCGCTGGACCCGTTCCGGAGGACAGTGTGACGCCGAGACCGAGGGTTCCCTCTGCCGTACGCGAGCGGTCGCAGCGTCGGTGGGCCTGTCTGGCGGCCCGCCTGGACGACCGAGGCTCGGGCGCCGGCGCCGTGATCATCTTCGCCCTCCTCTTCCTCTCCCTCTCCGCCTTCGTGATCGACGGCGGCCTGTCCATCTCGAAGCGGGAACGGGCGGCGGACATCGCGGAACAGGCGGCGCGTTACGCCGCCCAGGACATCGACCTCGACGCCCTCTACGGCAACGCTGCGGCCGGCGCCCCGATCAACTTCCAGAACTGCGACGCGCGCGTGCGGGCCTTCGCCCAGGAGATGGACATGTCCGCCGCGGACACGGGTGCGTCCCACTGCGTGGCGGCGAACGCCAACGAGGTACGCGTCGAGGTGCAGTTGACGTACTCGCCGGTGTTCACGGGGCTGTTCTACGGCGGGGACGTGACGGTACGGGGCGAGGCGGTGGCGGAGAACGAGGTGGGGTGAGGGGGAGGGACGTGGCTCAGCTCACTGGGCGCCGCCGCTGTTGCCCTTGCCGCCGCCGCCCCGGGTGTCCTTGGTCGTCATCTTCTCGTTGACCTGCTTGGCGAGCTCGTCGTCCAGCTTCTTGAACTCCCGTACGACGGCGTCCGACATGTCGGCGAGGGCGTCGAGCTGCTGGGTGATGTCCTCGCGGCCGTCCTCCCAGTTGGACTCGAAGTCCTCCAGCGCGTCGTTCACGCTGCCGTCGCCGATGTCGTCCTTGTAGGACTCGAAGAGCTTCTTGGTGTGGTTCAGCCGGGTCTTGATGGAGCGCAGCCGGCTGCCGTAGTCCTCCAGCTCGCTCAGCGGGAGCGTGAGGTCGGACTTGCCCTTGCCCATGTGTGAGTCCCCCCGGAGTGCCTCGTACGCTGATCGACGTCTGACCGGCACCGTACAACGGAACGATGCCGGTACAGGAGATCGAGTGAACGGAATGGGTAAGGACATGGCCCGCTACAGCGAAGCGCAGACGGTCGAACGAGGCGGGTTCCGGATCAAGGTGCCCGAGTCGTGGTGGGAGTTCGACGTGCGCCCCGAGTCACGCGACGACTCCATCCGGCGCATGGTCGACGAACGGGTGCGGCAGCGACCGGAGTTGGCCCAGTACCGCGACACGTACACGACGTTCCTCCAGAAGGCGGCGGCGGACGCGTGGAAGTCGGGCGCGCTGTACTGCGGTTGCATGGCGGAGAGCTTCGGCGGCGACACCCCGATCACCGGCTCGGTGACGGTGTCGCTGGTCGGCGGCCGTACAGCGGACGGCGAGCCCCTCTCGACCGACCCGGCGGCCATCGCGGCCCAGCTGGCGGTCAAGGAGGCGAAGCGGGAGGGGGACAGCTGGCGCAAGGTCACCACCGTCGACATCCCTGGCATCGGCCCGGCGGCGCGTACGTACGGCGTCGAGGACATCGCCGTACCGGGCGACGAACTCGGCCGGACCATCCGCGCTGTGCTGATGCAGACGTTCATCCCGGTGCCGGGCCAGGAGGGCAAGGTGGCGCTGGTGGCGGGCAGCAGCCAGGTGCTGGACCTCGCGGAGTCGTTCTTCGACATCTTCGACGCGATCACTTCGACGTTTCGGTTCGCCGAGTAGCCGCTTCGCATCGAACGACCGTTCCTTGTAGGTTCACGTGTGCACACGGTTGTTGATGACGCGTATGTGACGTGACGGGGGTTGCGGGATGGTGCGGTACCGGCCGGCGGACTGGCATGTGCTGGACCTGGACAAGGACCCGACGCCGGGCGATCCGGACCGGGTGCGTCAACTGGCCCGTACGTTGCATGACTTCGCGGATGATGTCGCGGATGCGTTGCGTCTGATCAAGGGGATGGCGCAGGAGAACGAGACGCTGGAGTGGGCGGGGAAGACCGCCGAGGTGTTCCAGGACGAGTTCTCGGACGTACCGAAGAATCTGAAGAAGCTGAAGAAGTCGTGGGACCTGTGCGGTGACGCGCTGGTGGACTACTGGCCCAAGCTGGAGCGGGCGCAGGCCCTCGCCGACAAGGCCCTCGCCAAGGGCCGGGAGGCACAGGCCGACCTGTCCTCGGCCAAGTCCCGGCTGTCCTCGGCCGATTCGTGGGTGACGCGGGCGGCCAAGGAGTCGGACAAGTACAAGGACGATCCGACCGGCAGCAAGGCCGCAGATCCGCCGGACGAGGCGAAGGTCCGGGCCGCCACCCGCGATGCCCAGCACGCCAAGACGGCCCAGAGCACAGCCCAGTCGGACGTCTCCAGTGCCCAGTCGGCGCTGGACGCGGCGAAGAAGATGGCCGAGGACGCGCGGAAGATGCGCGAGGACGCGGCGGGTGAAGCGAAGCGGAAGATCGACGAGGCGTCGGACGCCGGTATCCAGAACCGGAGTTGGTGGGAGGATGTCGGGGACTGGTTCGTCGACAACTGGGACAACATCGTCGCCGTCTGCAAGATCGTCGTCGCGGTGGTCGGGGTCGTGGCGATGATCATCGGGGGGCCGATTCTCGGTGCGATCGTGCTGATCGCGGCCCTGGTCGTCCTCGCGGACACGCTCTACAAGTATTCCAAGGGACAGGCGTCCCTGTGGGATGTGGGCTTCGCCGCGCTGGACTGCATACCGGGGATGAAGGGGCTGACCACCCTCGGCGGTCTCGCCAAGGGCATGAAGGTGTTCGGCAAGTTGGGCCTCAAGGGCATGGCCATGGGGGTCAAGGGGCTGGGCAAGACGGCCGCGCAGCACATGGACGACCTCTTCAAGGGACTGCGCTCGGGAGCCGGCGACGAACTCAAGGCCGGCAAGCCGATGAAGGGCCGCTGCAAGGGCGGCGACCCCGTCGACATGGTCACCGGCGAGATGCTGATGTCGCACACGGATGTCCGTCTGCCGGGCCTGCTGCCGTTGGTGATCGAGCGGCACCACGTTTCGAGCTTCCGTTCTGGGCGCTGGTTCGGTCCGGCATGGATGTCCACCTTCGACGAGCGCCTCGAACTCGACGGCGACGGCGCCGTCCGCGCGAGTGCGGACGGCATGCTCCAGGTCTATCCCGTCCCCGCCCCCGGCAGCCCGGTGATGCCGAGCCAGGGTCCGCGAAACCCGCTGACGTGGGACGGAACCCCTGGCAGCAGTGTCACGATCAGCGATCCCCTTACTGGGCTGACCCGGCACTACGGTCCCGCACTCCAGCCGGACTCTCCCGACGCCGACAGCGGAACGGCCGTCGTCCTCCCGCTGTCCGCGGTCACCGACCAGAGCGGCGACCGCATCGACTTCCAGCGGACTGCCGAGGGCACGCCCTTCGCGGTCCGCCACTCCGGCGGCTACCACCTCACCGTGGACACCGAGGACGGACGTATCACGGCCCTCCGCCTGTCGGAGTCAGCCGACCGGCCTGGCGCGCTCCTGCGTACGTACTCCTATGACGACCCCCGCAGGCATCTCACCGCCATAGCCAACTCCGCCGGACGCCCCTACCGGCTGGAGTACGACGAACTCGGCCGCATCACGTCCTGGACCGACCGGAACGACCGCTGGTACCGCTACGGGTACGACGGCGACACCGATCGCGTGGCGTACGGCATCGGCCAGGACGGGGCGATGTCCGCGCAGTTCGCGTACGACGACGTACTGCGGACGACGACGATGACCGACAGTCTTGGCCACCGCACCCAATACCACCACGACGAGCGACTCCATCTCACCCGAGTCGTCGACCCGTTGGGGTTCGTCGTACACACCGAGCACGACGCCCGCGGGCACCTGCTGTCCCGCACCGACGAGCTGGGCCGCACGACCCGCTTCACCCTCGACGTGCACGGCCAGCCGCTGCGCATGGACCGGCCGGACGGCACCAGCGTCCACGTGGAGTACGCGGACCAGGTCCTGCCGGTCGCCATCACGGAGGCCGACGGGGCACGCTGGGAGGGCGCGTACGACGGCCGGGGCAACCTGCTCACCAGCACCGACCCGCTGGGCGCGACGAGCTCGTACACCTACGACGAGCGCGGGCACCGTGTCGCCGAGACCGACGCGCTCGGCAACACCATCCGGTTCGACAACGACGGGGCCGGTCTCCCGGTCCGTGTCGTCGATCCGCGTGGCAGCGTCGTCACCGTGCGCAGGGACGCGTTCGGCCGCGTGGTGGAGATCCACGACGCGGTCGGCGGGACCGTCCGACAGGGCTGGACCCCCGAGGGCCTGCTGCTGTGGCGAGAGCGCGCCGACGGCGGGCGGGAGTCCTGGTCGTACGACGCGGAGGGCAACCTCACCGAGCACCGTGACGCGGGCGGGTTCACCACCACGTTCGAGTACGGGGCATTCGACCTGCCCAGCGCCAGGACCGATCCGGACGGTACCCGCTACCGCTTCCGGCACGACTCCGAGCTGCGGCTCACGGGGGTGCTCAACCCGCGTGGCGACGAGTGGAGTTACCGCTACGACGCGGCGGGCACCCTGATCGGCGAGACCGACTTCGAGGGCCGTACTCTCACCTATCTCTGCGACCCGACAGGACGCCAGGTCGAACGGACGAACGGCACCGGCCAGACGGTGCGGGTGACGCGTGACGCCGCAGGCCGGGTGGTGACCTCGCGAACCAACGACGGCACGGTCACCTCGCTGCGCTACGACCCGGCCGGACGCCTCATCGAGGCCGCGAGCCCCGTCGGCAGTGTCGCCTACACCTACGACGTCGTCGGCCGGATCGTCGCCGAGACCGTCGACGGCCGGACCGTCACCAGCGCATACGACCCGCTGGGCAGGCGGGTGCGGCGGACCACGCCCTCCGGCGCCACCTCGCACTGGTCGTACGACGCTGCGAGTCTGCCCGCCTCGCTGGTCACCGCGGGCGGCGAGCTGACCTTCGCGTATGACGCGGCCGGCCGGGAAACCGCTCGCGGGCTGGGCGCTGCGGCCACGCTGACGCAGTCCTGGGACGCGGGGCACCGCCTCGTCGGGCAGGTCGTCCGGGCGCGCACCGGCGGCGACAGCGCGGCCGTGCGACAGTCCCGCTCCTACGCGTACCGTGCGGACGGCTTCCTGACCGGGGTCACGGACCGGCTGGCCGGCACCCGCACGTTCGACCTCGACTCCACGGGACGCGTCACCCGGGTGTCGGCCCGGACCTGGACCGAGACCTACGCCTACGACGACCTCGGCAACCTCACGGCCGCCGACCACCCGGCCGCCGGCGGGCAGGACGCGCAGGGTTCGGCACGGCACTCCGGGACGAAGGTCACCGCGGCGGGCCGCAGCACGTACGAGCACGACGCCCAAGGGCGCGTGGTCCGCGTGATCCGGCGGACGCTGTCCGGTCTTCGCCGGATCTGGACGTACGCCTGGGACGCCGAGGACCGGCTCACCGAGGCCGAGACGCCGGACAGCGGCGCGTGGCGCTACCGCTATGACGTGCTCGGCCGCCGCACCGCCAAGTCGCGCCTGAACGCGGACAGTTCGGTCGCCGAGGAGATCCTCTTCACCTGGGACGGCGCCAACCTCGCGGAGCAGCAGTCATTCCGGGACGGCGAGACGGAGACCGACACCTGGGACTGGGAGCCTGGCACCCACCGCGCGGCGGCGCAGACGCGGAGCCGATGGCGCACCGCCGACCCGGAAGAGGTCAGCAGGCGGTTCTACGCGATCGTCACCGACCTGGTCGGCACCCCCAGCGAACTCGTCGGGGAGGACGGCGAGATCGCCTGGCGGTCCGCCACCAGCCTGTGGGGAAGGCCCCTGGCCGGCGACGGCGGCGGCCTGTGCCCGCTGGCCTTCCCGGGCCAGTACCGCGACCCGGAAACCGGCCTGCACTACAACCTGTCCCGCTACTACGACCCGGACACCGCGAGTTTCCTGTCCCCGGACCCGCTGGGTCTGGTCCCCGCGCCGAATCACCGCGCGTATGTCGACAACCCCTTGCGCTGGAGCGACCCGCTCGGCCTTGAAGGTGACGAGCCGACCCGGGTGTACGACGACTCGACCTACGACAAGCATGGTTCGGGCAGCGGTTCATCGGCCAAGGGCGAGGTCAGCCGTGCGCCCGCCAACGGCCAGGCCGCCTTGGACCGGTCAATCCCCTTGGGCGACCCGAATAATCCGAACAAATTCCGGCGCCTCGGTGTGGACCACGTCAACAACGAGATCGTGGTCCTGGACCGACACGAGTACGTCACCGACAAGAGCGGCAACATCGTCAAGGAGATCTACCACGGTCACGTCCGTTCCTCGTACCCGGGGGATGGCATCACGGAAGGCGACCTGAACAAGCTGAAGAAGCAGGGCATGATCAATAACATCAAGAAACAGAAGGTGCTCCCGCCACCATGCGACTGATGACAGATGGAAGGAAAGTCGGCTATGGCCTCCAAGTGGGACTGGGAAACCGGCGAGGGCGTGTCGCATATCGACGACCCGGCCGAGGTTGACGCCGCCTTCGAGCGGGGTGAGTGGCCTCTGGGTTCGGCGGTGATCGGGTTGGCCTTCAATTGTTCGCTGGAGGAGGCGTCGCCTCGAATTGTCCGGGCGATGCAGTTGCCGGACCTCGCTCAGCGCGGGTTCGCGTTCACTGCGGCCGGCGCGGCGGCGCGGCTCAACGGCAAGCTGACGCCGGAGCTGTACGAGGCACTGCGGGCGGAGGGGCACAAAGGCCTCGCCGAGTACGCCATCGACGACACGCTGGCCTTCGTACCGTTCCGCAGGCTGCCGCCGTGGCTCAAGTGGCGAAAGCTGTGGACTGGAGTACGCAACAAGCTGGAGAGCTGGTGGCTGCGGTCCGGAGAAACGGTCGAAGAGGCCTGGCAGGCCCTGCGCCGTCGGAGCTGACATGGGGAGAGGCGACATGGTGTCCGGGTGGAACTGGGACGGCGACGAGAGCCTGTTGCGTTTCGACGACCCCGCTGAGTGGGACGCGGCGTACGAACGGGGTGAGGGCCCACTGGGCTCCGCCGCGATCGGGCTGGCCTTCAACTGCTCCCTGGCCGAGGCTTCGCCGCGCATCATCAGGGCGATGCGGTTGCCGGACCGCGGTCAGCGGGGGTTCGCGTTTACCGCGGCGGGCACCGCGGCCCGGCTCAACGGCGAACTGACCCCGGAGCTGTACGCGGCGCTGCGCGCCGAGGGCTGCGGCGCCTTCGCCGAGCACGCCATCAGGGACACGCTCACGTTTGTGCCCTTCCGGCATTTGCCGCCGTGGTTCAAATGGCAGATGGTGCGGACAACCGTGGGGGACAAGCTGGAGTACTGGTGGCAGCGCGCCTCGGATGCTGCCGAGGAGGTCTGGAACTCCCTCCGTCGACGGCGCTGATGGAGGGAGAGTCGTCCATGACATCCGAATGGGACTGGGGGAGTGGGCGAAGGTCTGCTGAATCTCGACGACCTGGACGAGGCGGATGCCGAACGCATGTCAGGTGACGAGCTGATGGAGCGTGCGGACGGCATCGTCGCGGGCCGTGGATACGTGGGCCGGGAGAAGGCCACTGAAGTGGCGGTGGCTGTGCCCGAATCGCGTACCCGCATTCTCGACTGACTACGGAACCTGTCCGCTGAGGGAGACTGGCGGAGGTTCGAACGGCTCGCGGGAGTGGCGGTGCACCTGCATCCGGACGGGCTTGCCTCGATTCTGGCGTCGGCGCTGGCTTCAGGCGTGCCGGGCGTGAACGCGGAGGACCTGGTCGACATGCTCGGTGAACTGCGGGCCCCCGAAGCGGTGTAGGCGATCAGCTCTCTCGTGCAGGTGCGGAAAGACTCCGACGGGCCCCTGTACGCGCTGTGTGTCAAAGCAATCCAGTCGCTCGGAGAGATCGGCACCCCTGAGGCGAACCGGTTCCTGAAGGGCATCGCCACGAGTGAGCCGAGCGTATGGCCCGCCCCGCTGAGGTGGCATGCGGCAGAGGAACTGGGCATCGAGGACGAGCTCGGGTTCGACGAGGACGAGATGCTCGGCGGGCTGTAGGCCGCCCGTATCGCTTGTACGCCGCGTTGCGCGCGGAGAGTCCGGGCGGCTTCGCCGAGGACGCGATCCTGGGCACCCTGACGTTCGTGCCGTTCCGCGATCTGCCGCCGTGGTTCAAGTGGCGGAAGATCGCGTCAAGGGCGCGGGACAAACTGGAGACTTGGCGGCTGACTGCCACGCACGCGGCCGAAGACGCCTGGCGGGCGCTGCGCGGACGCCGCTCCTGAGAGTGGGTGAGGACGGGGGAGCCTTCCGGATGTATGACCATGCGCTGGAAGAACTGCTCGCTGTCGCTCCGTGCGAACCGGCCTGTTGATTGCCTCGGTAGGCAGCCGGACAGAACCTTCCGGTGGCCAGGTCTACGCTGTGACCTGCGGCTACCGCATGCCCTGCGGCCTTCGTGAACCGGTGATCAACGGTGGTGCGCCCTCTGATGCCGATAGAGGCGGGAGGCCCGTCGTCGAAGGAGATACGGTGCTGGGATTGCTGGGCTTCCATGACGAGTTCGACGACCGCCCCGGCCGGCCGAACGGATCCATCCACGACGCCGTCCAGCCCGTCGGGGAGCCGGACGAGGCGGAGTTGGTGGCCTATCTGGGTGCCGGCCACGTCCTCATCGACGTCATGGAATCGGGCCACGACGTCATCACCGGTGACGCACACCGCCACTCCCTGGGCTGCTCGTCGCTGGTCACCGACGGGACCTGGCTCTGGCGCCTGGACTTCCCGCGCTACGTGGAGACGCACCACGTCCTGTTGCCGCAGGCGTTCGTCGAGCACGTGCGAACCCTGCACCATCGGATGCCGCCCCTCGTCACCGCGCAGTTCGCCCCCCACTGCAACGAGACCCTGCCCCTCATCGGCTGGGCCTCGGCCGTACCGTGGCAATCGACCGAGACCGTGCACGAACCCGAACCGCGCGCGGTGATGGGCAAAGCGGACTTCGACGCGGCGATCCTGGCCCAGGAACGAAACCGACCGGACGGCAACTGGACCAAGCCCCGCAAGCCGAGGAGAGGTTGAGGCAACACCGCAGCCGTGGGCTCAGATGGCCGGGTGCGGGGTGTCGGCCTTGAGTACCTCGACGAACACGCTGAAGGCGCGGGCCGGAAAGGTGAGGGCGCCGCGGCCGGGTTCCTTGGAATCGCGTACGGCGACTCGGGTGCGCAGGTCGGCTATCTCCACGCAGGCGTTGCCCTCGGCGCCGCCGGAGAAGGTGGACTTCCGCCAGATCAGGGCCTGGGTCATCGGGTGCGCCTCACAGTTCCTTCGACAGGCGGTGGATGAAATCCCTGGACGCCGTGGGGTCCAGCGTCGCCTCCTCCACCTTACGGAAAAGTGTTCGAAGCGTCCTCGGTTGAGGTTCCGCGTCGATGAACACCGTGTCAGTGGCACCTTCGCTTAGCCCGGTGTCGAGTTGGGGTACCGGACCGTCCATGTACATCATCGAGGCTCCGGCGCCGCCGAAGCCGTCCTGGTCGGTGGGAATGACGCGCACGGTCACATGTTCCTGCTCGATCCGGTCCAGGATCTGCCGGAGTTGAGCCCGGGAGACCTGCCGGTCGGCCACACGGGTGCGCAGGGCGAACTCGTGGATGATCGCCTCGTACGGGGTGGGGCTGTCGCCCTCGATGGCAGCGCGGCGCCCCATGCGGAATTCCACTCGGGGCGTCAGCTCGCTCTCGGGCAGCTCCGGGCGCATGTATTCGAAGAGGGCTCGGGCGTAGTCCGGGGTCTGGAGGACGGTGCTGATCGTCCTGACCCAGAGCAGGTCCACGGCCCGCTGGGCGGCGGGGCCGATCCGTCTGGGCCTACCCGGCTGGCACTCGCTCACCGTGAGGCCGCTCGTGCTGAGCCCGGAGAACGTGCCGCTGATCGCCGACGAGACCGAGGCCAAACGGGATGTATTCCTCGCCGCGTTCTCCGCGATGACGCATGGTAAGGGCCCGGGTGCCGCTGCCATACTGAAACCGCTGGCGGCGGCCCTGGAGACCACCGACACCGAAGGCGCGGGAATGCTCGCGCAGTTCGTCGAGTCATGCCTGGGCGATGCCCAGGCCAAGCAGATCTGGAAGGAACTGATGATGCCGGTCAACTACTTCTTCCGGCACGAGGTCGCCGAGAAAGTCAGGGAAGAGGGCCGAGAGGAGGGTCGCGAAGAGGGTATCGAGAGGGGACGCGCATCGATGGTCCTCCGGATCCTCGACTGGCGCAGCATCACGGTTCCGGATTCCGTACGTGACCGAGTGGAGAGCTGCTCAGACCTGAGCCAGCTGGAAATCTGGGCCCAGCGAGCAGTCAGTGCGACGAGCGCGGAGGACCTGTTCGCCGGCGGCACGGACTGACTGATCCGATCCGGCCGCCGGGACGTGATCCGCGTCAGCGGTTGACCGACTGGATCTCCTGGACGTCGATGACCTGCGTCGACTCGAACGTGCCGTTCGGGAGGTTGCCCCCGGTGCCGTCGCTGCCCGGCCAGCTGATCTCCCAGGTTACGGAGGCCTTCAGCTGGTACGGGCTGCCACCGGTGGCGCGGAGGTACGTGATCCCGCACGGCGGCGCCTCGGATGCCCTGCCCGCCGCGTACGGCGTGCCGATCGAGCCGTCCTCGTTGATCGTGCAGTCGCCCGAGGCTGGGTAGGTGGTGGCGTCGGGTGTCCCCGGGTCCAGGTGGAGGGCGACCGGCTTGGCCGTCGTCTCCGCCCACAGGCCCGTGTTGGGGAGCGCGGCGCGGACCTTGACCTCCTGGAAGGTGCCCTTGTCCAGCCAGACCCAGGTGGGCAGGTTGACGGTGGACTTGGCCGTCGGCCTCAGCTCGACCTCGGTCTCGGGGACCTTGATCTTGTCGTAGGCGTACTCGGCAAGGGTCTTCGAGGTGGGGGCGTTCGGTACGTCGGGGATCTGGCCGGCGTTCTGCCAGAACATGAGTCGGCCGCACAGTGATGTGTCGTCGATGCCGAGGACGTTCGGAGCGACTCCGCGCCAGAAGTGTCCGTCCTCTCCCAGGTTGTAGTTCTTGTAGCCCGCAACAGTCGACGGGGCGGCGAAGTAGTTGGCGGCGTCCTTCTCGTCTCTGAAATGATCGGTCCACAGGCGTGTTCCCTGCCACCCCTGGCGAATGCTGACGTTGCCTTCGCCGTTGGTCTCCGCGAAGGTTTTCAGTTGCGCGGGGGTGAATGCGGGCTCGTACCAGCAGGGCGGCGGTTTCCAGTTCACGTCAACCGACGCCAGGGTCCCCCGCTTTCCGCCGGTCGGGCCGCCGATCTGCGTGACCTTGATTCCTGACTGGGAGACGGAGGCGGCGATCTGTTTGCCCTCCGCTTCGCCTCTCGTGTCGGATTCTCCGAACGCGCTGGCGGGGAGCGGAGCCCAGAACGCCGCGACAAGTGACGTTGCGATGACAAGGAGCCCCGTGCGCCACGGCTTCACTGTGCGCACTCGCCCCTCTTGGCGGTGACGGAGTCGTTCTGCCACACGCCCTGAGCGCTCTTTCTCAGGGTGACCAGGTAGCCGACTTCAGGAGCTGTGCCCTCGGGATTCCCCACGACCGCGCCCGTCTTACGGTTCTTTGTGTACGCCTTACTTTCGTCTGTGCAGTAGCGGAGCGAGGCAGTCCTGCCGTCTCCGCTGTCGACCAAGGTGACTTTGGGATCGAAGGCGGGCAACTTGCCGATGACGGTGACATTCTTGTCCGTATAGGACTTGATCCACCGACTGCTTTGCGAGCGACCGTTTTCGGTGTCATAGAAGGCGAGGGCTTCGCTGTCAGGATCGTTCGCGATGATTGCCGCGTACCCCGCACGGAGTTCCTCCTTGGCATCGTCGAGTACGGCCTGCTCCTTGGCGTCGCTGCTGGTCCAACTCTCAAAGGTAAGCTGGAAACTGCTGGGGAGCGTGATCACCGGACGGGTGACCTGGGATGCCGCTGATGCCGACGCCGATGCGGAAGGCGACGCACTGCCTGCCCCCGACCCCGCCCCCTTGATGTCGCCAGCCGACGAGTCCCCCCCACCCCAACCCCCGCCGCATCCGGCGAGCAGAAGGGCCGCTGTCGCGGTGAACGTGACGACGGTGACGGACAGGGCGCGGCGGGCCACGGTTGATCTCCCCCGGAGTCGGACTGATGCGTGTGTACGGCAGAGAACGAAGCTATCAGGGGTGCGTAGAGGGCATTTGCGTGTCGCCCGGGGGTTGTGGGGGGACCGTGAGGAGTGTGTCGTGGCGGTTGCGAACGGTCCGTATGTCGACCGACTCCCCTGCCGAAATAAGATCCCGATAGGCTCAGCACACCCCCACGTCTCGCTCCCACCCCACACGACACGAACCCAGGACACCCGCCATGCCGCGACGCAGCACATCAAGCCGGACGGGAAGCCCCACGGGCAGCAGGACGGGAGGCTCGCCGGGTCCGGGGAGCGCTCCGGGGCCAGGGAGTTCGTCGACGCCCAGGAACCGGACACCGCAGCCCCTGCCGAGGCGGCGCCGCAGCTTCGGGGACTTCGTCAAGGCGTTTCTCGCGTTCGTCGCCCTCGCCGGTCTGCTCGTCGCGGTGCCCTACGCCCTCGTCGTGGTTGTCGGCTGGCCGTTCCCGGACGGGTCGCCGTCCCTGGACTGGCTGCAGGAAGAAATCACGGTCAAGACCTTCACCGGCGTCCTCGGCGTCATCGTGTGGATCGCCTGGGCCCAGTTCACCGCGTGTGTGCTCGTCGAGGTGAAGGCCGCGCTGTCCGGGGTCGGGATGCCGGGGCGGGTGCCCGGGGCCGGGCCGAGTCAACTGCTCGCGCGGCAGCTCGTCGCCGCGCTGCTGCTGGTCGGAGCCACGGCCGCCTCCCTCACCCCCGGGCTCTCGCAGCTCGGGCACAGCTACGACGACAACCAGCGGGGCACCGTCGCCTCCGCGCAGGTCACGCCCGGCGGTTCGCTGAGCGGGATGTTCGCGCAGCAGCAGGAACAGGCGGCCAGTACCGCCGCCGCGCTCGGCCAGCAGGCCGCCGATGCCGCCAGTCACGCGGAGGTCGGGGGGCCGTCGGTCAAGGCCGGCGACACGAAGTACTACCGGATTCAGCCGCCCGAGGGGCGTCATCACGACTCCCTGTGGGAGATAGCGCAGCGGCACCTGGGTGACGGGCGCCGGTACGGCGAGATCTACCAGCTGAACAAGGACCGTGTGCAGCCGGACGGTTCGCGGCTCTCCGAGGCCAGTCTGATCCGCCCCGGCTGGATCATGCAGATGCCCGGCGACGCCCGTGGCGGCGACCTTGTCGAGATGCCCAGCACCAGTACGGGCAGTACCGCCTCCAACGCCGGTTCCACCGTCTCCCCGCAGGTCGCGCAGCAGATCAACACGTACGCCCAGACCGGCGACCACGCCCAGGGAGCCGGCGGCGGCCAGCAGGGCACCGCCTCCCTCGACACCCAGACCACCCGCATCAGCCTCCCCCAACAGCGCCCCGCGACCGGCGACTCGGAGGCCACCCCCGCCGTACTGCACGCGCAGCACACCGCGACCCCGGCCGAAGAAGCCACGCCCGCCGCCTCCGCCGAAGCCGACGCCGGTTTCTCCTTCGGCCTCTCCGAAGCCCTCGTCGGCGCCCCCCTCCTCGCCGCCGGTCTCCTCGGCGCCCTCGGCCGCCGGCGCCGTCAGGCCCTGTGGCAGTCGGCGCTCGGTGCGGTCGGCGGGCGGCGCGGTATGGAGCCGCCCACGCCGACCGGTGCCGCCGCCGACGCCCAGGACGCGCTGCTCGTCGGCGCCGACCCCGAAGGCGTACGCCTGCTCGATCGCTCGCTGCGCGGCCTCGCCGCCTCTCTCGCCGGCGAGTCCCGCCCGCTGCCCACCGTCTACGCCGCCTGGCTCAGTAACGGCGACCTGCACCTCCAGCTCGCCCAGCCCGCCGGGAAGCCCCCGGCCCCGTGGCAGCTCGGACAGGACCAGACGTTCTGGCTGCTGTCCCGGACCGACGCCGAGCGGTACGAGGATGTCGACACCGCCGCTCCCTACCCGGGCCTCGTCAGCCTCGGGACCATGGACGACTCGCGACTGCTGCTCAACCTGGAGTCGGTGCCCGGCATCGTCTCGCTGAGCGGCAGCGAGTCCGACCGGGCCGCCGTATTCGCCTCCGTCGCCGCCGAGTTGGCCACCAACGGATGGTCGGACCGCATGACCATCACCCTCGTCGGGTTCGGCCAGGACCTCACGCCCCTCGCCCCCAACCGGCTGCGCCACCTCGACGGCATCGAGGCCCTCGTCGAGACGATGGAGGCCGAGACCCGGCAGCGGCGCGGTGCGCTCGGTGCGGCTGGGCACGACTCCGTACTCACCGGACGTACCGGCCCTGCCCAGCACACCCGTTGGGCCCCGCACCTCGTACTCCTCGCCGCCGAACCGTCCGCCGACGACGCCGTCAAGCTCGCCGAACTCGCCGCCGACGCAAGCCGATTGGGCATCGGATACCTCGTCGGCACCGAGGGCGGTGAACTGCCCGGCGCCGCCTGGGAGATGGAGATCACCAGCGAGGGCAAGCTCCTCGCGCCCCTCCTCGGGCTCGAACTCGACGCTCAGGTACTGCCCGTTGCCCAACAGCGGGCGATCGTCGAGCTGTTCGTCGCCGCCGACCCCGAACGCGCCGCGGAGGGACCGGCGACGACGCCCCCCTTCCTCGTCGACATCAGCGAGCAGGGACGGCCGGCGGTGTACGCGCGGCTCGTGGGCCCGTACGAGATCATCGGCCTCGACACCCCGGACGGCGAGCGCAGCCCGCTCCAACACGAGGCGCTCGCACTGCTGTTGCTGCACCGCGAAGGTGTGCACCCGCGGGTACTCGCCTCGGCGCTCTGGCCGCGCGGCGTCACCGACGACGTACGCGAGGCACTCCTCGAGCGGCTGCGCGTCTGGCTCGGCACCGACCCCGACGGCACCCCCCGTCTCGCCACCGACGAGAACGGCCGGCTCACGCTCGCCAAGTCGGTCGTGTCGGACCTCGACGTGCTGCGCTCCCTCTACCACGAGGCCACGCAGGGCAAGGGCGTCGACAGTCGGGTCGTACGCGGACGGCTGCTCACCGACGCGCTCGCGCTGGTGCGCGGGCCGCTGCTCGCCGACCGACCCGAGGGCCGTTACGGCTGGCTCACGCACGAGATCATCGACGCCCAACTCCCGCTCCTGGTCGCGGACATCGGGCTTGCGCTCGCCGAGTTCCACCTCGTGAAGAACCGCGCCGAGCGGGCCATCGAGGCGCTCACCGCCGCGCTCAACTCCGCCCCCGGCGACGAGCGGCTGTGGCACGAACTCCTGCGCGCCACGCACTCCACCGGCGACACCGACAAGCTCCAGCAGGTCGCCGCCGACCTGATCCGGCGCAGCGGCGCGCGCGGTCTGCCGCCGCGTACCGAGGCCCTCCTCGACGAGCTGCTGCCGACCTGGCGCGACGGCACAGCGGCTGTGGGATGAGCATCGATCAGCTGATCGTGGC
Organism: Streptomyces sp. NRRL WC-3618; assembly: GCF_001280005.1. Lineage (GTDB taxonomy): Bacteria > Actinomycetota > Actinomycetes > Streptomycetales > Streptomycetaceae > Streptomyces. The sequence continues at coordinate 33,409 of NZ_LGDW01000225.1, read as the reverse complement.
CGCCGCCGTCCTCTGGGGCGCGGCGGCCGGGACGCTCGTGCCGCGCGCCGCCTACCGGTTCTCCGTCCAGCCCGAGGAGACCTGGCGGGACCGCTGCCCGCGAGGGCACGCGCTCGGCGGCTGGCTGGGCCGCGCGCGGTGCGCGACCTGCGCCGGTACGGGCACCAAGGACCAGGCGGATGCCGGGCACCTCGCGACGGGCGCGGGCGGCCCCCCGTACGAACAGAGCGCGTCGTACGGGCCGAGCACCCCCCTCCTCGCCCTCGCCACCGCGCTCGTCTGCGCGGCCCTCGCCGCCGCGACCGGTACCCGGCCCGAGCTCGGGGTCTGGCTGCTGCTCGCGCCCGTCGGGGTGCTGCTCGCGGTCGTCGACTTCCGGGTGCAGCGGCTGCCCGACCTGCTCACCCTCCCGCTGGCCACCGCCGCCCTCGTCCTGCTGGGCGTGGCCGCGCTGCTGCCCGAGCATGCCGGCGACTGGCCGACCTCCCTGCTGGGCGCCCTGCTGCTCGGCGGCGCGTACTTCGTGCTCTTCCTCATCAGTCCGAACGGCATGGGCTTCGGCGATGTGAAACTCGCCCTCGGACTCGGCGCCGTCCTGGGCTGGTACGGCTGGGGGAGTGTCGTGCTCGGCACCTTCGCCGGATTCCTGTTCGGCGGGCTGTACGGGCTCGCCCTGGTCGTCGCGCGGCGCGCCGGACGCAAGACGTCCATCCCGTTCGGGCCGTTCCTGATCGCGGGCGCGTTCGTCGGGCTCCTGATCGGCGCGTACGCGGCCTGACGTGAGGCGGGACAGGGCACTGACGTAGGCTGGAACGGTCCGCCACACGCCATCCGAAGGGACGCTCGGTGACCGAGAACGCCGACCTCATGTCGTTTGATGTCACAGCCGTCCTCGACCGGGCCGCCGCGGGTGGGCGGATCACCCCCGAAGAGGCGCTCGTCCTCTACCGCGACGCCCCGCTGCACGCCCTCGGCTCGGCCGCCGACGCCGTACGCCGCCGCCGTTACGCGGGTACGGAGCACATCGCCACGTACATCATCGAGCGCAACATCAACTACACGAACGTGTGTGTCACGGCGTGCAAGTTCTGCGCCTTCTACGCCGCCCCCAAGGACACCGCCAAGGGCTGGACCCGCGATCTCGAGGACATCCTGCGCCGCTGCGCGGAGACCGTCGAACTCGGCGGTACTCAGATCATGTTCCAGGGCGGCCACCACCCGGACTTCGGCGTCGAGTACTACGAGCAGCACTTCGCCGCGATCAAGGCCGAGTTCCCGCAGCTCGTCATCCACAGCCTGGGGGCGAGCGAGGTCGAGCACATGGCCCGGATCTCGAAGGTGTCGGTCGAGGAGGCCATCACCCGTATCCACGCGGCCGGTCTCGACTCCTTCGCCGGCGCCGGCGCGGAGCTGCTCCCCGAGCGCCCCCGCAAGGCCATCGCGCCCCTCAAGGAGTCCGGCGAACGCTGGCTGGAGATCATGGAGACCGCGCACGGGCTGGGCGTCGAATCGACGTCCACCATGCTCATGGGCACCGGCGAGACCAACGCCGAACGCATCGAGCACCTGCGGATGATCCGTGACGTACAGGACCGGACGGGCGGCTTCCGCGCCTTCATCCCGTACACCTACCAGCCCGAGAACAACCACCTCAAGGGCCGTACGCAGGCCACGATCTTCGAATACCTGCGCATGATCGCCATCGCCCGCCTCTTCATGGACAACATCGCCCACATCCAGGGCTCGTGGCTCACCACGGGCAAGGAAGCCGGCCAACTGTCCCTGCACTACGGCGCGGACGACCTCGGCTCGATCATGCTGGAGGAGAACGTCGTCTCCTCGGCGGGCGCGAAGCACCGCTCCAACCGTATGGAGATCATCGACCTGATCCGCAAGGCGGGCCGCGTCCCCGCCCAGCGGACCACGACGTACGAGCACATCGTCGTCCACGACGACCCGGCGAACGACCCGGTCGACGAGCGCGTCATGTCCCACATCTCGTCCACCGCGATCGAGGGCGGCACGGCCCACCCCGAGCTCAAGCTGCTCGCCAGCAACTGACCAACTGGCCAAGTGACCTTCCCGTGCTGACGATTCACGCCGCCGACGAGGTCCGGGTCGGCTGGGACGAGGAGCCCCTCAAGGACGGCGCCGTCGCCGTCGACGGCCACCGGGTTGCCGCCGTGGGCCCGTTCACCGAGGTGACGGAGCGATTCCCGGGAGCGCGGGTGCGGCAGTGGCCGGGCGGTGTCCTCGGCCCGGCTCTGGTCCACGAGGGCCCCCTCCCGGACGCCCCGACGCCACGCGAACGCGTGCACGCCGTACTGAAGGGCGGCGCGGTGGCGGTACTGGAGGCGTACGTCCCCTCATCCGACCTCCGCTCGGCCGCCGAACGCAACGAGGTCGTCGTACTCCGGCACACGCGAACCCCGGCAATCGCGGAGGGCGCGCGAGCCGACCTGGCCGTTTTCGACGGGGAGGGCCTGTGCGTGGCCACGGTCTGCGCCGGCCGTCTGGTTCACAGGCGCCGCTGAGGCCGCATCCGCGCCCGTGCCGCCGGGAGGTCGTGCCGCCGGGAGGCCGTGAGGTACGTCCTGCCACAATGGGCAGGTGACCCGCGCATCCCTGAACAAGCAGCCGCACGAAGTCGCCTCGATGTTCGACGACGTGGCGGAACGGTACGACCTCACGAACGACGTGCTGTCGCTCGGGCAGGACCGCGTGTGGCGCAAGGAGGTCGCGAAGGCGGTCGACGCCCGCCCGGCGCAGAAGATCCTCGACCTGGCCGCCGGTACGGCCACGTCCTCCCTGCCCTTCGCCCGCACGGGCGCGTACGTCGTCCCCTGCGACTTCTCCCTCGGGATGCTCAGGGTCGGCAAGCGGAACCACCCCTGGCTGCCCTTCACGGCGGGCGACGCCACCAAACTGCCCTTCAAGGACGACTCCTTCGACGCCGTGACGATCTCCTTCGGGCTGCGCAACGTCCAGAACACGGGTGCGGCGCTGCGCGAGCTGTACCGGGTCACGCGTCCCGGCGGACGGGTCGTGATCTGCGAGTTCTCGCACCCGACATGGGCGCCCTTCCGCACCGTGTACACGGAGTACCTGATGCGGGCGCTGCCCCCGGTCGCCCGTACGGTCTCGTCGAACCCGGACGCGTACGTCTACCTCGCCGAGTCCATCCGCGCCTGGCCCGACCAGCCGGCCCTTGCCGAACTGCTGGGCGACGCGGGCTGGTCGAAGGTGGCCTGGCGCAACCTCACGGGCGGCGTCGTAGCCCTGCACCGAGGCTTCAAGCAGCCGTAGTTGCAGCCGTAGCCGTAGCTCCCGGTCACCTGATCGCCTCGAACATGTCCCCAGGCCGGCCGAGTTCGCGCTCCAGCCCGCCGCTGGGCGGGCTCGGCACCCGCGGCTCACGCACCCCCGCGCCTCCGCCGCCCTCGCCCTCCCCGAAGTCGAACCACACGGTGACGACGGCACCGCGCGGTATCGCCACGCCCGGCGGCGGATACTGCCGTACGACGTAGTCGACGACGGTGAGATGGAACTCGGGCCGGTCGGGCGCGGCCAGCAGGACCCCGTGTGACCTGGCCCTCTCGCGCGCGTCCACGGCCATCAGGCCGACGAGCTTCGGTACGCGCACTTCGGGTGTGTCGGGTGTTGTGCGCACGGACGTCATCACCCCCAGCGGTACGGGCAGGGTAACCCCGGCCGCGTACCGTCCGGAAGCGCTGAGTGGTTATTCGCGCCGTACGGTCACCGTCTGTGACGGTTTCCGGTCACAAGTCGAGCCGGTAACAGTGCCCCTCCTGTTCCAGCGTCGGCGTCGTGAACACCTCGGCGAGTCGCATGCCCAGCCGCCGGGTGACCGCGATGGACCGCTCGTTGCGGGACAGGACCATCGCGACCACGCTCGACACGCCCGCCGAACGAACCCTCTCCAGCGTCAGCTCGGCCGCGGCGGTGGCGTACCCCTGGCCCCAGTGGGCCCGTCCGAGCCGCCAGCCGATCTCGATCTCTCCCTTGGGGCCCCAGTCCTGCGGCCACGGCTGGGCGCCCGTGAAGCCGATGACCTGGTCCGACTCGTCGAGCATGGTCCACAGGCAGAACCCGTACTCGGCGTCGTGCCGCCGCTGGCGGGCGGTGAGCTCCTCGTAGAGGGACAGTTCCGCCGACTTGCCCCCGTGGAACTCCATGACATCGGGGTCGTCGAAGACGCGATGCCAGGCGAAGGCGTCCTCGTCGGTGGGAACACGGAGGCGTACTGCGGGGAGCGTTCGGTCCACGGGGCAGCCCTTCAGCCGGGTGATCAGTACTGCTGAATAGACTGCCCATGTCCAGTGCCGGTCGGCACGTAGATTTCCGAGTCTTGGGGAGAACCCGTCGTGACCGAGCCCCTCTCCGAAAACACCGCCGATGTCATCGTGGTCGGGGCGGGGCCAGCCGGCTCCACGACCGCGTACTACCTGGCGAAGGCCGGACTCGACGTACTGCTGCTGGAAAAGACCAGCTTCCCCCGCGAGAAGGTGTGCGGCGACGGCCTCACACCCCGGGCGACCAAGCAGCTCGTCGCGATGGGCATCGACATCTCCGAGGAGGCCGGCTGGCTGCGGAACAAGGGCCTCCGCATCATCGGTGGCGGTGTCCGCCTCCAGCTCGACTGGCCGGAACTCGCCTCCTTCCCCGACTACGGACTCGTCCGCAAGCGCGACGACTTCGACGAACAGCTCGCCCGCCAGGCCCAGAAGGCGGGCGCGCGCCTGTACGAGCGCTGCAACGTCGGCGCCCCGATCACCGACGACCGCGCCGGCCGCATCACCGGCGTGCACGCGAAACTCGGTGAGGACAAGCGCGAGGTCACCTTCCACGCCCCGCTGGTGGTCGCGGCCGACGGCAACTCCACCCGCCTGTCCCTGGCGATGGGCCTGCACCGCCGTGAGGACCGCCCGATGGGCGTCGCGGTCCGGACGTACTTCACCTCGCCCCGGCACGAGGACGACTATCTGGAGTCCTGGCTGGAACTCTGGGACCGGCGGGGAGCCGAGGACCGTCTGCTCCCCGGCTACGGCTGGATCTTCGGCATGGGCGACGGCACGTCCAACGTCGGCCTGGGCGTCCTCAACACCTCGGACTCCTTCAAGGAGCTGGACTGGCGCGAGGTGCTCAAGGCATGGTGCGCTTCGATGCCGGAGGACTGGGGCTACACCCCCGACAACATGACCGGCCCGATCCGCGGCGCCGCCCTTCCCATGGCCTTCAACCGGCAACCCCACTACACGAAGGGCCTGCTGCTCGTCGGCGACGCCGGCGGCCTGGTGAACCCCTTCAACGGCGAGGGCATCGCCTACGCCATGGAATCCGGCCAACTCGCCGCCGACGTCATCGTCCAGGCCCACGCGCGGGCCACACCGGCCCAGCGGGAGATCGCGCTCCAGCGCTACCCGCGCGTGCTCAAGGACACCTACGGCGGCTACTACACGCTGGGCCGCGCCTTCGTGAAGCTCATCGGCAACCCGAAGATCATGAAGATCGCGGCCGAACGCGGCCTGACCCACCCCTTGCTGATGAAGTTCACCCTGAAGATGCTGGCCAACCTGACCGACCCGACGGGCGGCGACGCGATGGACCGAATCATCAACGGCCTGAGCAAGGTGGCCCCGAAGGCGTGATCGACGGGGGCCCTCTCAGGAGGTGAGGGCCTCCCGCTGGGCGGCCCGTCGCGCGAACACTCCCTCGCGACGGTCCGCCACCTGCCGCAGCGCGTCCCTGCGCTCCCGCTTGGAGAGCCGGTCCGGATACACGCGCCCGTTCACATGGTCGCTCTCGTACTCCAGACACCGCGCACGACGGCCCGGTCCGGGCGGGGTACGTCCATCACGGCCCCCGGCGCAGACAGGCAGCTCTCGCCCCGGTTGGCCGCGAGCCCGGCTCGGCGGCCGTGTACTCATCAGGGACGTGCCGGCGACGAGCGCGGCGAGTCCGGGCCCGCGGCCAGCGCTTCGACGGGCCTGCGCCCCCCTCAGGGGCCGGAGAAGGGCCGCTGCCCACCAACGGCAGCGACCCTCACCCGTGAATCCTCGACAGCCCGCTCAGAGAACGCGCACCGCGCCCGACGCCGGGTAGCCGGACAGGTCCTGGATGACAACGCCCTTGGACGGGTTGGCCGCGTCCAGGTACTGGCCGTTCCCCACGTACACCGCCACGTGGTAGGCCGAGCCCTTCGCACCCCAGTACAGGATGTCCCCGACCTGCACGTTGGAGAGCGAGACCTCTGTGCCGACCGTCGACTGGTCCTGCGAGACCCGGGGAAGGTCCACGCCGACCTGCCTGAACGCGGCCTGGACCAGGGAAGAGCAGTCCCACGCGTCGGGGCCCGTGGCGCCCATGATGTAGGTGTCGCCCAGCTGCGCCTTGAGGAACGAGATGACGGTCGCGACGCTGCCGCTCGCGGGGGCGGTCACCTGTGACGTCCCCGAGCCGGCGGTGGTGCCGGAGTCGGAGGTGGAGGCGCTCAGCGTCGCGCGCTCGGCGGAGCGGGAAACAGCGGCCTCCGCAGCGGCCTTGCGGGCGGCCTCGGCCTTCTCCTTGGCCTCCGCCTTCTGCTTCGCCTCCGCGAGGTCCTTACGGGCCTCCTGGGCCGCCTGGGCGGCCGCGGCGTCACGCTCGGCCTGGAGCTCGTAGTTCGCGGCGGCCTGCTGCGTGGCGTCCGCGGACTCGGCGATCTGAGTGGCCAGGTCGGCCGTGAGGGTGGGCAGTTCGAGTGTCTGCGTCACAGGCTCCGCGGCGTTCGCCGCAGTGGACGCACCCGCCACTGCCAGGGTGCTGAGAACACCACCGGCGACTCCTGCGCGCATGGCCAGCGACGAGCTGCCGGTACGCCGGGGCTTCCGGTGGGTTCGTATGTGAGCGGTAGCGGTGTGGGACATGGGTACTAGCGGTACCAGGGGCTCCTCCATACCTACAAGGAACGTGTGGTGCGCCACAGTTGTTCAATGAGGCCCCCAAATTTCCTGTCCGTCACTCTTTATTGACGCCGTAACGGGCATTGCGGACACCGGTGATCATGCCTGTGATCATGCACTTTCATCGATACGCCCTAATTGCCCGCTGCTTACCATTGGTTGCGGTCCGTGGCCAAGCCCCGATCTTCACAGCCCTTCACGGGTGTGGCACAGGTCACGGAACGGTCACTGGTCGGTGTGCGTCTCGTGCGGGAATCCGAGATCGCCGTCGCTCGTGAACGCGTGCACGCACGCGTGGGGCGTCCGCATTCGCCACCCGCCTCCCTCTGAGGTGTGAACGCGGTCCACTATCAGGGGAGCTCTGTCCATCTCCAATTTGCATGCACGCGAAGTCTCTTGATATTGAGACGCCGCCTGTGACCAGCGATAACGGGAGAAAATGTCACCTCTGGTGATCGGATGGACGCTTCGAGTGTGAAGATCACCGCCCGTCCGGCTTCATGATCCTTCGTCAGGTGGTGGAGATCACAAAGGTTCGGCAATACCCCGTGTCGCAGATCACAGACCCTCGGGCATAGGATGCGGGGCAGTTGGGCTTGTGACCTGCTTCACATGTTCTCGATCTTCGCCGGGACGGGCGCGGTTCGCGGGGCGGACGAGGTGGGCGGGCCCGATGCAATCGCCAGCAGTCAGTGCCGACTGAGAGGAGCGAGGAGCGGTGAACGCGTATGCGCCCATCCTCGTACTGGGAGCCCTCGGGGCAGGCTTTGCGATCTTCTCCGTGATCATGGCTTCGCTTATTGGCCCGAAGCGGTACAACCGGGCCAAACTCGAAGCGTATGAATGCGGGATCGAGCCGACACCCACGCCGGCCGGCGGTGGGCGATTCCCCATCAAGTACTACCTGACGGCGATGCTCTTCATCGTCTTCGACATCGAGATCGTCTTCCTCTACCCCTGGGCCGTCACCTTCGACGCCCTGGGTGTTTTCGGGCTCGTGGAGATGCTGCTCTTCGTGCTCACCGTCTTCGTGGCGTACGCGTACGTATGGCGGCGCGGCGGCCTGGAATGGGACTGAGGGGCCTCTAAGACATGGGACTCGAAGAAAAACTGCCGAGCGGATTCCTGCTGACCACCGTCGAGCAGGCCGCGGGCTGGGTGCGCAAGGCGTCCGTCTTCCCCGCCACGTTCGGACTCGCCTGCTGTGCCATCGAGATGATGACCACCGGCGCGGGCCGCTACGACCTCGCGCGCTTCGGCATGGAGGTCTTCCGCGGTTCGCCCCGCCAGGCGGACCTGATGATCGTGGCCGGCCGGGTCAGCCAGAAGATGGCGCCGGTGCTGCGGCAGGTCTACGACCAGATGCCCAACCCCAAGTGGGTGATCTCCATGGGGGTCTGCGCCTCCTCGGGCGGCATGTTCAACAACTACGCCATCGTGCAGGGCGTCGACCACATCGTCCCGGTCGACATCTATCTGCCCGGCTGCCCGCCACGGCCCGAGATGCTGATCGACGCGATTCTCAAGCTCCACCAGAAGATCCAGACCTCCAAGCTCGGCGTGAACGCCGAGGAAGCGGCCCGCGAGGCCGAGGAGGCCGCGCTCAAGGCACTCCCCACGATCGAGATGAAGGGGCTGCTGCGATGAGCGACGCGAACGGCACCGGCGCGGACCGGCCCGCCGAGGGGGTCAACCCCGAGAAGGACCTCGCCGCTTCCAACCTCCCCGGCCAGCGCGGCGACGGCGGCGAGGAGATCCGCGTCCAGCGCGGCATGTTCGGCGCCGACAACGGCGGCGACACCTCCGGATACGGCGGCCTGGTCCGCTCCGTCCGGCTCCCGGGCGCCTCGGCGAGGCCGTACGGGGGTTGGTTCGACGAGGTCGCCGACGAACTCGAGGGCGCCCTGGAGGAACAGGGGCTGATCCCCGGGAACGTGATCGAGAGGACGGTCGTCGACCGTGACGAGCTGACGTTCCACGTAGAACGCGCGTACCTGCTCGCCGTCGCCCAGACCCTGCGCGACGACCCCGCCCTGCGCTTCGAACTCTGCACGGGCGTGAGCGGAGTCCACTACCCGCAGGACAAGGGCCGCGAACTGCACGCCGTCTACCACCTGCGGTCGATCACCCACAACAGGCTGATCCGCCTCGAGGTCAGCGCCCCGGACAGCGACCCGCACGTCCCGTCCCTGGTCTCCGTCTATCCGACGAACGACTGGCACGAGCGTGAGACGTACGACTTCTTCGGGATCGTCTTCGACGGCCACCCGGCTCTGACGCGGATCATGATGCCGGACGACTGGCAGGGCCACCCGCAGCGCAAGGACTACCCCCTCGGCGGCATCCCCGTCGAGTACAAGGGCGCCCAGATCCCGGCTCCGGACCAGCGGAGGTCGTACTCATGAGCACGCAGCACGCAACTCCGCGCGACACCACCGAGGGCGCCGTCTACACGGTCACCGGTGGCGACTGGGACGAGGTCGTCCAGTCCGCGGCCCGTGCCGACGACGAGCGCATCGTCGTCAACATGGGCCCGCAGCACCCCTCCACGCACGGCGTTCTCCGCCTCATCCTGGAGATCGACGGAGAGACGGTCACCGAGGCCCGCTGCGGCATCGGCTACCTGCACACCGGCATCGAGAAGAACCTCGAGTTCCGCACGTGGACGCAGGGCACCACCTTCGTCACGCGCATGGACTACCTGACGTCCTTCTTCAACGAGACCGCCTACTGTCTCGCCGTCGAGAAGCTCCTCGGTATCGAGGACCAGATCCCCGACCGCGCCACCCTCATCCGCGTGCTCCTCATGGAGCTCAACCGGCTGTCCTCGCACCTCGTGTGCATCGCCACCGGCGGTATGGAACTCGGCGCCACCACGATCATGATCTACGGATTCCGTGATCGTGAAATGATTCTCGACATCTACGAGCTCATCACGGGCCTGCGGATGAACCACGCGTACATCCGCCCCGGCGGACTCGCCCAGGACCTGCCACCCGGCGCGGTGGACCACATCCGCGAGTTCGTGAAGAAGATGAAGAAGAACCTCCCCGAGTACGACAAGCTCGCCACCGGGAACCCCATCTTCAAGGCCCGTATGCAGGACGTCGGTTATCTCGACCTGGCCGGCTGCATGGCCCTCGGCGCCACCGGCCCGATCCTGCGCTCGACCGGCCTCCCGCACGACCTGCGCAAGTCCCAGCCGTACTGCGGCTACGAGACGTTCGAATTCGACGTCCCCACCGCGGACTCCTGCGACTCCTACGGCCGCTTCCTGATCCGCCTGGAGGAGATGCGTCAGTCGCTCAGGATCGTCGAGCAGTGCCTGGACCGGCTGCAGCCCGGCCCGGTCATGGTCACCGACAAGAAGATCGCCTGGCCCGCGCAGCTCGCCCTGGGCCCGGACGGTCTGGGCAACTCCCTGGACCACATCAAGAAGATCATGGGCACCTCCATGGAGGCCCTGATCCACCACTTCAAGCTGGTGACCGAGGGTTTCCGCGTCCCGCCGGGACAGGCGTACGCGGCCGTCGAATCACCCAAGGGCGAACTCGGGGTGCACGCCGTTTCCGACGGAGGCACCCGGCCCTTCCGGGTCCACTACAGGGACCCGTCCTTCACCAACCTGCAGGCCATGGCGGCGATGTGCGAAGGCGGCCAGGTCGCCGACGTCATCGTCGCCGTCGCGTCCATCGACCCCGTGATGGGAGGCGTCGACCGGTGACCACCACTCCCGAGGGCGTCAGCCTGGGCATGCCCCAACTGCCCGCGCCCGATTACCCGGACGACGTTCGAGCCCGGCTCGAAGCGGACTCCCGCGAGGTCATCGCCCGCTACCCGGACTCCCGGTCCGCCCTCCTGCCGTTGCTGCATCTCGTGCAGTCGGAGGAGGGGCATGTCACGCGCACCGGGATGCGGTTCTGCGCGGACATGCTGGGCCTGACCACGGCCGAGGTCACCGCGGTCGCCACCTTCTACTCCATGTACCGCCGGGGCCCCTCCGGCGACTACCAGGTGGGCGTCTGCACCAACACCCTGTGCGCGGTGCTGGGCGGCGACGCCATCTTCGAGACCCTCCAGGAGCACCTCGGTGTCGCCAACGGCGGGACGACCGAGGACGGCAAGGTCACCCTGGAGCACATCGAGTGCAACGCGGCCTGCGACTTCGCACCCGTCGTGATGGTCAACTGGGAGTTCTTCGACAACCAGACGCCGGCCAGCGCCAAGCGCCTCGTCGACGACCTGCGCGCGGGCGTGGAGGTCGAACCCACGCGCGGTGCCCCGCTGTGCACGTTCAAGGACACCGCCCGCATCCTGGCGGGCTTCCCCGACACCCGGGACGGGGCTGTCGAGGCGAGCGGCAGCGCGGGTCCCGCCTCGCTGATCGGGCTCCGGCTGGCCAAGGGCGAGAGCCCCGCGCGCGTGGTGCACCCCAGGGGCGGCTCCTCCAAGAGCGCGCAGCCGCACGAGCCGTCGCCCGCCGAGCACCTCAGTTCGCACGACGCGCCGCAGGACACGGCGGCGTCCGACCCCTCCCACCCGGCGGGGCCCGTCACCGAGGAGGGAGAGTGATGACATTGGCACCCGAGAACGGGGGCACCGCCCGGGCGAGCGAATTCGAGCGTGGGGGGGAGACCGGTCCCGCGAAGCTGCTCTCACCCGTGCTGTCGGCCTTCTGGGACGAGGACAGGTCCTGGAGCCTGGACGCCTACCGGAGGCACGAAGGATACGAGGGACTTCGCAAGGCCCTCGCGATGACCCCGGACGACCTCATCGCGTACGTCAAGGAGTCCGGTCTGCGTGGCCGCGGCGGTGCGGGATTCCCTACGGGAATGAAATGGCAGTTCATTCCTCAGGGTGATGGAAAACCACATTATCTAGTTGTCAACGCCGACGAATCGGAGCCGGGAACCTGTAAGGACATCCCGCTCCTCTTCGCGAACCCGCATAGCCTCATCGAGGGCATTGTGATCGCGTGTTATGCCATCAGGTCTTCGCATGCCTTCATCTATCTGCGCGGTGAAGTCGTGCCAGTGCTGCGGCGGTTGCACGAGGCCGTACGTGAGGCCTACGCGGCGGGCTACCTCGGCAAGGACGCACTCGGCAGCGGACTCGACCTCGAACTCACCGTGCACGCGGGCGCGGGCGCGTACATCTGTGGGGAAGAGACCGCACTGCTCGACTCGCTCGAAGGCCGCCGGGGTCAACCGCGGCTCCGTCCCCCCTTTCCTGCCGTCGCAGGGCTCTATGCCTGCCCAACTGTTGTAAATAACGTCGAGTCGATCGCGTCGGTTCCCGCGATTCTGCAAAAGGGCAAAGAATGGTTCCGGTCGATGGGCAGCGAGAAGTCCCCGGGCTTCACGCTCTACTCGCTCAGCGGCCATGTCACCAGTCCGGGCCAGTACGAGGCCCCGCTCGGCATCACGCTCCGCCAACTCCTCGACATGAGCGGCGGGATGCGGTCCGGCCACCGGCTGAAGTTCTGGACACCGGGCGGCTCCTCGACACCGATGTTCACCGACGAGCACCTCGACGTCCCTCTTGACTACGAAGGAGTGGGCGCCGCGGGTTCCATGCTCGGCACGAAAGCACTCCAGTGCTTCGACGAGACCACCTGCGTCGTCCGGGCGGTCACCCGCTGGACCGAGTTCTACGCCCACGAGTCCTGCGGCAAGTGCACGCCCTGCCGTGAAGGGACGTACTGGCTCGTGCAGTTGCTGCGCGACATCGAGGCCGGCAAGGGAGTCATGTCCGACCTCGACAAGCTGAACGACATCGCCGACAACATCAACGGCAAGTCCTTCTGCGCCCTCGGTGACGGCGCCGCCTCGCCGATCTTCTCCTCCCTCAAGTACTTCCGCGAGGAGTACGAGGACCACATCACGGGCCGGGGCTGCCCCTTCGACCCGGCCAAGTCCACGGCCTGGGCCGACCGTACGGAGGTGAACGCATGACGGTGACCACGAGCGCTCCCTCCGGAGGAGGCGACGCGGCGGTCCCGCCGGAAGATCTCGTCTCGCTGAAGATCGACGGCATCGACATCAGCGTGCCCAAGGGCACCCTGGTGATCCGCGCCGCCGAACAGCTCGGCATCGAGATCCCGCGCTTCTGCGACCATCCCCTCCTCGACCCGGCCGGCGCCTGCCGCCAGTGCATCGTCGAGGTCGAGGGCCAGCGCAAGCCCATGGCGTCCTGCACGATCACCTGTACGGACGGGATGGTCGTCAAGACTCACCTCACCTCGCCGGTGGCCGAAAAGGCCCAGCACGGTGTGATGGAGCTGCTGCTCATCAACCACCCGCTGGACTGCCCGGTCTGCGACAAGGGCGGCGAGTGCCCCCTGCAGAACCAGGCCATGTCGCACGGCCAGGCGGAATCCCGCTTCGAGGGCAAGAAGCGGACCTACGAGAAGCCCGTGCCGATCTCCACGCAGGTGCTGCTCGACCGTGAACGGTGCGTGCTGTGCGCCCGCTGCACCCGCTTCTCCAATCAGATCGCGGGCGACCCGATGATCGAGCTGATCGAGCGCGGCGCGCTCCAGCAGGTCGGCACCGGCGAGGGTGACCCCTTCGAGTCGTACTTCTCCGGGAACACGATCCAGATCTGCCCGGTCGGCGCGCTGACCTCGGCGGCGTATCGCTTCCGCTCCCGCCCCTTCGACCTCGTCTCCTCAGCCTCGGTGTGCGAGCACTGCTCCGGCGGCTGCGCCACCCGCACCGACCACCGGCGCGGCAAGGTCATGCGGCGCCTGGCCGCACCCGACGCCGAGGTCAACGAGGAGTGGATCTGCGACAAGGGACGCTTCGGCTTCCGGTACGCGCAGAAGCCCGACCGCCTCCAGACGCCCCTGGTGCGCAACGCCGACGGTGTCCTGGAGTCCGCGTCCTGGCCCGAGGCGCTGGAAACGGCGGCGCGGGGACTCCTCGCGGCCCGCAGTCGCACGGGTGTTCTCACCGGTGGCCGGCTCACCGTCGAGGACGCCTACGCGTACAGCAAGTTCGCGCGCGTGGCCCTCGACACCAACGACATCGACTTCCGCGCGCGCGTGCACAGCGCCGAGGAGGCCGACTTCCTGGCCGCCCGGGTCGGCGGACGCGGTCGCGACCTCGACGGTACGGGTGTCACGTACACCTCGCTGGAGAAGGCGCCCGCGGTCCTGCTCGTCGGGTTCGAGTCCGAGGAGGAGGCGCCCGGCGTCTTCCTGCGGCTGCGCAAGGCCTGGCGGGGACACGGACAGCAGGTCTTCTCGCTGGCCACGCACACGACGCGCGGCCTGGAGAAGGCCGGCGGCACGCTGCTGCCCGCCGCCCCCGGCACCGAGACCGAGTGGCTGGACGCGCTCGGGAGCGGATTCGGGCTGGAGGAGAGCGGGGTGAAGGCCGCCGAGGCGCTGCGCACCGAGGGCGCGGTGATCGTCGTCGGTGAGCGGCTGGCGGCTGTGGCGGGCGGACTCACCGCCGCCGTACGGGCCGCTTCCACGACCGGCGCCCAGCTGGTGTGGATCCCGCGCCGGGCGGGGGAGCGCGGTGCCGTCGAGGCCGGCGCGCTGCCGTCGCTGCTGCCGGGCGGACGTCCGGCGACCGACCCGCGCGCGCGGGACGAGGTCGCCGCCGCCTGGGGTGTGGCCGGGCTTCCGCACCGCTTCGGCCGCGACACCGGCCAGATCGTCGAAGCCGCCGCCGGGGGAGAGTTGCGGGCCCTGCTGGTCGCCGGCGTCGAGGTCGCCGACCTGCCCGACCCGGCACGCGCGCGTGAGGCTCTTCACGAAGTGAGCTTCCTGGTGTCGCTGGAACTGCGGCCCAGCGAGGTCACGGAGCACGCCGACGTCGTCCTGCCGGTCGCCGCGGTCGCCGAGAAGGCGGGCACCTTCCTCAACTGGGAGGGCCGGGGCCGCCCCTTCGAGGCCGCGCTCAAGCCCGACCAGATGACCCGGCGCCTGGCGCCGTCCGACGCCCGGGTGCTGCAGATGCTGGCCGACGCCATGGACGTACACCTGGGGCTGCCGGACCTGCGGACCACGCGGGCGGAACTGGACCGGCTCGGGTCCTGGGACGGGGCGCGCGCCGCAAACCCGCTGGAGATCAGCGCCCAGTTGCCGCGTCCGGCCGCCGGAGAGGCCGTGCTCGCCGGGCACCGGCTGCTCCTCGACCAGGGTCGCCTGCAGGAGGGCGACGACGCGCTCGCCGGGACGCGGCACGCCGCACGCGCGCGCGTGTCGGCCGCCACGGCCGCCGAAGCCGGTGTCAAGGACGGCGATCTGCTCGCCGTGACCGGTGCCACCGGGACGGTCGAACTCCCCCTCGAGGTCACCGAGATGCCCGACCGTGTGGTCTGGCTGCCGCTGAACTCCACCGGAGGCGGCGTCGCCTCCGACACCGGGGCGCTGCCCGGCGCACTCGTCCGCATCGGCCCGGCGACGCTCGCCACCGCGGCCCCCAAGGAGGTGGAGGCATGAGCCCGTACCTCGCCGCTGAAGACCTCTCCCTGTTCGGCACCGACCCGTGGTGGCTGGTCGTCGTCAAGGCGGTCTTCTGTTTCGCCTTCCTGATGATCACCGTGCTGTTCTCCATCGTGTGGGAACGCAAGGTGGTCGCCTGGATGCAGCTGCGCATCGGCCCCAACCGGCACGGCCCCTGGGGCATGCTCCAGTCTCTCGCCGACGGCATCAAGCTGATGCTCAAGGAAGACCTGATCGTCAAGCGCGCGGACAAGGTCGTCTACATCCTCGCGCCGATCGTCGCGGCCGTCCCGGCCTTCATGGCGATCGCGGTCATCCCCTTCGGCCCGGCCGGCAACGAGGTCTCGATCTTCGGCCACCGTACGACGATGCAGCTCACCGACCTGCCGATCGCGATGCTCTACGTCCTCGCGGTCGCCTCGGTCGGGATCTACGGGATCGTGCTCGCGGGCTGGAGTTCCGGATCCACCTACCCCCTGCTGGGCGGTCTGCGGTCCTGCGCGCAGATGATCTCGTACGAGATCGCCATGGGCGCCGCGTTCGCCTCGGTGTTCCTCTACTCCGGGTCGATGTCGACCTCCACCATCGTCGAACAACAGCACGACCGCTGGTACGTCGTCCTGCTGCCGGTCTCCTTCGTGATCTACATCGTGACGATGGTCGGCGAGACCAACCGGGCCCCCTTCGACATGCCGGAGTCCGAGGGCGACCTGGTCGGCGGCTTCAACACCGAGTACTCGTCGATCAAGTTCGCGATGTTCATGCTCGCCGAGTACGTCAACATGGTGACCGTCTCGGCCGTGTCGGTGACGCTCTTCCTGGGCGGCTGGCGGGCCCCCTGGCCCATCAGCACCTTCTGGGAGGGCGCCAACCACGGCTGGTGGCCGATGGCCTGGTTCGTCATCAAGGTGCAGCTGCTGCTGTTCTTCTTCATCTGGCTGCGCGGCACCCTCCCGCGTGTCCGCTACGACCAGCTGATGAAGCTCGGCTGGAAGGTCCTCATCCCGATCTCGCTGGTCTGGCTGATGCTCGTCGCGACCGTACGGACCCTGCGCAACGAGAACTACGACTTCGCCGACATCGCCCTCTACGTCGCCGGCGGTGTCATCACCCTGCTCCTGCTCTCCTTCGTGGTCGACATGTTCCGCGACCAGGGCAAGGCGCCGCAGACGGAGGCCGCCGAGCCCGTCGCCTTCGACCCGATGGCGGGCGGATTCCCCGTACCGCCACTGCCGGGACAGGAGGCGCCGGCGGTGCCGCGCAGGCGCCCGCGCCGTGAGCGCGAGTTGATTGTCAGTGGTGGGTCGGATACTGGCAGTGACGGATCTCTGGATGGAAAGGAGGCGTCCGATGGCTGAGGAGCCGAAGGAGACCGGGCAGTCGAAGCCCGGCTTCCAGAACCCCGTGGCCGGCTTCGGCGTGACCTTCAAGGCCATGTTCAAGAAGCGGCTGACCGAGCAGTACCCCGAGCAGCAGAAGACCACCGCTCCCCGTTTCCACGGACGGCACCAGCTCAACCGCCATCCGGACGGCCTGGAGAAGTGCGTCGGCTGCGAACTGTGCGCCTGGGCCTGCCCCGCGGACGCCATCTACGTGGAGGGCGCCGACAACACCGACGAGGAGCGCTACTCGCCGGGCGAGCGGTACGGCGCGGTTTATCAGATCAACTACGCCCGCTGCATCCTGTGCGGTCTGTGCATCGAGGCGTGCCCCACGCGCGCGTTGACGATGACGAACGAGTTCGAGCTGGCCGACAGCAGCCGCGCCAACCTCATCTACACCAAGGAACAACTGCTCGCCGGACTCGAGGAGGGCATGGTCGACTCGCCCCACTCGATCTTCCCGGGCACCGACGAACAGGACTACTACCGGGGGTTGGTCACCGAGGCCGCACCCGGCACCGTGCGCCAGGTCGCCGTCTCCAAGGGCGAGAAGCCGGAAGAAGAGGGGGCGGGAGCATGAGCGCGCTCGCCGCCTACTCCACCTCCACGGGTGAGGCGTTCCAGTTCTGGGTGCTCGGCACCGTCGCCGTGGCCGGAGCCCTGTGCACCGTCTTCATGAGGAGGGCCGTACACAGTGCGCTCTGCCTCGCCGGCACCATGATCGTCCTGGCGGTGTTCTACCTGGCCAACGGCGCCTACTTCCTGGGCGTCGTCCAGATCATCGTCTACACCGGCGCGATCATGATGCTGTTCCTCTTCGTGGTCATGCTCGTCGGTGTCACCGCCGCGGACTCCCTCAAGGAGACCATCAAGGGCCAGCGCTGGCTGGCCCTGGTGTGCGGGCTCGGCTTTGGCGTCCTCCTGGTCGCGGGCGTCGCAAACGCCTCCCTGAAGGAGTTCGCCGGCCTCGGCCAGGCCAACGCCAACGGCAACGTGGAGGGCCTGGCCGCCCTCATCTTCACGAAGTACGTGTTCGCCTTCGAGATCACCGGCGCCCTGCTGATCACCGCCGCCGTCGGCGCCATGGTGCTCACGCACCGCGAGCGCACCGAGCGCGCCAAGACCCAGCGCGAGATGGCCGAGGAGCGCGTGCGGGAAGGCAAGCACCTGCCGCCGCTGCCCGCCCCAGGTGTGTACGCCCGGCACAACGCGGTGGACGTCGCGGGCCTGCTGCCCGACGGCACCCCGGCCGAACTCTCGGTCATGCAGACGCTGCGTCAGCGCGGCCAGATCCGTGATGTGTCCGCCGGGGCCATCAGCGACCTCAAGGCACTGGAACAGCGCGCCGAGGACCGTCTGGAACGCACCAACAGCGGCCCGGCCAACGGTTCAGCCGGTGGCTCGAACAGTGGGGAGGCGTCGAAGTGAATCCCGTCAACTACCTCTATCTCGCCGCCTTGTTGTTCACGATCGGCGCCACCGGCGTCCTGATCAGGCGCAACGCGATCGTCGTCTTCATGTGCGTCGAGCTGATGCTGAACGCCTGCAACCTCGCGTTCGTCACCTTCTCCCGAATGCACGGCAATCTCGACGGCCAGGTCATCGCCTTCTTCACGATGGTCGTCGCCGCCGCGGAGGTCGTCGTCGGGCTCGCGATCATCGTGTCCCTGTTCCGTTCCCGCCACTCGGCCTCGGTCGACGACGCCAGCCTGATGAAGCTGTAAGGGGTCGCTGAACCGTGAATGCTGAGAACCTGATTGCGCTGCTGGTGGCGGCGCCACTGCTCGGAGCGGTCGTACTGCTGTGCGGCGGCCGGCGGCTGGACGCCGTCGGCCACTGGATCGGCACAGCCCTCGCCGCCTGCTCCTTCGTGATCGGCGTGGTCCTCTTCGTCGACATGCTGGGCAAGAACGCCGAGCACCGCACCCTGACGCAGTACCTGTTCAGCTGGATCCCCGTCGAGGGCTTCCAGGCCGACGTGGCCTTCCAGCTCGACCAGCTGTCGATGACGTTCGTTCTGCTGATCACCGGCGTCGGCTCGCTGATCCACGTGTACTCGATCGGGTACATGGAGCACGACGAGCGCCGCCGCCGCTTCTTCGGCTATCTGAACCTGTTCCTCGCGGCGATGCTGCTGCTCGTCCTCGCCGACAACTACCTCCTGCTGTACGTCGGCTGGGAGGGCGTCGGCCTCGCCTCGTACCTCCTCATCGGCTTCTGGCAGCACAAGCCCAGCGCCGCGACCGCCGCGAAGAAGGCCTTCCTGGTCAACCGCGTCGGCGACATGGGCCTGTCGATCGCCATCATGCTGATGTTCACCACCTTCGGGACCTTCGCCTTCGGGCCGGTCTTCGACGCCACTGGTGAGACGAGCGAGGGCAAGCTCACCGCCATCGCCCTGATGCTGCTGCTCGCGGCCTGCGGCAAGTCCGCCCAGGTGCCGCTGCAGTCCTGGCTCGGGGACGCCATGGAGGGCCCGACCCCGGTCTCGGCCCTCATCCACGCGGCGACGATGGTGACCGCCGGTGTGTACCTGATCGTCCGCTCCGGGGCGATCTTCAACGCGGCGCCCGACGCCCAGTTGGTGGTCACCGTGGTCGGCGCCGTCACGCTCCTCTTCGGTGCGATCGTCGGTTGCGCGAAAGACGACATCAAGAAGGCGCTGGCCGGCTCGACCATGTCGCAGATCGGCTACATGATCCTCGCGGCGGGCCTCGGCCCCATCGGCTATGTCTTCGCGATCATGCACCTGGTGACCCACGGCTTCTTCAAGGCCGGGCTGTTCCTCGGCGCCGGCTCGGTCATGCACGGCATGAACGACGAGGTCGACATGCGCAAGTACGGCGGCCTCCGCACGTACATGCCCATCACCTTCGTGACCTTCGGGCTCGGTTACCTCGCGATCATCGGCTTCCCCGGCCTGTCCGGCTTCTTCTCCAAGGACAAGATCATCGAGGCGGCGTTCGCCAAGGGCGGCACCGAGGGCTGGATCCTCGGCGGTGTGGCTCTCCTAGGCGCGGCCATCACCGCGTACTACATGACGCGCGTGATGCTGATGACGTTCTTCGGCGAGGAGCGCTGGCGGAACCAGCCGACCGCGTCTCCGGCCGAACCGAGTGTGGAGCCGGCGGCCGAGCACCACGGCGCGCACGCCGAGCCGCACCCGCACGAGTCGCCCAAGTCGATGACGATCCCCATGATCGTGCTCGCCTTCGGGTCGGTCTTCGCGGGCGGGTTCTTCAGCATCGGTGACCGCTTCCTGCACTGGCTGGAGCCCGTCACCCAGCACGCGGAGGGAAACCCGCCGGTCAGCGCCCTCACGGTCACCCTGGCGACCATGGTCGTGCTCGTCATCGGCGTGGGCGTCGCGTACGCCCAGTACGGGCGCCGGCCGGTCCCGGTCCTCGCCCCGCGCGGGTCGCTGCTCACCCGGGCCGCCCGGCGCGACCTCCTCCAGGACGACTTCAACCACGTTGTCCTGGTGCGCGGCGGAGAGCACCTCACCCGCTCCCTGGTCTACGTCGACCACACCCTGGTCGACGGGGTCGTCAACGGTACGGCGGCCTCCATGGGCGGCCTCTCCGGACGGCTCCGCAAGCTGCAGAACGGCTACGCGCGCTCGTACGCGGTCTCGATGTTCGGCGGTGCGGCGCTCCTCATCGCCGCGACCCTGCTGATGAGGGCGGTCTGATACCGATGTCCTTTCCCCTCCTGACAGCGACGGCGGTGCTTCCGGCCCTCGGGGCGATCGCCACGGCGGCCGTACCGGCCGCGCGGCGCACCGCCGCCAAGTGGCTGGCGCTGCTTGTCTCGCTCGCCACCCTGGCGCTCGCCGCGATCGTTCTGGTGCGCTTCGACCCGGGCGGTGACCGCTACCAGCTCACCGAATCACACGCCTGGATCAAGGACTTCGGGGTGCGGTACGAGCTGGGCGTGGACGGTATCGCCGTGGCGCTCATCGCGCTGACCGCGCTGCTGATCCCGTTCGTGATCCTGGCCGGCTGGCACGACGCCGACCCCCTGGAGACAGGAAACACGCGCTGGCGGCCCACTCAGGGCTTCTTCGCGATGATCCTGCTCGTCGAGGCGATGGTGATCATCTCCTTCGAGGCCACCGACGTCTTCCTGTTCTACATCTTCTTCGAAGCCATGCTCATCCCGATGTACTTCCTCATCGGCGGCTTCGGGGACCGTGCCCACGAGCACGGCGAGGAGACGGCGTCCACGCAACGCTCGTACGCGGCAGTGAAGTTCCTCCTCTACAACCTCGTCGGCGGTCTGATCATGCTGGCGGCCGTGATCGGCCTCTACGTGGTGGCCGGGAGCTTCTCGCTCACGGAGATCGCCGCGGCGCGGGCCAACGGTTCGCTGGACATGGCGACGAACACCGAACGGTGGCTGTTCCTGGGCTTCTTCTTCGCCTTCGCGGTGAAGGCGCCCCTGTGGCCGCTGCACACCTGGCTGCCCAACGCCATGGGGGAGGCCACCACGCCGGTCGCCGTGCTGATCACGGCGGTCGTCGACAAGGTGGGCACCTTCGCGATGCTCCGCTTCTGCCTCCAGCTGTTCCCGGAGGCGTCCAAGTGGGCGACGCCCGTCATCCTCGTACTGGCGCTGATCAGCATCATCTACGGGGCGCTGCTCGCGGTCGGGCAGCGGGACATCAAGCGGCTGGTCGCGTACGCGTCGATCTCGCACTTCGGGTTCATCATCCTGGGCATCTTCGCGATGACCAGCCAGGGTCAGTCGGGCGCGACGCTGTACATGGTCAACCACGGGATCTCGACGGCCGCGCTGATGCTGGTGGCCGGCTTCCTGATCTCGCGGCGCGGCTCGCGGCTCATCGCCGACTACGGAGGCGTCCAGAAGGTCGCTCCGGTGCTCGCCGGCACGTTCCTGATCGGTGGGCTCGCGACTCTGTCGCTCCCGGGTCTCGCGCCCTTCGTGAGTGAGTTCCTGGTGCTGGTGGGCACGTTCACGCGCTACCCGGTGGTCGGCATCATCGCCACCTTCGGCATCGTCCTCGCCGCGCTGTACACCCTCGTCCTCTATCAGAGGACGATGACGGGCCCGGTGAAGGCGGAGGTCGCCAAGATGCCGGACCTCAGGGTGCGTGAACTCGTGGTGGTGACGCCGCTGATCGTGTTGTTGATCTTCCTGGGCGTCTACCCGAAGCCCTTGACGGACATCGTCAACCCGGCGGTCAAGCAGACCCTGTCCGACGTCCATAAGAAGGACCCCAAGCCCGAGGTGGAGGCGGCCAAGTGAGCGCATCAGCCGTCCACAGCCTGTGGACAACGGCGGCCGATCCGATCTCCAAGATCGACGCGCCGAAGATCGAATACGGGCAATTGTCGCCCACCCTGATTGTCATCGGCGCGGCGATCGTAGGGATCCTGGTCGAGGCGTTCGTGCCCCGCAAATCCCGCTACTACGTGCAGCTGTTCGTGTCAGTCGTCGCCCTCACCGCCGCGTTCGCCGCGGTCGTGGCGCTCGCGGCGGGCGGGTACGGCACCACCAAGGCCAAAATCGCGGCGATGGGCGCGATCGCCGTCGACGGACCCGCGCTGTTCCTGCAGGGCACGATCCTGCTGGCGGGCCTGGTCGGACTGTTCACCTTCGCCGAGCGGCGCCTCGACCCCGAGGCACACGGCAACCGCGTCGACTCGTTCGCCGCGCAGGCCGCTTCCGTGCCGGGCAGCGACAGCGAGAAAGCCGCGGTGAAGGCCGGGTTCACCACCACCGAGGTGTTCCCGCTGCTGCTGTTCGCGATCGGCGGCATGCTGGTCTTCCCCTCGGCCAACGACCTGCTGACCCTGTTCGTGGCCCTGGAAGTCTTCTCGCTGCCGCTGTACCTGCTGTGCGCCCTGGCCCGCCGCAAGCGGCTCATGTCGCAGGAGGCCGCGGTCAAGTACTTCCTGCTCGGCGCCTTCGCCTCCGCGTTCACCCTGTTCGGCATCGCACTGCTGTACGGATACGCGGGCTCGGTGTCGTACGGGACGATCGCCCAGGTCGTCGACGGCACCGTCAAGAACGTCGACCCGGCACTCGCCGACACCATGGGCAACGACGTGCTGCTGCTCATCGGCGCCGCGATGATCGTCATGGGCCTGCTCTTCAAGGTGGGCGCCGTGCCGTTCCACATGTGGACGCCGGACGTGTACCAGGGAGCACCAACGCCGGTGACGGGCTTCATGGCCGCGGCGACGAAGGTGGCGGCGTTCGGCGCGCTGCTGCGGCTGCTGTACGTCGTGCTGCCGGGCCTGCGCTGGGACTGGCGGCCGGTGATGTGGGGTGTCGCGGTCGTGACCATGCTGGGCGGCGCGATCGTCGCGATCACCCAGACCGACATCAAGCGGCTGCTGGCGTACTCGTCGATCGCGCACGCCGGGTTCATTCTCGCGGGTGTCATCGCGATGACACCGGACGGGATCTCGTCGGTCCTGTTCTATCTGGGCGCGTACTCGTTCGTGACGATCGGGGCGTTCGCCGTGGTCACCCTGGTGCGCGATGCCGGGGGTGAGGCGACCCACCTGTCCAAGTGGGCGGGACTGGGACGCCGTTCACCGCTGGTGGCCGCCGTGTTCGCGGTGTTCCTGCTGGCCTTCGCCGGCATTCCGCTGACCTCCGGGTTCGCCGGGAAGTTCGCCGTGTTCAAGGCGGCGGCCGAGGGCGGTGCCGGGGCGCTGGTCGTGGTCGGTGTGATCTCGTCGGCGATCGCGGCGTTCTTCTACATCCGGGTGATCGTCCTGATGTTCTTCAGCGAACCCCGGCCTGACGGCCCCACCGTCGCCGTGCCGTCGCCGTTGACCACGACGGCGATCGGGGTGGGGGTGGCGGTCACCGTGGTGCTGGGTGTGGCGCCGCAGTACTTCCTCGATCTGGCGAACCAGGCGGGCGTCTTCGTGCGCTGAGCAGCGGGATTCGCAGCACGCACCGGGCCTCGGTCCCCTTTTGGGACCGGGGCCTAGGTGCGTTCACCGGGTCGGGCACGTCACCGTCGGGTTCCAGCGGGCGAACATGCCCTTGGGGTTCTTCTTCCAGAGCCAGGCGTGCAGGTCGTAGTGGATCGGCATGCCGGGCTCGTGGCCGAGCATCGGACCGTCGAAGGGCACACCGAACAGACTGGGCCGGTCGTCGTCGGTCGCCAGATTCTGGTCCTTGTCCACCACGATCCACTCCGCGGCGACGAGCCTGCGCGACTCGGAGGTGGCGTTCGGGGCAGTGACAGCGGGCGCTTCCCCGTCCAGCGCGTCGAGGTCGTCGACCCAGCTCGCGTCGGACACCTGGTCGATCCAGTCCTCGTTGACCCTGTCCTCGTACAGCAGAGCGGTCGGCTTCGCTGGATCGAGTGAACCGTAGAGCGTCTTGTTGATGTAGTGGAAGCCCATCCCGCCGTCCGTCGGGTGGACTGAGCAGAAGGCGGGCTGGTAGCCGGCTGTGACGGCAAACGGGGCGTACTGGTACTTCGCGGTGGCTTCGAGTGTCTTGGCCAGCTCGGTCCAGACCGTCGTGGGGTCGACGGGATCGCTCGGCGCGGAGTGCGCGGGGGCAACGGCCAGGGAGAGGGACGCGACGGCGGCCGCGGTGAGGGCGGCGCTGACCTTGAGCTGGCGGCGGGGCATGTGGGGACTCCTTGAGCGGGAGAGACGCGTGGAAGAGCGCCGGTCCTGTGGCGGGCGGGCCCCCTGGTCCCGTCCGAGCAGCATGTCCCGGGGCGTTCGGGGGCTGCCACGCGAAGGGGCCCATTGGGCTGAACACCCCGGTCCGGTGGAGGTGGCCGGTGATGCGAGCGGGAGGTGGGGCGGGGCGGCCTGTGGATAACTCCGGGGCTGTCGGTGCGGGCCCCTATGGTGGACGCAGTGGTCGAGGCGCGACGTACGGGGGACACGACGATGAGCGCGATGAGCGTGATGGGCGGGTCGGATGTGATGGCGGGAGCGAGTGAGGTGCCGGGCGTGAGCGCGGTGGCCGGGGCGGCGGACAGCGAGGCGCTGGCCACGTTGCACCGGGTCTTCGGGTACGACTCCTTCCGCGGCGCGCAGGCGGACGTCATCGAGCATGTGGTGGCGGGCGGCGACGCCGTCGTCCTCATGCCGACCGGTGGCGGGAAGTCCCTCTGCTACCAGATTCCTTCCCTGGTCAGACCGGGTACGGGGATTGTCGTCTCACCCCTCATCGCGCTGATGCAGGACCAGGTTGACGCGCTGCGGGCGCTCGGTGTGCGGGCCGGGTTCATGAACTCCACGCAGGATTTCGACGAGCGGCGGGTGGTGGAGGCCGAGTTCCTCGCCGGTGAGCTGGACCTGCTGTATCTGGCTCCGGAGCGGCTGCGTCTGGAGTCGACCCTGGATCTGCTCTCGCGCGGGAAGATCGCTGTCTTCGCCATCGACGAGGCGCACTGCGTCTCGCAGTGGGGGCACGACTTCCGGCCCGACTACCTGGCGCTGTCGCTGCTGGGCCAGCGCTGGCCCGAGGTCCCGCGGATCGCGCTCACGGCGACTGCCACGCACGCGACGCACCAGGAGATCACCCAGCGGCTGGGCATGCCGGACGCCCGTCACTTCGTGGCGAGTTTCGACCGGCCCAACATCCAGTACCGGATCGTGCCCAAGCAGGACCCGAAGAAGCAGTTGCTGTCCTTCCTGAAGGAGGAGCACGCGGGCGACGCGGGCATCGTCTACTGCCTCTCGCGCAACTCCGTGGAGCGCACGGCGGAGTTCCTGTCCGCCAACGGTGTGGAGGCGGTGCCGTACCACGCGGGGCTGGACGCGGGCACGCGTGCGGCGCACCAGTCGCGCTTCCTGCGGGAGGACGGCCTCGTTGTCGTGGCGACCATCGCCTTCGGGATGGGTATCGACAAGCCCGACGTCCGGTTCGTCGCCCACTACGACCTGCCCAAGTCGGTCGAGGGCTACTACCAGGAGACGGGCCGCGCGGGGCGCGACGGCCTGCCGTCCACAGCCTGGATGGCATACGGGCTGAACGACGTCATACAGCAACGGAAACTGATCCAGGGCTCGGAGGGCGACGAGGCGCACCGGCGTCGGTCCGCAGCCCACCTGGACGCGATGCTGGCACTGTGCGAGACGGTGCAGTGCCGGCGCAGCCAACTGCTCGCCTACTTCGGACAGGACCCCGAGCCGGGCGGCTGCGGCAACTGCGACACATGCCTGGTACCGCCCGACACCTGGGACGGCACGGTCGCCGCGCAGAAGGTCCTGTCGACGGTGTGGCGGCTGGAGCGCGAACGGCGGCAGAAGTTCGGCGCGGTGCAGATCGTGGACATCCTGCTGGGCCGGCGGACCGCGAAGGTGATCCAGTTCGACCACGACCAGCTCTCCGTGTTCGGCATCGGAGAGGAGCTCGCCGAGGGCGAATGGCGCGGTGTCGTACGGCAGATGCTGGCGCAGGGTCTCCTCGCGGTCGAGGGGGAGTACGGGACGCTGGTGCTGACCGAGGAGAGCGGGTCGGTGCTGCGGCGCGAGCGGGACGTGCCGATGCGGAAGGAACCGAAGAAGGCGGCGACCGCACGGTCGGCCGGTGGCGGCGGCCGGGGCGAGCGGAAGGCGAAGGCGGCGGCGGTCGAGTTGCCCCAGGAACTGATGCCGGCGTTCGAGGCACTGCGTGCCTGGCGTGGTGAACAGGCCCGTGAGCAGGGAGTTCCGGCGTACGTCATCTTCCATGACGCCACGCTCAGGGAGATCGTCAGCGTGTGGCCCGGGTCGGTGGCGGAGCTGGGCGGAATCAGCGGAGTGGGCGAGAAGAAGCTCGCCACATACGGGGAGGGCGTGCTGAAGGCGCTCGCGGCGCTGGGCGGGGCGCCGGTGTCCGGAGCGGAGGAAGGGCCCGGTCTCACGGCCAGCGGCAGCGGCGGCGGGCGTCCGGGGCCCGGGCCGGAGTTCGACCAGAGCGGGCCCGACGACTGGCCGGAGATGGAGATGGAGCCCGAGCCGGAGGACTGGATGTAACGGGAGCAGGGAGAGCGGAGAGAGCAGGGGACAGAGAGGTTGCCGTAGGGAGGAGAGGGCTGGAGATGAGCGCGAGCGCGGATGGCGGGACGGGGCTGGGGCGCGCCGGGTAGGGCCGGACGCGCCGGATCGCGCGCCGCCCCCGCCGGTCCCAGGGCGCTTCGCTCAGCTCGATACTCAGCTCGACGAAGTGATGGTGCCCGTCACCTCGCCCAGGCCCACGCGGGTACCGCCCGGCCCAGGGGCCCAGGCGGTGAGGGTGACCTCGTCGCCGTCCTCCAGGAAGGTTCGCTTGCCGGTGGGGAGGTCGAGGGCGTCGGTGCCGTTCCAGGTGAGTTCGAGGAGGGAGCCGCGTTCCCGTTCGGTGGGGCCGCTGACTGTGCCGGAGCCGTAGAGGTCGCCGGTGCGCAGGGAGGCGCCGTTGACGGTCATGTGGGCGAGTTGCTGTGCGGCCGTCCAGTACATGGTGGAGAAGGGAGGCTCGGAGATGGTGTGGCCGTTCAAGGCGACGGAGATACGCAGGTCGTAGCCGCCGGGCTCCTCCTCGGCGTCGTCGAGGTAGGGAAGCAGGGTGTGGGTGCGGGCAGGCGGCGGAATCCGGGCGTCGTCCAGGGCGTCCAGCGGCGTGATCCACGCCGAGACGGACGTGGCGAAGGACTTGCCGAGGAACGGGCCCAGCGGGACGTACTCCCAGGCCTGGAGGTCGCGGGCGGACCAGTCGTTCAGGAGGCAGAGGCCGAAGACGTGGTCCCGGAAGGCGGACAGGGCCACGGGGCTGCCCATGGGCGACGGCGCTCCCACCACGAAGCCGACCTCCGCCTCGATGTCCAGGCGGACCGACGGGCCGAAGAGCGGGACCGGGTCGGTGGGGGCCTTGCGCTGGCCTGAGGGACGTACGACCTCCGTGCCGGAGACCACGACGGTGCCCGAGCGGCCGTGGTAACCGATCGGCAGATGCTTCCAGTTGGGGGTCAGGGAGTCCGCGGCGTCGGGGCGGAAGATCTGGCCGACGTTCCGGGCGTGGTTCTCCGACGCGTAGAAGTCGACGTAGTCCGCGACCTCGAAGGGGAGGTGCAGCGTCACCGAGGACAGGGGGTGCAGGAGTGGGGCGACGGTCTCCTGGTGGGACGGGACGGTGACCCAGGCGGTGAGGGCGCGCCGGATGTCGGACCAGGTCGTGCGGCCGGCGGCGAGGAGCGGGTTGAGGGTGGGACGGGCCAGCACGGAGACGTAGGGCGAGCCGAGCGCGGCGGCCGCGGCGCCCGCGTCCAGGACGTGGTCGCCGAGACGCACGCCGACCCGGCGGTCGGTGGAGCCGGCCGGGGAGAACACGCCGTAGGGGAGGTTGTGCGGGCCGAAAGGGTCACCCTCGGGGACATCGAAGGGGGGCATGGGGTGCTGCCTCGCTCTCGTGTGTCGTCAAAGCCTGTGGCGTGTCGGGGTCGTGCCGTGCGGTCATGTGGTCGCGCCACAGGTTACGGGTGAGTCGCGGGCTCAGGGCAGTGCCCCCAGTGTCTAAAGAGTTCATAATGTCCGAATTAGCGTTGTCCGGAGTCGGCGATTCCGGCTTAGCGTCCATTGGGGGACACGGACGGGGTGGGTCCGGTCCGTAGGGGGACACGTGGGGGGACCCGTGGCCAGGAGCAGCAGTGTGCCGTTTTCGGCCGACGACGGCGTTCCGGCGCTGATCGTGAAGTTCGGCGACTACCCACTGCACCACGGAGGCGTCGGGGCCATCCGCAGCCTGGGGCGGCTGGGCGTTCCGATGTACGCGATCACCGAGGACCCGTACACGCCGGCGGCTTCGTCGCGTTATCTGCGGCGCGCGTTCGTCTGGCCGACCACCGGGACCGAGGACCCGGACCGGCTCGTCGAGGGATTGCTGCGCGTCGGGAAGCGGATCGGGCGCCCCGCCGTCCTTGTGCCCACCGATGAGGAGGCGGCCGTCCTGATCGCCGAGCGGCAGCAGGAGCTGGGCGACGCGTTCCTCTTCCCGCGCGTGGAAGCGGGGCTGCCGCGTCGGCTCGCCAGCAAGCAGGGGCTGCACGAGTTGTGCGTGGAGCACGGCATACCGACTCCCGTGGCCTCCTTTCCGCAGTCGTACGACGACATCGAGCGGTTCGCCCGGACGGCCAGGTTCCCGGTGGTCGCCAAGAACCGGGAGGCGTTCGTGCGGCGGTCGCGGCCCGCCGTCAACGGCACTACCCGCATCGCGAGTCGGGAGGCGCTGCTGTCCCTGGCGCGCGACTGGGGTGAGCGTCCCGGTGTGATCCTTCAGGAGTACCTGCCCAGGGAAGAGGCCGAGGACTGGATCGTGCACGCCTACTTCGACGCGGACTCGAACCCACGTGCGTTGTTCACGGGCGTGAAGGTCCGTTCCTGGCCGCCGCACGCCGGAATGACAGCAAATGCATACGTCGTCGACAATCCGGAACTCTCGGACCTCGCCGCACGTTTCATCAAACAGATCGGCTTCACCGGAATCATCGACCTCGACCTGCGCTTCGACCGGCGCGACGGACAGTACAAACTCCTCGACTTCAACCCACGGATGGGCGCCCAGTTCCGGCTCTTCGAGAGCGAGTCGGGGGTGGACGTCGTCCGGGCCATGCATCTCGATCTGACCGGGCGGGACGTTCCGGAGGGGGAACAGCGCGCCGGGCACCGGTACATCGTGGAGAACATCGACCTGCCCGCTCTTCTCGCCTACCGACGCGGCGGCTATACGACGCCGCACGCGCCGACTCGGGCGAGCGGGACGGAGCTGGCCTGGCTCGCGGGTGACGACCCGCTGCCGTTCCTCACGATGCTCGCCCGCTTCGTGAGGCCGGGCGCGAGGCACCTGTACCAGCTGTGGCGGACCAACCGTCGCGGCGGTGTGGGCGGTGGCACGGGCGCCGCCCCGCCGGCTGAGAGTCGGGGCTGACGGTCGTGTGGGTGCGACTGACGGTGGTGTGGGTGCGGGGCGGGTGGCAGTGAACAGCAGTGCGGCACGAAGTGGCGAGCAGTGTCCTGGGGAGGGACTTCGTGAATCATCCAGTAGCGGTTATCGGCGCGGGACCATTCGGTCTGTCCACCGCCGCGCATCTGCGGGCGCGGGGCATTCCGGTGCGAGTGTTCGGCGAGCCCATGGTGAGCTGGCGGGACCACATGCCCGCCGGGATGCTCCTTAAGTCGACGCCGGCGGCCTCCAGCATCGATGCCCCGCAGCCCGGCCACACCCTCGTCGACTACTGCGACGCGGCGGGGGTCCCCCGGCTGGCCAGGGACGAGGACATCATCCCGGTGGAGACCTTCATCGCGTACGGGGAGTGGTTCCAGCAGCAACTCGTGTCCGAGTTGGAGCGGGTGCGGGTGGTGTCCGTGGACCGGCGGCACAAGGACACCGGCGGCGGGGGCGGGGGCGCGAACAGTCGCGGCGGCGGGGGTGGCGGCTTCGAACTCAAGCTGGACTCGGGCGAGTTGTTCACCGCCCGGGCGGTCGTCGTGGCGACGGGACTGTCGGGGCTCGCGCATCTGCCCCCGGAGCTGGTCCGCGCCGCGCCCGACGGGCCCTCGCCCACGGGGCCGGTGTCCCACAGTTCGCAGCACCACGACCTGAGCCGGTTCGCGGGAAGGGA
Source organism: Streptomyces sp. NRRL WC-3618 (assembly GCF_001280005.1). Taxonomy (GTDB): domain Bacteria; phylum Actinomycetota; class Actinomycetes; order Streptomycetales; family Streptomycetaceae; genus Streptomyces. The sequence goes on along the minus strand of NZ_LGDW01000225.1, from coordinate 3,016 downwards.
CCTGATTGTCGTCGGTGCGGGCCAGTCCGCGCTGGAGACGGCGGCACTGGCGGCCGAGGCGGGGGCGCGGGTACGGGTGGTGTCACGGGGGACCGGCCGCGTCGCGTTCGGTGCGCCCCCGTGGCAGCAGCCCAGGCTGCGGCCCCAGTCGCCGTTCGGCAACGCGTGGTCGCTGTGGGCCCTCAGCTACTACCCGCATCCCTACCGCTACCTCCCTGCCCAGGCTCGCCACTACCTCGTCCGCCGGGTCCTCGGGCCCCTCGGGGCGTGGTGGCTGCGCGAGCGGTTCGAGGGCAAGGTGCAGGTGAGGGAGGTCGCGGGCATTGTCGGGGCGGGAGTCGCGGACGGTGCGGAGGTCGCGGGAGCGGCTGAGGTTGGGGGTGCGGAGGGCGCGCGGGGCGCCAAGGGTGCGCTGAGGGGGGACGGTTCGGGGAGCGGGGTGGCTTTCGGGGGTGTGCGGCCGGTGTTGACCGTGCGGGAACTCGACGGCCGTACGCGGGAGTTGTTTGCCGACCATGTCATAGCCGCGACGGGCTACCGCGTCGACATCGCCGCCATGGACTTCCTCGGGCACGAGCTGCGGACGGAGCTGGCGGTGAGCCGGGGAACGCCGAGGCTCGGCGCCGGGTACGTGTCGTCCGTACCCGGGCTGTACTTCACCGGGTTGCCCTCGGCTGCCTCGTACGGGCCGGTGATGCGGTTCGTGTGCGGTACGGAGTTCGCGTCACCGCGGCTGGCGGGGCATCTGGCGGCGGCGCACGGGTAGGCACGGGCGGAGCTGAGCAGGGGAGGGGAGGAGAGGGGAGGGGGCAGGGGGAGAGCGTTCGGGTTCTGGGTCGCCTGGTCAACGTGGGCCTTACTCGATCTTGTGAACCAGAGGCCCGTTGTGCCGAGTTGTCGTGCTGGTCGCGGCCTCCGGGGCAGGTGCCTGCGGCAGGAACTGGCCCAGGTAATGGGGCTGTTGCTGCCGGGGCACCGAACGTCGTCCGGTTCGGGCGGAGACCGATGGGCCGAACGATCCGTATTCTCTGGATCATGGCCGCTCCCACCGCATACGCGCTTATCGCCACGGATCTTGACGGAACGCTCCTGCGCGCCGACGACACGCTCTCCGACCGGTCGCGGGCCGCGCTGACGCGCGCCACGGCCGCCGGCGCCCGGCATCTGGTCGTGACGGGGCGCCCGGCGCCGAGAGTCCGGCCGCTGCTCGACGACCTCGGTGCAGGGGGGCTCGCGGTGTGCGGACAGGGAGCGCAGTTGTACGACGCCGGCGCGGACCGACTGCTGTGGTCGGTGACTCTGGAGCGGGACCTGGCGGAGACAGCGCTCGGCAAGATCGAGGCCGAAGTCGGACAGGTGTACGCCGCCGTCGATCAGGACGGCGTCGACGGGCTCACGCTCATCGAACCCGGGTACCTGATGCCGCACCCGACGCTGCCCGCCGTACGGGTGCCGCACCGGGACGATCTGTGGGCCGCGCCCATCAGCAAGGTGCTGCTGCGCCACCCGTCGCTGTCCGACGACGAGTTGGCCTCGGCGGCGCGCGGAGCGGTCGGTTCCCTCGCGACGGTCACCATGTCGGGGCCGGGCACCGTCGAACTCCAGCCGTGCGGCATCACCAAGGCGACGGGGCTCGCGCTGGCCGCCGACTATCTCGGGCTGACCTCGTCCGAGACCATCGCCTTCGGCGACATGCCCAATGACATCCCGATGTTCGACTGGGCGGCCCACGGTGTCGCCATGGCCAACGCCCATCCCGAGCTCAAGGCGGTGGCGGACGAGGTCACCCTCTCGAACGAGGACGACGGGATCGCGGTGGTACTGGAGCGGTTGTTCGGGCGGGGGGCGGACTGGTCGGCGTCGGCGTCTGTGCCTGTGCCTGTGCCTGTGCCTGTGCCTGTGCCTGTGTCTGCGTCGACGTCGACGTCGACGTCGACGTCGACGTCGACGTCGACGTCGACGCAGACGCCGACGTCGACGCAGACTCGGGTCGGCCGACAGTAGGCCCGGGGCGGCCGGCTGGGCCAGACCTGGGCCGGCCGGCCGGAGTCCGTCAGGCCCAGGGTGGCCGGTCGGCCCGTGGCGGTCGGCCTAGTAGGCGCCGTTCACGTTGTCTATCGAGCCGTATCGCGCCGCCGCGTAGTTGCAGGCCGCGGTGATGTTGGCGATCGGGTCGTAGGGGTCGAAGGAGGTACCGGCGACGTGGTATGCGGCGAAGGTCGGGTCGATGACCTGGAGGAGGCCTTTGGAGGGGGTGCCGGCGGCCGCGTTCGAGTCCCAGTTGTTGATGGCGTTCGGGTTGCCCGACGACTCGCGCATGACGTTGCGGTAGATGCCGTCGTACGTTCCGGGGATTCCCTTCTGCGCCATGATGTCGAGCGACTCGCGGATCCAGCCGTCCAGGTTGTTCGCGTAGTACGTCGTCGTCGACGAGGTGGCCGCCGGCGCGGCTGAGGCCGTCGTCGCGGTCAGGAAAGGGATGGCCAGGGCCGCGGCGGCCGCTGTGGTGATGGCGAGTGTGCGCGTGAGTGTGAGCGGGCGGCGAGGGGTCCTCGCGCTGTGGTGCTGACCTCGTGCGGGCATGGTTGAGTCCTCTCCGGCGCCTGCGAGGTGAGCTGTCGGGTTCGGGCGGGAGATGCCCGGCCGGGCGCGTTGCGGCGCGCGGCTTCACCCCTAGCCGCTCCGGCGTCGATGTCCGGACCGGCGGCTTACCTGGGTCCCCCGCTCCTGCCTGCGTGAGTCACGTGTGGGTGGGTGTTGGGTGCTCTACGGGCGGTGGCAGGATTCGGCGATCCGCCCGGTGTGGCGCGAAACGTATGCGAGAGCACACGTCTGGAACAAGGGGCAGAAATGCAGGACTTGCCCATTTGGTGCACCCATTGGGGATAAAACGGGCAAATCGCGATGCGTGGGTGGAGGGTAACTTGCCTTTGTGAATGGGGAGTTTGGGGGGAGGGGGTGGTATGGGTCGCCTGGTGGCGTGACTCGAATCACGGGGCGGGGGTGGGGGCGGGGG
>NZ_LGDW01000224.1 GCF_001280005.1 Streptomyces sp. NRRL WC-3618 | reverse complement strand
CCTGCTCGAACAGGACCGTCTGACGCAGATTGCGATACCAATACCCGCCATCCATCGGAGTGTCGGCATCCAGCCAGGCACCCGTCAGCGTCGAGTACAACGGGACCTCGGCAGCCTGCGGGGCGACCCCGTCCAGCGCCTCGCCGATCTGCTGCTCGATCTGCTCCACGTACGAGGAATGCGACGCGTAGTCGACCGGGATGGTCCGGGCGCGGATGTCCCGGGCCGTGCACTGCGCGACGAGTTCCTCCAGCGCCTCGGGGTCACCGGAGACGACCACTTGGGAGGGGCCGTTGACGACGGCGATCTCGATGCGGCCGGTCCACGGCTCCAGGAGCGCCTCGGTCTCGTCCTGCGGCAGGACGAGGGAGACCATGCCGCCCTTCCCGGACAGCTCCCGGATGGCCTGGCTGCGCAGGGCGACGACGCGGGCCGCGTCGCGCAGGGTCAGGACGCCCGCGACGCACGCGGCGGCGATCTCGCCCTGGCTGTGGCCCACCACGGCCGACGGCTTCACGCCCGCGGCCTGCCACACCGCAGCCAGCGACACCATGACCGCGAACAGGACGGGCTGGACCACATCCACCTCGTCGAAGCGGCCGCCGTTCAGCTCCTCGACGAGGTCCCAGTCCACGAACTCGGCCAGGGCGTCGGCGCATTCCCGCATCCGCTCGGCGAACACCGGGCTGGAATCCAGCAGTTCACACGCCATGCCCGCCCACTGCGAACCCTGTCCCGGGAAGACGAACACCGGGCGGATCGTGCCGCTCTGGGCACGTCCCGTCACGACGTTCCGCGCCACCGCGTCGTCCTGCGCCAACGACTCAAGACCGGCCAGCAGCTCCTCACGATCCGCGCCGAGCACCACACCCCGGTACTCGAACCGCGACCGTGAAAGCACCAACGACCGAGCCAGGTGGCCGAGTTCGAGGTCCGGGTGCGCCGCGAGGTGGTCCCGCAGCCGGTCCGCCTGCGCACGCAGCGCCTCCGGGGTCTTCCCGGAGAGGGCCAGCGGCACGACGCCCGCCACCACCTGAGCCGGTGCGACGTCCTCGGCAGGCTCGGGCTCTTCGCCCGGCGCCTGCTCCAGGATCACGTGCGCGTTGGTCCCGCTGATGCCGAAGGAGGAGACGGCCGCCCGGCGCGGCGCGCCGTCCTCGCGTCCCGGCCAGTCGCGGGCCTCGGTAAGGAGTTCCACTCCCCCGCCGGTCCAGTCGACCTCGGGGGTCGGGGCATCCACGTACAGCGTCTTCGGCAGGATGCCGTGGCGCATCGCCATGACGGTCTTGATGATGCCGCCGACACCGGCGGCCGCCTGGGTGTGCGCGATGTTCGACTTCAGCGAGCCCAGCCACAAAGGCTGTTCCTCCGAATGCTCCTTGCCGTACGTGGCGATGAGGGCCTGGGCCTCGATGGGGTCGCCGAGGGTGGTGCCCGTGCCGTGTGCCTCGACGGCGTCGACGTCGGCGGGCGTGAGGCGGGGAGCACCTGGTGACCGTTGCGGCGGGCGTCCGACAGCCGCTCAAGGACGAGCATGCCGACGCCCTCGCCCCAGCTCGTGCCGTCGGCGGCGGCCGCGAAGGGCTTGCAGCGGCCGTCGGGGGCGAGGCCCCGCTGGCGGCTGAACTCGGCGAAGGAGGTGGGGGTCGGCATGACCGCAGCGCCGCCCGCGAGCGCCATCGTGCACTCGCCGTTGCGCAGCGCCTGCGCGGCGAGGTGCAGGGCGACGAGCGAGGAGGAGCAGGCGGTGTCGACGGTGATGGCCGGGCCTTCGAAGCCGAAGGAGTACGAGAGGCGGCCGGAGGCGACGCTCGCCGCGTCGCCGGTCATGACGTAGCCCTCGACGCCTTCGGCGCCGTTGAGGGTGGTCGAATAGCCCTGGGTCGACAGGCCGACGAAGACGCCGGTCTCGCTGGCGCGCAGCGCCGACGGCACGATGCCCGCCCGCTCGAACGCCTCCCAGGACGTTTCCAGGAGGAGCCGCTGCTGCGGGTCCATGGCCAGGGCCTCGCGCGGGTTGATGCCGAAGAACTCGGGGTCGAATTCGTCGGCGTCGTGGAGGAAGGCGCCGGTGGTGACGTACGTCAGGCCCTCGTCGCCGTCCGCGTCGGCACCATCGAAGCCCGCGGGGGCGGTGACGTCCCAGCCGCGGTTCTCGGGGAACCCGGTAAGGCCGTCCTCACCGGCGAACACCATGCGCCACAAGTCCTCGGGCGAGCGTACGCCGCCGGGGTAGCGGCAGCTCATCGCGACGACGGCGATGAGGTCGTCCTGTCCGGCCGCCGGGGCGGCGGTGCTCCGCGCGGCGGCAGGAGCGGCAGCGGACCCGGTCTCCGGGAGCGAGCCGAGGAGTTCCGTCCGCAGGTGGCCGGCGAGGGCCTTCGGAGTGGGGTAGTCGAAGACGAGCCCGGCGGGCAGCCGTGTCTCGGTGGCGGCGTTGAGGCGGTTGCGGAGTTCGACGGAGGTGAGGGAGTCGA
>NZ_LGDW01000223.1 GCF_001280005.1 Streptomyces sp. NRRL WC-3618 | reverse complement strand
GTCGGGGGCGGTTCCGTCGGCGGGGGGGGTGCGGGCCGCTTCCAGGGCCTCGGTCCAGCGGGCGCGGAGGGCGGGGTGGGGGTCGTCGGGGGCGGCGAGGGCGGCTTGATCGGGCATGGGGGCATTCTCCCGCCCGGGGGCGTCGGCCCTTAGCGTGGAAGGCATGACGTCTTCTGCCGATGTACATGACGTACGTGACCCCGAGCTGCCCGGGCGGCTCCTGACCGTCGAGCGCGACGCGCTGATTCCGCTGCTGCGGGCCCGCCCCGACGCCGACTTCGGGATCGTGACCGCCGGATGCCCCGAGTGGACGGTGCGGGAGGTGCTCGCGCACTGCTCGGCCGCGTTGTCGCGGGTGGTCGAGGGGCGGCTCGGGAAGGGGGTGTTCTCACCTGAGTCGAACGAGCGGGACATCGCCGAGCGGGTCGACTGGACGAACGCGCGGGTCCTGGACGAGCTGGAGAAGGGGATGAGTGAGGCCGGGGGTGTGATCGCCGAGGCCGGCGGGGCGCTGGACGGGGTCGCGCTGAGGGAGTGGGTGCATGCGGGTGATGTCCGGGAGGCCCTTGGGGAGCCCGGGGCCTATGCGGGGCCGGGGCTGCCGTACGCGCTGGCGCTGCTCGCGCGGTTGAGCCGGGAGCGGGGGCTGGTGCCGCTCCACGCGGATGTCGATGAGCTGGACGAGCCGTTGCGGCTGGGGGATGGGTCGGGGGTGCGGACGCCGGGGCGGTACATCGGGGACGGGGCCACGCTGGTGCGGCTGTATGCGGGGCGGCTGGTGGAGGAGGGAGAGGGGGCGTCTTCGCCCTCGTCTTCGCCCTCGCCCTCGCCGTCGTACGAGTTGGCGGGAGTGGAGGCGGCGGAGCTGAACATGTACGGCGGTTGAGTGACGGGGGTGGGGCTCGTGGGCGTACGCTTCGGATTGGACTAGACCTCTACTGTCTAGTTGCTCCAGGGGAGCCAACAGGAGCCGACGGGAACCAACGGAAGGGGTCCGATGAGCCGGGGCGCAGTGCTGGAGGTGATCGCCCTCGGTGTCGAGGACGCCGTCGCCGCCCGGGACGGAGGTGCGGACCGGCTGGAGCTGGTCACCGACATGGCGGCGGACGGGCTGACGCCGGCCGTCGAGACCTTCGCCGGGATCCGGGCCGCCGTCGACATTCCGCTGCGGGTGATGCTGCGGCTGACGGACGGGTTCGGCGCCGGGGACGGCCGGGCGGTCGACGCGCTGCTTCGGGCGGCCCGGGAGTTGCGGGGGGCGGGGGCCGAGGAGTTCGTGTTCGGGTTCCTCGACGCTGACGGTGCCGTCGACCATGCGGTGGTCAAGCAGGTCGTCGCCGAGCTCGACGGATGCCGCTGGACGTTCCATCGGGCCATCGATCGGGCCGTCGACCGGGACGCCCTGCGCAGGGAGTTGCATGGGCTTCCCGGCCTCGACACCTACCTCACCGCCGGCTCGGCGGCGGGGGTGGACGACGGGCTTCCGACGCTGCTTGCCGAGGCGGCGCGGCGGGCGGAACCCGGTTACGAGCAGCGGCTGCTGGTGGGGGGTGGGCTGCGGTTGGAGCATGTGGCGCGGCTGCGTGCGGCGGGGGTGGACGCCTTTCATATCGGGGGTGCGGCTCGGCCTGGGG
>NZ_LGDW01000222.1 GCF_001280005.1 Streptomyces sp. NRRL WC-3618 | reverse complement strand
AGAAGCCGTATCTCAACCGGTCATGGAACGTGCGGGTCGAACAGGTTTCCCGCCGGGGTGATCTTCCCGTTGTCCGTGCATGAAGACAGGGCCTCTCGGTAGCTCGGGGATGCGAATCTGACCGAGCAGTGCCGGGAGGCCCTGGTGTCCTTGTTGTACGCGTCCGAGTCCGTTCAGTTCAACTCGGCTGCTCCATCGTGTGACTGCCTCGCGCATGTGTACGGCAACGCGGCCGACCATCCGGACCGGGAACGCCGGTATCCCTCGGACATGTCGGACGCGGAATGGGCGGCCATCCGGCCGTTGCTGCCGGTGCCGGCCTGGCTCCAGGGCCGGGGCGGGCAGCCCGAGGGCTACTGCCACCGTCAGCTGCTGGACGCGGTCCGTTACCTGGTCGCGGGCGGGATCTCCTGGCGGGCGATGCCAGCGGACTTCCCCGACTGGGGCCGGGTTTACGCCTTCTTCCGCCGCTGGCGCGAGCACGGGCTGATCACCGAGTTCCACGACCGGCTGCGCGGACGGGTGCGTGAGCGGGAGGGCCGTGAGGCGGAGCCGACGGCCGGGATCATCGATGCGCAGTCGGTGAAGGCAGCGGCCGCGGTGCCGTCCGTCTCGCGCGGCTGGGACGGCGGGAAGAAAGTGGGCGGCCGCAAGCGGCACATCGTGACCGACTGCCTCGGCCTGCTGCTGGTCGTCGCGGTGACCGCCGCGAACATCGGCGACCGCGACGCCGCGACGGGCCTGCTGACCCGGCTGCGCCGCCTGCACCGCGACATCACCCTGGTCTGGGGCGACGGCGGATACACCGGCGGCCTGGTCGACTGGTGCCGGCAGAGACTCGCGCTCACCCTTCAGGTCGTCAAGCGCACCGACGGCATGGAGGGGTTCGTGGTGCTGCCCAGGCGCTGGGTGGTGGAGCGCACGTTCGCGTGGCTGATGCATTCACGCCGGCTGGCCCGGGACTACGAGACGCTGCCGGCCAGCAGCGAGGCGATGATCCGGTGGTCGATGGTCACGCGGATGAGCCGGCGCCTGGCACGACCACGGGCCGCCGGCCGGCACTGAACATCCCCGACGTCTCCTGCACAAGCCACCCGCGCTCCGCCAGGCGCCTGGCCTTCGAGCGCACCCCCTCGACCTTCGCCGACGCCGTCCCAAGGCCCAGCTGAACCGTGATCTCCCTGGCCTTCAGCGGTCCCTGGCCCGCCGGCTGCCGCTCCTCCAGCACGCCCAGGATCCGCTGGTAGTCCGGCGCCAGCACCGTCACCGGCAATCCTTCGCCCCACGGTGGCACGATCGAGCCCGGCACCGGCGCGGGCGCGGTTTCCGCCCGCGCCGGTGCCTCGGACACGGCAGTGGTCTCAGCAGCCGAGGCCGCCAGGGCCTCGACCAACTCTTCCCGCGCGATCACCCGCCGGTCCAGCTCGATCTCGGCAGCCTCCAACACCCCGGCCAACCGGGCGACTTCCTCCCGCAGCCCTTCCACCCGCACACGGGCAGCCGACTCCCGCTCCTCCAGCATTCCCAGCACCGACGCCATCGCGCACCCCTCGCTCACGGAGCGGAAACAAGACGCCCGATGCCTCCCTCACTACGAGCCAGACCATGCCTGACCAGCAGAAATCAACCGATCATGTTCGGTTGAGACACGGCTTCT
>NZ_LGDW01000221.1 GCF_001280005.1 Streptomyces sp. NRRL WC-3618 | reverse complement strand
GGAGCGGAAACAAGACGCCCGATGCCTCCCTCACTACGAGCCAGACCATGCCTGACCAGCAGAAATCAACCGATCATGTTCGGTTGAGACACGGCTTCTCAGCCATGCCCGATCGCGCGGGAACCGAGGGGCTGACGAGGTTGACTGCCAGATGTCGCCTGGATCAGGCTTAGCCGCGCTCTGTCAAGAGGGCATGCATCAGGCCCAATCTGCAGTCGCCCAGTTGCCCTCAGCCTGACGGAGGAGGGCAACAAACGATTCGGTCATTGAGGTTCCGCCGCCCTAGCCGTACGCATGATCGCCTTAACGAAGTGACGAAGCGTCAGACTTCTTCACCTTCACACGGCGGGGACTTTGCCATTTAAAGAACGATTTGGCGACCTCAGCGGCCTTCCCCAGCTGCTTGGGACCACCATGGTTGTCGACTATGTGGCGGCAAAATCGCAACCAGAGCCACCATGCGGCGAGCCCGCAGAGGGCAACAACGGCCGTAGCGACGAAGACAGCGATGGAAACAGTAATCACGGCACACCTCGCCAAGCCGCCCGGGCCCGAGAATTTGGGCGACTCGCTGGGAGTACCGGTATAGGAATTGAGGACCCGCTGGGCGCCTTTCATTTCCACTTGCCATCCGGCAAGATCGAATGCCAGGTCAGTCCCTACCCTCGGTCAGCCTCGGCGTTGCTGTCGTTTTTCTGAGGGCGCCACCCTCGTGTCCGGGGTCTGATACTCGGGCTTGGGGAGGGAGCTGTCCTTTGTGCACCCCATGGCCTTGGCCAAAGGGTACCCCTCCGGTCTCCGAGACGTGAGGCCTGTCAGCCCATGTGATGCGTTTCCTGGGCCGTCCCCGGGCCACGCGACGGCACGCAACGGCGCCTAATGTTGACAACCGACGAAATCTCATCGCAGGTCACAACGGTGCTCCGTTCCTGTGGCGCAGGAGCCTGTCAGAGTGCTTCCTTGGACGGTGTGAGCGGCTCGCCCGACTTACGTACCACAGGCAAGACACTCCACTCGATCAAGGCACCCGGCTGCGCTCCGCTCCGCCGGGCGCGCTTCCCGGCTCCTGCCTTCGGCTCGCTCGGCGCTGCTGCCGCCGACGCGCGCCCGCGTGTGTGTAGGGCCGAAGGGCCATGAGTCGAGCACCCGACCTACGCGGCCACGGTCCAAGACGATGCCTGCGGCGGGGGATCGGCCGGCACCGGGATGGAGGGGGGGTGCTGCTATACAGGGCACCCTCATCGGTCTGGTTAAGGACAACGGGTGAATCATTGGGTAGATGCAGGGAGCCTGCCGGGAATCGCCTCGGCGGCACTCAGAGTTAGAGCATGCTGCTTGCCGACGGTACTGAGATCGTCAAGATTGTCGCCTGGCCAACTACAACGATCCTGATCTTCCTGCTCCTGTTCACGCTGGCGAAGCCCGCAACGATGCATTACATCGATCGCATCGAACGCGTGAAGCTTCCTATGGGTGTGGAGATTGATACTCGATACGCGGCTGAGCGTGTGGAGCAGCAGCTTAAGGCAGCGTCCAGCCATCCGAGTGACGAGGCGCTTGAGTGTCTAACCTCGAAGTTTCGTGACGGTCCGCCGACGGAGTTGGTGGACCGTTTTTGTGCCGTGGGTTGAGGCTGTGCAGGCCGAGGGCCCGGGTGTCGCCTC
>NZ_LGDW01000220.1 GCF_001280005.1 Streptomyces sp. NRRL WC-3618 | reverse complement strand
GCAACCTTTTCAACCGCATGATCGGCTGCCTCCACCACTGCCTCACCAAACGCATCCGCTACAACGAAGCGACCGCCTTCCCCGCCTCAGCGGACCAACAACTCCCCGCTGCCGCTTGACAGATCAACGGCATCGGATGTCTGCCCCTGCACGACACCGCACAGAACCAGGTCTGGCTGGAGATCGTCTCCCTCGCACTCGACCTCCTCGCCTGGATGCCCATGCTTGCCCCCGACCGGCAAGACCCGCCGCTGGGAACCCAAAAAGCTCCGCCTGCGACTGTTCTCCGCCGCCGCCCAGATGGTGAACACCGGCCGCCGCCGCTGGCTCCGTTTCACCACGCGATGGCCCTGGACCGACGAAATCATCCGAGCGATCGACCGGCTCAATGCCTTGCCGAGCCCCGGCTGATCAGGCACGCCGACCGCCTCAATGACCCGCACCACCACACCGGAGCAGTGGAACCCGGCGCCCACCCGACGCGACAACCGAGCCGTCAACCTGCCCCAGCCCCGAAGAGGCCGCACCTCGCAAACACAGAGTCCCCGTCGGCTCACCGACGAGGACTCATGAACGATCGAGACTAAGCTCGTATCGGCCAGGGGCGTTGCGCTCTATCCCTATCTGAGCATGCAGATAAGCCTGGTGTTGCACGAGTCGCGGTCGGCGTCGACCCAGTGGCGGAACTTCGAGCGCTCGTACCCGGTCCGGTCCTCGGTCTGGACGTCACCGGGGTGGTGGGTCTGCGGCACGAACGCCTGGGGCGGGCCGCGGCCCTCCTCGACGCGGATCTCCGGGCGGCGCACGGCGATGTAGGCGCGGACCATCGAATACGTCACGCCCCGGGCGTCGTGCTCGTCGATCAGCCGGTCGAAGACCCGCTTGGCGGTATGCCGCTGCTTGCGCGGCGCGTCCAGGTACTCCCGCAGGATCTGGTCGATCGTCGCCTTGAACGGATCCAGACGCGAGATCCGGGGCGGAAGCTGCTTGCGCGGCGCCGGCCACACCGACTCCAGCGCCATCGCGACCGTCCTGCGGCCCACCCCGTACTTGGTCGACAAAGCCCTGCTGGACAGCCCTTCGACCCGAGCGTCATGGCGTATCGCCGCGTACAAATCGACCTTCGAAAGGGGCACTTGAGCCACCCAGGGCTAGCTGATGCACCCCGATACTCCCACCGCAAGGCCCCCTGTGGAGTCAAAACTCGGTTCTGGCAGCGATCACGGGGAGCCGTCACGGCGAGTGATGTTGCCGTTCGATTCGGAGGCGTCGCAGGGCTGTCGGCCGGGAGCCTGCCGGTACTCGGGGTATCCCGGTGCGGGTGTGCGGTCGGCTCGGCTGCTGGATGTGGCCGCCGGGCCCGCGCCGCGGGTTGTTCAGCCCAGCGTGGCCATCAGAGCGGTAGCACACGCATCCAGTCGTTTCTCCACAGCCCGCGTCGTCAGCTCCGTCTTCCCTCAGCGATGTCACGGTGCTGGCTGCTCTCGCTGTCCAACTCGACAGCGAGGCGCCAGATGTCAGCGCCTGACAAAGCAGCAACGTAGTCCAGCCATGCATTGCCTCTGCCGGTGCCGGCAGACCTAGCCTCGCGCTTTCACGAGGTGGGGTGTCCGAGGCTTGATCAAATAAGCGGAGAGTGCTCCTGACCTGCAACGATGGGACTTGTCTAGGGTCCTGT
>NZ_LGDW01000219.1 GCF_001280005.1 Streptomyces sp. NRRL WC-3618 | reverse complement strand
GGCCTCTTCCATCCGGGCGATCAGCCGGGTCAGGCCGCCGGAGGTGAAGGAGAGGTCCTCCGCGAGGCGGGCGCTGGTGGTACGACGTTGCGGATGCCGCGCCAGACGCAGCAGCACTTCGAACTCGGAGCCGCCGAGCCCGGTGACCTCGCGGATCGTGCGGTCGGCCCGTCCACCGAAGGCGTCGGTCAGCCGCAGGATGTCGCCGTACAGGACGACTGCCTCATCGTTGAGAAGCTCACTCATAAACCTGACGATACAGTAATTTCCTGGCCCGCTATGTCAAGATTTAGCCAGGTTTGCAACAGTACTTGCCGTACTTGAAGCTTGAAATATAGCTGCCTCTGCAGGTACTTTTTCTGCAGCCGAACGCAACTGCACTGCACCGAAGGGACCATCCCCCCATGTCACTCGGACGACGTCAGGTACTCGTCGCAGGCTCACTCACCGCCGCCGCAGGCGCCCTGGGCGCCGGAACGGCGCACGCCACGGGACGTGGAGAGGAGACGAAGAGTCTGGAGCAGCTGTACCGCGAGGCGAAGGCGGAAGGTGGCGCGCTGACCGTCTACGCGGGCGGCGACACCGCGACCCAGCAGGACGGCAACAAGGCCGCCTTCGAGAAGGCGTTCCCCGGCATCACGCTGAACATCGTGGTGGACTACAGCAAGTTCCACGATGCCCGCATCGACAACCAGCTCACCACCGGCACCCTCGTCCCCGACGTCGTCCAGCTGCAGACGCTGCAGGACTTCCCGCGCTGGAAGCGGGAAGGCGTACTGCGCTGCTACAAGCCGGCCGGCTTCTCCCGCGTACACCCCGCCTTCAAGGACTCCGACGGCGCCTGGACCGGCATCTTCGTCGACGCGTTCTCCACGATCTACAACGACGACAAGACCGGGGCCGCTGCGCCCGCCTCCGCCCGGGACCTCCTCGACCCCCGCTGGAAGGGAAAGATCGTCTCGACGTTCCCGAACGACGACGACGCCGTCCTCTACCTCTACAAGGTCATCGTCGACAAGTACGGCTGGGACTGGCTGCGCCGTTTCGTCGCCCAGGACATCGCCTGGGTACGCGGCACCCAGGAACCCGCCGACCGGGTCGAGGCCGGCACCGCGGCCGTCGCCCTCGGCACCGACGGCATGCTGACCCCGGCCGACGGGGTCAAGACCCGCTTCGTCCTGCCGCAGAACGACCCCTTCATGGCCTGGGCCCAGCGCGCCGCCATCTTCAAGAACGCCAAGCACCCGGCCGCCGCCAAGCTGTACCTGAACTGGTGGCTCGACAAGCAGACCCAGTCCGACTTCTACATGTGGTCCGTCCGCACCGACGTCACCCCCCACGCCGGCTACCGCCCCATCTGGGACTACCCCAACGCCAACCTGGACGGCTTCGACACGTTCATGGCCGACCGCGCCCTCGTCGAGCGCTTCCGACAGCAGCTGACCCTCTACGTCGGCGAGGTCACCGGAGCACCGTCCCCGGGCTGGCTGGGACTGCACCCCGGACGCCGATGACATCTGGTCGCCCCTTCCGGCACCGCCTCGTCAGGCGGTGCCGGGACGGGCGACGTTGGGCATCAGCCCGCCAACGGCCAATGCCGTTGCTTGAGCTACTGAAGTATTGCGGGCGTAAGGGTGATGACCTTTTCCGGAACCTGCCGTGTGCCTCGCCTGACGTGGTCTTTCTTGC
>NZ_LGDW01000218.1 GCF_001280005.1 Streptomyces sp. NRRL WC-3618 | reverse complement strand
TCAGTCCTTGACGGCGCCGGCGGTGACGCCGGCGGCGACGTAGCGCTGGGCGAGGACGAGGATGACGGTGGCGGGCAGGGAGGCGATGACGGCGGTGGCCATGATGGCGTTCCACTGCTGGTTGTTGTTGCCGATGTAGTGGTAGATGCCGAGGGTGATCGGCTCGTGTGCGCCGCCGTTGGCGAGGGTGCTGGCGAAGACGAAGTCGGACCAGGACCACAGGAACGCGAACAGCGACACTGTGACGATCGAGTTGCGGCTCATGGGCAGGACGATGGACCAGAAGGTGCGCAGGGGCCGTGCGCCGTCCATCTGCGCGGCCTGGATGAGTTCGCCGGGGATGCCGGACATGAACGCGGTGAAGATGAGGACGGCGAAGGGGACGGCGAGGGTGGAGTCGGCGACGATCAGGCCGGGCACGGACTGGAGCAGTCCGAGGCTGAGGTAGATGGCGTAGAAGCCCATCGCCATGATGATGCCGGGGATCATCTGGGCGGCGAGCAGGAGGAAGCTGAGGACGCCTGCGCCGCGGGGGCGGAGTTTGGCCAGCGCGTAGCCGGCGGGCGCGGCCAGGGCCACGGTCAGTGCGACGGTGCCCAGGCCGATGACGAGGCTGGTGCCGAGGTAGGGCAGTTGCTGGTCGAGGACGGCGCGGTAGCCCTCGAGGGTGCCGTGGGCGGGGAACAGGTCGGGCGGACTCTTGCGCATGTCCTGGTCGCGGGTGAAGGACACGTTGATCATCCAGTAGACCGGGAAGAGCATGAGCGCGGTCAGTGCGATGCCGAGGGCCGTCTTCCACCAGGTACGGCCGTGTCGGTTGACGGTGGCTTGGGTCATGTCAGGGCCTGCTTTCGCTGGACCTTCAGGTAGAGGAGGCCGAAGACCAGGGCGGCGACGACGAGGAGGTTGCCGACGGCGGCGCCGGGGCCGAAGGCGGGCAGCAGGTTGCCGAAGCCGAGTTGGTAGGACCAGGTGGCGAAGGTGGTGGAGGAGTCGGCGGGGCCGCCCTTGGTCATGATCCAGATGATGTCGAAGACCTTGAGTGTGTAGACCAGGCCCAGCAGGAGGGTGATGGCGGAGACGGGGCGCAGGAGGGGGAAGGTGATGGACCAAAAGCGCCGCCAGGCGTTCGCGCCGTCGAGGGCGGCTGCCTCGTAGAGGCTGGTGGGGATGGACTGCAGGCCGGAGTAGAGGACGACGAGGTTGAAGGGGACGCCGATCCAGATGTTCGCGATGATCACCGAGGCCAGCGACCAGGAGGGCGAGGTCAGCCAGTTCACCGGGCCGATACCGAGCGCGTGGAGGGTGGCGTTGACGATGCCGGAGTCGCTGTTGAGCATCCACGACCAGGTCGACGCCGACACGATCAGCGGCAGCAGCCACGGGATGAGGAACAGCGCGCGCAAGGTCGCCGAGAGGCGGAAGTGCTGGTTGAAGAACACCGCGAGCGCGAGGCCGATGGCGTACTGGAAGACCAGGCACGCGAAGGTGAACACGGCGGTGTGCAGCAGGGCCGGGGCGAACGTCGGATCGTCCAGGACGGTCCGGTAGTTCGCCAGGCCCGTGAAGGGGGCATCGCCCCGCACGAACGAGCGGACGGTGTAGTTGCGCAGGCTCAGGTCGAGATTGCGGTAGAGCGGATACGCGTAGAAGAGGGCGAGGTAGAGGACCACCGGGGCGAGGAACGCCCAGGCCGTCCACTGCTGGGATCTGGGGCGGCGGCG
>NZ_LGDW01000216.1 GCF_001280005.1 Streptomyces sp. NRRL WC-3618 | reverse complement strand
GGGTGGTTGGTCGTTGTTTGAGAACTGCACAGTGGACGCGAGCATCTGTGGCCAAGTTTTTAAGGGCGCACGGTGGATGCCTTGGCACCAGGAACCGATGAAGGACGTGGGAGGCCACGATAGTCCCCGGGGAGTCGTCAACCAGGCTTTGATCCGGGGGTTTCCGAATGGGGAAACCCGGCAGTCGTCATGGGCTGTCACCCACATCTGAACACATAGGGTGTGTGGAGGGAACGCGGGGAAGTGAAACATCTCAGTACCCGCAGGAAGAGAAAACAACCGTGATTCCGGGAGTAGTGGCGAGCGAAACCGGATGAGGCCAAACCGTATACGTGTGAGACCCGGCAGGGGTTGCGTGTGCGGGGTTGTGGGATCTCTCTTTCACAGTCTGCCGGCTGTGAGACGAGTCAGAAACCGTTGGTGTAGACGAAGGACATGCGAAAGGTCCGGCGTAGAGGGTAAGACCCCCGTAGTCGAAACATCAACGGCTCGTTTGAGAGACACCCAAGTAGCACGGGGCCCGAGAAATCCCGTGTGAATCTGGCGGGACCACCCGTTAAGCCTAAATATTCCCT
>NZ_LGDW01000215.1 GCF_001280005.1 Streptomyces sp. NRRL WC-3618 | reverse complement strand
CGACACTGTTGGCGAATCCAGCCCGTTGATCTCCGTTCCGGCCCGCCGAGTCCTACTCGGCGGGCCGGAGGGATGCCAGGTGTGATGTGCGAGTGCGGGCTCGTGGGATGTCAGTCCACCAGGCGTTGAGGCGGTGGAAGTTCATCGCGGTGGCGGTGAGCTGGTGTTGGAGCTGTGCCTTGGCCAGCCCGCGATAGCGGCATCGTCGCAGGCCGAAGGCCCGTACTCCCTGGGAGATGGTGCCTTCGACACCGGCCCGGTGTGCGTACTGCTCCTTCCACTCCTGGGTGTCTTCTTGGGCTCGTGCCTGCTGGATTACCTCCTGCTCCGCCTGGGGGCGCAGGGTGATCCGGCGGCCCATGGTGGCCGTCGCTCCGGCGCGGGTGCACTGCTCGCGGTCCTTGCAGGGACGACAGAGCCCCATCGGGAACCTTGCTCGGACCACGGCTGCCCCCTGCTGGGAGCGGTCTTCCCGCCAGTTGCTGGTGGTCTTGCCGTTGGGGCAGGTCACCCGCCGGTTGTCCCAGTCGATCGTGAAGTCGGCCTGGGAGAAGCCCTCGGCGTCCTTGGTCTGCCAGCTGGTGGACGCGAGGATCGGCCCCACCAGGTCGATCTTGTGGTCCCGGCGGGCGGTGACCACTTCCCGCGCGGTCGCATAGCCGGCGTCGACCAGGTGCCGGTCGGGCAGGAGGTCGCGCTGGGCGAGGTGGGCGTGGATCGGGGCGACCAGGCGCACGTCCTGGACGGTGGAGTCGGTGGTGGCAACGTGGGTGATCAGGTTCGGGCTGTCCGGCTCGCAAGTCTCGGTGAGGTGGACCTTGTAGCCGTCCCAGAAGGTGCCGCGCTTCACGCTCCCGCGGGCGTCGGTGTCGTAGGGCGTGACCAGCCGCTCCGCGCCCGGCGGGCGGTCCTTGAGGTCCCGGCGGCGGACCTGCCCGTCGTCGACGAAGTACTGCTGGATCCACATCTGCCGCAGCGTCTGGACCCGGTCCAGCAGCCGCAGGGACGCAGGGGCGTCCGGTCCGTGCAGGGCCGTCAGCAGGCTCAGCCCGTCGGTGCCGATCTGCTCGATCAGCTCGGTCTGTTTGGCTTTCCCCTTGGGCAGGCGGGTGTCCTCGAACCGGATCGCGTACCGGTCGAACCAGTCGGACGGTGCCCAGGCGGCCAGCCACTCCGGCTCGCAGGCGGCCACGCTGTTCAACGCGGCCCGCAGGGTCTCACCGAGCCGTACCAGCCCGTTGATCTGCCGCGCGGCGGACAGCACGATCGTGGAGTCCGTGCGCGCACGGCCACCGGCCTTGAGCAGGCCGTGCTCCGCGGCGGCCTCCAAGACCCGGTCCAGGAGGTTGATCCCGGCGTCTCCCGCGATCAGCCGGTCCCTGAACTCGGTAAGTACCGAGTGGTCGAACCCCGGATCGGCCAGCTCCAGCCCGAGGAGGTACTTCCAGTCCAGCCGTCCGCGCACCGCGTCGGCGGCCTGCCGGTCCGACAGGCCCTCGGCGAACTGCATGACCGACACCAGCGCCAGCCTGCCCGGCGACCACGCCGGCTTCCCCCTGCTCGGGTACAGCCCGGCGAAGTCCGCGTCCGAGAACAGCTCGCCCAGCTCGTCACGGATCCTCATCGCCAAGCTGCCCTTCGGAAACGCAGCCCGCGCCACCCGGGCCGTCTCCTCAGGAACCCCGTCGACCTTCCTGGCCTGCAACGACACCGACACCCTCCCCAAAACACAACGTCGGCCTTCACGACCACAACGGGTCGCGAAGGCCGACGTCACGTTCAGGGCCCCGGATTCGCCAACAGTGTC
>NZ_LGDW01000214.1 GCF_001280005.1 Streptomyces sp. NRRL WC-3618 | reverse complement strand
TGCCCGGGGTGCTCGGCCTCGACGAGCCGCAGGTGGCGGTGCGCGGGGACGTGGTGTGGGCGCCGCGACTGATGCGTGCCGGTGGCGGCGTGCTCGCGGTTCCGGCGGGCAAGACCTGGCAGTTGGGAGTGACGGGCCGGGGCACGCTGGAGAATCTGGCACTGCTGCCGGTGGCCGAGGACGCCGAGGTGTTCGGGGGCAGGCCGCTGGGCGCGGGCGAGGTACGTGTCGAGGTGCGTGCCGCGGGTGTCAACTTCCGTGACGCGCTGATCGCGTTGGGGATGTACCCCGGTGACGCGGTCATGGGCACCGAGGGTGCTGGTGTCGTCGTCGAGGTCGGAGCCGAGGTGACTGGCCTGGCCGTCGGTGACCGGGTTCTGGGACTGTTGGAGGCCGCGTTCGGGCCCCTGGCGGTGGCGGATGCGCGGATGGTGGCGCGGGTGCCGGAGGGCTGGTCGTTCGCGCAGGCCGCCGCCGTTCCGACGGTGTTTCTGACGGCGTATTACGCGCTGCGGGACCTGGCGGGACTGGAGGCGGGCGAGTCGATTCTCGTGCATGCCGCCGCTGGTGGTGTGGGTATGGCTGCGGTGCAGCTGGCCCGGCACTTCGGTGCGGAGGTGTATGGGACCGCGAGTGCCGGGAAGTGGGGTGTGGTGCGGGAGTTGGGGGTCGAGGACTCTCGTATCGCGTCGTCCCGGACGCTGGACTTCGAGGCGTCGGTCCTTGAGGCGACCGGGGGCCGGGGTGTCGATGTCGTGCTGAACTCCCTGGCGCGGGAGTTCGTGGACGCGTCGCTGCGGTTGTTGCCGCGTGGCGGGCGTTTCGTGGAGATGGGCAAGACCGACCTGCGCGATCCGGATGCCATCGCCGAGGAGCATGCCGGAGTCACGTATCAGAGCTTCGACTTGATCGATGCCGGACGTGACCGTATCCGGGAGATGCTGGCGGAGGTGCTGTCCCTGTTCGAGCAGGGTGTGCTGGAGCCGTTGCCGGTGAAGGCGTGGGATGTGCGGCGGGCGCCGGAGGCGTTCCGGTATCTGAGTCAGGCCCGGCATGTGGGCAAGGTGGTGCTGATGCTGCCGCCGTCCTTCGATGGGCGGGGGACTGTCCTGGTGACGGGTGCGTTGGGTGGGCTGGGGCGGGTTGTGGTCCGGCATCTGGCCGGCCGGCACGGTGTACGGGATCTGCTGCTGGTGTCGCGGAGGGGTGAGGGCGCGCCGGGTGCGGGTGAAGTGCGCGCGGAGCTTGAGGAGTTGGGTGCGAGGGTTACCATCGCGGCCTGTGATGTCGCCGATCGCGAGGCGCTGGCCTCGCTTGTGGATGAGGTAGGTGCTGACCTCACCGCGGTCGTGCATGTCGCGGGTGTGGTCGACGACGGTGTGGTCACCGCGTTGACGCCCGAGCGTGTGGACGCGGTGCTGCGGCCGAAGGTGGACGCGGCGGTGAATCTGCACGAGCTGACGGCCGACCTGGACCTGTCGGCGTTCGTGCTGTTCTCCTCCGCGGCCGGTGTGCTGGGCAGTGCGGGGCAGGCCGGCTACGCGGCAGCGAATGCCTTCTTGGACGCGCTGGCCCAGTACCGCCGTGCCCAGGGCCTGTCCGCGACCTCACTCGCGTGGGGCCTGTGGGCGGAGCAGGGCGGCATGGCCGGAGCCCTGGCCGACGGCGACATCGACCGCATGAACCGTGCCGGAGTGGCCGCCCTGTCGGCCGACGAAGGCCTGGCTCTGCTGGACGCCTCCCTCGCCCAGCCCGACGGCGCCCTCGTCCCCATGAAGCTCAACACCGAAACCCTGCGCAAGCAGTTCGGCGCCGACGTACCCCCGCTCTTCCGGAGCCT
>NZ_LGDW01000213.1 GCF_001280005.1 Streptomyces sp. NRRL WC-3618 | reverse complement strand
ACCAACGCCGCCGTCCCCAGCAACGCCACCGTCGCCCCCGCAGCCCCCGCCGCGGTCGCGTCCTTACGCCCGAGCCGCCGCCCAGCCACGGTATGCCGCCCGGCAACCTCCTCGAGCAGCTCCGCGAGCACCTCCTCGTTGCTCCACTGAGGCCGCCAGCCGGCGTCATGCAGCCGGCTTCCGCTCACCACCCAGGGGTACATCGTGTACGCCAGATCCCCGGCCGGAGACGGCGTGAGCCCGATCCGGTGCAGCCTGGCCGCCGCGCCCAGAGCGACCGCGGACGGCAGCTCCATGCGCCGGATCCCGCTGAGCTCCTCGACCTCCTCCTGCTCCAGCCACCCGTCGCACCCGACAGCCAGCTCCCCCTCGACCTTCTCGAGCACCGCGTACTCCAGCGCGCTGCACAGGTCCTCGACGTGACAGAACTGCCAGGCGGGCCGCGATCCGGCCACGACAAGCAGCCGAGGGGACTCGAAGTACCTGGTCAGAGCGGTGTCCGTACCCCCGATCAGCACCGCGGGCCGCACCACCGTCACATTGAGCCCCGGATGCGCCCGCGGTGCGCGCCGGGCGAGCCGCTCGATCTCCAGCAGGTCCCCGACCCCGGTCGCCTCGGCGGTCGCGCGCAGCTCGGCGTCCTCCGCGAGCGGCAGTTCGTTGTCCGGCAACGCCCCGTAGACCATCGCGGACGTGCACAGCACGACCCGGTGCACCCCTGCCGCGGCGGCAGCCGTCAGCACGGTCTGCGTCCCGCGCACGTTGTACGCCGTACGGGCCGCGCCGTCCCTCTCCAGGTCCAGATCGAGGGCCAGATGTACTACGACGTCGGCGCCCCGCAGCTTCTCCGCGATGGCCGGATCCCGCACATCGAGGATGTGCCACTGCGCCGCCGCGCACTCGCCGCGCCGCTCGTCGATGGCGACGACCTGCTTGATCTCCTCGGACGCGGCGAGCCGCTCGGTGAGCAGCGCCCCGACACCTGTCGCGGCGCCGGTGACCGCTACGACGGGCCCGCGTAGGCCCGGGTTGGTTGAGTGGTTTCGCGCTGCGCGAACCTGCGGATCTGGGGAACTCACCGGCGTCTCCAGCGGTTGTCTTCAGTAAGGACGCGCGTGACGCGTACGTACCAGGTGACATCCATCCTGCCGCAGGCCAGGAGTCGGCGAAGCACCGAGCCCCCAACCGGTTGCGGTGTCTAGGCTGGGTGGTGTTGTCGGGCAGCCGCCGTCGTCAAGAGCCGACGGCCTTACCAGCCGAGGAATCCCGTGAGTGACACCCCATTCGGATTCGGCCTTCCGCCGGAGGAGCCGGAGAACGGCGACGAGGGCAAGCAGAAGGACCAGCAGGGCGGTGGTGGTCAGGGCCCGTTCGGTTTCGGACTGCCCGGCTTCGGTGGTCCCGGAGGCGACAATCCGCTCGCAGCCATGTTCGGTTCCATGAACCCCAACGACCTGGGTGCCGCGTTCCAGCAGCTGGGCCAGATGCTCTCGTACGAGGGCGGGCCGGTGAACTGGGACATGGCCAAGCAGATCGCCCGCCAGACGGTCTCCCAGGGGACGTCCGACGGTGTCAAGGACTCCAGCATCGGTCCCGCCGAGCGCACCGCGGTCGAGGAGGCCGTCCGGCTGGCGGACCTGTGGCTGGACGACGCGACGTCGCTGCCGTCCGGTGCCGGCTCCGCGGTGGCGTGGAGCCGCGCGGAGTGGGTCGAGGCGACCCTGCCCGCGTGGAAGGAACTGGTCGACCCGGTCGCGGAGCGTGTCGGCGCGGCCATGGGCGATGTCCTGCCCGAGGAGATGCAGGCCATGGCGGGCCCGCTGATCGGCATGATGCGCTCCATGGGCGGCGCCATGTTCGGTACGCAGATCGGGCAGGCCGTCGGGGTGCTCGCGGGTGAGGTCGTCGGCTCGACGGACATCGGTCTGCCGCTGGGCCCGGCGGGCCGCGCCGCGCTGCTGCCGGCGAACATCGAGGCGTTCGGCAAGGATCTGAGTGTCCCGCAGGAGGAGGTGCGGCTGTATCTCGCCCTGCGCGAGGCCGCCCACCAGCGCCTGTTCGCCCATGTGCCGTGGCTGCGCTCGCATCTGTTCGGCGCGGTCGACGGCTACGCGCGCGGGATCAAGGTCGACACGGCCAAGCTGGAGGACGTGGTCGGCCAGTTCGACCCGCAGAACCCGGAGCAGTTGCAGGACGCGCTTCAGCAGGGCATGTTCCAGCCGGAGGACACCCCGGAGCAGAAGGTCGCCCTGGCCCGTCTGGAGACGGCGCTGGCCCTGGTGGAGGGCTGGGTGGACGCGGTGGTGCACGCGGCGGCGAAGCCCCGGCTGACGTCCGCGGACGCGCTGCGCGAGACGCTGCGCCGCCGCCGCGCGTCGGGCGGCCCGGCCGAGCAGACGTTCGCCACCCTGATCGGCCTGGAGCTGCGCCCGCGTCGGCTGCGCGACGCCTCGCGCCTGTGGGCGTCGCTGACGGACGCGCGCGGTGTCGACGGCCGGGACGGCCTGTGGGCCCACCCGGACATGCTGCCGACGGCGTCCGACCTGGACGATCCGGACGGCTTCGTGCACCGCGAGCAGCTCGACTTCTCCGAGCTGGACAAGATGCTCGGCGAGGCCGCGGGCGGCTCCGCCGAGAAGCCGAACCTGAAAAAGGACGACGACTCCGAGTGACGCTCCACGACAACGCGGTCCTGGTACTGGAGAAGTACGACGATCAGCACGACCTCCGTCAGGTCTACCTGGATCATCTGGACGCCCGCCCTGACGGGATGTGGAAGGCCTGCGAGGACGGACACATCACGGCCAGCGCTCTGGTGATCGATCCGGAGCGTGAGCGGGTCCTGCTCACGCTCCACAAGAAGCTGAAGATGTGGCTCCAGATGGGCGGGCACTGCGAGCCGAGCGACATCACGCTCGCCGGTGCCGCGCTTCGCGAGGCCACGGAGGAGTCCGGCATCCCCTCGCTGCGCCTGCTGCAGAGCACTCCGGTCCGTCTGGACCGGCACCACACGCCCTGTGCCTGGCACCTGGACGTGCAGTACGCCGCCGTGGCACCGCGGGGAGCCGTGGAGGCGATCAGCGACGAGTCCCTGGACCTGCGCTGGTTCGCCTACGACGAGGTGGCGGACGTAGCGGACGACTCAGTCGTACGACTGCTCGAAGCAACCCGCGCCAGACTGTGATCGGGTAAGGGGCGACCACCCATGGTGATCGCCCCTTACCCGTCTCGGCACTAGCTCCCGTCTCGGCACTAGCTCCAGACGTTGCCCTGGTTCTGCGCCCGGGCCCCCTGCTGTCCCATACCGAACTGGGCGGCGGCGCCCTGACCGATCTGGGCGTTCTGCGGCGGCAGCAACTCGCTGGGCTGGACCAGCGCGTAGCCGCTGCCCATGAAGCTGAGCTCCCAGCCCTCGCCGGTGTTGCCGCGGCGCCGCCATACTCCGGACGTGTGCGTCTGGGCCTGCATCTGTACGCGCAGGCCGGTCGACCAGGCGACGATGGCGTCGGCATCACAGTTGACGTACTTGTCCGGCGTCACCTGCATCATCAGCGGCGCGCCCGAGGTCATCAGGGCGACCTTGCCACGGCCGGTGATGTTGAGCTGGTACTTCCCGGAACCGGAGATGCCGTACAGGCTGTCCACGGCGATGACCTCGTGGTGCAGCCCGGAGTCCATCGCCAGCACGTAACTGCTGTCGACGGTCAGCCCGTCCTGTTCCACGTCCACCACGTGGATGTGCTGGGCCAGGTTGGCGAGATAGACCGTGCCCTGCCCGTGGCAGCGCATCAGGTCCAGCCCCTCACCGGTGTGTGCGCGGGAGCGGCCCTGGTTGTTGCTCTGGTACTCGGCGTCGAACTCCATCAGACCCTGGTAGGCGACCATCGTGCCCTTGCGGGCGAGGATGTCGTCGTGGCCCGCCAGGGTGATCCGGAGCATCTGCTTGTTCTGCAGGCTCCAGCGTTCCTGGGTCTGCGAGTCGTTGTGCGCGAAAAGTGGGCTCTGCATGACGTTCTGGCTCCCCCTCAGCCCCGGAACCGGAGACGGTCGGTGCTGTCCTCGCTGGGCTGGACGACGACGATGCCCTGGCCCGAGAAGGCCATCTGGTAGGCCTCGCCGCTGCCCCGGCCGATGAGTGACTGCGCCTTGAAGCTGCGCTTGCCCTTCACCTTGAGATTCGGCGACCAGGCGACGAGTGCGTCCGGGTCGACGTACGTCTCGTCCTCGCCACCGCCGCAGTCGACGACGATCGGCTTGCCCCGGGAGGTCAGCGCGACCCAGCCCTGCCCGGAGATCTTGGTGTTCCACAAGCCCTGCCCGGCGAACTTCGCCAGCCCCTTGACCCGCTCGACGCCCCAGGTGAGGTGTGCGTCGAAGGCGAGCAGGTTGGTGGCGTTGACGGAGATGCCGTCGCCGTTGAGGTTGATCACGACCACGTTCGCGCCGTAGTCGGCGAGATAGAGCAGACCGTCCCCGGAGCACTTCATCAGGGGTGCGCCCTCGCCGGTCATCCAGTCCTTGGCGATCTGGCGCACGGCCGGCGGGTTGGGCTCGTACTGGACGAAGCCTTCGTAGGCGACCATCGACCCCACGCGCGCGAGGAGGTCGTTTCCGGTCTGCATGGCGACCTTCAGCATGTGGTTGCCGTGGTTTTCCATGCGAGCGGTGACGGGTGCGGGAGCGTAGCCCGCGAGCGGCTGGTTCATGGCGGGCTCCCTCAGATCTCGTACGGCTGGACGACGATGAAGTTGCCGGGCGCGCCTCGGAACTGGAGGTTGACGCCCTCTCCGGTGTCGCCCGGGTAGGCGTTGCGGCGCATCCGTACCTGGCTGGAGACGACCACCTGGGAGGCGGCCGACCAGGCGACCACGGCATTGCAGTCGGCGAACGTGGTGGGCGTGACGGGCAGCACCACGGGTGTGCCGTGCGTCTTCACGACGATCGTGCCGGTGCCCTGGAACTGCATCGTGAACAGTGCGCCCCCGGGGATACCGTGTCCCTCGACGCGGCGAACCTCGTACTGGAGGCTCTCGTCGAAGGCGAGGACGTTCTCGGCGGAGACGCAGATCGCGTCCCCCTGGAGCTCCACGGGGTGCAGATGGGCGGAGTTGTCGGCGAGGAACACCTGTCCCTGGCCGGTACAGCGCATCAGCTGCATCTCCTGGCCGGTCGCGCTGCCCACGAGCCGGCCGGCGAATCCGGCGCCCTTGTAGCTGAAGTCGACCTTGCCCTGGTAGAGCACCATGCTGCCCTGCCGGGCCAGCACGGGCTGACCGCCCATGCCCAGGTCGACTCGGATCAGCTTCTTGTTCTGCTGCGTCCAGCGCTGCCCGGTCGGCGTTTCCTTGAACTGCTGGAGCGCCGCCGACACTCCGCCGCCCTGCCCGCCGCCCTGGGGTACGCCTTGCGGCATCCCGTAGGGGGCCGACTGGCCTGGGGCCTGCCCGAACGGGGGCTGCTGATGGAAGCCGGGCGGCCCGGGCGGAGTCTGGGGTGCCTGGGGCTGGCCGTAGCCAGGAGGCAGCGACCCGGACTGTCCGGGTACCTGGCCATACGGCGCCTGCGGGGGCTGCTGTCCGTAGGGCGCGGGAGCCGGAGCCGGGGGCGGCACCTGGGCGCCGCCGGGTGGTGTCAGGGGCGCGACGATGGTGGGGGCCGCGTGCACCGAGGGCGCGGGCGCCGGAGCGGGGGGCGTGGTGGCTCCCGGAGGGGGCGCGAAACCCTGGGCGGCGAGCTGCGGAGCGGCCGGAGCCGGAGCGCCGAACGCGGGCGGGGCGAAACCGGGTGCGGCACCGGTCTGGGGCTGCTGCTGCGGAGCGGGGGCCTCCTCTTCGGCGACCTCTCCGCCGAAGTTCTTCAGCAGCGCCTCAAGGCCGCCGTCGAACCCCTGTCCGACCGCGGCGAACCGCCATACGTCCTTCAGATAGAAGTCGCCGAGCATCACGGCGCGCTCGGTGGAGAACTCCGAGCCGTTGAAGGGGTAGCGGGCCACCTCCTCGCCGCCGGCCACGATACGGACGTAACCGGGGCCGATCTGCGACATCTGCCCGGCGCCGTCGAGGGTGGCCGTGAACGACAGTTTCTGGATCTGCGGCGGGATCCGGTCGAGCGTGACGCGGAAGGACTCCGTGTCACCCGCCTGCGCGCCCAGGAGCTGGATGGACTCCTCGGGAGACTTCGGCTGGTTGAAGAAGACGAAGTACCGGTCGTCCGAGAGCTGCTCGTCGGCGTCGAGGCCGAAGCAGCTGATGTCGAAGGTCAGCCCCGGTCCGGAGATCTGCACACCCACGTACAGATCCGTGCCCGCTGTGAGATCACTGATCCTGGCCTTGTGGCCGCGTTGGAATTCCCTGGCCATGCGTTACGACCGTCCCCCATCCCGAATGCCGAATGCGTCGGGTCAGGCTAACGGCTAATTCCGGCCTTGGACGAAGCCGGTACGAACCCGGTACACAAGGCCTCGTCACCACCGCCCACCTGCCGCTCGGGATCAGTCCGCATCAGTCCGCGCGCGCGGGGGGCGGGTTCGGCAACCGGTCGGCGGCGACCACTCCTTCGAGGTAGCCACGGGCCCGCTCGGTCCGTGGATAGGCGTCGAGGAGCCGCCAGAAACGGGGGCCGTGCCCGGGCACCAGCAGATGCGCCAGCTCATGGAGGAGCACGTAGTCGACGACGTACTCGGGCATGCCCTGCAGCCGGTGGGACAGGCGGATGCTGCCCTCGGCCGGGGTGCACGAGCCCCAGCGCGTGTTCTGGTTGGTGACCCAGCGCACCGAGGCGGGCCGGGCTCGGCCGTCGAAGTACTGGGCCGACAACTGCTCGGCGCGTTCCGCCAGCTCGGTGTCGCCGGGCACCCGTTTGGTCTTGCTCTCCTGGGCGGCCAGTTTGTCGAGCATGACAGTCACCCAGCGCTTTTCCTCGGCCTCGGACATCCGGGCGGGGATGAGCACGACGGTGCGATCGCCCTCGCGGTACGCGGAGACCGTCCGGCGTCGCCGGGCACTCCTGCGAACCTCGATCGCGCTCGCCCCCGAGCCGCTCGGCGGCTGGCTCTTCGTACTGCGCTGTGGGTTTCCGGCGCGGTGCAGTGGGTCGGCGGGCACGGCACGACGTTACCCGCTGTGCATGGAGGAAGTCTTGACTCCGGCACGGTTCGGCGGCGATCCCCCACCATGCGCTTGATTTGTACGACGAATACCCACCGCCTGTGGACAACTTTCGACGCCCGATCAGCGAACCGGGCATGCTGGCACCCGTCGGCAGAACGAGCACCGAAATTCGCCGACAAACAGGGACTTTCAACGGGACGTTCTCTGGCTACGGGGGCCTGCCATGCGATCAACCACCACTTCCGCGCCTGCCACGGACACAGCCGTCGCGCTGTCGGCCACGACCCTGGGTGAAACCCATCCGCGTGTCACCCATCCGATGACGAAGGGCGCGCTGCGCACCTGCTGGCGGGATCTGAACACGGTGCAGTTCGGGATGACGCCCGCCCATGCGATGACGCTCGGCCCGATGGACCTGGCGACAGGCAGTTTCCTGAGGCTGCTCGACGGCACTCGCGGGCTGCCGCTCCTCCATGAGGAAGGGCACCGCATGGACCTGCCGCCCGCCCATGTCGACGGACTGGTGGAGCGGCTGAGCGAGGCCGGGCTCCTCGACGACGCGAGTGGCGGCGGCCCCGCCGTCGAAACGCTGCGCGGCAAGGAAAAGGTCCTGGAGCGGCTGGGCCCCGATCTGGCCGCCCTCTCCCTGGTCGCGTCGGCACCTGGCGAGGCGATGGCACGGCTGGCCGCTCGCCGGTCACTGCGCGTGCAGGTCCGGGGCGCGGGCCGGGTGGGCGCGGTGGTGGCCTCACTGCTCGCGGGTGCCGGCGTGGGCCACGTCGATGTGCGTGACGGCGGGGTGGTCGAGCCGTGGGACGTCGCACCGGGCGGCCTGCCCGTCGACTCCGTCGGCGAACGCCGGGACGAGGCCGCGCGGCGCGCTGCCCGACGGGCGGCGCCGGATCGCCCACCACGGCGTACGGTTGCCCGGTCGCCGCACGGTGAGAGCGACCCCGGTCTCTCCCTGGTGATCCTCGCCCCTCGCGACGATCTCGCCGTGCACGCGCCCGACCCGGCCGCTGCCGAACCACTCGTGACATCGGGCACACCGCATCTGTACGCGGGGGTCGTGGAAGGAACCGGCATCGTGGGCCCGCTGGTCCTGCCGGGTGAGACGGCCTGCGCGGGCTGTCTGGACCGGTGGCGCGTCGACCGGGACCCTGTCTGGCCGCGCCTGGTAGCGCAGTGGCGTACCGCACGGCCACGCCAGGTCAGGGCCTGTGACCTGGCCCTGGCGACGACGGTCGCGGGCCTGACCGCGAGCCACGTGCTCGCCTTCCTTGACGGGAGGACCCCGTCCACCGCGGGCGCCCGTTGGGAGGTCTCCGTGCCGGGGCTCGACTGGCACGCGCGCCCGGTCTGGGCTCATCCCGCATGCCCGTGCGGTGCCGAGGAGAAGAGTAAGGAGGAACACACCTCCAAGGACGGGGGGTCGCACGAGACAATGGCGGAGCAACGGCCGTCGACGGAGTTTCGCCGTAAGGCACACGCGGCGCGGCTGTCCGGAACTTGGAGGGCTCATGTCTGATCTTCCCCGGAAGGCGGTCACCCGTACCGCCAAGCTCGCCGCGCTCCCGCTCGGCATCGCCGGGCGGGCCACCTGGGGACTCGGCAAACGGATCGTCGGCGAGTCGGCGGACATCGTCGGCCGCGAGCTGCAACAGCGCACGGCGGAACAGCTGTTCAAGGTGCTCGGCGAGCTCAAGGGCGGCGCGATGAAGTTCGGGCAGGCCCTGTCCGTCTTCGAGTCGGCCCTGCCGGAGGAGGTCGCCGGCCCCTATCGCGCGGCGCTGACGAAGCTCCAGGAAGCGGCCCCGCCGATGCCGACGCGCACGGTGCACTCGGTACTGGAGACGCGGCTCGGCGCGGACTGGCAGGAGCTGTTCCTGGAGTTCGAGGAGAAGCCGGCCGCCGCGGCCTCGATCGGCCAGGTGCACCGGGGAGTGTGGCACGACGGACGCGAGGTCGCGGTCAAGGTGCAGTATCCGGGCGCCGGCGAGGCCCTGCTCTCCGACCTGACCCAGCTGAGCCGCTTCGCCCGCCTGTTGGGGCCCCTCATTCCCGGCATGGACATCAAGCCGCTCATCGCCGAACTCCGGGACCGTGTCTCGGAGGAACTCGACTACGGCCTGGAGGCCCAGGCCCAGCAAGCCCACGCGGAGGAGTTCACAAACGATCCGGATGTCGTGGTACCGGCCGTCGTCCACCAGTGCGATCAGGTCCTGGTGACGGAGTGGATCGACGGCATACCGCTGTCGGAGGTGATCAACGACGGTACGCCGGAGCAGCGCGACCGTGCGGGCCAGTTGCTGACCCGGTTCCTCTTCTCGGGTCCCGCCCGCACCGGTCTTCTGCACGCCGACCCACACCCCGGCAACTTCCGGTTGCTGCCCGGCGGCCCCGCCGGCGAGGACGACTGGCGGCTGGGTGTGCTGGACTTCGGAACCGTCGACCGCCTCCCCGGCGGGCTGCCCCCGACGATCGGCAACTCGCTGCGTCTGACCCTGGACGGCCAGGCCGAGGCGGTCTACGAGGCCCTCTGTGCGGAAGGCTTCGTCAAAGACTCGATCGACCTGGATCCCGACGCGGTACTCGACTATCTCCTGCCGATCATCGAACCGGCCCAGGCGGACGAGTTCGCTTTCAGCCGAGGCTGGATGCGCAGCCAGGCGGCCCGCATAGCCGACCCGCGCTCCCCCGCAAACCAACTGGGCAAGCGCCTCAACCTGCCCCCCTCCTACCTGCTGATACACCGGGTGACCTTGAGCACCATCGGTGTCCTGTGCCAACTGGGAGCGACGGTCCGTATGCGTGCGGAACTGGAGGAGTGGCTGCCGGGATTCCTGCCGGAGGACGAGGAGGAGTCGGCGGCTGCCGAGGCCTGAGCCGGCGGTCGCGCGGGCACAACGCACTGCGGGGGCCGGTCCGTTCGGACGGACCGACCCCCGCGGAAAGCGGCTGTTGTTACTGCCGAGCTGCCGTGGTCGTTACTGCATGACCGCCATGGCGAGCGCACGGCGGGCACGCAGCGAGGCACGCTCCGCTTGGCGCTGGAGACGGCGAGCGGTCACCACGCTGTGCGCGCGGCGTTCCCGCTCGGCCTCCTGAAGGCGGTCGCGCATATGCGCACGAGCCAGGGCTTCTGGGATGAGTTGCATCTCTCGGGTCCTGTTCTGGCGCGAGTCGTTCGCACCGGTGGTGATGAAGTCCGGGGTCGCGGAGCCGACGGGCTCGCTGGTGGATGGCGTCATCGGGGCCTGCTTCTTGGGGTCGTGCGTGAAGGGATGGTCGATTGTTCCTGTGATGTTCATGCTGTGACCGGGTTCTTGCGCGGACGGCCACGGGGCCGCTTGCGGGCCACAACGACACCCTGGACGAACAGTTCGCCGCCCCAGACACCCCAGGGCTCACGCCGTTCCTTGGCGCCGGCGAGGCAGGCCTCCATCAGCGGGCAGGTGCGGCAGAGGGACTTGGCGTACTCGACGTCGGCCGGCGACTCGGCGAAGAAGACCTCCGGGTCGTAGGAACGGCAGGGGACGGGTACGCCGAGGTTCTCGATGGCGTCGTCGAGCGCGGTGAGCGCAGTGAGGGGGATCAAGGTGGAGTCCTCCGTGAGGCCGGGCGGGGGGATCGTTTCGGAAGGCGGTACGGACGGGGCGTGCGCTTCGAGTTGCACGGTTTGTTTTCCTCGTCTGGTCGTTCCGGCCCTGTTGGGCCGGGTGCGGCTGGTACCGGCGGGTTTTCTTGCCCCGAGGCCCCTTCACTCCGTCGTCCCCGTTCGGGGAAAACAGAAGGGCCGCGGATCCCGGATGGGGTTCCGCGGCCCTGAAGGCGCCGGCCTGAGTCGATCAGGCTGGATCACTCCAGGGTTCTGGCCCACGGAAGGCCCACATCGTGTGGTGCTGCGTCGTCTGCTTGAGGGACTTGAGGGATCCGGCACCGGCCGCGAAGGCATAGGCCGGGGCCTGTGCCTCTACTGCTCCTGCTTCCAGTGCCTTGCTCGGTCGCTCATTGCGCTCGCGGACAGTCAGACCCGCGAGGGACACGGTGGACGCCGGCCGGACGGCAGGAATGCCGGACAGACCGGTGCCCAGGTTCGAGACGCCGAGCATGCACAGGGAGACGGTCGAGAGATCGGTCATTTTGACCTCGCGGACTGAGCTGGTGTTGATGCTGATCACTGGACTCGCCTCCTCTCGGCGTCTTGGGGGACTGGGTGAACCAGTCCAACGGATATACGACTATGAAGTACAGCACGGAGCCAGGCCTTCTGAGAAGACTCTGTGCCCGTGGCTAAGAACCTATGGGGATTGCCGGGGCATGCGCAAACCATTTTTCCGACGAGTTTGAATCAGTCGCCGCCACTCTGCCCGTCAACTTCCTGACCTGCGCAGATGGCGAGAACATCGGTTCCGTACCGGTTGAGCTTGCGCACGCCGACGCCGGGGATGCGGGCCAACTCCCCTTCCTCGTCCGGGACTGTCTCCGCGATCGCCATCAGGGTCCTGTCGGTGAAGACGCAGAAGGCGGGCTGCCCACTGCGTGCCGCCTGCACCGCCCGCCACTCGCGCAGCCGTTCGTACAGCCCCTCGTCCATGTCCGACGGGCACTCGTCGCAGCGCATCAGTTTCATCTCGCCCGCGTCGGTCAGGGTGCGCCCGCAGACCCGGCACCGGGCCGGGGATCTCTGGGTCCTGCGTGGGGCGATTCCGGGGCTGCCTCCGAAGCCGCGCTCGATGCCGCCGGAGCCGACCGTGCCGGTCCGGACGGCAGTGGCGACGGATCCGGGGCGAAGTCCGTCGAGAAAGCGGCTGGGGCGGCGGTTCGGCCGGCCCCCCGGCGCCCGTGAGAGGGCCCAGGAGACGTGAAGACGTTCTCTCGCGCGGGTCACTCCGACGTACAGGAGGCGGCGCTCTTCCTCGATCTGTTCATCGGTCTTCGCGTAGCTGATCGGCATCATGCCCTCGGCGACCCCGACCAGGAAGACGACGTCCCATTCCAGTCCCTTGGCCGAGTGGAGGGAGGCGAGCGTGACGCCCTGCACCGTCGGGGCGTGCTGGGCGTTTGCCCGCTCGTCGAGTTCGGCGACGAGGTCGGCGAGCGTCGCACCCTGTTTCGCAGCAGTGAAGTCCTGCGCGAGGTTCACCAATGCGGCCAGCGACTCCCAGCGCTCTCTGACGGCCCCGGAGCCCGCGGGCGGTTGACTGGTCCAGCCCTCCCCCGACAGCACGGCACGCACCTGGGAGGGCAGGTCGACGACGTCGTCCAGGAGGGAGTCGTTGGCTCCGAAGCGAGCGGCGGCGCGCAGCGCGCTGATGGCCTTGCGCACCTCGGCCCGGTCGAAGAACCGTTCGGCGCCGCGCAACTGGTAGGGGACTCCGGCGTCGGCGAGCGCCTGCTCGTACGTCTCCGACTGGGCGTTCGTCCTGAACAGGATGGCGATCTCGCCGGCCGGGACGCCTGCGGCGACGAGGTCACGGATACGGCGGGCGGCACCCTCGGCCTCGGCGGGTTCGTCGGCGTACTCGGTGTAGGCGGGTTCTGGACCGGGGTCGCGCTGGGAGACCAGTTCCAGGCGG
The DNA here is from genome assembly GCF_001280005.1 of Streptomyces sp. NRRL WC-3618. GTDB lineage: Bacteria > Actinomycetota > Actinomycetes > Streptomycetales > Streptomycetaceae > Streptomyces. The sequence continues at coordinate 66,442 of NZ_LGDW01000213.1, read as the reverse complement.
TGCTCTGCGGCGCGGCCCCGGGCCTGGGCGAGCAGGCCGTTGGCGAGGTGGACGACCTGCGGGGTGGAGCGGTAGTCGCGGACCAGTTTGACGACGGTGGCACCGGGATGGCGGGTGCGGAAGTCGAGCAGATGGTCAGGAGTTGCTCCTGTGAACGAGTAGATCGTCTGGCTGGCGTCACCGACCACGCACAGGTTGTCTCTCTCTCCGAGCCAGAGATCCAGCAGCCGCTGCTGGAGCGGGCTGACGTCCTGGTACTCGTCGACGACGAAGTGCTGGTACTGGGCGCGGACCTGTTCGGCGATGTCGTGTCGGTCCTGGAGGACGGCGACCGTGAGCAGCAGGACGTCCTCGAAGTCGATGACGGCACGGTCCCGCTTGAGGTCCTCGTAGGTGGCGTAGAGCTGGGCGATCTCGGCCGGGTCACGGGGGGCGACACGGCCGGACTTGGCGATGACGGGCACGTAGTCGGCGGGGACGGTCTGGGTGACCTTGGACCATTCGATCTCGGCGGTGACGTCCCGCAGTTCGCCCCGGTCGAGGCGGATACGGCAGGCGGCCGCGGCATCCGCGACGAGCTGGATCTTGCGGTCGACCAGGCGGGGCATGGAACCGCCGACGGCCTTCGGCCAGAAGTACTGGAGCTGGCGCAGTGCGGCCGAGTGGAAGGTGCGTGCCTGGACTCCGCCGGCACCAAGCTGACGCAGACGCCCGCGCATCTCTCCCGCTGCCCGGTTGGTGAAGGTGACGGCGAGCACGCTGGAGGGCTGGAGGATTCCGGCGCGTACGCCGTAGGCGATGCGGTGGGTGATCGCCCGGGTCTTTCCCGTCCCGGCGCCTGCCAGCACGCACACCGGACCGTGCAGGGCGGTGGCCACTTCGCGCTGCTCGGGATCGAGTCCGTCGAGCACCGCGTCGGCCGAGTCCGGAACCTGCGGGAAGAGAGTGGAGTGCGTTGCTGCTGTCACACCGCCATGCTGCCAGGTCGCCGGAGACAGGTGAGCAGGTTGTCCACAGGCAGCCCCTTGCAGTCGTACTAATGCGGCAGCCGTCTTGATACCCCAGGCGGGAATGGTGGCCGGGGCGCGGATGTTCCACCTGTGCGAACACCCGTACCCCCCGAACGCTGAGGAGCGCGAGAGACCATGCCGGGCACTGTGACGATGTACAGCACCACGTGGTGCGGCTACTGCCGTCGGCTGAAGAGCCAGATGGACCGCGAAGGCATCACGTACAACGAGATCAACATCGAGCAGGACCCCGACTCCGCCGCATTCGTGGAGAAGGCGAACGGCGGCAACCAGACGGTTCCGACCGTGCTGGTGGTTCCCTCCAACGACGGCCCTCAGGTCGTGATGACGAACCCGAGCCTCGCCCAGGTGAAGCAGGCTCTCGGCGCCTGACCCGCGTCTCCCCGACCCCCGACCGGCCCGGTGGCCGTACGGGGGTCTTCGTCATCTGGCGGGGTCGCTCGCCGTCGCCCTCGACATCAGGCCCTGTGCCAGCGCCGCCGCCTGCCTTCGTATCTCCGGGATCGCCGTGCTCTCCCACAGTTCGCCCCGGCGAGTCGGGCCCAAGGTCCACAGGGAGCGAAGGGGACGAGCGGGTTCGTTCCGCGGGATGAGTCTGCCCTCGGCCGTGCATGCCAGGCCCAGGCCCAGTGGGCCTGGGGCGATCAGGCCCGAGGACAGCATGTGGTCCAGCAGGGGGTTCTGGCCGTCCTGGAGGCGTAGGGCGGGGCCCGTGCAGTCCACTACGGCCGCCACTCGGAGGGAGCGTGCGCCGTCCAGGGTGATGGTCAGGGCGTCAGGGGTTGGCGCGGCGGCCAGGATCTCCCCCTTCAGGAGGCTCAGTCGACCCGACCGCCGGATTCGGGACACCGCCTCCGCCGTCTCGGGGGCCATGCGGTGGCGGTGGGTGTTCCACAACGACAGGGAATCGCGAAGGAACTCTGCCCTGTCCGGTTCGGGCAGAGCCGCCCACAGTGAGTTCGTCAGTGGGCGCAGGCCGTCCAGAGCCGGTCGCCAGTCGCCTTGTGCGGCGGTCACCTGCCGTATGTGGGCGTGCACTTTGGCGCGCAGTCGCCGCAGTGGCAGGTCGGACCACGACTCCTCGGGAGCCACCGGTGGCAGCGAGGGTGCCGCGTGCGGCTGAGGCAGTCGTCCCTGGCGGGACAGGGCGTGGATCACGCGGCCGGGGCGGGCCAGGGAGAGGGCGATGTCCATGGCGGTGAGGCCGGTGCCCACGAGGAGTACGTCCCCGTCCAGGGCGCGGAGGTGGTCCAGGGTGCCTGGGGCCCAGGGGGCCGCCGTGAATCGTGGCGACGTCCGCAGGGGCGCGGGTGCCCAGGAGGAGTCGCTGCTCGGGGAGCCGGTGGCCAGGACCACGTGGTCGGCGGTCACCGAGCTGCCGTCCGACAGGCCGAGACGGGCGTGGCCGTCGCTCCAGGAGCAGTCCGTCGCGTGGGCGTGGATGCGGCGCAGTGTCAGGAGGGTGCCGGCACGGGCGGCCGACGCCTTGAGGGTGCCGGCGAGGTAGTCGCCGTACAGGCTCCTGGGGACGAAGGAGGTGACGGTGGCGGCGGTCCCGCGATCAGCGAGCCAGCGCACGAAGTGGTGCGGATCGTCCGGGAAGCAGCTCATCCCCCCGGCCGGCACATTGAGGAGGTGACGCCGGTCCCGGGAGCCGTACGCGAGGCCCCGGCCTGTCTCCTCGTCCGGGTCGACCAGGGTGAGTTCCAGGGGCATTCCCTGGCGGACCGCCGCTTCCAGCAGGTGGATCGCGACGAGTGTTCCCGAGGCGCCGGCGCCCACCACGGCCGGTCTCAGCGGTGCGTGGTACCTGGTGCGGAGCACGTCCACCTCCCCTTTGGGTGTTGTTGCGGGCGATCCTCACAGCGGACGTTCCCGCCGGGGCACCGGCGGCCGGTAACGGGGCGGGATCACGCCGGGAAAGGGCCGGCCCACGATGTGTGACGACGAGACCGGGAAACACCACAAGGGGCGAACATGAAACTCAGGCTGACCGTACTGACGGCAATGGTGGCGGCGGTCATGGCGTTCGGCGTCGGCGCGGCTGCGAAGTCGGGCCATGTGGCGGGTTCACCGGGGCAGTACCAGCTGTGGGCCGAGGACAAGGGGCCGACCGGCGTCCACGCGTGACCTCGGAGGCTTCGCCACGGGAAACGCCGGATCACCGCAACGCCCGGCACTCACCCCCGCTGGGCCCCCTGAGGTAGTCCCATCGCCGCGAACAACTCCTCGGCGGCCCGCCGGTGCCCGGCGGACGCAGAGGTGCGCAGAGGCTCCGTCGCCTCGGCCATCCCCAGGAGCGCGTAAGCCTCCTCCGAGCGGTACCCGACCGCCGACGCCAGTTCGTGGGCGTGCTCGTGCAGAGCCAGCGCCGCGGTGTGCTCGTGCCGGCGGAGCAGGAACCGGCCGACCAGGTTCTTCACCTTGGCCTGGCGCAGGGGGGAGGAGCTCGATCGGATGCGGGACAGAGCGATGCCGGCGTACTCGCCGGCCTGCTCGCCGCGGCCCAGGCGGTCGGCGACGTCGGCGGAGAGCGCCAGGGTCATCGCGACCTGGCCGGGCTCCACGCTCTCGTCGCACAAGGCGCGCGCCTGCGTCAGGCAGGCGTCGGCGGCCGTGTACTCGCCCATGCCGGTGTGCGCGAAGGCCAGGTCCGTCAGGGCAACCAACTCGCTCTCGTGCTGGCCGAGTTGCCGGACCAGGTCGACCGCCCGGCGGGCCGATTCGGCGGCCTGCGGGTAGCGGCCCCACTGCTCGTACAGCGCGCTGAGGATGGTGAGGCTCTCGGCCTCCGCCCGCACCGAGCTCAGTTCCCGTTCGAGGGCGACGGCGTTCTCCAGGTGGGACAGCGCCTGCGGGAACTGTCCGAGCAGGCTCTTGTACAGGCCGAGCGTGCTCTCGCTGTGGGCTTCGGTGTGCCGGTCGCCCAGGAGGACGGCGACGTCGCGGCCTTCTTGAGCGACCTCGATGCCGTACTTCAGGCGGCCGAGTTTCCAGCAGGCGACGCCCAGGTTGGACAGGCTCACCCCGAGGAGTTCGAGGTCGCCGAGGCGGCGGGCCGCGGTGACGGCGATGTTGCTGAGCTCCGCGAACTCGTCCAGATAGCCGCGCCCGTTGACGAGGAAGGCGACGTTGCGGGCCAGGCACACGGTGTGGCGGTCGTAGCCGCTGCGCTCGGCCAGGGTGACGGCCGACAGCAAAGCCGTGTGCTCGCGGGTGAACCATGCCTGGGCCTGCGCGGTGTCGAGCAGGTCGGGCGCGGGCAGGGTGGACTCGCGCAGGCCGGTGGGGCGGGCCGCGCGGCCGGGGAACAGCAGCCCGCAGGCCTTCTCGGTGGCCGCCATGTAGTAGTCGAGGAGCCGCTCGACCGCCGCCGACTCCTCGCTCGCGTCCGGCCCCCAGAGGCTGTGGGCGAAGCTGCGGACCAGGTCGTGGAAGGTGTACAGGCCGATCTCCGGCTGCTGGAGCAGATGGACGTCCAGCAGCAGTTCCAGGATCTCCTCCGTCTCCCAGGTGCCGGCCATGTTCAGCAGGGCCGCCGCCGAGTACACGTCGATGTCACCGCCAGGGTGCAGCGCCAGGATGCGGAAGGCGGTACGGCACTCCTCGTTCAGCGTCTGGTACGACAGCCGCAGGGTCGCGGCGACGCTGCGCTCGCCCAGGCTCAGCTCGTCCAGTCGGCGGGTCTCGTCACGCAGCCTGTCGGCCAGATAGCGCACGGTCCAGCGCGGGCGGTTGCGCAGCCGGGCCGTCGCGATGCGCAGGGCGAGCGGGAGATGGCCGCACAGCTGGGCGAGTTCCTCGGTGGCCTCGGGTTCCGCGACGACGCGGTGCGCGCCGATGGTCTCGGCGACCAGCGTGGCGCTCTCCGCGGGGGCCATGACATCGATCGATATCCACTCCATCCCGTCCAGGTCGACCAGCCTGGCCCGGCTGGTGATCAGCACCAGACAGCCGGGGGAGGTGGGCAGCAGAGGCCGTACCGTCGCCGCGTCGGCGGCGTTGTCGAGCAGGAGCAGCAGCTTCTTGCCGGCGAGCGTCGAACGCCACAGCGCGGTACGGCCCGCCGTCTCCTCCGGGATCTGGCCGGCCGGTACGCCGAGTGCGCGCAGCAGGACGTCGAGCGCGGTCCCGACGCCGACGGGCTGTTCCCCGGGGGCGTAGCCGCGCAGGTCGACGTGGAGCTGTCCGTCCGGGTAGGCGGCGGCCAGCCGGTGGGCGGTGCGCACGGCCAGGGAGGTCTTGCCGCAACCGCCCATGCCGTCGATGCCCACGACCCCGGTGCTGTTCCCGTCCGCCGCCCGCGCGAACCGCAGCAGGCGCTGCAACTCCCTTTCGCGGCCGGTGAAGTCCGCCAGGTCGTAGGGCAGGGTGCACGGTGCCTCGGCCGGCGGGGGCGGGGCGGGGGCGGCTGAGGGCTGGGGGCGCGGTGCGGCGAGTTCGGGGCTCTCGCGCAGGATGCCCTCGTACACCTTGGCGAGCTGCGGTCCCGGGTCGACGCCCAGTTCCTCGACGAGGAGTTCGCGTACCCGGCCGTACTCCTCCAGCGCCTCGGCCTGGCGGCCCGAGCGGTACAGGGCGAGCATCAGCTGGCCGCGCAGGGGCTCGCGCAGAGGGTGCTGGGTGACCAGCTCGCGCAGGTCCGGCACGAGTTCGGAGGTCTCGCCCAGGCGCAGGCGCAGTTCGGAGAACTGCTCGGCGGCCGCCAGCCGGCGTTCCTCCAGCGCGGTCGCGGCGGCCTCGATCACCGGGCCGCCCGAACCGGACAGGACCGGGCCGCGCCAGAGCGCGAGGGCGGCGCGGTATCCGTGCACGGCTTCGGCGAGTCGGCCCTCGGCGGTCGCGGCCTTCGCCTCGTGCACCCGGGCGTTGAACTCGCTCAGGTCGAGCTGGCTCTCGCCGAGCACCGCTCGGTAGCCGGGGCCGTCCGTGACGAGGGTCTCGCCGCCGTCGTGGATTTTGCGGCGCAGGTCGGCGACGGCCTTGCGGACCTGGTGGAAGGCGGTGGTAGGAGGGTCCTCGGCCCAGGCCGCGGCCACCAGCCGGGATACCGGCAGCACCTTGCCGGTATCCAGCAGCAGCGCGACGAGGATTCGTTCCTGGATCGATCCGCCGAGCCGGAGGCGGTTCCCGTCCTCCCAGGCCTCCAGCGGGCCCAGGATGTTGAAACGCAGCCCTACCCCATCACCCGACGTCATGAGCCCCCGCTCAGTCCACCCGACCTTGCCACCTGCCTGTTGATCTTATGATCATAGGCCGGTCGGCATTTGTTCTGTACATGCGAGTGCAAAGCTGTGCGGGCACATCAGCCGTCAGGAGCCCTGGAGTTCGCACCCCACGATGTGTGGGCCGCGCGCGGTGAGGACGACCGTCGTACGCGCCGGCCCCGACTCGTGCCCCGCCAGATCCAGCAGCGCCATGACCGCCGACCGCAGCGTGGCCTGCTCCGGCTCCGCGGGCGGCGCGTCGCAGGAGTGGGCGATGCCGACGACCTGGTGCATACCGTTGCTCGTCATGGTCTCGACCCTGAATTCCGGGCCCTGCGGACGCTCCCCGGAACGGCTCCGGGCCGCCGGGTCACCGCGTTCGGAGAAGGCCGACGCCGCCTCGATGGCGGACAGCTCCCCCAGGGGCCGACGCAACGCGCGCCCGTCCGCCTGGTCGTCCGCGTGCGTGGGTTGGTTCACGGGTTCCTCCTCCGGATTCGCGACAGACACGAGGAGGCTCGCGCCCGCCGCTCCCGGTCGGCTCCCGGCCCGTTCCCGGACCGGGACCGGAACAGGAACCCTCCAGTACCCCCCGGGCCTAGAACTGCGGTTGGCGGCGGACGACCGAACCGCCGCCGACGAGGGGAGTACAGAGTGACGAGTGTGCTGATCTGCGATCAGATGCCGGTCATGCGTGACGGCATCCGCGCCCTGCTGTCGGCGAAGCCGGACATCGAGGTCATCGGGACCACCGACAGCGGGATGCACGCGGTCACCCTGGTCCGCCAGCGCCGCCCGGATGTCGTCATCACCGGGCTCACCCTGCGCGGCATCCCCGGCCTGGAGATGATCAGGCGGGTACGGGAGGAGACCCTCGCGGACCCGGTCCAGTCCATCGTCTTCACCATGGACGACAGCAGCGAGACCATCGCCGAGACCCTGCACGCGGGGGCCTGCGGAATCCTCTCCCCGGACAGCAGCAGCGAGGAGTTCACCGCCGCCGTCTACGCGGCGGCGCGCGGCCAGGCGATGCTCGCGCCGCGGGTCACCAAGCGGCTCATCGACTGGTACTGCCGCCGTGAGCACGAGCCGGAGGAACGGCTCCAGCCCTTTGTCGGCGCCCTGACGCCCAAGGAGCGCGAGGTCCTCCTGCTGTTCGCGAAGGGCCACTCCACCGACCAGGTCGCCCGGCAGCTCTCGATCGGCATCGCCACCGTGCGCACCCACGTCTACCGGCTGCGGAACAAGCTGGAACTGAAGGACCGCGCCCAGCTCGTCTCGTTCGCCTACCGAGCCGGTCTCATGCGGCCGACGTGACCAGCCCGGCCGCCACGGCCTCCCCGAGCGGCAGCCCGAACCGGGCGCGCGCCGCCCGCGCGCACCCGAGGGCGTCCGGCTCCCGTACGACCGCGCAGATCCCGGTGGCCGACGGCGCCGCCAGCCCGTACGCGTAACCGGCTCGGGACACCGCCTCGTAGAACGCGGCGGCCACCCTCGCGTCGCAGCGCAGGCCCGTACCCAGCAGCGAGACCTTCGCGACCGGGCCGTCACGCCGGACCGTGTGGACGCCGGAGTGCGGGCCGCTGCCGCGCAGTGCCACGAGGGCCCGGCCGGCCTGCGCGCCCGCCACGGTGAACGACAGCTCCATCAGACCCGAGGCGTCCAGCACCCGCTGGGCCACCATGTCGGTCGTGACGCCCGCGTCCGCGAGGGCACGGAAGACCCCCGCCTGCCCGCCGGCCGGCCCGGTGACCGAGATCCGCTCAAAGCCGAACACAAGTGCGACGTCGTGAACGAGTGCTCGTTCCATGGGTTTCCTCCAGGAGTGGGGACGCGACGATGCGAAGTGACCGGCGGTCGGAAGGCGCCGGTGGGACGGGCGGCACACGCGGTCGGCGCCCGGTTCCTGTTACGGCCGGCCCTGCCCGGGTCGCTCCACCATCCCCGCCGTGAGCGTGGCCCCGTCCGCCGGGTCGATCAGGATGAACGAACCCGTGCGCCTGTTGTCCGCGTAGGTGTCCAGGGCCACCGGCTCGGTGGTCCGCAGCCGTACCCGGCCGATCTCGTTGAGCCGCAGCCCGTCCGGCGCGGGGAGCCGGTCCAGCGTGGCGACGTCGATCAGGTCCTGGACGTCCGAGACGATCGCCCGCACGGTACGGGTGGCCTGCTTCAGCAGCACCCGGTCGCCCGCGCGCAGCGGCCGTTCCGAGAGATGGCAGACGACCGCCTCGACCTCCCGGGTCACCGCGGGCGCGGGCCCGGCGCCGATCACGTCACCGCGGGAGACATCGACGGCGTCCGCCAGCCGGACCGTCACCGACTGCGGTGCCCGGGCCGTCTCGCAGCTGCGGCCGAGCACGTCGATGCCGGCGACCGTGGTGGTCGTACCCGACGGGAAGACGGTCACCGCGTCGCCGACGCGCAGTGCCCCGGAGGCCAACTGCCCGGCGTAGCCCCGGTAGTCGGCATACTCGGCGGACTGCGGCCGGATCACGTACTGCACCGGCAGCCGGACCTCGGGCGCCGGTTGTGCCGCGCCGGCCGGCGCGTTCTCCAGCACCTCAAGGAAGGTCGGGCCCGCGTACCAGTCCATGTGGGTGGAGGGCCGTACGACGTTGTCGCCCGACAGCGCGGACACCGGGACGGACGTCACGCGCGCCGCGCCGAGGTCGGCGGCGTACGCGGCGAAGGTCCGCGCGACGGAGGCGAAGACCTCCTCCGAATAGCCCACCAGGTCCATCTTGTTGACGGCCAGCACGATGTGCGGCACCCGCAGCAGCGCGGCGATGGCGGTGTGGCGGCGGGTCTGCTCCACCACCCCGTGGCGGGCGTCCACGAGGACCACGGCCAGGTCGGCTGTCGACGCCCCCGTGACCATGTTCCGGGTGTACTGCACGTGCCCGGGGGTGTCGGCGAGGATGAAGCGCCGCTTCGGCGTGGCGAAGTAGCGGTAGGCCACGTCGATGGTGATGCCCTGTTCCCGCTCGGCCCGCAGCCCGTCGGTCAGCAGCGCGAGGTCGGTGAGCGGCCGTCCGGACTGCCGGGAGGCGCGCTCGACGGCCTCCAGCTGATCGGTGAAGACCGACTTCGAGTCGTGGAGCAGCCGCCCCACCAGAGTGGACTTGCCGTCGTCCACGGAGCCGGCGGTGGCGAACCTGAGCAGCCCGGTCGGCTGGACGGACACGGTCTGGGTCACGGTCTGGGTCACGGTCATGGCTAGAAATACCCCTCGCGTTTGCGGTCCTCCATGGCGGCCTCCGACGCACGGTCGTCGGCGCGGGTCGCTCCCCGTTCGGTGATCCGGCTGCGAGCCACCTCGGCGACCACCTCGGCGACCGTCCGGGCGTCCGAATCCACCGCGCCGGTGCACGACATGTCGCCCACCGTCCGGTAGCGCACCAGCCGCCGCTCCACCGGCTCACCCGATACCGGGCCGCTGCCCCACGCGCCCGCCGTCAGCCACATGCCGTCCCGGCGGAACACCTCCCGCTCATGGGCGAAGTAGATGCCCGGCAGCTCCACGCCCTCTCGCTCGATGTACTGCCAGATGTCGAGCTCGGTCCAGTTCGACAGCGGGAACACCCGGTGGTGCTCGCCCGGCGCCTGCCGGCCGTTGTACAGCTGCCACAGCTCCGGACGCTGCCGGCGCGGGTCCCACTGGCCGAACTCGTCGCGCAGGCTGAACACCCGCTCCTTGGCCCGGGCCTTCTCCTCGTCGCGGCGCGCCCCGCCGAGCACGGCGTCGAAGCCGCCCGCGCCGATGGCGTCCAGCAGCGGGACGGTCTGCAGCTGGTTGCGGACGCCGTCGGCGCGCTCGCGCAGCCGACCCGACGCCAGGTACTCCTCCACCGACGCGACGACCAGTTCGAGACCCGACGCGGCCACCGCCCGGTCCCGGTACTCCAGCACCTCGGGGAAGTTGTGGCCGGTGTCCACGTGCAGCAGCGTCAGCGGCGGCCGGGCGGGCCAGAACGCCTTGCGGGCCAGGTGCAGCATGACGATGGAGTCCTTGCCGCCGGAGAACAGCAGCACCGGCCGCCGGAACTCCCCGGCCACCTCGCGCATGATGTGCGCCGACTCGGCCTCCAGGACGTCCAGGTGCGACAGCGGCTCCACCGCGCCGGCCGCGCCGGACCGCTGCCGCGCCGCGACGGTCGTCGTCATATCAGCCCCCTCGTCGTGAGCAGTCCGCACAGTGCGGCGACGGACTCGTCGACGCTCTGGCAGTGGGTGTCCAGCACGAGGTCGGGCGCCTCGGGCACCTCGTACGGGTCGTCGGCCCCCGTGAGGCCGCGCACCTTGCCCGCGCGCTGCCCGGCGTACAGGCCCTTGACGTCCCGTCCGGCGCAGACCTCCACCGGCGCGGCGACATGGACCTCCAGATAGGGGGTTCCGCTGCGCTCGTGGCGCTCGCGCACCGCCGTCCGGGCGTCCGCGTACGGCGCGATGACCGGGACCAGGGTGAGGACGCCGTGCCGGGAGAGCAGGTCGGCGACCAGGCCGACGCGCTGCACGTTGGCGTGCCGGTCCTGGCGGGAGAAGCCGAGGCCCGGGGAGAGGACCGGGCGCAGTTCGTCGCCGTCGAGGATCTGGACACGGCGGCCGGCCAGGCGTCGCTCCAGGGCGGTGGCGACGGTGGTCTTGCCCGAGCTGGGGAGGCCGGTCAACCAGACGGTGGCTCCCTCCTGCCGGGGCGTGGTCGGTGGGCGGGGGGCTGTTTTCGGCATGCGCTGGTTCTCCGTTCAGGTGTGGGGTGGCTGTTCGGGGCGGCTGCGGAGGGTGCCGTCGGGCGGCGGTTTCGCGGTGGTTCAGCCCACGAGTTCCATGACGTGCAGGGCCGCGCCGTCCTGCCGGGTGGTGCGGTAGTGGTCGGCGTACCGGGCGAAGGTCTCGGGGCCGACCGGGGGGCGGCCGAGGCCGGCGGCCGCGGCGAGGCGGTCCGCGTTGGCGCGGGCGGCCGGCAGCGGCTCGTACCTCTGCAGCGCGGCGATCCGTTTCCCGTCCTGGGCCGCGTCGCCCGACGGTTCGGGCAGCAGGGCCAGGAGAGCGGCGGCGTCGCGGTCGCCGTCGACGGCCGCAGACGCCTCGACCGCGGTCCAGAAGGCCTCGTACGACACCTCCGTGAGGCCCAGTTCGCGCCGGAAGGCCAGGAGCAGTTCGTCCAGCCGGGTCGGCCGCGGGCGCATGGGATGGAAGTAGCCGTACGCGCGGCGCAGGACGGCGGCCGTCACCAGGGCGCCGGCGTGGTCCACGGGCAGGTAGTCCATGACCGCCGGGCTGCCGAAGCTCAGTCCGGTCCGGGCGCAGGCGCGGACCAGGAGGTCGGGCAGGCCCCAGCGGCTCGGGATGCCGTGCCGGGAGTGCGGCATCACGTCGCCGAACCGGTGGACTGTCAGCGGCAGTCCGTGCTCGGCCGCCCGCTGGAGCAGGAGTTCGCCCACCCACTTCGACCGGCTGTAGCCGTCGGTCGGCGGCAGGTCCGCCGCTGCGGGCTCTTCGAGCGGGCGGCTCTGGGGCAGGACGCTCAGGGTGGAGAGGAAGTGGAACGGCTTGAGCCGGGATCGCGCCGCGAGCCGGATCAGTTCCAGGGTGCCGCCGACGTTGACGGCCCGGTGCGCCGCGTAGTCCCGGGTGAAGTTCACCGTCGCACCGCAGTGGACGACGGTGTCGGTCACCTCGGCCAGCCGGTCGAACTCCGCCCCGCTGAGCCCCAGTCGAGGCTCACCGAGATCGCCGGGCACCGCCACGATCCGCCGTGACCACGCCTCGTCCCACAGCCGGTACCCGGCGAGCTGCGCGGTCAGCCGCCAGCGCGCGGACGGGGCGTCCTCGGCGCGGACGAGACAGTGAACCGTCGCCGGGGTGGATGCCAGGAGGTCGTGCAGGAGCTGGGCGCCGATGAAGCCGGTCGCGCCGGTGAGCAGGATGTTCTGGGGCGGCGGCGCCGTTTCTGTCGCCGTCTCCCCCAGCCGCTCCAGGCCGGCGAGCCGCTCCAGGCCGGCGCCGATCCCGGCCGGCAACTCCGTGTCATTGCCGGCCAGTTCGAGGAACGACTTGACTTCCAGCTCCGGCGCCGCAGCCGCGGCCGACGTCCCCCGCCCGGCGATCCGGGCGAGCTGCGCCCCCAGCGTCGGGTGGAGGAACACATCGCGGGCCGACCACTTCATAGTGGTGATCTCCTTCAGCCGGACGGCCAGCCGCTGGGCGCTGAGAGAGTCGCCGCCGCAGGCGAAGAAGTCGTCGTCGAGGCGTATCTCGGAGCGGGGCAACAGCCGCAGCCAGGCCGCGCGCACCGACTCGCCGGTCTCGTCCGCCGCCTCACCCCGGGCTCCCGGTACGGGCGCGCGCCGCGCGGGGGCGAGCAGCGCCGCCAGTTGCCGCCGGTCGGTCTTGCCGTTGGGCGTCAGCGGCATATGGTCGAGCACCACGAAACGGCGCGGCACGAGGGCCGGCGGCAGGATCTGTCCGACGTGCTCCCGGAGCCCGGCGTCCCCCACCCCCGCGCCCCGCAGCACCACGAACGCCGTCAGCAGCGGATTGCCCTGGTTGTCGTCCACCAGCGCCTTGGCGTCCCGGACCAGCGGATGCGTGAGGACGGCGGCCTCGACCTCGGTGAGTTCGATGCGAACCCCGCCGATCTTGACCTGGTTGTCCCGCCGGCCGCAGAACTGAAGCACCCCGTCGGGCCGGTGGAAGCCCAGGTCACCGGTCCGGTAGAGGCGGGTGCCGGGGATCTCGGGGAAGGGGTTGGCGACGAACGCGGCGTTCGTCTTCTCGGGGTCCTTGAGGTAGCCGAGCCCCAGGCACTCGCCGCCGATGCAGATCTCGCCGATCTCCCCGGGCGTGACCGGCCGCAGCTCCTCGTCCAGGACCACGGCGTACGTGTTGTCGATGGGCCGGCCGATGGGCATCGGGTCCAGGTCCGTGTCGGACACCTCGTGGAAGACCGAGCCGATCGAAGCCTCGGTCGGGCCGTAGGTGTTCACCACGACCACCCCCGGGACCAGCGCCCGGAAGGTGTGCACGGCGGCCGCGGTCATCTCCTCACCGCCGATGAGTACCGTACGCAGGCTGCGCAGCCGCGTCGCTCGGGCGGGTTCGGACGCGAGCAGTTCGACCAGGGTGGCGAAGACCGAGGGGACGAAGTCCGTCATGGTCACGCCATGCCGGTGGATGACGTCGATCGTCGCGGTGAGGTCGAGGATGCCCGACCGCTTCGGGATGACCACCTGGCTGCCGGTGGTCAGCGGCCAGAGCAGCTGCCACAGGGAGGAGTCGAACTGGTGGCGGCTGTTCTGCAGGACGACCTCGTCGGACCGGTCGCTGAGGTGCGCGGTCATGTGCTGGAAGCGGTTCAGCAGCCCCCGGTGGATGTTCACGGCGCACTTGGGCAGTCCCGTCGAACCCGAGGTGTAGAAGCCGTAGATCGGATCGTCGAGGTCCGAGGGGCCCGTGTCCGGCGCGGGGGCGTCCTCCGGCAGGGCGAGGACGTCCACCGGGAGGACCGGGACGCCGAACGGACGGTCCACGAGGCCGGGGGAGCAGACCACGAGCTTCGCGTCGAGCGTGGCGAGCATCTCGCGCAGCCGGTCCGCGGGCACCTGGTCGTCGACGGGGACGAAGGGCGCGCCCAGCTTCATCGCGGCGACCATGGCGACGGGCAGCTCAAGGCCGCCCTCCACCGCGAGCGGCACGAAGTCGCCCCGGGCGACGCCGAGTTCGGCCAGCCGGCCGGCGAGGGCGGCGGCCCGCCGATCGAGACCGCGGTAGCTGAGCGTGTCCGTGCCGAAGGTGACCGCGGTGGCCTCCGGGGCCGCCCTGACCCAGGACTCGAAGAGCTGGAGCACATTCCGGTCCTTCGAATACCGGACGGACCGGCCCGCGAATTCAGGCGTCAACTGCTGATTCAACACTCTCGACTCCATACGCGCTCCCTGAACGTCCTGCTTCCCGAAGGGCCGGCGGGGCGGCCTCACCGGAGCGAGCATAGGGCACGCCTTTTCCCTCCACACATATTCAGGCGATTACACCGGCGTACGGGAAATGATTACCCGGCGGAATCCAGCGGGTTCTTCCCCGGGTAATTGACAGCCGGAAAAAAACGGCAGTACTGTTGCGCCGAATTTCATGTGTCCGGTATCGAAGTGGAGGGGTCGACGATGGATATCGAAGAACTGTGGGGCAGGAAAGTCGGAATGCTCGTCTCCGGCGGACTGTCCAGCGTGGCCGTCGCGGCCTGGCTGGCCGCGCAGGGCGTGGAGACGATCGCCTACGTCGCCGACATCGGCCAGACGGGTCCGGCCCCCGACGCCGCCCTGTACGAGGCGCTCGGTCGGCTCGGGCTCACCGTCCGGGCCGTCGACCTGCGGGCCGAGATGGCCGAGACCGCGCTGCGGCTCGTCGCCCACGAGGCGTCGTACGACGGCGGCTACTGGAACACCACCGGGGCCTCGCGCGCCGTGCTGGTCAGCGGGCTCGCCGGGGCCCTGCGCGCGGACGGGTGCGAGATCCTCGCCCACGGCTGCGTCGGCGGCGGCAACGACCAGGCCCGGTTCGCCCGCTACGGCGCGGCCCTGGCGCCCGACCTGGAGGTCTTCGCGCCCTGGACGGCACCCTGGATGCGCGAGCGCTTCCCCGACCGCGGGAGCATGGCCGCGTACCTGGACTCGGTCGGCTTCCCCGAGCAGCTGGCCGGCTGGGCGACGTACTCGGTCGAGGGCAATCTGGCCGGCTTCTCGCACGAGAGCGACCTGCTGGAGTCGCTGGCCACGCCGCCGACCGCCGTGTCGCCGCTGATGACGGTCTGGCCCCCGCAGGCCGCCGACGAACCGCAGACGGTCCGCATCCGGTTCGAGCGCAGCAGGCCGGTGGAGATCGACGGCGTGCCGGTGTCGGGGCTGGAGGCCGTGCTGCGGGCGAACGCGAACGGCGGACGGCACGGCATCTCGCTGCGCAGCACCGTGGAGAACCGGGTCAACGGCACCAAGTGCCGCGGCGTCTACGAGGCGCCCGGCCTCGACGTACTCGGGCAGTGCCTCGCGGCGCTGCGGCAGGCGTGCCTGGACAAGCCCGGCACGCTGCTGATGCGCGAGCTGTCCGGCGCGCTCGCGACCGCCGTGTACGAGGGCCGCTGCTTCGACGCCGCGGGCCGCGCCGCCGCCGAGGCCGCGGACATCCTCGCCGCCGAGGTCAGCGGCACGGTGGTGGCCGAGCTGTACCGCGGCACGGTGACGGTCCACACGCTGACGGACCTCCCCGGCAACCGGGGCACCGCCCGCCAGACCCGCTTCACCCAGGGCGGTCACCACTGGCAGCTGGAGGCCGCGAGCTGATCGTGCCGTACGGGGGTGGAGAGAAGGACCCCCTTCTCTCCACCCCCGTACGGCACGATCGGTCACTGGGACCAGGCGGTCGGCACCCGGTCCCAGCGGTGCCCGCGCAACGTCGCCGTCAACTCGTCGGACAGCGGCTCCCGGCCGCTCACGCCCAGATTGGACCGTACATGCCCGAGGCTGCGCATCCCGGGGATGACGGTGCTCACCGCCGGGTGCCGCAGGATGAAGCGCAGCGCCAGCTCGGGGAGCGTCATCCCCGGCGGCAGTACCTCCTTCAGCGCCTCGGCCCGTGCCACGCTCGCCTTCAGGTTCTCCGGGACGAAGTACGAGGTGCGCCAGTCACCGGCCGGCCAGGTCGTGTCCTCGGTCAGCGTCCCCGTGAGCGTGCCCTCGTCGAACGGGACCCGGGCGATGACGGCGATGTCCTTTTCCACGCAGACGTCGAAGAGTTCGTCCTCGGGCGCCTGGTCGAAAATGTTGTAGATCACCTGCACGGAATCGACGAGGCCGGTCTCCAGCGCCTTGAGGACATTCTCCGGCTCCCAGCGGTTGACGCTGATACCGAAACCTTCCACGAGCCCTTGGTCCTTCAGTGCGCGGATCGGTTCCTGCCAGCGTTCGTCGTCGGCCCAGGAATCCTCCCAGACGTGCAGCTGAAGAAGATCGATCGATTCCGTTCCCAGGCCTTCGAGGCTCTTGTGCGCGTATTCCATGATGTGGTCGGCGGGGAATACTTCTTCGAGTTTGGATTCCCGGCCGGACGGCCACACGCGGTTCTTCGGGGGGATTTTCGTCGCCGTGTAGAGGCGGTTCTGCGGTTCGTCGGCCACCAGCCTGCCGAGCAGCTCCTCGCTGTGGCCGCGGCCGTAGATCCAGGCCGTGTCGAAGAAGTTGCAGCCGAGACGCACGCTCTCCCGCAGCGCCGCGTCACCCACCGTGTCGTCGGCGCCGGCCCATCCGCCCTCACCGCCTGCGATGCCCCACATGCCGTAGCCGACTTCGCCGACCTGCCAGCCGAGGCGTCCGAACCGTCGGTACTCCATGACCACTCCGTTTCACGAAAAGGGAAGGGGCGGCGGCCCGGTCGGACCGCCGCCGTGCGATACGTCAGTACGCCGCCGTGTGATCGGCGGTCAGCCGCGCCAGCGCCTCCAGGAACAGGTCCGCCAGCCGCTGCCCGGTCGCGGCGGCCGTCGCCTCCGGGTCGACCCTGACCTGGAGGTCGAACACCTCCTCCTGGAGCGGGCGCCGGTTCACCTCCACCACGACGGGGAAATTGGTGCGGTCGGCGAAGCGCCACCCGTCCGCCTCGACGCCCCGCAGCGTGCCGATGGCGTCGAACGCGTGCAGATCCGTGAAGTTGAACATCGTCTCGAAGGGCGCCCGCCCCAGGTCCCGCTGGATACGGGCGAGCGGGTACGCGCGGTGCGGCAGATGCGCGCGCTCGGCCTCGAAGGCGGCCGTGACCAGCTCGCCCCAGGTCCCGCCGCGCACGACGAGCCGGACCGGCAGCACGTTGATGAACACCCCGAGGACCAGCTCGGCGCCCTCCCGCTCGGGCCGGCTGCTCCCGCAGATCCCGCCGACCACGTCGGGCGCCTGCGACAGGGCGCTCAACGTGTGCAGATACGCCGCGAGATGGACGCTCTTCACCGGCACCCGCAGCTCGTTCGCGACCCGCCGCACACCAGCCGTCAGGTCCGCCGGTATCGTCCGCACGGTCAGCGCCTCCGCCTCCGCCTCGCCGCGCCCCGACCCGTCCGGCGCCGGCAGCGGCAGGACGGCGGCACCGGCCAGCAGCCCGGACCAGAAGTCGCGGGAGTCCGCCGAGGCGACGGCCCGCTGTTCGTGCGCGATGAAGTCGCGGTACCTGACACCGGACAGAGCGGGCAGCGCGGGCGCGGCGTCGTACGGCGTCGGCGTCGGGGCCGTACGGCGCGCGTACTCGGTGAGCAGTTCGGTGACGAGGCGGGCGTAGCTCCAGCCGTCCACCAGGATGTGGTGAACCGAGAGGGAGAGCTGGAAGGAGTGCGGTGAGCGCAGGCCGACGTGAACGCGCAGGAGCGGCGCCGCCGACAGGTCGAAAGGTACGCCGGCCTCCCGCGCCCACCAGCCGGCCAGCGCCTCCTCCTGTCCCGTACGGTCCAGCGCGCTCAGGTCCTCGACCTCGACGGGTACGACGGCCCGCGCGTGCACGAGTTGGAGCGGTTCGGGGAAGTCGGCGAGGTCGAAGGAGGTGCGCAGGACGTCGTGCCGGTCGCACAGGACGGCAAGGGACTCCTCCAGCGCGGCCCGGTCCCAGCGGCCCCGGATCTCACAGCTGGTCAGATCGTGGTAGAGGCCCGTGTCCCCGTCGAGTTCGCAGTGGTAGAGCATGCCCAACTGCACGGCGGACAGTGGGTAGGCGTCCACCACGCCCGCGGGGACCAGCGCCGGGTCGAGGTCGGCGAGCGTCGTCGACAGCCGGGCCTGGTCCTCGGCCGGAGGGGGTCCGGCGGACTCCGGGCCGCCGAGGAAGGCGACCAGGTCGCGGAAGACGGGGTGCAGGAAGACCTGGGCGACCTTCATCTCGACGCCGCCCGCGCGGCAGACGCCCACCAGCCGGATCGCCGTGATCGAGTCGCCGCCCAGGGTGAAGAAGCTGTCGTCGGGCCCGAAGGCGTCGGTGCCCAGCACCTCGGCCCAGGCGGTACGCATGGTCTGTTCGATCCGGTCCCGGGTGCGGTTCTCGATCACCGTGGACATGGCTGGTCTCCTCGTGTGCGCTGGTGAAGGGGGTGGTGCGGGCGGCTCACTCGGCGGCGGAGGCGACCCAGACGTAGTACTCGGAGCCGGGCTCGAAGGGGGACTCGTCGAAACCGCCGTGCTCCCGGTCGATCCGGAAACCGGCCCGGCCGAGCAGCTCGCGGATCTGCTCCGGGGAGCGGTAGTAGTTCGTCCGCAGGCTGTGCCGGCTCTCCAGGACCAAGCCCTCCTCGTCGAGGACCTCGCTCACCCGGCGCCGGGTGATCTTCTGCGCCGCGGTGTCGAAGGTGTTGAAGTCCCACATGGCGATCCGCTGCCCGGTACGGGGGTGGCGGATCTCTCCGGCGAACAACTGACGCCGGTCGTACTCGGCGACGACCTCGTCGCTGAAGATGGGCACACCGGTGGCGAACCTGCCGCCGGGCTGCAGGTGTTCGCGTATCGAGGTGAGGGCGCTGAGCCAGTCCTCGGTGGTCTCCAGGTGGTACATCGGCTGACCGGCCGCGAGGACCAGGGCGAACTTCTCGCCGAGCCGGAAGGTGCGGAAGTCGCCCTCCACCAGTTCGACGCGTCCCTCCGGCAGGTCGGCCGCCGCCAGGGCCGCGCGGCCCTGTTCCAGCATCGACGGCGATATGTCGACGCCCACGGCACGCTCGACCAGTTCGGCGCAGGGCAGCAGCACCCGGCCGGTGCCGCAGGCCAGTTCGAGCAGCGGGCCGCCGAACTCCTCGGTGCGGGCCAGCTGGAACGGCAGGTCGAGGGTATTGAGGTCGGCCCACAGGACGTCGTACAGCTCGGCTTCGTGGCGGTACTCGTCCTCGGCCGTCTCGCTCTGTGCTTCCCCGAAGGACGCTTCGAAGGCTTCGGTGGTGATGTTCTGATCGGTCGTCGGCACGCTCACGGCGTTCACTCCAGGTTTGTCGGGCGGGCTGTGGCCCGGATGTCAGATCGCGGCGAGGGTCGCGGCGACCCGCCGTACCACCGGGTCCCGCAGGACGCCGAAGTGGTCGCCGGGGACGGTGACGACGGCGAGGTCGGGTCCGTCGGCCAGGGCGGCCCATGGTTCGGGGTCGGCCGGTGAGTCCGCGGCGCGGATCATCGTGACCGGGCCGGTGTGCCGCGCCGGGCGGTGGGCCCGCATGACCCGGGTGGCGCGTTCGAACACCCGGTACTTGACGTGCAGATCGGCGGGGGACAGACCCAAGTCCCGCCCGTTCAGGCGCAGTTGGGACACGGTTGAGGCCAGCGCGTCCACCGCCGGGAGCTCCCAGGTCGACGCGGTCAACGCGGGGTGCCCTTCCGTGCCGCTCCAGCCCAGCAGGTCCTCGACGAAGGCCCGCAGGGTCTCGGCCGGCGTCCAGGCCCCGGCCTCCTCGGGCCACGGCGCGGAGTCGATCAGTACGACGGGCGGCGCCGGCCGGTCCGTACCGGCGGACCACTGCCGCGCCATCTCATGGGCGACGACCCCGCCGAACGACCAGCCCGCCACCGCCGCCGGCGTACGCAGCCCCTCGGAGGCCAGCAACTCCCGGTAGTGCCGGGCCAGTTCGGCGAGGGTCGGCTCGGGCCCCGCGCCGTCGAGCAGACCGTCCGCGGCGATCGCCCAGACCGCCCGCCCCGGCGGCAGCCGCCTGCCCAGCTCCGCGTAGCAGAAGACGCCGCCGCCGATGGGGTGGACGAGCACGAGCGGATCACCCGCGCCGGGCTCCCCGTCCCTGAGCACGACCACACCCCCGCCGGCGGCCCGGCGGCTGCGCATCAGCTCCAGCAGCGCCCGCTTCGTCGGCGACAGCGCCTCCGCCCCGGTCGGCGGCGCGGTACGGGCGCCGCTCACGCCTCCACCGCGATCCGGCGCTCGAAAAGGTACGAGTAGAACGGAAGCTGCTCCGCGTGGATCTCGGCCAGGTGGGCGTTGCTCTCCACCGTGTCCGTGTACTGCTTCTCGCGCCGGACGAATCCGGTGCTCTCGCTCGCGTCCACATGCCAGCGCTCGGTCTTGCGCCATTCCGACGGCACACCGGACTGCCAGGTCAGGGCGTCGGCACGGAAAATCAGACCGATACGCGCGCAATAGGAACGGACCGTCGCCTCCGGGTGGTCGAGCAGATCGTCGGAGTCGACGACGACCGGCGGCGCGCCCTGTGCTTTCTCCACGGCCGTGTACAGCTCGTGCAGTCGCGCGAATCCGACATCGGCGCGGTCGAGGTCGGGATTGAGCGCGTAATGGGAGGCGATCACCTCCGCCGGATCACGAATGACGAACGTATGCGCGCCCTCTCGCAGGAACCTCTCGTCGGCCAGCACCTCCGGATAGTGGAAGTCCGTTGTGTCCTTGAAGAACACCGGCTTCTCCCTGCTCAGCTCCCGCATCTTCTCGATGAGTTCGGACGCCGTGCGCACAGTGCGCCCGGCGATCTCGAACTCGCCGAAACCCGCCAGAATGGAGAAGGGCTCATGCAGAACGACCAGGTCGTCGCGCTGCATCATCATCCGCAGGAAAGCGGTGGACCGGGATCTCGGCGCACTCCACAGAGCGATGATCCGCGGCTGCTCTCGGACATCTTCGCTGTCATCAGTCATTTTCGACCCGCTTCCCCGGAAGTCCAGTAGCCGTGATGTACGGCACCCACTGTTCGCCGCACCGGGGTCATGCTAGACGGACGGGGCGAGGAAAAGGAACACCGTACAAATGCTTACCCGGACTTCCCTTACGGGTAAGCGTCATGATTACCCGGGGGGTAATCATGACGTTGAGAAAAGGTCCTCGGACTACGCTTTCCTCATTCTTCTGCGTACCGGGGATTCAGCACGCGAAGGAAGGCGCGGAAGGGTTCGGAAACTATTCTGGAAAACAATTCGCGCCCGTTGGGCGGCAGGCTTTAAGGAGTTCCGCGGTGAGTGAGTTGATCGAAAGGCTGGCGCGCCTTCCGGAGGACCGAAGGACCGAGCTGCTGACCCGGCTGCGTGCGGGCGCCCGGCAGACGTCCGCCGCGCAGCCGGCGCCGCGCCGGACCACCGGACCGGCGCCGCTCTCCCACGGCCAGCAGACCCTCTGGTTCCTCGACCGGCTGGCGCCCGGCCGGGCCACCTACAACGTGGGCACCGCGTTCCGGATCGGCGGCCGGCTCGACGTCCCCGCCCTGCGAGGGGCGCTGGCCTCCGTGGTCGCGCGACACGAGGTGCTCAGAACCGGATTCCGCGAAGAGGCGGGCGAGGCGCGCCAGTTCGTCGTACCCGACCTCGTGGTGGAACTCCCCGTGCGGGACCTGCGGACCGAGGCCGAGCCGGAGGCCGAGGCCGAGCGGATCGCGCGGGCGCTGGCGCGGGCGCCGTTCGACCTGGCGCGGGCACCCCTGTGGCGGGCCGAACTGCTGCGGACGGCCGACGACGAACAGATTCTGCTCCTCGTCGTCCACCACGCCGTCTTCGACGGCTGGTCCAGCGGCGTGTTCGCGGGGGAACTCGCCGCCTACTACGCGGCCGGCACCGGCGACGCCGCCGCGGCCGGCCGGATCGAACCCCTCCCCGTCCAGTACGGCGACTACGCGCAATGGCAGCGCGACCGCCTCACCGGCGACCGCCACCGCCAGCTCACCGACTTCTGGCGGAACACCCTCGCGGGCGCGCCCACCCTGGAACTGCCTGCGGACCGGGCCCGGCCGGCCGAGATCTCCTACCGCGGCGCGTGCCGCACGGCCGCGCTGCCGCCCCGGACCGGCGCGGCCGTCGACGAACTGGCGAGGTCGGCCGGGACCACGCCCTACGTCGTCCACCTGTCGGCCTTCCTCCTGCTGCTGCACCGCTGCACGGCCCAGGACGACCTGGTGATCGGGACCCCGGTCGCCGGCCGCGACACCGTGGAGGCCGAGAACCTCATCGGCTTCTTCGTCAACATGCTCCCCCTGCGCGCGGACCTCTCCGGCGATCCCACCTTCCGGGAACTGCTCGACCGGGTCGCCGCCGTCACCCGGGACGCGCTCGGCCACGCCGAACTGCCCTTCGACGCACTGGTGGAGGCGGTACGCCCGCGCCGCGACCCGTCCCGCTCCCCGGTCTTCCAGGTGGTTTTCGCCTACCAGAACGCCGGCTCCCCACTCACCCTGCCGGGCCTCGACGTCGACCAGCGGCTGATCGATCCGGGGACCTCGCGGTTCGACCTGAGCTGGAGCGTGGTGACGGGAGCCGAAAGCACCGAGGTCGCCGTCGAGTTCAGCACCGACCTCTTCGACCCGGAGACGATCGCCCAGTTCCAGTCGGCCTACCGGGAGCTGCTGGCCACGGTCACCCGCGACCCGGGGTGCCGCGCCTCCCGCGCCGCCCTCATGTCCGCCGAGGAGCGCGAGGAACACCTCACCCGCTGGAACGGCCCCGCCCTCGCCGTACCGCCCCTCTCGGTCCCGGCCGCCTTCGAACGCCACGCCCGCGCCACCCCGGACGCGACCGCCCTGGTCACCGGGGACGAGCAACTGACGTACGGAGAACTCGATGTCCGGGCCAATCGACTGGCCCACCTGCTGCGTGAGCGGGGGGTGAAGCCGGGCGGCCGGGTGGTGCTGTGCCTGCCGCGCGCCGCGGACCTCGTCACCGCCGTCCTCGCCGTACTGAAGGCGGGCGCCGCGTACGTCCCCGTCGACCCGGCCTATCCGGCCGCCCGTATGACGGCGATACTCGACGACGCGGCACCGGATCTGATCGTCACCCATGAGGCCCTGGCGGACCGGCTGCCCGCGGACGGCACCGGGGCGCTGCTCCTCGACCGGTCGGCGGACGTCCTCGCGAGCCGCCCGGCCGACGCACCGGACCGGGGCCCGGATCCGGCCGACCTCGCCTACGTGCTGTACACCTCCGGCACCACCGGCGTCCCCAAGGGCGTCCTCGTCGAACACCACTCGGTGGTCGGCTTCGTCGAGGCGGCACGCGAGCTGTTCGACCTCACCCCGGCGGACCGGGTCCTCGGATACGCCGCCGCGAACTTCGACGTGTCGGTCGGCGAGATGTTCAACGCGCTGCTGACCGGCGCCCGCCTCCACCTCGCCACGGACGCACAACGGCTCGACGTCGACGCGCTCCAGCACCTCATCGAGAGTGCCGGCATCACCGTGACCGACCTGCCCCCGACCGTCATGGCGCTGCTGAAGCCGGAGCGCTTCCCCTCCTTGCGGATCGTGTTCGTCGGCGGCGAGGCGTTCCCCGGTGAACTCGTCAACCGGTGGAACCCCGGCCGGCGCTTCTTCAACGGCTACGGCCCGACCGAGTGCACCGTCACCATGGTCGTGCACGAGTGCGAGGGGCAATGGGCCTCGTCCCCGCCGATCGGCCTGCCCATCGCCGGCCACGTCGCCCACGTCGTCGACCGCCACCTCGAACCCGTCCCGTACGGCGTGGCCGGGGAGCTCCTCATCGGCGGCGAGGGACTGGCCCGCGGCTACCTGGGCGCCCCCGAACTCACCCAGGAGAAGTTCGTGCCCGACCCGTTCGGGTCCGCCCCGGACGGCCGGCTCTACCGCACCGGCGACCTGGTCCGGCGCCGCCGCGACGGCAGCCTGGTCTTCCTCGGCCGGATCGACAAGCAGGTCAAGATCCGCGGACTGCGCATCGAACTCGGCGACGTCGAAGCCGCGCTGGCCGGCGCCACCGGCGTGGACCAGGTCACGGTCGTCCCCTGGACCGACCCGCGCGGGGACCGCCACCTCGTGGCGTACGTCGCGCCCGACTCGGTGGACGTCCCCGGGCTACGGACCGAGGTGGGGCAGCGGCTGCCCCGCTACATGGCTCCCTCGTACTACGTGACCCTGCCCGCGCTGCCCCTGACGGTCAGCGGGAAGGTCGACCACCGGGCCCTGCCCGAACCCGAACTCGACGGGGGCGACCCGACCGCGCACACGGAACCCAGGAACGACACCGAACGCACCCTGGCCGGGGTGTTCGCGGGACTCCTGCGGCGCGAGCGCGTCGGCGTCGACGAGGACTTCTTCGAACTCGGCGGCAACAGCCTCCAGGCCGTGGCGCTGATGTCCCGGATCACCGCGCTGTTCGAGGCGACGGTGTCCCTCTCGGAGTTCTTCCAGGCGCCCACCGTCGCGGGACTCGCCGCGCTCGTCGACACCTCACGCGCCTCGGCCGCGGCCGAGGACGACCTGATGACGAGGATCGAGCAGATGTCCGAGGCCGAGGCGGCCCGCCTGCTCCAGGCGGAGAGCGGAGCGACACGATGACCGTCGGCGAACTCACGTACCCCCTGGCGGCGGGGCCCGCTTCGCCGCGCGCCCAGGTCCAGGAAGCCCTCGCCGACCCCGAGGTCCGCGACCTGCTCGACCGCCTCGCCGACCCCGGCGTGCGCGAGCCCGACGTCCGCCCCCTGTACCGCGCCCTCGGCCGCCGCGGCCTGCTGGCCGTCAACTGGCCCGAGGAGTACGGCGGCCTGGGCCTGGGTCTCGCCGACGCCGCCGCGGTGGCCGAAGAACTCGTACGGGCCGGGGTCCCCGACACTCTGCACGTCAACTCCGTCCAGATCGTCGGCCTGTTCCTGCTCATGGCCGGCACCCCCGAGCAGAAGGCCCGCCACCTGCCCGCGCTCGCCGACGGCAGCGCCTTCGCCAGCGTCCTCTACACCGAGCCGGGCACCGGCTCCGACCTGGCCGCACTGGAGACCGTGGCGACCGTCTGCGACGGCGGCTTCGAGCTGACCGGCACCAAGTCGTACAGCCTCAAGAGCGACATCACCGACATCGCGTTGTGCGCCGCCCGCACCGGCGAGCCCGGGGGCCGCTACCGGGGCATCACCCTCTTCCTCGTCGACCTCCACGCGCCGGGTGTCCGACGCGAGGTGATTCACGGCATCGCCGACGAACAGTTCCATCGGATCAGACTGGACGGGGTCCGGGTGCCGGCCGCCGACGTGATCGGCCCCGTCGGCGGCGGCTGGCCCCTGCTCACCAAGGCGCTCGCCGTCGAACGCACGGGCCTGGACTACTCCCTCAAGGCCGAACGCTGGTACGCCGCCGCCCTCGCCGAACTGCGCGACAGCGCCGCCACCGAGGAGAACCTGGCGGAGATCGGCCGGTTCGGCGCCGAGGTCGAGGCGGGCCGGCTGCTGTCCTGGGACGTGATCGACGCGATCGACGCGAGTGCCGGTGCCCCGGACGATGTCGCGACGGCCACCGCGAAGTATCTGACCAGCGAGACGGCCCAGGGGGTGGCCTGCTGGGCGAACCGACTGACCGGCGGGGCGCGGACTCGCCCCGGCGCCCGGTCGGCGGTCCTCGAAGCGGCCTATCGGGAGGCGCCGGGTCTGACCCTGTCGGCGGGTACCTCCGAGGTGATGCTCCAGATCATCGCCTCGGCGGGTACCCAGGGCGCGCAAGGTGCTCAGGCCGACCGGGCCGGCGCCGATCCGCTGCTGCGGCAGCTGCGCGCGGCGGTCCGCGACCGGCTCGGCGCGGCCGTTCTGGGCCGGGACAGGGACACGGCTCGGGCGGTGCACGGCCCCGCCGCCCTGCCGGGTGCCGCCTGCCCCGGCTGGCCCCAACTGGTCGAACTCGGGGTCCCCGGCTTCGACGCGCCGGCCGTGTCGGGCGGGTTCGATCTCGGGCTGGGGGCTTCGGCAATGGTGTGCGAGGAGCTCGGGCGGCTTGGATTGGGCGGGCCCTACCGGGACGTGGCTCTGGCCGCCGACCTGCTGCGTGCCGTTCCCGGTCTCCAGGAGTGGCCGGCGGGCATCGCCGCGGGAACCGTCACTGCTGCGGCCGGCACCCCTGACGGCGCGGCCGTAGTCCTGTCGACGGACAACGGCTGGAAAATCTCCGGCACTTGGGAGATCGACGACGCGGATGCCGACCTTCTGCTGCTGACGCTGCCGGCCGACGCGGTGACGGGTACGTCGGCGGGCTCGCGTGGGACGCCGCTCACCGGCGCCGGGGACACCGTCGTACCGCTGCCCCGGAACCGCCCCGGCCTGCGGTTCGAGATGACGGCGGACGGCACGGCCCGGCTGTACCTCGACGGCGTGGTCGTGCGCCGGGAGGAGGCTGTGCCCGTCCCGGACGGACTGCTCGCCCGGCGCAGGGTCCGTCAGGCGGCCTATCTGCTGGGCGTCGCGACGGGGGCCCATGAGGAGGCGAGCGCCTACACCACGCGGCGCCGGCAGTTCGGTGTGCCGCTCAGCGACCATCAGGCCGTCGCCTTCGCCCTCGCCGCGCTCAAGGCCAGGCTGATCGCGGCAGGCCTGGTGGTCCGGCGGGCAGCGGCCCTGGCGGACCAGGGCCGCACGGCCGCCCGCGCGGCGGTCGACGCGCTCGCCCTCACCGCCGAACTCGCCCTGGAGACCACCCGGACCGCCGTCCACGTCTGCGGGGTCCACGGCCTCACCGCGGAACTCGGTGTCCAGCGTCACTACCGCCTCGCCCGCGTGGAGGCGGTCCGGCTCGGCCCGCCGCAACGGCTGTGGCGCGAAGCCGCCCGCCTGCGGCTGGAGGGCGCACCCGCCGACCTCGACCTGCTGACGGACCTGAGCTTCACCGCGCGGGGCCCGCACACGGGCTGACCCGACCCGAACCGTCCGACCGACCTCACCGCCCGCCGCTCGTACACCCATTGACCCGACCCGTCCTTTCCGCCCCGGACCAGGAGCCCCCACCATGCCCCCTTCCCCTTCCGTCCCCGATGCCTCCCATCTGGTGGTCGTCAACGCCGAGGAGCAGTACTCGATCTGGCCGGGCAGGCGCCCCCTCCCCGACGGCTGGCGGGCGGAAGGCGGGCCCGGGACCGAGGCCGAGTGTCTCGACCGCATCGCCCGGGCCTGGACGGACACCAGGCCGCTGAGCGCCCGAACCTTCACGGGCACCGCCCGGTGACCGGGAGCCCGTGCCCGGACGTGGCGGACCTGCCGGCCGCGACGGAGGCCGTCGTCGTGGCGTTCCCGCACGCGGGCGGGTCGGGGGCGGCCTACCGGGGCTGGCAGCGAGCGCTGGGACCGCGGATCGCACTCCTCGCCGTGACCCACCCCGGCCACACCGGCCGCTTCACCGAACCCCTGCTGGAGACCTGCGAGGAACTGGCGGACGAGGTGGCACCCCGGCTCACCGCCCGCCCCGGTCTCCCCCTGGTCCTCTTCGGCCACAGCATGGGCTCCCTGGTCGCCTTCGAGGTCGCCCGGCGCCTGGAGCAGCGGTACGGGATCAGCCCCGCGCACCTGTTCGTCTCGGGATCTCCGGGACCGGGGAGACCGGCCCGCGCGACGGCGTCGTACAGGCTCCCCGACGACCGACTCATCGGGTGGCTCGAAGAGATGGGCGGCTGTGACGAGGCGATCGCGCGGGACCGGGAGCTGATGGCCTTCCTGCTGCCGGTGCTGCGGGCGGACCTGCGGGCCGGGGAGAGCTACCGGCCCTGGACCGGCAGCGGCGTGAGCTGTCCGGTCACCGCGCTGACCGGCGCGCAGGACCCCTCCGTCACCCCGGCCGAGAACCTGGCCTGGCAGGAGGCGACCGGCGCGGCCTTCCGCCAGCACATCTTCCCCGGCGGCCACTTCTACCTGCACGAGGACGCGGCCGTCGTCGCCACCGTTCGCCGCACCGCCGAGGACTCGTACCGACTTCCCACCGAGCACAAGGAATTGACGTCATGACTGTTTCAGGTGTGTACGGGGCCTTCGCCCGGGCCGCGAGCCGGTGGCCGGACCGCACGGCGGTGTCGGACGACAGCCGGTCCCTGACCTACGCCGAACTGGAGCGCGCGGCCGAGGAACTGGCCGGGCGGCTGCGCGCGGCCGGAGCGGGCCGGGGCACGCTGGTGGGGCTGTGCGCGGACCGCGGCGTCGGCCTGATCGCCGCGATGCTGGCAGTCCTGCGCACCGGCGCCGCCTATGTGCCGATGGACCCCGGCTACCCCGACGAACGCCTGCGGCTGACCCTGAGCGACGCCGGTTGCGGCATCCTCCTCGGTGGCCCCGGCCTCGACGAACGGCTCGGCGTCCACGACATCCCGTTCCTCACGGTCGACCCGCCCGCCGCCGGGCACGAGCCGGCCGGCGAACCCGAACAGGTCTGCGCGACGGACGCCGCCTACGTCATCTACACCTCCGGCTCGACCGGCCGCCCCAAGGGCGTACGGGTCACCCACGCCAACGTCCTGCGCCTGTTCTCCGTCACCGAGGAGAAGTTCGCCTTCGGCCCCGAGGACGTGTGGACGATGTTCCACTCGGCGGCCTTCGACTTCTCCGTGTGGGAGATCTGGGGCGCGCTGCTGCACGGCGGCCGGCTCGTCGTCGTCCCGTACGCCGTCACCCGGGACCCCGACGCCATGTGGGAACTGCTGCGCGCCGAACGGGTCACCGTCCTGAGCCAGACCCCGACCGCCTTCACCCACCTGATCGCCGCCGCCGGGGCCGCGGGCTTCCCCGGGACATCCCTGCGCACGGTGGTGTTCGGCGGCGAGGCCCTGCACGTCGCGACGCTGCGCCCGTGGATCGACCGGTACGGCACCGACGCGCCGAGTCTGATCAACATGTACGGCATCACCGAGACCACCGTCCACGTCACCCACCGCCCGGTCACCCGAGCCGACCTCGACCGCCCCGGCAGCCCCATCGGCGCCCCGCTGGCCGACCTCACCCTGCACCTGCTGGACGACCGTCTCGAACCGGTGCCGGACGGCGAGACGGGCGAGCTGTTCGTGGGCGGCGCGGGCGTCGCCGACGGCTACCTCAACCGGCCCGACCTCACCGCGCAGCGCTTCCTGCCCGACCCCGCGGGCGGCGGCGGACGGCTCTACCGCACCGGCGACCTCGCGGCCCGCAGGCCCGACGGCGAGCTGGAGTACCGGGGGCGCCGCGACCACCAGGTCAAACTCCGCGGGTTCAGGATCGAACTCGGCGAGATCGAGCGGACGTTGACGAGCCACCCCCTGGTCGCAGCCGCCGCCGTCGTACTGGACGAGACCGACCCCGGGCACCCCCGGCTCGCCTCCTACCTCGTCCTCTCCCCCGACGCCGACCCGGATGCCACCGAGCGGGACCTGCGCGACCACCTCGCCCGGCACCTGCCCCCGCACATGGTGCCCGCCACCTCGACCGTCCTCGCGGCGCTGCCGCTCACCTCAAACGGCAAGCTCGACCGCGCGCAGCTGCCCGCACCCGACCGCGCCCGGACAGCGGCCGAGCCCGAGGACGGGCCGCAGGGCGAGATCGAGACATCCGTCGCCGCGCTCTTCGACGAGGTGCTGGGGTGCGGCCCGGTCGCACGGCACCGCGGCTTCTTCGACCTCGGCGGCGACTCGCTGTTGGCCGTGCGCCTGATGGCCCGGCTGCGCCGCGCCTTCGCCATGGACCTCCCTATCCGGGCCCTGCTCAACGCACCCACCGTCGCCGGGCTCGCCCAGGCCGTCGTCGAAGCGCTCGTGGCCGAGATGGACGAGATGGACGAGGAAAGCCTCGGTGCACTGCTGGCCGCCGAGGAAACGCGGGATCTCGAGCCCGGCAACCCCACCCCGCGCCCCGACGCGCCGGCCGTACAGGCCTGACGAAACTCTCCCCAGAAGGACACCGTGACCACCTCGCGAGAACCGTCGCTGCTGCGGCAGCGCCCCTTCCGGCTGCTGTACGTGGGTCAGACCTCGTCCGTCATCGGCGACGCCATCGTGCCCATCGCCCTCGCCTTCGCCGTGCTCGACCTCACCGACTCGGCGTCGGTGCTGGGCATCGTGCTCGCCGCGCGCATCGTGCCCACCGTCGCCCTCCTGCTGGCGGGCGGGGTGATCGCCGACCGGGTCGGCCGCCGGAGCCTGATGCTCGTCTGCGACGTCGTCAGGTTCTGCTCCCAGCTCCTGCTGGGCACCCTGCTGCTCACCGGCCACGCCTCCATCACCACCATGATCGTGCTCCAGCTGGTCGCCGGCACCGCCGCCGCGTTCTTCCAGCCGGCCTCGACCGGGCTGATCGCCGAGGTCGTCGCACCCGGCGACCTCCAGCGGGCCAACGGCATGATGGGCCTCAGCGAGAACACCGCCTGGACCATCGGCCCCGCCATCGGAGGCATCCTCGTCTCGTTCGTCTCCCCCGGAGCGGCCCTGATCGCCGACGGGCTGACGTACGGCATCAGCGGCATCGCCCTGTACCTGCTGCGCCTGCCGGCCAAGACGCGCGGCGCGGACGGGCCCGCCCCCTCGATGATCCACGAACTGCGCGAGGGCTGGGAGGAGTTCAGGTCCCGCACGTGGCTGTGGACCCTGGTCGCCTGGTGCGCCGGCTTCCATCTCCTCGTCCTGCCCGCCTGGCAGGTGTTCGGCCCCTCGGTCTCCAAGGCCGAACTCGGCGGCGCCTCCGCCTGGGCGGTCATCACCACCTGCGCGGGCCTCGGCTCGATCATCGGCGGCATCGTCGCGCTGCGCATGCGCCCGCGCTTCATCCTGCGCGCCTCGTTCGTCCCGCTCGGCCTCTACGGCCTGCAACTGCTTGCGCTCGCCGCTGCCGCCCCCGTCCCGCTCATCGGCGCCGCCGCCCTGATCAGCAACATCGGCCTGTCCATGTTCAACGTCTTCATGCTGACGGCCATGCAGCAGAACGTGCCGCTCGCGGCGATGAGCCGGGTCAGCTCCTACGAGTGGCTGGGCAGTATCGGACTGCTACCGGTCGGACAGGCGCTGATCGGGCCGGCCGCACTGGTCACCTCACCTACGACGATGCTGATCGCCGGGGCCGTGTGGATGTTCGGCACACCGGCGTTGCTGTACGCGGTGCGCTCGGCGCGGGATCTGCGGGCGGTGAGCGAGAGCGCGCCGGACGCCCAGGTCGCCGCTGTCGGCTGACCCCCCGTATGCCCCTTCCCCCTCGGCCCTGTCCGCGCCACCCGCCGGAGCCGATCACCCCACAGAGATGAGTTGGCACAGATGAACAGCAGTCGGAGCTCTGGACACCAGGACCTGCTCAACACGGTCGCCGAGGCCGCACGCCTGCACGCCCACCGGCCCGCGGTGATCGACCGCGCGGGCACGACCACGTACGCCCACCTGATGATCCGCGCCCGGCAGTGGTCCGAGGACTTCCGGGCCCGGGGGGTGCGCCCGGGGGACCTGGTCGCCCTGCTCCTGCCGCCAGGGCGGGACGCGATCGCCGCCGCGCTTGCCG
The DNA here is from genome assembly GCF_001280005.1 of Streptomyces sp. NRRL WC-3618. Classification (GTDB taxonomy): domain Bacteria; phylum Actinomycetota; class Actinomycetes; order Streptomycetales; family Streptomycetaceae; genus Streptomyces. The sequence continues at coordinate 35,004 of NZ_LGDW01000213.1, read as the reverse complement.
CGTTCATGACGGGCGCCGCCTACGCGCCGATCGACCCGGCGCAGCCCGCGCGGCGCATCGGCCGGATGCTCCAGGGCTGCCGCCCCGCGCTGTGCCTGTCCGTCGCGGGCGCGGACGTCGACGGCCGCCCGACCGTGGCGCCGGAGCAGCTCGCCGGCGGCTGGGCAAAGGACACCACGACACCCCTGGACCTCACGGACCTCCCTGATGTTCCGACCCGTCCCGCCGATGTCGCGTACGTCATCCACACCTCCGGCTCCACCGGGAACCCGAAGGGCGTGCAGGTCGAGCACCACGGCGTGCTGGAACTGATCGACGACTTCGCGGACCGGGCCCCCGTACCCGAGGTCCACCGCGGCGCCGCCTGGTCCAGCCCCGACTTCGACGCCTCCATCTGGGAGGTCTGGCCGGTGCTGACCCACGGCGGCACCGTCGTTGTCGTCCCTGAGGAGGACCGGCTGGACGCGGCCGACTACCTCGGCTTCCTCGACCGGCACGCGATCCACACCGCGTACATCCCGCCGTCCTTCCTGCCCGACCTGCGCGCCCGTACGGCCGCCGACCCCGCGTTCTGCCGCGAGCTGACCCGCCTCATGGTCGGCGTCGAACCGATCCCGCTCGGCCTCCTGCAAGACCTCATGCGTCACCGCTCGGGACTCACCGTGGTGAACGCCTACGGCACCGCCGAGACCACCGTGATCTGCGCGGTGTTCACCGTTCCGAGGACCGGCGGCGATCCGCTGGCCCGTACGCCCATCGGCACCGCCGTCCGCGGCAGCCGGCTGGCCGTGATCGACGAATCGGGCGCGCTCTCCGCCGACGGGCACGGTGAACTCGTCGCGATCGGCGGGTGCGTGGCCCGCGGTTATCTCGGCGCGAGCGGCGAGGCCGCGGCGCGCTTCTTCACCTGGCCGGACGGCGAACGGGCCTACCGCACCGGTGACTTGGTCAGCACCCTGCCGGACGGCAACATCGTCTTCGGTGGCCGTGCCGACCGGCAGCTCAAGGTCCGGGGGTACCGCATCGAGCCGGGGGAGGTGGAGGCGGCCGTTCACGCGGTGGTGGATGTGCAGGAAGTCGTGGTGGGTGCGCGGGATCTGCCGGGGCATGGGCCGGCGGTCGTCGCATACCTCCGGCCGCGGCCGGGAGAGGGTCTTGACGAGCGGGCGGCGCGGGCGCGGCTGCGGCAGCGGCTGCCGGCGTATGCGGTTCCGGCGGCGTTCGTGCTGGTCGAAGTGGTGCCGTTGACGAAGAACGGTAAGACGGATCATGCGGCGTTGGCGGCGTTGCCGTTGCCGTTGTCCTTGCCAGGTGCGAGCTCGGGTGCGGGTGCGGGGATCTCGCCGGTGGGCGGGTCCGCCGCGGGCGCTTTGTCGCTGTCCGGTTCCGTCACGGGGCCCTCGCCGCTGGGTGCCGGTGCCACCGCCTTGGACCTCGTGATCGACAGCTGGCAGGCCGTGCTGGGTGCCGCCCCGGTGTCGGCACGCGACGGTTTCGTCGACATCGGCGGAACCTCCCTGAGCGCCGTCCGGGTGGCGACCCGGCTGCGGGAGCTGACCGGTCGCCGGGTGAGCGCGGCGGACGTCCTGACCACCGCCGACGCCGAGGGGCTTGCCGCGCGGATCGAAGAGGCGCCCTTCACCGAGACGCAGGCGGTGCCCGCTGCCCCGCAGGGTGCGGTACGGGGACCGCTGAGCCCTGCCCAGCTGGCCATGTGGATGCACGAGACGGTCACCGATAATCCGGAGCTGTACATCGAGAACGCGTGCTTCGAGCTACGGGGATCGCTGGACGCCGGGCTGCTGACTGCCGCGCTGGAGGCGACCTTCGCCGCGCATCCGGTGTTCGGGTCGACGGTGACCGCGGACGGTTCGCTGCCTGTGCAGCAGCTCGGGGTGCACCGGATCGCGGTGCGGCGGGTGTCCGCTGCCGAAGCGGGCGATACGGCGTCGGCAGCCGAGGCGTTCGTCCTGCGCGAGTCGAGGACCGGCATCGACCTGTCCGGTGGCCCGCTCACCCGCTGCCTGCTGATCACGGTGGCCGAGGACCACCACATCCTGCTCTTCGTCTGGCACCACCTGGTCGTGGACGCGGTGTCCTTCCAGGTCTTCCTCGACGACCTGCACCGCCGCTACGCGGACCCGGCCTTTCTTCCCGAGCCGTCCCCGGTCACCGCCTGCGACCTCAACGCGCGCGAGACGGCGGCTCTCGACCATCCGGCCACCCGGGCGAGGGCGGCCGAGGCGGTGACCCGCCTGAAGGGGGTGGAGCTGCTGCCGCTGGCCGGCCGCAGGATCGTCCTCGACGCGGCGGACGCGTGCGGCCTCCCGGTCGAGATCGCCTTCGGCACCGCCCTGCCCGCGCCCACCGCGGTGGGCCGGATCGGTACGACCCTCCCGGCACTGCTCTCGGCGGCGTTCCAACGCGCGGTCGGTGAGACCCTGGGACTCCAGGATTTCCCGCTCGGCCTGGTCACCGCCGGCCGCACCGAGAACCACTCCTCCCGGGCGACCGGCTGCTTCGTCAACACCGTGCTGCTACGCGCCGACGGCGACCCGCACACCGCACCCGAGTCCGCGGTCCTCGCCGCCGCGGAGCAGCTCGCACAGGCGGTCTCGGAACAGGACCTCCCCTTCAGCGCGGTCGCGGCGGAACTCCTGCGTGACGTGAACCCGCGCCCGCGCAGCTTCCCGGAGGTCTGCCTGAGCATGAGCACCGCGATCCGGCTCGAACTGCCGGGGGCCACCTGCGTACGCCGCCGACTGAGGCATCCACAGCCGAAGTTCGACCTGGCGCTCATTGTCGAGTACGCGCAGGGAGGGCTGTCGGGCGAACTGCACTACCGGAGGCAGTTGATCGACGATGCCACCGCCGGGCGGGTGGTGACGGCGTTCGCCGGGCAGCTGGCGGTACTCACGGCGGGTGTTACGGCTGCGGAAGCGGAATTCGTCGGGTGAACGGTCGCCGGTCGCCGCTGGGCCGTTTCCGGTCGCTCGGCGGCCGGCGGCCGGCAGGCATGGCGGTGCCGAAGAGTCACGAACCGCCCTCTCAGAGCGCGCTGCCCGGCTTCGGCAGCGGCTTGCCGTACCAGAGTTCGATCAGGCTGGCCGCGATCGAGATGCCGTACGGCGGGAGGACCTCACCGGATTCGAAGCCCGCGCGCAGGTCCTCGCGGGAGAACCAGCGGGCCTCGTGGATCTCGTCGCCGTCGACCTCGATGTCGTGGGAGACGGCGCGGGCCATGAAACCGAGCATGAGGCTGGACGGGAACGGCCACGGCTGGCTGGCGACGTACTCGACCTGGCCGACGAGGATGCCGGCCTCCTCGAACACCTCGCGGCGCACCGACTGCTCGATGGACTCGCCGGGCTCGACGAAACCGGCGAGCGTCGAGAAGCGGCCCTCGGGCCAGTGGACCTGGCGGCCGAGGAGGATGCGGTCCTCCTGGTCGGTGACGGCCATGATCACGGCCGGGTCGGTGCGCGGGTAGTGCTCGGCGCCGCATGCCTGGCAGCGGCGGATGTGGCCGGCGGCCGCTATGACGGTGCGCTCGCCGCAGCGGGAGCAGAAGCGGTGCAGGCGCTGCCAGTTCTCGAGGGCGACGGCGTGCACCATGAGGCCGGCGTCGCGGGGCGAGAGGAGCAGGCCGGCTTCGCGCAGGCCCGCGGGGCGCGCGGACTGGTCCATGCGGCCGGGCAGGGCGTCCTTCTGGAGGGCGAAGTAGCTGGTGCCGTCGTCGTCGCTGCCCAGGAAGTAGCGGTGCGCTTCGGTGAGAGGGGCTTCGAAGGAGGGGGTCATGACGAGTTCGGTACGCCCGTCGGGCGTCTCGTCGATGAGGACCTGACCGCCGGAGACCACGAAGCAGCGGGTCGTGGGGTGGCTCCACGCCGCGGCGAGCCAGGCCTCGTCGAGCCGGTGGTGCGCGGCCCGGTCGATGCCGCTGGGGGCGGTGAGCGAGATGGGACGGTCGGCGATGTGGTCGGTCCAGGTGGTCACAGGTGCTTCCAACTCCCCCGGTGGAACGGATATTTCGACGGGCGGTTCGGCGGGACGTGGGTGGTGGCGCTTGGGGGGCGGCGGTTTTCGAACAGGTTCGCGCGGGTGCCGGGCAGTGGTTTCATCGTGCCCCTGGGCGTCTGCCGGTCCGCGCCGGGCAGAGTCTTCAGGCTTCATGGCGCCAGTTTTCGGCGAGGTCGCCCCACAGGTAGGCGGTGGTCTCGACGCCCTTGAGCAGCAGGTCGATCTCCACCTTCTCGTTGGGCGCGTGCCAGCCGTCGGACGGGACGGAGATGCCCAGGAAGAGCACGGGGGCACCGAGGACGTCCTGGAGGTCGGCGGCCGGGCCGCTGCCGCCCTCACGCGTGTAGCGGACGGGTTTGCCGAAGGCGCGGCTCATGGCACGTACGACGGACTGCAGGGCGGGGTGGTCCAGAGGGGTCAGGCACGGGCGCGTGGCCGCCGCGAACGTGATCTCGTACCGGATCCCGGCGGGGACGTGGGTCGTGGTCCAGTCGCGGACGATCTTCTCGATGTGGTCGGGGTCCTGGCCGGCGACCAGCCGGAAGGAGAGCTTCACCATGGCCGAGGCCGGGACGATCGTCTTGCTGCCGGGCCCCTGGTAGCCGCCGCCGATGCCGTTGACCTCGGCGGCGGGGCGCGTCCAGACGCGCTCCAGGGTGGTGTGTCCGGCTTCACCGTGGGTGGCGTACGACTTCGCGCTGCGCAGCCACTGCTCCTCGTCGAAGGGAAGTTCGGCGAAGAGTGCGCGCTCCCGGTCGGTGAGGTCGCTGACGCCTTCGTAGAAGCCGGGGATCGCCACACGCGCGTGGTCGTCGTGCAATGCGGCGACGAGCCGGGCGACGGCGGTCGCCGGGTTGGGCACCGCGCCGCCGAAGGAGCCGGAGTGGATGTCCTGGTCGGGTCCGTGGAACTGGATCTCGCACTCGGCGAGGCCGCGCATGCCGGTGCACACCGTGGGGGTGTCCTCGGCCCACATACCGGTGTCGGAGACGATCACGGCGTCGGCGGCGAGCCGGTCGGCGTGCTCCTCGACGAGGGAACGGAAATGGATGGATCCGGACTCCTCCTCGCCCTCGACCAGCATCTTCAGATGGACGGCGGGCGCGGTGCGGCCGGTGGTGGCGAGGTGGGCGCGGACGCCGAGTGTGTGGAAGAACACCTGGCCCTTGTCGTCGGCGGCGCCTCGCGCGTGGAGGCGATTGCCCCGGACGACCGGTTCGAAGGGGTCGCTGTCCCAGCCGTCCTCGCCTGCCGCGGGCTGCACATCGTGGTGGCCGTAGACCAGGACCGTGGGGGCGCCGGGGTCGTCGGCGGGCCACTCGGCGAAGACCGCCGGGGCACCCGGTGTCGCCCAGACCTCGACGGTAGGGAAGCCCGTTTCCCGGAGTTTGGCGGCAAGCCAGTCGGCGCTGCGGCGTACATCGGCGGCGTGGTCGGGCTGGGCCGACACGGACGGGATGCGCAGCCACTCGGCGAGGTCGTCGAGGAAGGCGGCGCGGTGCTGCTCGATGTACGTGCGGACGGCGCTGTCCGGGGCCTGGCTCATGGTCATGAGCTTATCGGCCCGCGCTGACATCCTCGTCCGGCAGCTCGAACGCGGCCGGCTCGTCCAGGAGCAGCCGCTCCAGCGCGGCCCGGTCCGGGAGATCGTCCGGCCGTACGGTTTCGCCGGTGCGCACGTAGAGGAAGGCGGCCTCGACGGCTTCCAGCGGCACGCCCTGCTGCTCGGCCCAGGCCAGCCGGTAGACGGCGAGCTGGAGCGGGTCGGCGGTGGGGGCACGATGGGTCTTCCAGTCGATGATCTCGTACGTGACATCGGCGCCGTCGCCCTCTTTGTAGACGGCGTCGATCCGGCCCCGTACGACGCGTCCGGCGATGTCGAGCTGGAAGGGTGCCTCGACCCGGTAGGGCGTGCGGTGTGCGTACGCGGTGTTTTCGAAGGCGTCCTTGAGGGTTTCCAGGTCGCGTTCGTCGGCGATCTCGGCGTCGCTGCCGGGCAGCTCGTCGTGCTCCAGCATGGGGAGCCGCAGTGCCTCGAAGCGGGCCTCGACCCAGGCATGGAAGCGGATGCCTCGACGGGCCGCGGGCTGCGGGGGGCGTGGCATGGGGCGGGCCAGCTCCTGGGCGAGAGCGTCCGGGTCGGCGGCCAGGAGCATCAGTTGCGACGCGGTCATCGACAGGGGCAGGGGTACGTCGGTGACGCTCTCCCGCGCGCGCAGCAGTTCTCCGGCGAGGGCGTCGAGGTCACGGTCCCAGGAGGCGACGGCGCGGGCCTCCTCGGGTGTGAGATCCGCCTCGGCGGGGTGTCTGCGGGCGTGGGGAACGGTGGGCGGGCGGTCGTGGCCGCGTCCGGTGTGGGGCACGCGTGCGTGGGGCGACGTCGGTGCGGGCGGTTCGGGCCGGTCCGTGGTCCAGGCGTCCCAGTCCGTGTCGTCCGCTGCGGGGAAGGGGGCGTCCTGATCGGGATGGCCGTGGGCGAGGTACGCGTCGTCGAAGGGTTCGTCGTCCTCGTACGGAGGCTCGTCGTCCGGCGGCGGGGGCCAGTCCGGGTCGTCGTAGGTGTCGGGGTCGGGCGCGGCCGCGGGGCGACCTTCGTCGTGGGAGGAGAGGGTCTCCAGGTGGGCGAGGACCGTCTCTGCGGCCGCCCGACGGCGGCGGAAGGCGGCGTCGTCCAGGGGCAGGGGCCACAACTGGTCGGCGGTCGTCGCGTGCAGGGCGGGATTTTCCTCGTCCTGCGCCGGCTCGTCCGCCCACACCTCGATCTCGCCGTGTCCGGCCGTGCAGTGGTCGTGGAGGGCCCGCAGGAAGTCGGAGGGGCCCCGGGGCTTCTTCTGTGAGGGCCCCCACCAGTGGCCCGAGCCGAGCAGGAGGGAGCGGGGACGGGTGAAGGTGACGTAGCCGAGGCGGAGCTCCTCGGTGTGCTGGTGGTTCTTCATCGCCTCCTGGAAGGCCTTCATGCCCCGGGAGTCCCAGGCCTCGATGTCGGGGAGCGTGTCGGTGTCGCCGCGCAGTCCGTGGGGCAGGACCTTGGCCTGGGAGGTCCATTTCTCGCGGCCCTGGGCGCTGGGGAAGGTGCCGGTGACCAGGCCTGGGACGGCCACGACGTCCCACTCCAGGCCCTTCGACTTGTGGGCGGTGAGCACCTTGACGGTGTTCTCGCCGCCGGGCAGCGCGTTGTCGAGGCCCTTCTCGTACTGCGCCGCGGTGCGCAGGAAACCGAGGAAGGCGAGCAGGCTCGCCTCGCTCTCGTGGGCGGCGAACGAGGCGGCGATGTCCAGGAAGTTGGAAAGGGTCTCGCGGCGGCGGGCGGCCAGGGCGTGCGGGGACGCCGACAGCTCCACCTCCAGGCCGGTGACGGCGAGCACGCGGTGCAACACGTCCATCAGGGGGTCGGCGAGGGAGCGGCGCAGGTCGCGCAGTTCGGTGGCGAGCCGGGCGAAACGCACGCGCGCGTCCGGTGAGAAAGGCAGACCGTCGTCATCGCCCTCCCCCCTCATGGAGGTCTCCAGGAAGGTGTCGAGGGCGTCCGCGAGCGATATCACCTCGGAGGGGTCGACCCCCTCGACCGCCTCGGCGAGCCGACGGTCCGGGTCGTCCGGGTCGCCCACGCGCGCGTGGGACACGAGAAAACGGGCCCGGCGGCCCAACAGGGCGAGGTCGCGCGGGCCGATGCGCCAGCGCGGGCCGGTCAGCAGCCGCACCAGGGAGGCGTTGGCCCCGGGGTCCTGGAGGACCTCGCAGACGGACACCAGGTCGGCGACCTCGGGCAGGTGCAGCAGCCCGGAGAGGCCCACGACCTCGACGGGGACGTCCCGGGCGACGAGCGCCCCCTGGATCTCGGCGAAATCCGTGGCGGTGCGGCACAGGACGGCGATCTCGCCGGGTGCCTTTCCGGTGCGTACGAGGTGGGCGATGGAGTCGGCGAGCCAGTCGATCTCCTCGGCGTGGGTGGGCAGCAGCGCGCAGCGCACCTGGCCGTCGCGCTCGGCGCCGGGTGCGGGGCGGAGAGCCTCCACGCCCGCGTGCATGGCGCGCAGGGGCTCCGCGAGGTCGTTGGCGAGGTCGAGAAGGCGGCCCCCACTGCGGCGGTTCTCACTGAGTGACTGGCGGGCCGCCGAGCCGCCGTCGGCGTGGGCGAAGTGCTCGGGGAAGTCGTCGAGGTTGGCGACGGAGGCGCCGCGCCAGCCGTAGATCGCCTGGCAGGGGTCGCCGACCGCGGTCACGGGATGGCCGGTGCCGTCGCCGAACAGGCCTGCCAGGAGGATGCGCTGGGCCACCGAGGTGTCCTGGTACTCGTCGAGAAGCACCACCCGGAACTCGTCGCGCAGGACGCGGCCCACTTCGGGAATGCGGGCCAGCGTCGCGGACAGGGCGATCTGGTCGCCGAAGTCCAGGAGGTCGCGCTCGCGCTTGGCGGCCCGATAGCGGGTCACCAGTTCGGCGAGTTCACGGCGGGCGGCTGCCGTCTCGGGAACCTTGCGCAGGTCCGCGTTGGTGAGTTTGGTGCCCTCCAGAGCACTCAGCAGCTCGGCGTCGTACGCGCGCAGTTCCTCGGGGCGCACGAGGTGTTCGGAGAGTTCGGCGTCCAGGGTCAGGAGGTCGCTGACGAGGTCCGGGAAGGAGCGGGTGAGTGACGGGTACGGGCCGGGGGCTTCGCGCAGGACGCGCGCGGCGAGCTGGTAGCGGGTCGCGTCGGCGAGGAGGCGGGCGGTGGGTTCGAGGCCGATGCGCAGGCCGTGGTCGGTCAGGAGGCGGCCGGCGAAGGAGTGGTAGGTCGAGATGACGGGTTCGCCGGGTGGGTTGTCGGGGTCGATGACGTCCGGGTCGGTGACGCCTGCCTTGACGAGTGCCTTGCGGACGCGTTCGGCGAGTTCCCCTGCGGCCTTGTTGGTGAAGGTGAGCCCGAGCACCTGTTCGGGGGCGACCTGGCCGGTGCCCACGAGCCACACCACGCGTGCCGCCATCACCGTCGTCTTGCCCGACCCCGCTCCGGCCACGATCACCTGCGGGGCGGGCGGCGCGGTGATGCAGGCCGTCTGCTCCGGGGTGAACGGGATGCCCAGGAGCTCCTTGAGCTGCTCGGGGTCGCTGATACTGGCTGGCACGTCACAGAGGCTAGCGGCGGCCACTGACAGTCGGTGTCACTCGACCACCTGCCGGCCTTCCGGGCGGACGCTGCACGAGGCCCTGAAGGAGCAGTGCGCGCAGTGCTGGCCCGCGGTCGGGGTGAACCGTTCGTCGAGCACCTTGCCGGCGGCGGTGGCCAGCAGGTCGCCGATCCACTCCCCCTGCCCTTCTGCCCCCGCCCCTCCCTCGATGGGGGCCTGTGCCTGCACCTTGGGCAGTGTTTCGCCACCGTCCCTTTTCGCGGCGCCCTGGCGCAGCTGGACGAGTTCGGCGCCGCCCGGTTCGGGCCGCACGCCGTCGAAGGCGTCGTCGACGGCACCTTCGCGGACGGCGAGCTGGTAGACGGCGAGCTGGGGATGGCGGGCCACCTCGGCGGCGGTGGGTGCGTGTTTGCCGGTCTTGAAGTCGACGACGTAGGCGCGGCCGTCGCCGTCGGTCTCGACGCGGTCCATGGAACCGCGGATGCGCACTTCGTAGTCGCCGGCTTCGAGGGTCACGTCGAAGTCGTGCTCGCTGGCCACGGGGGTGCGGCCGGTGCGCCTGGAGTCGACGTGCCACGTCAGGAAGCGTTCGAGCGCCACGCGCGCGTGCTCCTTCTCCTGCGCGGACTTCCAGGGTGCGTCGAAGGCGAGCGCGTTCCACACGGAGTCGAGGCGCTCCATGAGGACGGCGAGGTCGGCGGGGGTGTGTCCGGAGGCGACCTCGTCGGCGAGGACGTGCACCACGTTGCCGAAGCCCTGGGCGGCGGTCGCGGGCGCGTCCGCCTTCACCTCCCGGCCCAGGAACCACTGCAGGGCGCAGGTGTTGGCGAGTTGGTCGAGGGCGCTGCCGGAGAGCACGACGGGCTGGTCGCGGTCGCGCAGCGGGACCTTGCTCTCCGTCGGCTCGTACATGCCCCACCAGCGGTAGGGGTGCGCCGACGGCACGAGCGGGCGGCCCTCCTCGTCGGTGAGCGCGGCGAGCCGGGCCAGGCGGCGGGCGGCTGCCTCTCTGAGGGAGGCGGACACACGCGGGTCGACCGTCGTGGCGCGCAGTTCGGCGACGAGGGCGGCCACGGAGAGCGGGCGGCGCGGGCGGCCCGTGACGTCCTTGGGTTCGACGCCGAGTTCGGTGACGAAACGGGAGGGCTGGTCGCCGTCGTCGGCGGGGGCCTTCACCGCGGTGACGACCAGGCGTTCACGCGCGCGTGTGGCGGCCACGTAGAACAGCCGCCGCTCCTCGGCGAGCAGTGCTCCCGGGGTGAGCGGTTCGGCGAGGCCGTCGCGACCGATGCGGTCGGCCTCCAGGAGGGAGCCGCGGCGGCGCAGGTCGGGCCACAGGCCCTCCTGGACGCCGGCGACGACCACGAGGCGCCACTGGAGGCCCTTGGCGCGGTGCGCGGTCATCAGGCGTACGGCTTCGGGGCGTACGGCGCGGCGGGTGAGGGTGTCGGCGGCGATGTCCTCGGCGTCGGTCTCCTCCAGGAAGTTGAGAGCGCCGCGGCCGCCGGTGCGTTCCTCCGCGCGCGCGGCGGTCGCGAACAGCGCGCACACGGCGTCCAGGTCGCGGTCGGCGTTGCGTCCGGCCGCGCCGCCGCGCCTGGCCGCCCGCTCCAGCCGTCCTGGCCAGGGTGTGCCGTTCCACAGGTCCCAGAGGGCCTCTTCGGCCGTACCGCCGCCCGCGAGGCGCTCACGTGCCTTTCGGAGCAGCGCGCCGAGGCGCTGGGCGCCCCGCGCGTACGTCGGGTCGTGGGCGACCAGGCGTTCCGGTTCGGCCAGCGCGCGGGCCAGGAGTTCGTCCGAGGGCGGCGGTGCGGGGTTGCCCGCGGTCCTCTCCTCCTCGCGCAGGGCGCGGCCGAGGCGGCGCAGATCGGCGGTGTCCATGCCGGCGAGGGGCGAGGTGAGCAGGGTCAGGGCGGTCTCGGTGCCGAGCCAGCCGGTGTCCCCGGGCACGGCGACTTCGGAGGCTTCGCCCGCGTCGCCACCCGCCCCTTCGGCGTCCCTCTCCCCGACCGCGCCCGACGCCTCCGCGGTCGCCACGGCTCGAAGCGCCGTCAGGAGTGGTGCCACCGCCGGTTCGTGGCGCAGGGGCAGGTCGTCGCCGTCGATGTCCAGGGGAACCCCGGCGGCCGTGAGGGCGCGCCGGATCGTGGGGATCGTACGACCGCCGGCCCGCACCAGGACGGCCATCTCGCCCCAGGGGACACCGTCCTCCAGGTGGGCGCGGCGCAGGATGTCGGCGATGTTGTCCAGCTCCGTACCGGACGTCGGGTACGTGCAGACCTCGACGCGGCCTCCGTCGCGGACCGGGGTGAGTTCGCGGTGGGCGCGGACCTTCTCGGCGGGGAGGCGGGTCAGCGGCATGCGCTGGGTGAGGAGGCGGGTGGCGGTGAGCGGGGTGGCGGCGGAGCGGCGGGAGGTCCTGAGGACCTCGACCGGGGCGGGGCGGCCGTCCGCGCGCGGGAAGGCGTCCGGGAAATCCAGGATGCCGTTGACGTCCGCCCCCCGGAACGCGTAGATCGACTGGTCGGGGTCGCCGAGGGCGACGAGTGTCCGGCCGCCTCCGGCGAGCGCGTGCAGGAGCCGTACCTGGGCCGGGTCGGTGTCCTGGTACTCGTCCACGTAGACGGCGTCGTAGCGGGCGGCGAGCTGCCCCGCGGTGTCGGGGCGGGTCGCGAGGAGCACCGCGCGGTGGACGAGCTCCGCGTAGTCGAGCACTCCTTGCATGTCGAGTACGTCGAGGTACTCGGCGAGGAAGGCGGCGGCGGCCCGCCAGTCGGGGCGGCCGATGCGCCGGGCGAAGGCGTCCAGGGCGTCCGGGCCGAGGCCCAGTTCACGGCTGCGGGCGAGAACCGCGCGGACCTCGTCGGCGAAGCCGCGGGTGGTGAGGCAGGCGCGCAGTTCGTCCGGCCAGCGCACATGGACGAGGCCGAGCCGCTCCAGGTCGGGCTGGCCGGCGAGCAGGCCGCGTACGGCCACGTCCTGTTCGGGGCCGGAGAGCAGCCGCAGGGGTTCCACGAAGAGGTCGCTGTCCTGGTGGGCGCGGACCAGGGCGTAGCAGAAGGAGTGGAAAGTGGTCGCGCGGGGAGCGCGGGCGGCGCCGATGCGCAGCGCCATGCGGTCGCGCAGTTCGACGGCCGCCTTACGACTGAACGTGAGGACGAGGATCCGCTCGGGGTCCGCGCCCCGGGCGATCCTGGCCGCCACGGACTCGACGAGGGTGGTGGTCTTCCCGGTTCCCGGACCTGCGAGGACGAGCAGTGGTCCCCGCGCGTGGTCAACCACCGCGCGCTGTGCGGCGTCCAGATGAGGGGGAACCTGCCGTGTGGGCGGGGTACGCACCAGTCGGTAAGCGCCACGGGTCCCCTGTCGCCCCTGGGGGTGCGGCAGGCGCCTGGTGGAGGAAGAGGAGCTCACGTGGTTCGCCGGTCCTGGAGGGTGTACTGGTTGGCTGAGCGCCACGCGTGGGAAACGGTGGCCGGACGGTGAGGGGGGTAGGTGCGGCTGACGCTACGCCGACGGACGGTTCGGAAGCAGGGCTTCCGCATGTTCCCTCCGGCCCCGAGCGCCACCCGGGCCCCTCGCCCCACGAACGTACGCCATGGCACGGACGTGCCCGGTTTACCCCGTACGGGCCACAGGCCCCCCTGACGCCCGCCGGATGGCGGAAGCTGTCAGGTGTGACCCTCCGCCCGCTCGACGCCGTCCCACCGCGCCCGTCTCATGTCGAGGCGCGGAAGGTGCCCCACGGCGGCCGTGCTCGCCTCTTTCAGGGGTGTGCCTTCCGCGCGGTAGTGGTCGAGGGCGTCCAGTTCGTGCCCCGGGAGCAGCACACCGTCCGCCCGGACTACCCGCCACCACGGAACGGCCCCTCCGTAGAGGGCCATCACGCGCCCGACCTGGCGGGGCCCGCCCTCCTCCAGCCATTCGGCCACGTCGCCGTACGTCATGACACGCCCGGGCGGGATCAGTTCCGCGGCCTCCAGGGCCCGCTCGGCGTACTCCGGCAGGGCGTCCACCGGAAGGCTCTCGTCGCTCATCCGGCCCATCCTGCCCCACCTCACCGACAATGTGATGAGGCGGCGACCGCGGATGTTCCTCGCCCCGGAGCGACGCTTGCGGCAGACTGTGCGCCCCCGCATCGCACCCTGATGCCCCTGTGTGTCAGTGGGGCATGCCACCATCGTGCGGGCGGTGACCGGTGATACGAGACCAAGAAGAGACCATGGAGCATCAGGGCGTGCACCCCGAAGACGCGGAGGGCACCTCTGAGGTCTCGCCGCGCCCCGGTGCCGACGGCACCGGCCACGAGCACGAGCGGACACCGGCCGGAGCGGCCGCCGACTGCGACGACGACGCCCACGTCGAAGAGGTCGAGGGCGACGAACCGCTGCTCCCCGCGCGCGTGCACCGCCCGTCCGATCTCATGCGGTTCCTGGCGGGCGTCTTCGCCGTCGTCGTGTTGCTGGCGATCGCCGCCTTCGCGCACGGCACCACCTCGGGACTCGAACAGGACATCAACAAGGGCACCGGCCAGGCACCCGACCTGCTGATCAAGATCGCGGGTCTGGCGTCCAGCATCGCGATCCTCCTGGTGCCGGTCGCCTTCGCCATCGAGCGGCTGATCAAGCGGGACGGGCTGCGAATCGCCGACGGTGTCCTCGCGGCGGTCCTCGCGCACGGGGTGACCCTCGCCACCGACCTGTGGGTCGCCAAGGGCGCCCCGGACTCCATCCAGGAGGCGCTGACGCAGCCCTCCCCCGGCGACATCCACGCTCTCACCGACCCGGTGCACGGCTATCTCGCGCCGGTCATCGCGTACATGACGGCCGTCGGCATGTCCCGTCGGCCGCGCTGGCGGGCCGTGCTGTGGGTCGTGCTGCTGCTCGATGCCTTCTCGATGCTGGTCACCGGCTACACGACACCGTTCTCGATCATCCTGACGGTGCTGATCGGCTGGTCGGTGGCGTACGGGACGCTGTACGCGGTCGGCTCACCGAACGTGCGTCCCACCGGGCGCAACCTGATGGCGGGCCTGCGGCACGTCGGTTTCCGCCCGGTGAGCGCGGCCCGCGAGGAGGTGCCGGAGACGTCGGACAGCGGTGACCGGGGCCGGCGCTATTTCGTCACCCTGGAGGACGGCCCTCCGCTGGACGTCACGGTCGTCGACCGCGAGCAGCAGGCGCAGCACTTCTTCTACCGCGTGTGGCGCAACATCACGCTGCGCGGCCTGGCCACGCGCAGCAGCCTCCAGTCGCTGCGCCAGGCGCTGGAGCAGGAGGCTCTCCTCGCGTACGCGGCGATCGCCGCCGGCGCCAACGCGCCCAAGCTGATCGCGACCTCGGAGCTCGGCCCGGACGCCGTGATGCTCGTCTACGAGCACACCGGAGGCCGCACTCTGGACTCGCTGGACGACGAGGAGATCACCGACGAGCTGCTGCGCAACACCTGGCACCAGGTGAAGGCCCTGCAGTCGCGGCGCATCGCGCACCGCAGACTCGTCGGCGAGGCGATTCTGGTGGATCGTTCCGGCAAGGTGATCCTCACCGACCTGCGGGTGGGCGAGATCGCGGCCGGGGACCTGCTGCTGCGCATGGACATCGCCCAGCTGGTGGCGACGCTGGGCCTGCGCGTGGGTGCCGAACGCGCGGTGGCGTCCGCGGTCGGGGTGCTCGGCCCGGACGCGGTGGCGGACTGTCTGCCGCTGCTCCAGCCCATCGCGCTGTCGCGCTCCACGCGCGCGACGCTGCGCAAACTCGCCCGCGAGCGCGCCCAGCGTCAGCGCGAGGCGGTCCTGGAGGCTTCCCAGCAGGCCAAACAGGCCCGGCTTGAGGCAACCCGCCCCGACACCGCGCCCGCTGAACTGGAAAAGCCCGACAAGAAGGCCGTCCGCGCGGAGCAGCGGGCCGAGAAGCGGGCCATCGACGAAGCCCTGGAGGGGGCCCGCGAGGAGGATCTGCTCACCCAGATCCGTCACCAGGTACTACTGATCAGACCGCAGGCACCGGTCGAGCCGGCCCGGCTGGAACGAGTGAGACCCCGCACGCTGATCAGCTTCATGGCCGGTGCGTTCGGCGCGTACTTCCTGCTCTCCCAACTCACCCACATCGAGTTCGCCACCCTGTTCGACAACGCCGAGTGGGGCTGGGTCATCGCGGCCGTGCTGTTCTCCGCGTTGAGCTACGTCGCCGCGGCGATGAGTCTGCTCGGTTTCGTGCCGGAGCGGGTGCCGTTCGTACGGACCGTGGCCGCGCAGGTCGCCGGGTCGTTCGTGAAGATCGTGGCGCCCGCGGCGGTGGGCGGAGTCGCCCTCAACACTCGTTTCCTGCAACGCTCGGGCGTACGGCCAGGGCTCGCGGTGGCCAGCGTCGGCGCGTCGCAGTTGTTCGGACTCGGTTGCCACATCCTGATGCTGTTGTCGTTCGGCTATCTCACGGGCACCGAGAAGACACCCTCGCTGTCGCCGTCCAGGACGGTCATCGCCGGTCTGCTGACCGTCGCGGTGCTGGTCCTCGTGGTGACGTCGGTGCCGTTCCTGCGGAAGTTCGTCGTCACGCGCGTGAGGTCACTGTTCGCCGGTGTCATCCCGCGCATGCTGGACGTTCTCCAGCGTCCGCAGAAGCTGGTCACCGGTATCGGCGGCATGCTGCTGCTGACCGCGTGCTTCGTGATGTGCCTGGACGCGTCGATCCGGGCCTTCGGCGACGAGTCGACCTCGCTCAGCCTCGCCAGCGTCGCCGTCGTCTTCCTCGCCGGAAACGCGCTGGGGTCCGCGGCGCCGACCCCCGGTGGTGTGGGCGCGGTCGAGGCGACCCTGACGGTCGGCCTGATCGCCGTCGGCCTCCCCAAGGAGGTCGCCGCCCCCGCCGTACTCCTCTACCGACTGCTGACCCTGTGGATTCCGGTGCTGCCGGGCTGGCTGTTCTTCAACCACCTGACGCGGAAGGGCGCCCTCTAGGGCCCCTAGGGGAGTACCTCGTACGGCTCGTGCCCCGAGCGCCCCGCGGGGTACGACCGCAGGATGGAGGCATGCCCGCTCCCTTCCGGCCGCGTGCCGCTGTCCTGACCGCCACTGCCCTTCTGCTGTCCTCCCTGATGACAGGTGTCAGCGAAGATTCCGGCTCCGCGGACCAGGATCTGTCGGCCCAGAAGCTGGGTTGGAAGGACTGTCCCGCACCGTCCGCGTCGGAGGGCGGCGGCGAGGCCCCGTCACCGCTGCCGGATGGCGCCGACTGGCAGTGCGCCACCATGAAGGCGCCCCTGGACTGGGCCGAGCCGAAGGGCGACACGATCAGGCTCGCGCTGATCCGGGCGAAGGCCGGCGGCGGTGCGAGCAAGCGCATCGGATCCCTGATCTTCAACTTCGGCGGCCCCGGCGGCTCGGGAATCAGCGCGCTCCCCTCGTTCGGCACGGACTACGCGACGCTGCGCACGCGCTACGACCTGGTGAGCTTCGATCCCCGCGGGGTCGGCCGCAGCGACGGGGTGCGGTGCGAGGACGACGAACAGCTCGACGTGTACTTCCAGCAGGACGCGACGCCCGACAACGCCACCGAACGCGCCGAACTGCTGGACAACACGCGGAAGTTCAACGCGGCCTGCGAGAAACACTCCAAGAGGATGCTCCCGCATGTGCGGACCACCGACGCGGCCCGGGACATGGATCTGATGCGCCAGGTCCTCGGCGACGCCAAGCTGCACTACTTCGGCATCTCGTACGGAACCGAACTGGGCGGTGTCTACGCCCACCTGTTTCCCAAGAAGGTGGGCCGCGCGGTGTTCGACGGGGTCGTCGACCCGACCCAGAACCCCGAACAGGGCTCGCTCGGGCAGGCCAAGGGCTTCCAGCACGCGCTCGACAACTTCGCCGAGGACTGCACCTCGAAAACCGAGGAGTGCCTGGTCGGCGACACTCCGCGGGAGGTCAAGAACCGGATCGCCAAGCTCCTCAAGGACCTCGACGCGAAGCCGATCCCGGGCGTCTTCCCGCGCGAACTGACCGAGACCTCGGCGACCACCGGAATCGCCCAGGCGCTGTACTCCAAGGACTTCTGGCCCTACCTCACCCAGGGCCTCGACGAGGCGTACGACGGCGACGGCACGGTCCTGATGCTGCTGGCCGACTCCATGAACGGGCGCAGCCGGAACGGCGAGTACAGCAACCTCAGCGCGGCGAACATCGCCGTCAACTGCTCCGACCAGAAGCCGCGCTACACCGTCGCGGACATCGAGGCGAAGCTGCCCGAGTTCCGCGCCGCCTCGCCCCTGTTCGGCGACTTCCTGGCCTGGTCCATGGTCAGCTGCACCGACTGGGCCGTGCCCGGCGCCGCCGAGCACCCCGACGTCCACGCGACCGGATCGGCGCCGATCCTCGTCGTGGGCAACACCGGCGACCCGGCCACGCCGTACGAAGGCGCGCGGAAAATGGTGGGGGCACTGGGTGAGGGCGTGGGGGTCGAGCTGACGTACAAGGGGCAGGGGCATGGCGCGTACGACGGCGGGAACCGGTGCGTGCTCAAGGCGGTGAACGGCTATCTGCTGAACGGGAAGGTACCGGCGGCCGGGACCGTCTGCACCTAGAAAAACGCAGGTCAGAAGGTTATCCACAGGCTGATACGGCCTCGGCGTGATCCGCCTACTATGGCCGGACCGCCATCCGCTGACCCGAGCGGACGGCCCGCAGGGGGGAGTTCGCATGTCTCGTTTCGTACGGTGGACAGCCGCTGCCGCCGCCGCGCTGCTGGTGGCCGGATGCAGCGGCGGCACGTCCGGCAACGGCGACGACAAGGGATCCGGCGGCCCCACTTCCCCGTCGGCCGCGTCCTCGTCCCGTGCCTCGCCCGGACTGCCCGCCTCACTGTCCTCGCAGAAACCGGACTGGGTCCGCTGCGAGGGCACCTCTGACTCCCCCACGCCGGGCAGCGACTGGCAGTGCGCGACCCTCAAGGTGCCGCTGGACTACGCGAAGCCGGACGGCGAGACCATCGGCCTGGCACTGATCCGCGCCAAGGCCACCGGAGGCAACCGCATCGGGTCCCTTCTGTTCAACTTCGGCGGACCGGGCCAGTCGGGGATCTCCGTGATGCCCTCGTACGCCGGCACGGTCTCCGCGCTGCGGGAGCGTTACGACCTGGTGAGCTGGGACCCGCGCGGAGTCGGGTCCAGCGAAGGCGTTCGCTGCCGCGGCGACAAGGAGATCCAGGCCGCCGAGTCGGTGGACCCGTCACCGGACGACGCGGCCGAGGAGAAGGCGTTCTTCCAGGACGCGGCCGACTTCGGGCAGGGCTGCGAGAAGTCCGCCGGAAACCTCATCTCGCATGTCTCGACCACCGACTCCGCCCGCGACATGGACCTGATGCGCCAGGTTCTCGGTGACACGAAGACGCACTACTTCGGCATCTCGTACGGCACCGAACTCGGTGGCGTCTACGCCCACCTGTTCCCGAAGAACGTGGGTCGGCTGATCCTCGACGCCGTCGTCGACCCGAGCGCCGACATCGTGGGACACGCGAAGAACCAGACCCGGGGTTTTCAGCGCGCCCTCGACGACTACCTGAAGTCGACGGGCCAGGATCCGGACCAGGGTTCACGGAAGATCGCGGCTCTGTTGAAGCGGATCGACAGCAAGCCGCTGCCCACTTCCTCCGGACGGAAACTGACCCAGGGCCTGGCAGTCATCGGCGTGATCGTGCCGCTGTACAGCAAGCAGAGCTGGCCGGCGCTGACCAGCGCCCTGGACGCGGCCGAGCAGGGCGACGGATCGGACCTGCTGACACTCGCGGACGGCTACAACGACCGCGACGCGTCGGGCCACTACGGCACGACGACACATGCGCAACGGGTCATATCGTGCTTGGACGACAAGCAGCGGCCGACCGCGGCGCAGGTCAGGAAGCTGCTGCCCGAATTCCGGAAGATCTCGCCCGTGTTCGGGGAGTTCATGGGCTGGGACACGGCCGGCTGGTGCCACGACTGGCCGGTGCCCGGCCAGTACGACACACCGGTGGTCGGCGCGCCGGGAGCGGCGCCCGTCCTCGTGGTCGGCAACACGGGGGACCCCGCGACGCCCTACGAGGGCACGCGCAAGATGGCCGACGAGTTGGGCAAGGGGGTCGGCGTGATGCTGACCTGGAAGGGCGAGGGGCACGGGGCGTACGGAAGTGGGAGCGGCTGTGTCGACTCCACGGTGAACGCGTATCTGCTGGACGGGACGGTGCCTCGGGACGGCAAGGTCTGCTCATGACGGCGGCGGGGGCCCCGGGCACCTGTGGTGCCCGGGACCCCCGCCGGCCGAACAGGAACGGGTTGAACGAGATGAACGGGGTGGTGAACCGTGGGTCAGTAGACCGGCTTGTGGGGCTCGATCTGGTTGACCCAGCCGATCACACCGCCGCCTACGTGGACCGCGTCCGAGAAACCGGCGGACTTCAGGACCGCGAGGACTTCCGCACTGCGGACACCCGTCTTGCAGTGCAGGACGATCTTCTTGTCCTGCGGGAGCGTCGCCAGGGCGGTGCCCATGAGGAACTCGTTCTTCGGGATCAGCCTGGCGCCGGGGATCGAGACGATCTCGTACTCGTTGATCTCGCGGACGTCGATGATCTCGATGTTCTCGCCGTCGTCGATCCACTCCTTGAGCTGCTTGGGAGTGATCGTCGCACCGGCCGCCGCCTCCTGGGCCTCCTCGGACACGACGCCGCAGAAGGCCTCGTAGTCGATGAGTTCGGTGACGGTCGGGTTCTCGCCGCAGACCGCGCAGTCCGGGTCCTTGCGGACCTTGACCTGGCGGTACTGCATCTCGAGGGCGTCATAGATCATCAGACGGCCGACGAGGGGCTCGCCGATGCCCGCGAGGAGCTTGATGGCCTCGTTGACCTGGATGGATCCGATGGACGCGCACAGCACGCCCAGGACGCCGCCCTCGGCGCAGGAGGGAACCATGCCCGGCGGCGGGGGCTCCGGGTAGAGGCAGCGGTAGCAGGGGCCGTGCTCGGACCAGAAGACGGAGGCCTGGCCGTCGAAGCGGTAGATCGAACCCCACACGTACGGCTTGTTCAGCAGCACGCACGCGTCGTTGACCAGGTAGCGGGTCGCGAAGTTGTCCGTACCGTCGACGATCAGGTCGTACTGGCTGAAGATCTCCATCACGTTCTCGGCTTCGAGCCGCTCTTCGTGAAGGACCACGTCGACGTACGGGTTGATGCCCAGTACGGAGTCGCGGGCGGACTGGGCCTTGGACCGGCCGATGTCCGCCTGGCTGTGGATGATCTGGCGCTGCAGGTTCGACTCGTCGACCTCGTCGAACTCCACGATGCCGAGCGTGCCCACGCCCGCCGCGGCCAGGTACATCAGCGCCGGCGAACCCAGGCCACCGGCGCCCACACAGAGCACCTTGGCGTTCTTCAGCCGCTTCTGCCCGTCCATCCCGACATCGGGGATGATCAGGTGGCGGGAGTACCTGCGGACCTCGTCTACGGTGAGCTCGCCAGCGGGCTCGACCAGGGGTGGCAGCGACACGGGGTCTCCGTTGGTCGGTCAATCACTACAGTTGTTCTCCCCGTAACACTGCCACGCCCTTCTTCATTCCGAGACACCCGTTCCAAGGCGCGAGACGAGATCGTCCCAGTAGCCGGGCAGGGTCTCCCAGGGGTCGGTGCGGGCACCGCGGTCCGTGCGGTCGGTGAAGTAGATCGTGGCGGCGCCCTGCCAGCGGGCGACGCGCAGCGCCTCGTCGAGATGGCCGAGCGGCAGTCCGTGCACGAAGTGGCAGAAGCGCTCCGGCGGATGCTCGGCGGTCCACTCGGCCACCTGCGACCAGCGGTAGTCGCTCCAGTGGCCGGAGAAGGTGACGAGCTGGTCGCCGTGCTCGGCGTAGGCCGGATGCGGATGGGTGCCGTGGCCCAGGACGATGTGCGTGTCGTCGTCGGCCTCACGCAGCGCGCCGACCGTGCGGTGGATCCCGGGGAGCCCGGTGCGGTCGGTCGGGCAGCGGTCCAGGAGGAAGCCGTCGGCCTGGTACCAGTCGCGGTAGCGCTGCGCTTCGGCGGCCAGCTCACCGTGCGGGCGGGCCCCCTGGGCCGCGTCGAGATGGCCGAGGACGCGGACACCCGCGTTGCGCAGGCGGCCGGCGGCCTCCAGGCAGTGCGGATCGAGCCGGGTGCCCGGGCCGTCCGCGACGTTGAGGACGACCCAGTGCAGGGGCGTGCCCGGGCGAGCCAGTTCGCCCCACTCGGCCGGGGCGACGAGGGGGTGCGCGAAGCCCGGGATGCCGAAGCCGCTGCGTACGTCGGTGCTGGCGGTGCCCGCCTTGGCGCTGGTCAGATGCGGCATGCCGCCTCCATCCAGATGTCGGCGAGGGATTCCTCCAGGTTGATCCGGGGCCGCCAGCCGAGCCGGTCACGTGCGGTGCGTACGTCGGCCTGCTGCCAACTGCCGCAGCCGTCCGGGTACGGGTGCGCGACCGGGGCGGCGTGGTCCGGGTCGGTGCGGGGGTGGCCGATGGACGCCCTCAGCGGGCCGGGCGGGCCGTCGAGTTCGTGCAGCGCGCCACCGTATCCAGCCACGCGGGCGAGGACGGAGGCGGCGTCGCGCAGGCGGACGGCACGGCCGGAGCCGATGTTGATGACGCCCTGCGCGGCCGAGAGCGAGGCGGCGTGCACGGCCCGCGCCACGTCTCGTACGTCGATGAAGTCGCGCTGCGCGCCCAGGCCGCCGAGCTTGAGCTCGCCGTCGCCGGACTGCATCGCGCGGCGCATCGCCTCGGCGAGACGGCCGAGCGGGGAGCCGGCGGGCGTGCCGGGGCCGGCCGGCGAGAAAACGCGCAGGACGACGGCGTCGAGGCCGGAGCCGAGGACCAGCTCGGTGGCGGCGAGCTTGCTGACGCCGTACGGACCACCGGGTCGGGGGACGGCGTCCTCGGCCGTGGAGGAACCGGGCTGGCTGGGACCATATTCGGCGCCGCAGCCGAGCTGGACCAGACGGGCGCCGCAGCCGCTGCGCCGCAGGGCCTCGCAGACGGTGGCGACGGCGACCGTGTTGTGGCGGGTGAGTTCGCGGGCACCGCCGCGGGTGGCGCCCGCGCAGTTGACGACCACTCCGGGGTGGACGGCGTCCAGGAAGCGGGTGAGTGCGCCGGGGCTGCCGGACGCGAGGTCGAAACGGACGTCGGCGTCGTCGCCGCGACCGAGGACGGTGAGCTGCACGGCCGGGTCGGCGAGCAGCCGGTCGGCGACGAAGCGGCCGAGGTAGCCGTTGGCTCCGATCAGCAGAACCCTCATCGGACGGCTCCCTCGGCGGATTCTCCGGCTCCGGGTCGGGAGGTGATCATCGGTGTACTCCTTCGGGGGTTGCGGGTGCGTTCGTGATCGGGGACCGGGCGGTGCGGAATCGGTCGCCTGCCGTGGTCGTGGTGCGGGGGCGTCATCCGGGCTCACCCGGCGTCGCGTGCGCCGACGCTCTGGTCAGCGAGCGGGTCGCGTGGAGCAGGAGGAGCAGGGCGGCGCCTCCACAGGCCGCGGCCGGGATGCCCGCCGGCCCCCCGGCGGCCACGACCGCGTCCAGCGGGGCGGCGAGGAAGGCGCAGCCGGGGGCGTGGGACGCGAAGGCGGTGGCCAGGGTCGCCGCCTCGGCTGCGGCCGCCGCGCCGAGGACGACCGCCGGGGCGTGGGTGGGGCCGTGCTTCGTGAGGAGGCGGGCCAGGAGGAGCAGCGCGCCCAGGGTGACGGTCGTGGTGTAGGCCGCCGGTTCGTGCAGGACCGTCGCACAGAGCGCCACGAGCACTGTCGACAGGCAGAGGAACAGGGCGACGGCGCCCAGGAGGAGGGGTTTGACGGCCGCGGTGAAGTCCGCCAGGCCACGGCTGGCGGCCAGCTTGCGACGGGCTCCCGCCGCGAAGAGGTGCGCGCACCAGGCCGCCGGCACACAGGCCAGGGTGAGGGCCAGTGCCGGGGCTGGGGACAGATCCCGGACCGCGGCCGGGACTCCGTGGGGGCCGTCCGTCAGCGCGACGGTGAGCAGGTCGTTGCCCAGGAGCGCGTACGCGAGGAGCCAGTAGGTCCACAGGCGCGTGGCGGCCGAAGGGCGGCGCGGGTACGTGCCCGGTGGCGCCGGGTGGGACCTGGCGCTCAGCGGCCCCCGGCCGAGTGCCGCGCGTACGGCCAGCGCCACGGCCAGGGCGCCCAGCGTCGCCACGGCCGGCCGGACCCGGCCCCCCGTGAGGTGCAGGCCCGTGATTGTCGCCGCGCACAGGGCGCCCGGCAGCATGGAGAGCAGGACCCAGTCGGCTCGTACGCCGGGTGCGGGCGGCGGGGTGGACTGCGGCGCCGTTTCCGCGTCCTTGGAGACCCGGGCGTACATCTCCTCGGCCAGGGAGAACACGTCCCGGTGGCGGAAGCGCGCGGCCGTTCGGTCGGTCACGCCGTGGGCCTCCAGGCCGGCGGCGATCTCCAGGGGGTCCACCGCCCGCTCGCACAGCTCACGGTGTCTGTGCATGAGCGCCTTCACGGGGTCCGCGGTTCCACGGCGGCCGGCACGGGTGGCGGGCGTCGTGGTCTGTGACGGCGTCTGTGTCGTCTCCGTGTCCCGTACGTCAGTCTCCGCGGCGCCCATGAGCCACTTCTGCGAGTGTTCGTCCCAGACTCCGGGGCTGTCCGGTGTCTCGGGGCGGTCCAGTTCTCCCAGCTCGCTCATCGCATGCCCTCCCCGGCCGGCACGGGGGTCGCCTGCACCGGTGCGGAAGCGCGTCCGGTCGCCCAGCCGGGCCCGCCCCGGGCCACCACGCCTATGCCGGCCTGCGTCCACCGGCCGGGGACGTGGGCCTCCGCCGGGACGGCGAACGGGAGCGGTTCGCCGGTGTCGTCGAGGACCACCTTGTGGACGGGACAGCGCGCGACGACCTCCAGGTAAATGCCGTGAAATGCCTCGACGTTCTGCTCGACGGTGAACAGTTCGAGGGCGCGGGCGCGGGCGGCGGCGCCCAGCCGCTCCCGGCGCGCCGGGTCGCGCAACAGCGCCACGCACGCCTCGGCGAGCGCCCGCGGGTTGCGCGGGGGCACCACGAGCCCCGTACCGCCGATGATCTCGACCACCGCGCCCACGTCCGTCGACACGGTCGCCCGGCCGCAGAACATGGCCTCGACCAGGCTGATCGGGAAGCCCTCGACCACGCTCGACAGAACGACGACCGCACCCGCCGCGTAGGCCTCGGCAAGCGTCGGGGCCTCCGGGCCGCCGATCTCCTCGAACGACACCGGGTTGCTGCCGACGGCGTGCATGCCCTCGGCCTCGTCGGGGAAGAGCTGCGCGGCCAGGGCTCGGCAGTGGCCGAGGTAGGCCTCGCTCTCGGCTCCCGTGGCCGCCCCGATGACGCGCAGGCGGGTCTTCGGTTCCTCCTTGCGCACCTCCGCGAAGGCGTGCAGGAGGGAGACCAGGTCCTTGGCGGGCTCGATACGGCCGACCCAGATCAGCGTGTCGGTGTCCCCGGTCTCCGGCGCCTCGCCCACCTCCGCGAAGTGGGACGCGTCCATGCCCGGGTACACCGTGCGCAGCTTCTCCCGGTCGGCCCCGCATCTCTCCTGCCAGCGCCGGGTGTGCGTGTTGCCGGGGGTGACGAGCTCGGCCCGCCGGTAGACCTCCGAGGCCAGCCTGCCGTGGAAGGCCGCGAGCAGGGACCGTACGGCGGGGGCGTTGTCGTCGGCGCCCGAGGCCAGGTAGTGCGCCCGCAGCGGGACGCCGTACTCGGTGACCAGCAGGGGTACGCCGGAGAAGTGGTGGGCGAGCAGTCCGGGGAGCGCCGCCGGGCCACCTGCCGCGGCGTGGCAGAGGTCCACCGAACCGAGCCCGTCGTCCCCGTACCAGTCGAGCGAGAGGGGGCGCAGGGCGCGTTCCAGGTACGCGGCGACGGTGAGCAGATCCGGGACGCGCGCCTCGCGCGCCGCTCCATGCGCGCCGGGCGCACGACAGGCTCGCTCCAGGGCGCGTACGGCGGCTTCGGAGCGGAGCGCTCCCACCAGACCGCCCTCGTCCCGGGCGAGTTCGGCGAGGCCGTACAGCGCGCTGGCGAAACGGTCCGCCTCAGCGGTGTCCACGTCCGATCCGGCCGGGGTGCTTCCCGCGCCGGGCCCGCCGCACAGGGCCGAGGCCAACTCCCCGTAGACCTCGGCGAATCGCCGCCGCGCCCGGCGCCCGTACACCACGCCGTCGTCCTCGGCCGTCCACAGTGGAGCTGTGCGGACCCGGCTGACCTGCGGCGGCAGCTCGATCCAGCCCTCGTCCTCCTGCCGCTCGCTGCGGCTGAGCGCGTAGATGTCGAACTCGTGTCCGCCGAGCCCGCGCACGAGCCGGTCGCACCAGAGTCTGGCGTCACCGCTCACATACGGATAGCCACCCTCCGTCAGCAGTCCGATGCGCACGAGCACACCCCCGATCTCCCGTATGAGGAGCCGCCGTTGACCCGGCGGCTCGCAGCGGGACGAACGTATGCGGACATGACGGTGGTGCGACGGACGGTTGTCCGTCGCACCACCAAAAGGGGTGAACGGTCGTAACTTTCGCGTGCGGTTCGCGTTCTGTCGCGCTAAGAGATCATTCGCACACGTCTGGTTACGAACATGCGTGTGGTCACGCCGGGGTCAACTCCCACTGCGACACGGTCGCTGACCAGATGCAGAGGTATGGACGATGATTCCACCGGTGTCGACGCGACCCCCGGCGCACCCAGGCGCTCCGGTCGCCCCGCACGGCACCGCATGTCAACTTCCCGGATACGGCCAGGGGTTGGCGCGGCAGTGGATCCCGTCGTGGTCGAGGAACTTGGTCTGCTGCTGCATGACCGGGGCGAGTTCGCCGTCCTTGTCGCAGGTCACATGCCCCTTGCCCAGGCGATGGCCGACCTCGTGGTTGATCAGCATCTGCCGGTACGAGTAGATCTTGTCGCCATAGGTCACGGACCCCTGCGCCCATCGATACGCGTTGATCATCACGCGGTCGGTCGCGGCCGAGTCGCAGGACACGTTGTCCTCGGTGGTGTCGAGCTCCGACTTGGCGCACCAGAAGGCGGTGGTGCCGGGGCTCGCCAGGGTGATCACGAAGTCGGGCTTGCCGGAGGAGATCCGCTCGAACGTACGGCCACCGTTGTGGGCCCAACTGCGGTTGTCGTTGAGCGTCTTCTGCACGGCCTGCGCGAACAGCTCTCCGTCGAGCCCGAGCCCCTGCTCGACGTCCACCCGGTACCGGTACTTCTGCCCGGCCCCCGGCGCCTTGGCGAATCCGCGGATCGCGTCGAACTTCCCGGAGCCCTTGAGGGCCGCTCCGAGCGTGTAGGTCCTGGCCATCTTCTGGTCGTACGTCAGCGTCGTCGCCGCGTCCGGCCCGGCGGGAAGGTCGTCGTCGCGCGCCGAGGTGGTCCCGGCGCCCTGGACGTCATGGCCCGAGCCGCGCGCGGTCTGGGTCCGTGGGCCGCCGTCGTCGTCCTGGCCGTTGGTGACCTGCCCGGCCACGACGACCGCCAGCACGGTGGTGACGGCGGCAGCCGCGATCCCGGTGAACGCCCTCTTGCCGCCCCTGCCCTTGGTCGCGGCCCCGGCGGGCGCCACATACGCGCCGGCGGCCTCGGGCGTGTCGGCGAGGTGCGGCGTCCGGACACGGGGCGCGAAGAGGTCGACGTCGTCGACCGCGGCACCGGGCAGGCCGGCTTCGTCGAAGGCGTCGACGTACGCCTGCCGGGGTCCGGACGCGCGCCCGGAGACATGCGGGGGCGCGGGCCGCTGACGCGGTAGGGCGGGACCGACCCCCGCCCGCCCGCCGAACTCGCCCCAGCCACCGCCGGATTCACGCTGCTCGGGGTGTCCGCCCTCCCGGACGCGGGGGAAGCCGTGAGCGGGAGTTCCCTCCGGGAGACGCGGCGCCCCGTGCGCCGGGGCGCCCTCGGAGACGCGCGGAAAGCCATGGGCGGGCGTGCCGTCGGGAACAGGGAAGCGGGGCGCTTCCTGCCGCCACGCCCCTTGGTTCTGGCCCTGATTCCGGCCGTGCTCCTGACCTTGGTTCTGGCCGTGCTCCTGACCCTGACCCTGTTGAGGTCGCTGTCCCTGCTGCGCCAGGGGGATGTTCGCCGTGTCGCTGCCCGCACTCCCGCTGCCGCCGGTTCGCCCGCGGCGGCTGTGACGTCCCACCTCGCGTCTCAGCTCCCAGCGTTCGCGGCGTCGGCCCTGCTGCCGACCGTCCTCGCTGCCACAGTACCGGCATCCGCCGTCAACTCACCTGCGGCCTCAAGCAGTTCACGGAACGCTGACGCCACACTCTCCGGGTACTCCATCATCGCCACATGTCCGGCGTCGGGCAGCGACAGCAACCGCGAGTCACGGAAGGCGCGCGCCGCGCGCTGGGCCATGCGGTAGGAGACGAGCTGGTCCCGGCCGCCGTAGACGAGGAGCGTCGGCGCGAGCACACGCTCCGCCTGGCGCCACAGTCCGTGCTGACCACCGAGCGTGTACGCGTTCACGATCCCGCGCGCGGACCGCGCCATCGCGTCCCAGAAGTACGGCAGCTGAAGCCGCCTCTCCATCTCTTCGACCGCGTCGCGGAATCCCTCGGGCGTCACCTGCCCAGGATCCCCGTAACAGAGCGCCGTGACCCCGCGGACGCGCTGCTCGGCGCTCCAGTCCTCAGTCAGCCGGGTGAACAGACGGGCCACGCCGGGCAGGGCGAGCAGTGCGGTCGGCACCGCGTTGCGCTGCACCCGGATCTCCGGCAGCGCGGGCGAGACGAGGGTGAGCGTGCGGACGAGGTCGGGCCGCACCGCCGCGACACGGGTCGAGACCGCTCCGCCCAACGAGTTGCCGAACAGGTGCACGGGACCGCGTCCGGATGCGTCGAGGTAGCGGATGACGGCACGCGCGTGCCCGGTGACCGAGTAGTCGCCGTCGTCCGGCGGCGGGGAGTCACCGAAGCCCGGCAGGTCCAGCGCCTCGCCGTCGACGAGCTCCTCGTTCAGCGGCATGAGCGCCGACCAGTTCTGCGAGGAACCGCCCAGGCCATGGACGTACAGCGCGGGCGGCAGTCCCTCGCGCGCGGGGGGCCGCGAGCGCACCGTCAGGGTGATCCCCGGCAGACCGACAGAGCGCAGCCGCTCGCCCTCGGCGACCCTGACGGGCGTCACTTTGGGGAGCACGTTGGTGGTGGCCGGCACGTACGGCGGCTCGGTCGAAGACATGCGGCAATGTTACGAGACGATCACGCACTGGTTCGTGTGTTCGGCATCACAGGCCGCTCGCCCGGCCCTCACAGCACCCCGATCGCATGGCGTCCCGTCACCGTGTCTCCTACGCTCGTAACAGGGCACCCGTAGGAGAACCGCACACCCGGGAAGGGAGCCCAGCATGGCCGTCGACTCCAACGACACCGAGGCCTTCGAGGAGATCACGGACCCCGAGGACAACCGGGACCACGAGGACTACGAGGCCGAGAACGGCGCCACCGAGGTCGCCGTGGAAGCCCCGGAGGGCGACGCCGCCGAGCAGCACACGGATGTCACCCCGCAGCACGACGTCCCGCTGACCGGCGAGAACACGGACCGGGCCAACGAGGCCGACCTCGCGGAACAGGCCCGCGTCGTGAAACTGGACGAGGACGACTATCGGTAGCCGTCCCCGCACTCCGCACCCAGCACAGGGTTTGTTGCCATTTGAGCAGATAGACCGGAACATACAGTCGCTCGGACGCGGAATTTCTGCGCTCGGACCGCGCACACCAGGGTTACCGAAAAGTACGATGGCGGCGCGGCGCACACCGCATGTGGACGAAATTGGGAGGCGGCGTGACAGCCATCGAGCAAACTGAGGCGGCACGCCCGCGGGGCACGCGGTTGCCGCGTCGCGCCCGACGGAACCAGCTGCTGGGCGCCGCCCAGGAAGTGTTCGTGGCGCAGGGCTACCACTCCGCCGCGATGGACGACATCGCCGAACGGGCCGGCGTCAGCAAGCCGGTGCTCTACCAGCACTTCCCGGGCAAGCTCGACCTCTACCTCGCGCTGCTCGACCAGCACTGCGAGGCCCTGATCGAGTCGGTCCGCGCCGCCCTGGCGTCGACGTCGGACAACAAGCAGCGCGTCCGGGCGACGATGGACGCGTACTTCGCGTACGTGGAGGACGACGGCGGGGCCTTCCGGCTGGTCTTCGAGTCGGACCTGACGAACGAGCCCGCGGTGCGCGCCCGCGTCGACAAGGTGACGAACGAGTGCGCGGAGGCGATCTGCGAGGTCATCGCCGAGGACACCGGCCTTTCCCGCCCGGAGTCGATGCTGCTGGCCTCCGGGCTGGGCGGCCTCTCCCAGGTGGTGGCGCGGTCGTGGCTGCACAGCGACCGCAGCGTCCCGCGCGATCAGGCGGTCCAGTTGCTGGCCTCGCTGGCGTGGCGCGGCATCGCCGGTTTCCCGCTGCACGGCACCGAGCACCACTGACCGCCCGTTTGTTCCCACTGGTTGTTCGCTCCTGGCGTTCCCACGCGGAACATGTACGTCCCCTCACCGGGCTAATGTGTGCGGGGTACGGCGCGGACGCCCGCGCACTTCACTGACCGTCGGAGGGACATAGCCGTGGAGGTCAAGATCGGCGTGCAGCACGCGCCCCGCGAGATCGTTCTGGAGAGCGGTCAGAGCGCCGAGGAGGTCGAGCAGGCGGTGGCCGATGCGCTGGCCGGGAAGTCGGCGCTGCTGAGCCTCGTGGACGACCACGGCCGCAAGGTCCTGGTTCCGGCCGACCGTCTCGCGTACGTCGAGCTGGGCGAGCCGACGGCCCGCAAGGTGGGCTTCAGCGCGCTGTAGGACACGTAGCGACACGTATGTGGGTGGGGCCCGGCGGTCTTGAACCGCCGGGCCCCACCCATGCCCGTACCCATGCCCGTACCCATGTCCGTACCCATGGCCGTACCTGTGTCCGTACCTGGGTCCGTGTCGGTGACAGTGTCGGCCGTATTCACAGGTCGACCACACGTCACCCTCACAAATGGGTTGCCTCGCGCAGGTCACGGGTATGACGGGCTGAGAACGTCACGCGCAGGCAGGCTGTGGGAGGGACCCCGCATGTTCTTGGAAGCACTCGGCTCCGCGATGCTCGGCCTCGCCCTGGCATGGGCGGCGGCCAGCCGACTGCCCGACCGCCTCCCCGCGCGCCACCTCGTCCTCACGACGGGCGTGGCCGGAGCCCTGTTCGGCGCCTTCCTCACGCACAGCGCGCTGAGCGGCGGCCACCTCGTGCTGATCCTGCTGGGCGCGGCGGCCGTCTCCGCCGCTTCCCTCTCCTTGCTGCTCCGCCCCAAAGGCGGACTCCGCCGATCATCGGCGCCGGCGTAGCCGACCGTCCGGAACCGGCAGAACCTAGGCCGCGAGTCCCAGCGCCGCCATCCTCTTCGTGTGCGCCTCGGTGATCCTGGAGAACATCCGGCCGACCTCCGCGAGGTCGAACCCGTCCGCGACGCCGCCGACGAGCATCGTGGACAGGGCGTCCCGGTCGGCCACGACCCGCTGCGACTGCGACAGCGCCTCGCCCATCAGCCGCCGCGCCCACAGCGCGAGTCGCCCGCCCACCCGAGGCTCCGCGTCGATGGCCGCGCGCACCTTCTCCACGGCGAAGCTGGCGTGCCCGGTGTCGTCGAGGACCGCCAGCACCAGCTGACGGGTGTCCGCGTCGAGGCGGGCGGCGACCTCGCGGTAGAAGTCACTGGCGATCGAGTCACCGACGTACGCCTTGACGAGTCCCTCCAGCCAGTCGGAGGGCGCCGTCTGCTTGTGGAAGCCGTCGAGCGCGGCGACGAACGGCTCCATGGCCTGCGTGGCGTCGGCGCCGATCTCCGTGAGCCGGTTCCTGATCTGCTCGAAGTGGTGGAACTCCGCCGACGCCATCTTGGCCAGTTCCGACTTGTCGAGGAGGGTCGGCGCCAGCTTGGCGTCCTCGGCTAGCCGCTCGAACGCGGACAGTTCGCCGTACGCGAGCGCGCCGAGCAGGTCCACGACGGCGGCGCTGTACTGCGGGTCGACGGCAGCCTGCGCCCAGTTCTGGGCGGCGACTCCGGTGGGTGCGGGGGCGGCGTCGGCCGCGGTCTCTGCGGGGGTTTCGGGCGTACCGGAGGCGTTGTCAGGCGTCGTCATGAAGCGCACAATAGCCCGCTGGCCCTGAGGCGTAACGCCCTGCTCAATCAGTGTGATGACCACTACGTGACCGAATCGGCCATCGCATGTGCGCGATTCCGGGGTATGGTGGTAATGCGCTCGCTGAGTTGAAAGACGTATCTCGGCGAGCCACACGAATGAGGATGCCCGGTCGGTGGCCCGATCGGCTCCGACCCGACAGCTCTCCTCATCCGTACGGCACGATGCGTACGGAATTCGGAGGGACCCTCAGCGGTACGAGCGCTCGAGCGTCGGCAGTGGTCCCGTGCCACTCGGCCCGCCCGTGAGGCGGCCGAAGTTTCCGGCCCGGTCCCGACACGACCCCCACGCTCGCCTCGCACCGCGTACACAGAAGAGGCACTGCCCTGACTACGACTTTCCGGGATCTCGGAATTCTGCCCGAGACCGCCGAGGCGCTCGAAGCCGTCGGCATCATCACCCCCTTTCCCATCCAGGAGATGACCCTCCCCGTCGCCCTCACCGGCACGGACGTCATCGGCCAGGCCAAGACCGGCACCGGCAAGACGCTCGGCTTCGGCCTCCCGCTCCTCGAGCGCGTGACCGTCCCCGCCGACGTCGAGGCCGGCCGCGCCAAGCCCGAGCAGCTCACCGAGGCCCCGCAGGCCCTCGTCGTCGTCCCGACGCGCGAGCTGTGCCAGCAGGTGACGAACGACCTCCTGACGGCCGGCAAGGTCCGTAACGTGCGCGTCCTCGCCATCTACGGCGGCCGGGCGTACGAGCCGCAGGTCGAGGCTCTCAAGAAGGGCGTCGATGTCGTCGTCGGCACCCCGGGGCGTCTCCTCGACCTCGCGGGCCAGAAGAAGCTGAACCTGGGCCACGTCCGCGCGCTCGTCCTCGACGAGGCCGACGAGATGCTCGACCTGGGCTTCCTGCCCGACGTCGAGAAGATCATGAACATGCTGCCGGCCCGCCGTCAGACGATGCTGTTCTCGGCGACCATGCCGGGCGCCGTCATCGGTCTCGCGCGCCGCTACATGTCGCAGCCCACGCACATCCGCGCCGCCGCGCCGGACGACGAGGGCAAGACGGTCGCGAACACCGCGCAGTACGTCTACCGCGCGCACAACATGGACAAGCCCGAGCTGGTCGCGCGGATACTGCAGGCCGACGGCCGGGGACTGGCCATGGTCTTCTGCCGTACGAAACGTACGGCGGCCGATCTCGCCGACCAGCTCGCCCAGCGCGGCTTCGCCTCCGGCGCCGTCCACGGCGACCTCGGCCAGGGCGCCCGCGAGCAGGCGCTGCGCGCCTTCCGCAACGGCAAGGTCGACGTCCTCGTCTGCACGGACGTGGCGGCGCGCGGTATCGACGTCGAGGGCGTCACCCACGTCATCAACTACCAGTCTCCCGAAGAGGAGAAGACGTACCTGCACCGCATCGGCCGTACGGGCCGCGCGGGCGCCAAGGGCATCGCGATCACGCTGGTCGACTGGGACGACATCCCGCGCTGGCAGCTGATCAACAAGGCGCTGGAGCTGAACTTCAACGACCCGCCGGAGACGTACTCCACGTCGCCGCACCTGTTCGAGGAACTGAGCATTCCGGTGGGCACCAAGGGTGTCCTGCCGCGCTCGGAGCGCACGCGTGCCGGCCTCGGCGCCGAGGAGCTCGAAGACCTCGGTGAGACGGGCGGACGCGGTGGCCCGCGCGGTCGCGGTGGCCGCTCCGGCCACTCCTCCGGTCCGGCGGCCGCTTCGGCGCCGTCGACGGAGGGGGAGCGCCCGGCGCGTACGCCGCGCAGTCGCCGCCGTACCCGTGGCGGTGCCGCCGCGGACGCGCCGACGACTCCGGTCACGTCGGCCGCCCCGGTCGCCGACTCGCTCGCGCCGTCGGAGCAGCCCGCTGAGCGCCGTACGCCGCGTCGCCGTCGCCGTACGCGCGGTGCTGCCCCGGAGTCGGTGGTCGCCCCCGCGACGACGTTCGTCGAGCCGTCGGCCGAGGCCGCGGTCGTGACGGCGGAGAGCACGGCCCCCGAGGCCGCGGACAGGCCGCGCCGCCGCCGCACCCGCAGGACGGCGGAGGCCGCACCGGCCCTCACCCCGGCCGAGGTCGTCGCAGAGGCCCCCGAGGCCGAGGCACCGGAGGAACAGCCGCGCCGTCGCCGTACGCGCAAGGCGGCGGAGCCCCCGCTGACCACCCCTGCCCAGGTCATCCCGGCCGAGACCCCGGCAGCCCCCGAGGCGGAGACGCCGGAGGAGCAGCCGCGCAGGCGCCGTACCCGCAAGGCGGCGGAGCCGGTTGTCGACACCGTCGAGGCCGAGGTCGTCACGGAGACCAAGCCGCGCCGCGCCACCCGCAAGACCGCGGCAACGACCGCGACGGCGACGGCGACTGCCGAAGCCGCCGACACCGCCGAGGCCGTTGAGGCCAAGCCGCGCCGCCGAGCGACCCGCAAGGCGACCGTGACCGCCCCGGCTGCCGAGGCCGCCGTCGACACCGCCGAGGCCGTGGAGGCCAAGCCGCGCCGCCGAGCGACCCGCAAGGCGACCGTGACCGCCCCGGCTGCCGAGGCCGCCGCCGACACCGCCGAAGCCGTGGAGGCCAAGCCGCGCCGCCGAGCGACCCGCAAGGCCGCCGAGCCCGTCGTGGCCGCCGTGGCGGTCGTCGAGGCCGCCCCGGAGACTCCGGAGCCCGAGGCCGCGAAGCCCCGCCGGACGCGCAAGGCCGCGGTGGCCGCCGTGGAAACGGCCGAGGCGACCGAGGCCAAGCCGCGCCGCACGGCGCGCAAGGCCACCGCCCCGGCTGCCGAGGCCGCCGTCGACACCGCCGAGGCCGTGGAGGCGAAGCCGCGCCGCCGGGCCACCCGTAAGGCCACCGAGGCCCCGGTCGTCGCAACGGAGACCGTCGACATCCCGGCCCAGCCGACCGCCGCCGAGGCCCCGGAGCCGAAGCGCCGTGTGACGCGCAAGGCGACGGCACCGGCTGCCGAGGCCGCCGTGGACACCGCCGAAGGCGTCGAGGCCAAGCCGCGCCGTCGTACGACCCGTAAGGCCACCGAAGCCCCGGTCGTCGCGGAGCCGGAGGTCACGGAGCCGAAGCCTCGCCGTGCGACGCGCAAGGCGACGGCACCGGCCGCCGAGGCCGCTGTCGACACCGCCGAAGCCAAGCCGCGCAGGACGGCCGCCCGCAAGGCGACCGCGACCGCCCCGGCTGTGGCTGTGGAAGCCGCCGTGGAGACCACCGAGGCCAAGCCCCGCCGCCGTACGGCGCGCAAGGCCGTCGAGGTCGTCGCGGACATCCCGGCCCAGGCGGCCGAGGAGGCGGAGGCCAAGCCGCGCCGTCGTACGACCCGTAAGGCCGCCGAACCGGTGGTCGTGACGGAGACGGCACCGGAAGCCGCCGAGGCGAAGCCCAGGCGCCGCGCCCCGCGCAAGGCCACGGTCCCCGCGCCGGCCACGGAGTCCGTGGAGGCCTGATCACCCCGAGGGCTCCGGCCCTCCGCACCACCGGCCACACCCAGACGGCCCGGCCCACCCCACCAGGTGGCCGGGCCGTCGGCGTTTCCCCGGCACGGCACCTGTCCGGCGGGGGCGGGAGCCTCGATGCGTGGCCCACGCCCACTCACGCGCCGCATCCGCCCGGCTCACGCACGTTGCGAGCCACCGCCGCCGATCCCCCCGACAGACGCCGTCCCCGGCCCTCGCGATCTCCGCCTCCGGAACCTCGACGAGCGCCACCGACCTGACCCACCGACAGACC
>NZ_LGDW01000212.1 GCF_001280005.1 Streptomyces sp. NRRL WC-3618 | reverse complement strand
AACACAGTGGACGCGAGCAACTGAGGACAAGCCCTCGGCCTATTAGTACCAGTCACCTCCACCCGTTACCGGGCTTCCAGATCTGGCCTATCAACCCAGTCGTCTACTGGGAGCCTTACCCCATCTAGTGGGTGGGAACACTCATCTCGAAGCAGGCTTCCCGCTTAGATGCTTTCAGCGGTTATCCCTCCCGAACGTAGCCAACCAGCCATGCCCTTGGCAGGACAACTGGCACACCAGAGGTTCGTCCGTCCCGGTCCTCTCGTACTAGGGACAGCCCTTCTCAATGTTCCTGCGCGCGCAGCGGATAGGGACCGAACTGTCTCACGACGTTCTAAACCCAGCTCGCGTACCGCTTTAATGGGCGAACAGCCCAACCCTTGGGACCGACTCCAGCCCCAGGATGCGACGAGCCGACATCGAGGTGCCAAACCATCCCGTCGATATGGACTCTTGGGGAAGATCAGCCTGTTATCCCCGGGGTACCTTTTATCCGTTGAGCGACGGCGCTTCCACAAGCCACCGCCGGATCACTAGTCCCGACTTTCGTCCCTGCTCGACCCGTCGGTCTCACAGTCAAGCTCCCTTGTGCACTTACACTCAACACCTGATTGCCAACCAGGCTGAGGGAACCTTTGGGCGCCTCCGTTACTCTTTAGGAGGCAACCGCCCCAGTTAAACTACCCATCAGACACTGTCCCTGATCCGGATCACGGACCCAGGTTAGACATCCAGCACGACCAGACTGGTATTTCAACGACGACTCCACAGACACTGGCGTGCCCACTTCACAGTCTCCCAGCTATCCTACACAAGCCGAACCGAACACCAATATCAAACTATAGTAAAGGTCCCGGGGTCTTTCCGTCCTGCTGCGCGAAACGAGCATCTTTACTCGTAGTGCAATTTCACCGGGCCTATGGTTGAGACAGTCGAGAAGTCGTTACGCCATTCGTGCAGGTCGGAACTTACCCGACAAGGAATTTCGCTACCTTAGGATGGTTATAGTTACCACCGCCGTTTACTGGCGCTTAAGTTCTCAGCTTCGCCAAGACGAATCCTGACTAACCGGTCCCCTTAACGTTCCAGCACCGGGCAGGCGTCAGTCCGTATACATCGCCTTACGGCTTCGCACGGACCTGTGTTTTTAGTAAACAGTCGCTTCTCGCTGGTCTCTGCGGCCACCCCCAGCTCGGAGAGTAAATCTCCTCACCAGTGATGGCCCCCCTTCTCCCGAAGTTACGGGGGCATTTTGCCGAGTTCCTTAACCATAGTTCACCCGAACGCCTCGGTATTCTCTACCTGACCACCTGAGTCGGTTTAGGGTACGGGCCGCCATGAAACTCGCTAGAGGCTTTTCTCGACAGCATAGGATCATCCACTTCACCACAATCGGCTCGGCATCAGGTCTCAGCCTCAATGTGCGACGGATTTGCCTATCGCACGGCCTACACCCTTACCCCGGGACAACCACCGCCCGGGATGGACTACCTTCCTGCGTCACCCCATCACTCACCTACTACAGGTCTGGTCCGTCGGCTCCACCACTCCCCCTTGCCCGAAGGCTCCGGGGCGGCTTCACGGACTTAGCATCGCCTGGTTCACTGTTTGACGCTTCACAGCGGGTACCGGAATATCAACCGGTTATCCATCGACTACGCCTGTCGGCCTCGCCTTAGGTCCCGACTTACCCTGGGCAGATCAGCTTGACCCAGGAACCCTTAGTCAATCGGCGCACACGTTTCCCACGTGTGTATCGCTACTCATGCCTGCATTCTCACTCGTGAACCGTCCACCACTAGCTTCCGCTGCAGCTTCACCCGGCACACGACGCTCCCCTACCCATCC
>NZ_LGDW01000211.1 GCF_001280005.1 Streptomyces sp. NRRL WC-3618 | reverse complement strand
AATGACACGACTTCGGCGGTACGCTTGAGCCCCGCTACA
Source organism: Streptomyces sp. NRRL WC-3618 (assembly GCF_001280005.1). Classification (GTDB taxonomy): domain Bacteria; phylum Actinomycetota; class Actinomycetes; order Streptomycetales; family Streptomycetaceae; genus Streptomyces. Next base: position 582 of record NZ_LGDW01000211.1, on the reverse strand, counting down.
TTGTCGGCGCGGAATCACTAGACCAGTGAGCTATTACGCACTCTTTCAAGGGTGGCTGCTTCTAAGCCAACCTCCTGGTTGTCTGTGCGACTCCACATCCTTTCCCACTTAGCGTACGCTTAGGGGCCTTAGTCGATGCTCTGGGCTGTTTCCCTCTCGACCATGGAGCTTATCCCCCACAGTCTCACTGCCGCGCTCTCACTTACCGGCATTCGGAGTTTGGCTAAGGTCAGTAACCCGGTAGGGCCCATCGCCTATCCAGTGCTCTACCTCCGGCAAGAAACACACGACGCTGCACCTAAATGCATTTCGGGGAGAACCAGCTATCACGGAGTTTGATTGGCCTTTCACCCCTAACCACAGGTCATCCCCCAGGTTTTCAACCCTGGTGGGTTCGGTCCTCCACGAAGTCTTACCTCCGCTTCAACCTGCCCATGGCTAGATCACTCCGCTTCGGGTCTTGAGCGCGCTACTAAAACGCCCTATTCGGACTCGCTTTCGCTACGGCTTCCCCACACGGGTTAACCTCGCAACACACCGCAAACTCGCAGGCTCATTCTTCAAAAGGCACGCAGTCACGAC
>NZ_LGDW01000210.1 GCF_001280005.1 Streptomyces sp. NRRL WC-3618 | reverse complement strand
TTGAAGTGCTCTCCCTCGTAAACGAGGGAGATTCCTGCCTACCTTGCGGTGGCGGGCTTGACGCCACGGGGACGCCTGACGACTGCCCTCCCGGCAGCCGGGATGAGCGCGTGGCCCATCCGGTACAGGTGCAGGATGTTCCGGGCCGCGTTCCAGTCAGCGTTGCCGGACCATCCGCAGTCGGGGTTTTTGCACACGAACGTGGCCTGGTCCTCCCGGCTGCCCGGTGTGGTGAAACCACAGGCTGAGCAGCGCAGGGAGGTGCCGGGGGCGGGGACCTTGTGCAGGGTGCCGCCGTGGCGGGCGGTCTTGTACGTCAGCATCGTCACGGTGCGACCCCATGCCTCCTGGCTGATGGAGCGGTTCAGGCCGGACTTCTGCGCGACGCTCCTGCCGGGGTTCTCGATGGTGCCCCTGGCGGACTTGACCATGTTCTTGATGTTGAGCTGTTCGACCACGACGGTGCCGTACCGCTTGGCAATGTTGGTGGTGGTCTTGTGCTGCCAGTCAACGGCGCGGCGCGTGGCTGTTGCGCGGAGCTGCTTGATCTGGTCGTAGGTGTGCCGCAGGCGGCGGGAGGCCTTCTCCCCGCGCTTGCGGTGCTGCTTACGCTGGGCGGCGCGTTGTTCCAGGCCAAGCAGTTTGGCCTTCTCCTGCGGGTTCAGCCACTTGTCCCGGTCGGCTGTCTCGTCGGGGAGGCGGGGCGGGCGTCCGTGGTCCTGGTGGTCGCCGTCGGAGAGGGCGAGGGGCAGGTTCACCCCGGCATCAATGCCGACCTCGGTTCCCTGGTGAGGCTCGGGCCTGGCTTCGAGGGTCTGGACGCGGAAGGCGATGTGCCAGCCGAGTGCGTCCTTGACCAGTCGCGCCCCGGTGATCCGGTTCTCCTTGTCGGCACGCTTGCCCACGGGGAGATCCTTGGTCCAGCGGAACCGGACCCGTCCGATCTTGGGGATGTTGGCCATTCCCCAGCGGCGGTGCGCGCGGGTGATGTTCAGGTCCCGGCCCTGCGGGATGTCCACCGACATCACCGTGCGGAGGCGGGCCTTGAAGTTCGGCGCCTCGGCACGGCCGCCCCAGCAGTTCTTCCATGCCTGGAAGTACGTCTTCAGTACCGCTTGCGCGGCCTGGGCGGGGAGGACAGCGAGCCAGTCGATCTCGCCTCGGGCCTGGCGGATCGCCGTGTCCGCTGCGGCCAGGGAACGCTTGTCCTTGGGCAGCATCGTCCACCAGTCGTGCAGCAGGTTCCACAGGGTGCGGGCCGCGTGCGCCTGGTCGTCCATGAGCCGGATCTGCGCAGGGGTCGGCGCGAGTCGGGCACGATGCCCGAACTGCCGCTTCTCTCCTGCACGTTCCGTGGTCACTCGATCACGATACCATTTGGCTTATGTCACCACGCTGGAATCCGAATCCCGATGTACGCACTGGCCGTCACGTTGTCTACAACTTGCATGCCCACTTGGTTTTTGTCACCAAGTATCGGCGCAAGGCCATGACGGACGCCATGCTGACCAGGTGCGAGGAGATCATGCGCGAGGTCTGCCAGGACTTCGAGGCCGAACTGAAGCAGTTCAACGGCGAAGAAGACCACGTGCACCTCCTGGTGCACTATCCGCCGAAAGTCCAGCTCTCCAGACTGGTCAACTCCCTCAAGGGCGTCTCCTCCCGCTACCTGCGCAAGGAGTACGACGCGCACGTCCGCCGGTACCTGTGGGGCGGACACTTCTGGTCCGGCTCGTACTTCGCCGGAAGCTGCGGCGGGGCACCACTGACCGTCGTACGCCAGTACATCGAGAACCAGCAGCGCCCCGTGTGACCTGGCTGAGGCCAACAGTGCAGATCCGTGCCCAAAGCCGAG
>NZ_LGDW01000209.1 GCF_001280005.1 Streptomyces sp. NRRL WC-3618 | reverse complement strand
CAGCGACCTGGACCTGTACGTGTACGACAAGGACCGCAACCTGCTGTCGAGCCCCAACAGCGGCAACGACGAGCACGCCGACCTCGCCCCGGGAACCTACGAGGTGTACGTCAACCAGTACGCCCTGCCCGAGGGCGTCACCAGCCAGCCGTACACGCTCCACACCTGGCTGCTCGGCCCGGACATCCAGCCGGACCGTCCGGCCACCATCACCCCGGCCGAACAGAGTGTGGTCCCGGGTGACATCGCCAGGTCGACCGTGTCGTGGCGCGACCTCACGCCCGGCAGCGCCTATCTCGGCCTGGTCGAGTACGGCGACGGCAGCGACAAGGTCGGCACGACGATCCTGACGGTCACGCCGTAAAGCAGTAGGCAGCAAGGCAGCAAGAAAAAAAAGGGGGGCTGGTCCCGCCGCTCACGCGGCGGGACCAGCCCCGATCTCGGGGGACTTGACCACTCCACGCAGGAAGGCACCACCTTGCCCCAGCAACACCTCGACCGACGCCCCACCGTCGGCCGCCGAGCAGCGCGTCTGCTCGCCCCGGTACTCGCCGGGGGAATGATCCTCACCTTCAGCCCACTCGCCCAGGCCGCTCCGGCCGCTCCGGCCACGCCGGCCGCTCAGGCCGACGGCACCCGGCAGACGTACTCCGCCGGCACGTATCTCGTGAAGCGGCTGAACGTGCGGACAGAGGCCGTACGGGACTACGTCGGCCGGCTGAAGCGGCAGCGCGAGAAGGTGCTGGACGAGGTGCCGGGCGTCCGGCCGTTCTACAGCTACCAGTACGTACTCAACGGGTTCGCGGCGAAGCTGACCGCCCGGCAGGCGACCGCCCTGGCCCACGCCGAGGGCGTCCTCTCCCTGGACCGCAACGAGCTGCTCCAGGTGACGGCCACGGCCGACACACCCCCCACCGCGGCCTCCACGGCGGCCTCCGCCGCGACGTCCTCCGCCACGCTCCCCGTCGCCGACACCGCCAAGTTCCTCGGGCTGAAGAAGCGGGGCGGGTTCTACTCCAAGGTGCCCGGCGGGCAGGCGAACGCGGGACGGGGTCAGATCCTCGGTGTCATCGACACCGGGATCGACACCAGCAACCCCTCGCTACAGGCACTCCCGGAGCCTCTCACCGACGCCGACGTCATCGCCAAGAAGTGGAAGGGCAGTTGTGACCGCGGCGCGGACACCGCCCACCTGGTCACCTGCAACAACAAGGTGATCGGCGCCCAGTACTTCAACAAGGGCCTCACCGACCCCGACGACACCGACTGGGCGTCGCCGATGGACGCCGAGTCCCACGGCACCCACACCTCGACCACCGCCGCCGGCAACTACAACGTGGCCGCGACCATGGCCGGCACCGACATATCGGGCCGTATGTCGGGGCTCGCCCCGGCCGCCCGCATCGCGATGTACAAGGTCTGCTGGCACAACGGCTGCCCGACCGTGGACACCGTCGCCGCCTACGACAAGGCCGTGGCCGACGGCGTCGACGTCATCAACTACTCCATCGGCGGTGGCGCCGGCGCCACCGGCGAGCGCACCAACAGCCCCCAGATGACGGCAATGTTCAATGCCGCCAAGGCGGGCGTCTTCGTCTCGGTCTCGGCGGGCAACTCCGGGCGCGGCAAAGTCGTCAACGCCGCCCCGTGGGTGACCACCGTCGCCGCCTCCAGCCATGACCTCGGCTACCGCAGGAAGGTCACCCTCGGCAACGGCGTCTCGTACTCCGGTGTCGGCATCGACCCCGGCCGCGTACCGTCCGCGCCGCTCGTCGACGCGGCCGACGCCGCCCGCGCCGGCGCGGACCCCGCCAAGGCCGAGCTGTGCGCGGCGGGCACTCTCGACCCCGCCAAGGTGACGGGCGCCGTGGTGCTCTGCAAGCGCGCCAGCTTCGGAGGCGAGGACAAGAGCACCGAGGTGAAGGCCGCGGGTGGCGTCGGCATGGCGTACTACTCCGTCGTCCCGTCCGACGACACGATCGCCAGCACCCACGTCCTCCCGACCACCTACCTCAACCAGGCCGACGGCCGCGCCGTCAAGGCGTACGCCGACAGCACGGGCACCACCGCCACGGCGGCCCTCGGCGCGGTGCAGGCCGAACACCAGCAGGCCCCGCGGATGGCCGGCTTCTCCTCCGGCGGCCCTGTCCTCCCCAGCGGCGGCGACCTGCTCAAGCCCGACCTCACCGGCCCCGGCGTGGACGTCTTCGCGGGCACCTCTCCGGCCAACCCGGCCGGCTATTTCAAGGGCTATTTTGGCCTCGATTCCGGTACGTCCATGTCCTCCCCGCACATTGCCGGCCTGGCCCTGCTGCTGCGGCAGTCGCACCCCGACTGGTCCCCCATGGAGGTCAAGTCGGCACTGATGACCACCGCGACCACCAAGGACAACAAGGGCAAGCCGATCGGCCGCTCCGGCGTCGACGGCCCGGCCAACCCGCTCGACTACGGCTCCGGGCACGTCGTACCCAATACCGCCGACGACCCCGGCCTGGTCTACGACTCGAACTCCGCCGACTGGACGTCGTACATGTGCGCCCAAGGCGACCAGCCGGTCACCGGCGACGGCAGCGACGCCTGCGCCACCGTCCCGAAGACCGACCCGAGCGACCTCAACACCCCGAACATCTCGGTCGGCGACCTGGCCG
>NZ_LGDW01000208.1 GCF_001280005.1 Streptomyces sp. NRRL WC-3618 | reverse complement strand
GGGTAGTCGGGGAGGTGGGTGGGGGGCGGCCCGCCGAGCAGGTTTTCGTGAAGGCTCATGGTCCCCAGTCTGGGGTATCGAGGGGAGCTTTGTTTCGCCCCCGCCGCCCTACCCGTCCGTATGAAGCAAGCCGCCGTTTCCGCAGCGAGAGCGGCGGCGGCCCGCTGGGGTTCCGTCGCCGCCGTATCGCCCGGTGATCCACTCGTGTGCCGCGGGCGACGCCTGCGGCGCACCCCGCGCGGCGCCGAGCTGATTGCGACGTCCGCCCAGGACCCCGTTGTCCGTGCCGGAGTCCATTGACGCGGGCCGGGTGGTGGAGGAAACTGGCCGCGCCCAGGCACAGGCGCCCGCAGACCGTCATTCTGCTGGACAGCGTGGCTGAGCACCGGTTCGACGCCCTGTCCGACGGAGTCCGGCGGGACGAGAGCAAAGCTCGTCAAAAACGCATGCTGTCCTTTCAGGGCACGTGCGGCCAGTGGGTCCCCAAGAGCCGGCGGCCCGGCCGTGTCACGCATACAACACCGAACTCGGCCCCGGCGCATACGTACACGGCCTTTTCCTTGCCCGACCGAGCCTCTGGCCGAGGCCGGCGTGACACGACTGGAACGGGCCGAATCCGTCTTCGCCGACAGCCTCTCGGCCGGCCGAAATTCCGGCGGTCTCATCCTCGCCGACAAAGCCGGCAACGCGACTGCCGCGGAGGGAACGATCCGCTGAAAGGACAGGAACACCATGGTTGACGTCATAGGAGCCGGATTCGGCCGGACCGGCACGGCCTCGCTGCAATCGGCCCTTGAGATGCTCGGCTTCGGCCCATGCCATCACATGGTCGAGGTGATCAAAAACCCCGACACCGCCGCCGGCTGGATCGCGGCATTGACCGGTGACACGGCGGTACTTCCCGACTTGGTCGGGAAGTACCGCTCCACCCAGGATTTTCCCGGCGCCTTACTCTGGCGCGAGATGATGGATCTCTACCCTGATGCCAAGGTGCTGCTGAGCATCCGGGATCCGCAGAAGTGGTACGACAGCGCCCGCGCCACCATCCTGAACCAGGACCTCCGGCAACACCTGGAACAGGCAGTCCTGCCGGACGCCAGGAAGCGCGCCGATATGATGTTGTCGCTCGCGGACGCCATGGCCGGCAGGGGATTCCGCAGTGACCTCGGCGAGCAGGACATGATCGCCTTCTTCCAGCAGCACAACGAGTCGGTGCGTGCCACGGTCGATCCGGAGAAGTTGTTGGTCTACGAGGTCGGGCAGGGCTGGGAGCCGCTGTGCGCGTTCCTCGGCGTGGACGTGCCCGACAAGCCGTTTCCCCGAGGCAACGAATCCGGCGTGTTCGCCGAGAAAGTGCGCCGACTGGCGGCGGGTGAAACCGTCGACGAATACCAGTGACCACGACGGCGTAGGGATAGTGGCGGTCTGGCCCTGGCCAAGTCGGTGCTCGCGCCGATGTTCGCTCGCCGCGCGCTGCGGGTGCGATCCTGGTCCGGCACCAATCTGCTCGGCGGCGGCGACGGGGCGACGCACCCGCATGTCCCTGCAGTTCACCTGGAACGGCTGCGACTCCGCGCTGGCCGCACCGCTCATACTCGACCTGGCCCGGTTCGCAGCTCTCGCACACCAAGCAGGTGTCGTGGGACCGGTTCCGGAGCTGGGCTTCTTCTTCAAGAACCCGGTGGCCTGCACCGAGCATGCCTTGGAAGCGCAGTACGACACCCTCGTCGCATGGGCCCGCACGGCGGGGGCTGACGCCGACCATGAGCTATGGATGCGAGCCGCGTACGCGGGGCGTTTGAGGAGGAGCGCGTTCAGCGCGAAGGGGGGCCTGGGGGCGCAGCCCCCAGAGGACGGCCACCCTCCGACGCCGCGCCCGCTCCCTCCAGCGGTGGAGCCGTCACAAAGCCGTGCGTGCGGCACTCCGGCGTCGCACACCCCGCCCCCGGCCTCCGTACCGTCAGGTACGCCACCCCCGACC
>NZ_LGDW01000207.1 GCF_001280005.1 Streptomyces sp. NRRL WC-3618 | reverse complement strand
ACTGTGGTCCTTGGAAGACGCGGCTCAACTGGTCGCAGCTCGCGGCAGGTTGATGCAGTCGCTTCCCGCGGGCGGCGCGATGCTCGCCGTGCAGGCGGCGGAGGCCGATGTGCTGCGCCTACTGGACGGCACGGAAGACCGTGTCGGTGTGGCGGCCGTGAATGGCCCCGCTCAGGTGGTGCTCTCCGGCGACCGCGAGGTTCTGGAAGGCCTGGAGGAGACGCTCCGCGGCGAGGGCCGCAAGGTGCGCCGGCTGAAGGTCTCGCACGCCTTCCACTCACCGCTCATGGACCCGGTCCTCGACGACTTCCGCAAGGTCGCCGAGAACCTCACCTACCAGGACACCACCCTGCCGGTCGTGTCGAACCTGACCGGCCGCCTCGCCACCGCCGACGAACTGAAGGACCCCGACTACTGGGTTCGCCACATCCGCGAGGCCGTCCGCTTCCACGACGGCCTCGGCGCCCTCACCGGCTTCGGCGTGTCGACCCTCCTCGAGCTGGGCCCCGACTCCGTCCTGACGGCCATGGCCCACGACACCCTCACCGACCCAGTCACACAGACGGGCCTCATCTCCGCCCTGCGCAAGGACCGCCCGGAAACCGACACCTTCCTCACCGCCCTCGCCAAGGCCCACGTGCGCGGCGTCGAGGTCGACTGGACGCCGCTGTACGCCCCGGCCGAGTCCCGCGCCTGCGTCGACCTGCCCACGTACGCCTTCCAGCACCAGCGCTACTGGCCGCGCCCCGGCACCGGCGGCGCGGGTGACGTGTACGCCACCGGCCTGAACCCGGCGGAGCACCCGCTGTTCGGCGCCGCCGTCGCGCTCGCCGACATGGACGGCTACCTCTTCACCGGCCGACTGTCGCTCGCGTCCCACCCCTGGCTCGCGGGCCACGCCCTGGGCGGCACGGTCCTGCTTCCGGCCACGGCCTTCGTCGAACTCGCCCTGCACGCCGGGCACCGCGTCGGCTGCGCCCACCTGGAGGAACTGACGCTCCAGGCGCCGCTGATCCTGCCCGAGCGCGGCGCCGTACAGATGCAGCTCGCCGTCGGCGCCGCCGACACCTTCGGCCGCCGCCCGGTGAACCTCTACTCCCGCCCGCAGGCCGTGCCCTCCAACGACGCCTCGTCCGAGGACCTGTGGTCCGACGAGCCCTGGCTGCGCCACGCCACGGGAACACTCGCCCCCGCCCCGGCCGCCCGCCCCGCCGACGCCGACCTCACCCAGTGGCCCCCGGCCGACGCCGAACACGCCGAGACCGACGCGCTGTACGACAGCCTCGCCGCTGCCGGATTCAGCTACGGCCCGGCCTTCCAGGGGCTGCGGTCCGTCTGGCGGCGCGGCGACGAACTCTTCGCGGAGGTCGCGCTGCCCGACGAGGAGCGCGCCGAGGCCGCCGAGTACGGCCTGCACCCGGCGCTCCTCGACGCCGCCCTGCACCCGCTCGGCCTCGGCACCTTCGTGTCCGACACCGAGCAGGGCCGCATGCCGTTCTCCTGGACCGGCGTGAGCCTGCACGCGACCGGCGCGTCCGAACTGCGCGTCCGCCTCACCGCCGCCGGAACCGACGGCGTTTCCCTGTCCATCGCCGACGCCTCCGGCGCACCGGTCGCCGCCGTCGACTCCCTCGTCCTGCGACCCATCGCCGCACCGGACACGGACGCCGTGCAGAGCGTCCGCCACGACTCGCTGTTCCGCGTGGACTGGAGCGTGGTGTCCGCGCCCGCACCCGGGTCGGCAGGCGCCTGTGCCGTCCTGGGCGCGGACGCGTTGGGGCTGCGTACGGCGTTGGAGAGCGCCGGGGCAACTGTGACGGCGTACGCGGATGTGGCCGAGCTGGCCGAGGCGGTCGACGGCGGGGCTGTCGTGCCGGAGTCCGTGTTCGTGTCGTGCGTCGGTGAGGCTCGTGCCGGGGACATGGCCGGGTCCGTGCGTGCCTCTCTGTACGACACTTTGAGCACGGTGGGGGAGTGGCTGGCGTTCGAGGGCGGCGACGGCTCCCGTTTGGTGGTGGTGACGTCCGGTGCCGTGGGTGTGGGCTCCGGTGACGTC
>NZ_LGDW01000206.1 GCF_001280005.1 Streptomyces sp. NRRL WC-3618 | reverse complement strand
TGTCCGCTCTGTGTTTCGGCATCACGCACTTCGTCAACGGCTTGGTCTCGCGCAGACACGACGGGCTGACCGTGGCACTCCACGCCCAACTGGGCGGCACTGTCGTCGGGTTGGTCCTGGCCCTGTTACTGAACACCGGATCCGCCACGCTCGCGGACCACGGGTGGGGGGCCCTGTCGGGGGTGGGGACAGGAGTGGGAGTGGCCTTCCTGTACCGGGCGATGTCCAGGGGGGCGATGAGCGTGGTCGTCCCGGTCAGCGATGTCGGTGCCGTGGCTCTTCCGGTCCTGGTCGGGGTGTGTTTCCTCGGGGAACGCCCGGCGCTCCCCGCCTGGGTGGGAATCGCCGCGGTGCTTCCGGCGCTGTGGCTGGTCTCGCAGAGTTCGCCAGACCTGGGCGACAGGCGGCGAGGGACGGTGTCCGCGGGGGTGACCAGTGCACTGGTCGCCAGTGTGGGGTTCGGTGTGCAGTTCCTGGCCATGGCACAGGTGGGCAAGGACAGCGGCTTGTGGCCGGTGGTGCTGAGCCGAGTGGTCTCCGTCGCAGTCATCGCAGCGGTACTGGGATCCTACGGTGCCGGCTGGAGGCTGACGGGACGGCCGCGGGCGGCCACGGTGACGGCCGGAGCCCTGGGCACACTCGCGATCGTGCTGTACCTGGAGGCCACCAGGCAACAGCTCATGGCCGTCGCCACCGTACTGTCCGCCCTCTACCCCGCCATCCCCGTCCTCCTGGCAGTGATGCTCCTGAAGGAGCGGCTGAACCGTCGTCAGGCCGCCGGTCTGGCCTGTGCGGCGCTCGCCATCGGGCTCATCGCGCTGCGATGAGCCCGATGGCCTTCTGTCACCGGGGCCGATGGGTGCGGTTACGGCCCCAGGTAGGTCATGACGTGCTTGATGCGGGTGTAGTCCTCCAGGCTGTAGGCCGAGAGATCCTTGCCGTAGCCGGAGTGCTTGAACCCGCCGTGCGGCATCTCGGCGGCGACCGGAATGTGACAGTTGACCCAGACGCATCCCGCATCGATCTTCCGGGCCATGGTCATCGCGCGTCGATGGTCTCGCGTCCAGACCGAGGACGCGAGACCGTACCGCACGCCGTTGGCGAGTCGGAGGGCTTCTTCGTCGCCGTTGGACGGCTGGACGGTGATAACCGGCCCGAAGATCTCCTCCTGGACGGCTCGGTCCTCCTGCCGCAGGCCCGTCACCACGGTGGGCTGGTGGAAGTACCCCTGGCCCGGCAGGGTCTCACCTCCGGTGACCACCTGGGCATGCGAGGGGAGATTTTGGAGGTGGTCCTGGATCCTGGAGAGCTGCGCGGCGCTGTTCAACGGACCGAAGAACACCGTCGGATCGTCAGGGGCGCCGGTGGTGAGGCTTTTGACCTCCTGCGTGAGCACGGCCACGAACTCGTCGTGCACGGACCGGTCCACGATGACCCGGCAGGCCGAGGCGCAGTCCTGTCCGGCGTTGAAGAGGGCTGCCTGGGCGATGCCCTGGGCAGCGTGGGCCAGGTCAGCGTCGGCGGCGACCACGACCGGCGCTTTGCCGCCCAGTTCCAGATGGAGACGTTTGACGTCGGCGGCAGCCGTCCCGGCCACCTCGGTTCCGGCGCGGACGCTGCCGGTGACCGACACCATGGCCGGCACAGGATGGCGGACGAGCCGGCGACCTGTCTCCCGGGAGCCGCAGACGACGTTGAACACGCCGTCGGGCAGGAACTCGGCGGCCAGTTCGGCGAGCATCAACGTCGTCAGAGGTGTGGTGTCGGATGGCTTCAGTACCACTGTGTTGCCTGCCGCGACAGCGGGCGCGAACTTCCACACGGCCATCATCAGGGGGTAGTTCCATGGAGTGACCTGGGCACATACTCCCAGCGGCTCGCGGCGCACGAACGAGGTGTGCTCCGCGATGTACTCCCCCGCCGACTTGCCCTCCAGGAAGCGCGCGGCTCCCGCGAAGAAGCGGATCTGATCGATCATCGGGCCCATTTCCTCGGCCGCCGTGACATGCAGAGGCTTGCCTGTATGGATCGCCTCCGCGCGGACGAAGTCGTCGGCGCGGCGCTCCAGA
>NZ_LGDW01000205.1 GCF_001280005.1 Streptomyces sp. NRRL WC-3618 | reverse complement strand
ATGTCCTGGCTCCAACACCCCCACAGCCGCCGGAAAGTCATGACGGTCACCGCCGGCCTGGTCGCGGGCGCCACGCTGCCGGCGATGGGCGCGATGCGCGCGGCGGCTGCCACGACGGCCCAGCAGGAACGGTTCCTCAACCCGGTGATCTGGCAGGACTTCGCCGACCTCGAGGTCATCCGGGTCGGCGACACGTACTACTACACCGGCTCGACCATGCACTACTCGCCGGGCGCGCCGGTCCTGCGCTCCTACGACCTGGTCAACTGGGAGTTCATCGGCCACTCGGTGCCGGTCCTCGACTTCGGTGACGCGTACGACCTCAAGGGCGCACGGGCGTACGTCCAGGGCATCTACGCGTCCTCGATGCGCTACCGCCCCAGCGACAAGACCTTCTACTGGGTGGGACAGATCGGCTGGCAGCGGTCGTACGTATACAGGGCCACCGACGCGGCGGGCCCCTGGACCCGGCACGCCGAGATCGGCAGCATCTACTACGACGCGGGGCTGCTCTTCGACGACGACGGCACCCCGTACGTGGCGTACGGCGCCAACGAGATCCGCGTCGCGCAGCTCTCCGCGGACCTGCGCACCGAGGTCAGGTCCGAGCACGTGCTCACCAAGCCCGACGCGTTGCACTATATGGAGGGCTCCCGCTTCTACAAGATCAACGGGAACTACTACATCTTCGTCACCCGCCCGCCCAACGGCCAGTACATCTGGAAGTCCACCTCAGGCCCCTTCGGCCCGTACGAGATGCGGGAGGTGCTGCTGGACCTGCCCGGCCCGATCCCCGGCGGCGGCATACCGCACCAGGGCTCGCTGGTCGACACCCCGAACGGCGACTGGTACTACATGGGCTTCATCGACGCCTATCCCGGCGGCCGCGTCCCCGCCCTGGCCCCGGTCACCTGGAACGCCGCCGGCTGGCCCGAGCTCCAGAAAGCCGACGGCGCGTGGGGCGAGACATACCCCTACCCGCTCCCCCCGCACCCGCTCCCGCCGATGACCGGCGCCGACACCTTCGAGGGGACGGCGCTGGCGCCGTACTGGGAGTGGAACCACAACCCCGACACCGCCGCGTTCACCGTCGGCAACGGGCTCACCCTCAGGACCGCCACCGTCACCGACGACCTCTACAGCGCCCGTAACACCCTCACCCGCCGCATCCAGGGCCCCGCCTCCACCGCGACCGTGGTCCTCGACTGCTCCGGGATGGCGGACGGCGACCGGGCCGGGCTGGCGATGCTGCGGGACTACTCCGCCTGGATCGGCGTCACGCGGCAGAACGGCGTCAGCAGGCTGGTGATGTTCGACGGCCTGACCATGGACACCAGCTGGAACACCACCGGCACCGGCACCGAGCGGGCCCGCGCCGACCTCCCCGCGTCCGGCAGCCGCGTCTGGCTGCGCGCCTCCGCCGACATCAGCCCGGGCCCGGGCCGCCAGGCGATATTTTCCTACAGCACCGACGGCACCACCTTCACCCGGCTCGGCCCGGCCTACACCCTGAACGAGCGGCCTCATTTCTTCATGGGCTACCGCTTCGCCGTCTTCAACCACGCCACCAAGGCCCTCGGCGGCACAGTGCGGGTGGAACGCTTCGACGTGAGCGCGTGCGCGCCGACGGCGCAAGCGGGCACTGTGGACACGAACGCCTGGTACGTCATAGTCAACCGCAACAGCGGCAAGGTACTGGACGTGTCGGGCGTGAGCTCCGAGGACGGCGCCGCGCTCACGCAGTGGGCCCGCATCGACGGGACCAACCAGCAGTTCCAGTTCGTGGACTCCGGTGGCGGCTACTACCGGTTGAAGGCGAGGCACTCCGGCAAGGTGCTGGACGTCTCCAGCTGGTCGACGGCCGACAACGCCGCCATCCACCAGTGGAGCGACCACGATGGCGTCAACCAGCAGTTCCGGTTGGCCGACTCACCGGACGGATACTTCCGGTTGATCAACCGCAACAGCGGGAAGGCCGTCGAGGTACCGGGCTTCTCCTCCGACGACGGGACCGGCATCGTCCAGTACTCGGACTGGGGCGGCGTGAACCAGCAGTGGAAACTCGTCCGCGTCGGCTTCACGGGCTTGAGCTCCTGCTGACACCGGTATCCGGTTCAAGCCCACCGCAACTCCCCTTGCCCGCTGGGCAA
>NZ_LGDW01000204.1 GCF_001280005.1 Streptomyces sp. NRRL WC-3618 | reverse complement strand
GGTCGACCGGCGAAGCGGCAAGGTGGGCGTGGTGATAGGGCATGTGGGGACGTACGTACAGCTTCGGCCACCGCGCGGTGGCCGGGAGTGGGACGTGCCACCCGAGGACGTACGTCCGCCGACTCCCACGGAGGAGTTGAGCGCGAAGGTAGCCGTGGCCCACCGGAGGTGGGGACGGTGACCCCGCGCTCGGTCCTGCGCTACGAGACCTGGACGCTCCAGCCCGACCGCGAGCCGGACGCGGAGCCATTCCTGTACGCGATGCAGTGCGCCGTGGACAGAGAGACCTCACCGACAAGCGAGGAGTTCGCCGAACCGCAGGACTGGATACTGCGGCACTGCGGCCAGAACCCGTCCCACCACACCTACCGGGAGATCATCACCCGCCCCTGGCAGACCTGGCGCCGCCAGACGTGACCCGCCCCGCCCGCCCAGGCGCCGCAACGCGCTGACCACCCAACTCCCGTCCCTGCCGGGCGCAACCGTTCGAGGCTTCCCCGTACTCGTCAGCCCCGGCAGGGACGGGCCCTGACGTGCGTGCCGTGCCCATCTCCGTCTCGCCGCCCTCCCCCGTGTCCGCTTCCACGACCTTCGCCACTCCACCGCGACCCTCCTCCTGGAGGAGTGCGTCGAGTGGTCGTGATCAAGGAGCTTCTCCGACACGCCCACATCGGCGTCACCGCCACCGTCTACGCGCACGTGCGCCTCCGCATTCAACGCCAGGCCCTCGAAACGCTCGGTGTGACCCTCGACTACCGCCCCTGACAGACTCGACCGCAACGGCGGCGGACACCCCAGTGGCCGCCGCCGTTGCCGTCAACTACTGTCGTCACAGCGCCTTCAAGCCCCGCTAGGTTGACCCCGACGCAAGCGATATTAGCTAGACCGAATTATTCGGCGGCCAAGGATCTAGGCCAGGATCAGAGTGCAGACAGAGCAACGGACGCCCAGCGCATACCGCCAGCTCCAATGACTCCTCGAAGGTCGATCCGAGCTCCCAAATCCAACCCATTCCAGCAGCTACTACCCTTCCCCCCGCCTCGATGAAGACGCTCGAATAACTGAGCCATTCACCGATCGGAAAATACTGCCCACCGAGGACACTCTCCACCTCCATGGCGAGAGCACGCTGACCAGACCCAGCCGCGAACGGGTCGAAGTTGTAGGGCTCGTCGTTGGTGAAATTCGGCCCAACTCGATTGATGGGCTCAACTGACAGCCCTCCCAGTTTCGCGAGGACTTCTTCGGCTAGCGAGTGGACACGGTAGCCCTCACCTTCCAGCGGTTTCACCCATTGATCGCTTTCAACGGTTCTTCCCGGGCTCCATCCAGATGCGGAAAGCGCCCCGAGCGTGGCTTGACTCAGCGAGTCAAATCGAATGATAGGCATCAGCCGATCCCCAATTCATCCAAGAGTCGACCGCAACGACCACAGGGATGGGCCGGTTCGCCATGTCCGGTCGTACTCGATGTTGGCATGGAATTATTCCGCGTCCTCACTGTTCGCATAGTCCCTCCCCTGATTGCCTCGGGCCCCTCCGCTGCCTGAGCCTGAATAAGACAGTGGACTTCCGCACATCCCCCATGATGACCCGTCTGCTCAAGCACGTTCGCCAGCTCCCCTTCGGCCTGATGGCCATGCTTATTGCGGCCGTAGTACTGCGCTCCTGAAGGAGACGTGTACTCGGAGGCAAACTTCGCCCCAGGTTCGTTGCGAACGCTGTCGGCATAGTCACCCAGGTTCCGAGAAGGTCGACTTCCGCCGCCCCCCAAGCCTCCCGGCCCTTCTCCGGACCCTCCCGCCATCATGGCCACTGCGGCCATGCCCGATCCGAGCGTAGCAATCTTGCCCAGGCAGCCACTCTCTCGCCCAAGCCGTATGCAGGCTAGGAACTTGAAGTGAGCCAGAGCTTTTCGATCGAAATCAGCCTGCTCAGCGTCTTCCGCTCCCAGGCAAGTACCGTACGCATCCCTGCACGCATTGTCGATTGTCTGCGTGAGCATGCTCCCGAACTGGTTCGCATATTTCCAGCTGCGGTCCACATAGACGGTTGGATAAACTTCCTGATATTTTCTACGGAAATCGTCACCAACACCTCGCGCATTACCTGAGCTCACCGCCGCCTGATGGTTCTGGGAATCCTTTTTCTTACCCGGAACGTGACCCGGAGTCGTGTTCTCGGAATTCGCGTCGGGCCGGGTCGGGCAGTCAACGGACGCACACAATCCGCTGGGGTCACTCTTACTGATCGGACTGTTATTGAGTACGCGTACCCGTTCATCTGCACCGGATCCGCGAGATCAATAATCGGATCCGCCGACAGGAACCGCCCCGCCCCCTGGTCGTACTCCCGGGCCCCG
>NZ_LGDW01000203.1 GCF_001280005.1 Streptomyces sp. NRRL WC-3618 | reverse complement strand
AGAGCCTTTGGGGCTTGCTTGAGCCGTATGCGCGGATGACGTGCACGTACGGTTCTGAGGGGGCCGGGGTCCAGCAATGGACTCCGGCTACCCGACAAGAGTAGCGGGTCCTACCCCCGTGTCGGGAGTGGCGGTCGCGGGGTGGTTGCCCAGGCCGGCTCGGTGCTGCTGGTCGAGACAGTCCGCAAGTCCGGCCTGGATACCGCGATATCGGCGGCACTCACGCCATGGCGCAAGCCGCGGGCTGTGCACGATCCGGGCAAGATCCTGCTGATGTGGCGCTGGCCGTCGCACTCGGCGGCGACTGTCTGGCCGACGTCGGCGTGCTGCGGGCCGAGCCGTCTGTGTTCGGCCCGGTGGCCTCCGATCCGACCATCTCCCGCCTCGTCGACGCGCTCGCCGCGTCCGGCCCGAAAGCTCTTGCGGCGATCCGGGGCGCACGTTCCGAAGTGCGTCAGCGAGTCTGGGAGTTGGCCGGGGCAAGCAGTCCGGCCGCCGACGGCCAGGTGATCGTGGACATCGACGGCGTGCTTGTGCTCGCACACTCCGAGAAGCAGGACGCCACCCCGACCTGGAAGAAGACCTTCGGCCATCACCCGCTCGTCGCGTTCGTCGACCACGGCCAGGCCAGGTCCGGGGGAGCCGGTGGCCGCCCTGCTGCGGCCCGGCAACGCCGGCTCCAACACCGCGAGCGATCACATCGAAACCGCCCAACTCGCCCTGGCCCAGCTACCCAACCGCCTGCGGCGGGGACGGCAGATACTGATCCGCACCGACTCCGGCGGCGGCACCCACACCTTCCTCGACTGGCTCTCCCGACGCGGGCGATGGCTGTCGTATTCCGTCGGAATGACCATCACCGACGCCATCCACCAGGCCGTCCTGAAGATCCCGAAGAAGGCGTGGACGCCGGCCTACGACCCGGGCGGCACCGAGCGGCCCGGCGCCTGGGTCGCAGAGATCACCGACATGCCCGACCTGAGCACCTGGCCCACGGGCATGCGGCTGATCGTCCGCAAGGAACGCCCGCACCCCGGCGCCCAGTTGCGCTTCACCGACCTCGACGGCCTACGGCTCACCTGCTTCGCGACCAACACAAAGGGCGGCCAGCTCGCCGACCTCGAACTGCGTCACCGACGGCGGGCCCGCTGCGAGGACCGCATCCGAAAACGGCCTGCGCAACCTCCCCCTGCACGACACCGCCCAGAACCGGATCTGGCTGGAGATCGTCTCCCTCGCACTCGACCTCCTCGCCTGGATGCCGATGCTCGCCCTGACCGGCGACACTCGCCGCTGGGAACCCAAAAAGCTCCGCCTGCGCCTGTTCTCCGCCGCCGCTCAGTTCGTGAACACCGGCCGCCGCCACTGGCTGCGCTTCACCGGCCGATGGCCCTGGACCGACGTCATCACTCACGTGATCGCCAGGCTGCACATCCTCCCGAACCCCGGCTGACCAGCCACTTCGACCATCCCGACAACCCCACCACCGCACCGGCGAAGTGGAACCCGGCGCCCACCCGACGGAGAGCCGGGCCGTCAACCTGCCCACCCTCAGCCACCGAAAGCGAAACGGTCCGCCGACGGAGTCGGCGGACCGTCAAGAAAGATCGAGGTTAGAGGACGTTCGTGTCACCTACGCGGTGGTTTACGGCGGTTGGCGCATGCCGGGAATCAGTTTGTACAGGCTGAACGGGCGGTATGTCTCTTCGGTCGCGACGCACCTGATCTTGCGTTTCACCCTGGTTACTACCGAGAGCTCCTGTCCGGTTCGAATAAGCACCTGAATTTGTCTTTTGCCTCGCCCGATCGAGCGATATGCCCGATCGGGAGCCCCGTGCATGAGTATCCCCATGGCCACTTCTCAGCAGCGCAAGCCGTACCTGAGTGATCTGTCCGACGCCCGCTGGGAGTTGATCGAGCCGACCTTGACGGCCTGGCGGGCCGAGCGACAGAAGACCTCGCTCAACCTCGGCGGCAAGGTCACTGACCTGCGAGAAGTGATGAACGCGATCCTCTTCCTCAACCGGACCGGAGTGCCGTGGCGCTACCTGCCGCACGACTTCCCGCCGCACACCACCGTGTTCAGCTACTTCAGCGCATGGACCGCCGACGGCACCATCGAGAAAATCGGCGTCCGCCTGCACCGAATGGTCCGTGAGCAGGCAGGACGCACCGCCGAGCCCACAGCCTGCGTTCTCGACGCACAGAGCGTGAAGACCGCCACCAGCGTCCCCACCGACACCCAGGGCACCGACGCCGGCAAGAAGATCGTGGGCCGTTATCTTGAGCCCGTACGAGCGTGTCCTTCATGTGTGTGAAGCACTCTGAAGTTCCCCCAACTTCCGTCGTGGATGCGGTTATCTGCCGCCGTCCA
>NZ_LGDW01000202.1 GCF_001280005.1 Streptomyces sp. NRRL WC-3618 | reverse complement strand
TCAGCGTGCGTTGAAGTATTTGGCGTCGGGGTGGTGGATGACGATGGCGTCGGTGGACTGTTCGGGGTGGAGCTGGAACTCCTCGGAGAGGTGGACGCCGATGCGTTCGGGCTGGAGGAGGTCGGCGATCTTGGCGCGGTCCTCCAGGTCGGGGCAGGCGCCGTAGCCCAGGGAGAAGCGGGCGCCCCGGTACTTCAGGGCGAACATGTCCTCGACGTCGGCGGGGTCCTCGGCGGCGAAGCCGAGTTCGGAGCGCACCCGGGCGTGCCAGTACTCGGCGAGGGCCTCGGCGAGCTGGACGGACAGGCCGTGCAGTTCGAGGTAGTCGCGGTAGGAGTTGGCTTCGAACAGCTTGGCGGTCTGCTCCCCGATCCGGTTGCCCATCGTGACGACCTGAAGGCCGACGACGTCTGTTTCGCCGGATTCTTCGGGGCGGAAGAAGTCGGCCAGGCACAGGCGCCGGCCGCGGCGCTGGCGGGGGAAGGTGAACCGGGTGCGTTCGGAGCCGTCCTCGTTGAGCAGGATGAGGTCGTCGTCCTTGGAGACGCAGGGGAAGTAGCCGTAGACGACGGCCGCTTCGAGGAGGTTGTCGGTCTGGAGCTTGTCCAGCAGGCCGCGCAGCCGGGGGCGGCCCTCGGTCTCGACGAGCTCCTCGTAGGTGGGGCCGTCGCCGGTGCGGGCCTGTTTGAGCCCCCACTGCCCTTTGAAGAGGGCGCCCTCGTCGAGCCAGCTCGCGTACTCCTTGAGCTGGATGCCCTTGATGACCCGGGTGCCCCAGAACGGCGGGGTGGGGATCGGGTTGTCGGTGGCGACGTCGGAGCGGACATGGCCTTCCTCGGGCCGCTCCTCGACCACCGTGTCGGCGGCGGCCGCGCGCACGCGGCGCTGTTTGAGCTCGGGCAGCCTGGCGCCGGGGACGCCGCGTTTGACGCCGATGAGGGCGTCCATCAGGCGCAGGCCCTCGAAGGCGTCGCGGGCGTAGCGGACCTCGCCCTCGTAGATCTCGTGCAGGTCCTGCTCGACGTAGGCGCGGGTCAGGGCGGCGCCGCCGAGGATGACGGGGTAGTCGGCGGCCAGCTTGCGCTGGTTGAGCTCCTGCAGGTTCTCCTTCATGATCACCGTGGACTTGACCAGCAGCCCCGACATGCCGATGACGTCGGCGCGGTGTTCCTGCGCGGCCTCCAGGATCGCGGAGACCGGCTGCTTGATGCCCAGGTTGACCACGGTGTAGCCGTTGTTCGACAGGATGATGTCGACGAGGTTCTTGCCGATGTCGTGGACATCCCCGCGCACGGTGGCCAGCACGATCGTGCCCTTGCCCTCCGCGTCCGACTTCTCCATGTGCGGCTCGAGATGCGCGACGGCCGTCTTCATCACCTCGGCGGACTGCAGGACGAACGGCAGCTGCATCTGGCCGGAACCGAACAGCTCCCCGACGACCTTCATGCCGTCCAGGAGGGTGTCGTTGACGATGTCCAGGGCGGGGCGGGTCGTCAGCGCGTCGTCGAGGTCGGCCTGGAGGCCGTTCTTCTCCCCGTCGATGATCCGCCGCTTGAGCCGCTCGTCCAGCGGCAGCGCGGCCAGCTCCTCGGCCTTGCCCGCCTTGAGGGACTTGGTGGTCGCGCCCTCGAACAACGCCATCAGCTTCTGCAACGGGTCGTAGCCCTCGGCACGCCGGTCGTAGACCAGGTCCAGGGCCGTCTGGACCTCCTCCTCGCTGAACCGCGCGATGGGGAGGATCTTCGACGCGTGCACGATCGCCGAGTCCAGGCCCGCCTTCACGCACTCGTCCAGGAACACCGAGTTCAGCAGGATACGGGCGGCCGGATTCAGGCCGAAGGAGATGTTCGACAACCCCAGCGTCGTCTGCACGTCCGGGCGGCGGCGCTTGAGCTCGCGGATCGCCTCGATCGTCGCGATACCGTCCTTACGGGACTCCTCCTGACCCGTACAGATCGTGAAGGTCAGAGTGTCGATGAGGATGTCCGACTCCCGGATCCCCCAGTTCCCCGTCAGATCCTCGATCAGCCGCTCCGCGATGGCCACCTTGTGCTCGACCGTCCGGGCCTGGCCCTCCTCGTCGATCGTCAGCGCGATCAACGCCGCGCCATGCTCCCGCGCCAGCTTGGTGACCTTCGCGAACCGGGACTCCGGCCCGTCACCGTCCTCGTAGTTGACCGAGTTGATGACCGCACGCCCACCCAGCTTCTCCAAACCCGCCTGGAGAACCTCCACCTCCGTGGAGTCCAAAACGATCGGCAGCGTGGACGCGGTGGCGAAACGCCCCGCCAGCTCCTCCATGTCCGCGACACCGTCACGGCCCACATAGTCGACGCACAGGTCGAGCATGTGCGCGCCCTCACGAATCTGATCCCGCGCCATCTCCACACAGTCGTCCCAGCGCGCCTCCAGCATCGCCTCACG
>NZ_LGDW01000201.1 GCF_001280005.1 Streptomyces sp. NRRL WC-3618 | reverse complement strand
CTGAGGGGGACGGGGGGACGGCGAGGAACAGGGGAGCCGGGGCGCCGTGGTGTCAGCCGACCTTGGCCAGCCGGCCCGGCGACAGCGCGTCGTCCAGGTCCAGCAGGGAGGAGCCGAGGACCGCGCGCTGGAGGTCCTCGATCGAGCGCGACGGGTCCAGCCCGAGGTTCTGGCCGAGGGCGGTACGCAACTGCTGGTAGGTGCCCAGCGCGTCGCCCCGGCGCCCGGCACGGTACAGCGCGACCATCAACTGGCCGTGGATGCCCTCGTGCAACGGATACCGGGCGGCCAGTCCGGAGAGCTCACCGATGAGCGCGTGATGGCGCCCGAGTCTCAGGTCCGCCTCGATGCGCCCGTGCAGCACGCTCATGCGTGACTCCTCCAGGCGGGTGGCCTCCACCTCCAGCAGCGAACCGCACTGCACGTCGACCAGGGCCCGGCCGTGCCACAGGGCGAGCGCCCGGCCCAGCAGGTCCGAGGCCGCCGCCCAGTCGCCCTGCTCCAGTGACCGGTGCCCGGCCGCGGACAGGGCCTCGTACTCCTGCATGTCGAACAAGCCGCCCTGGGTGTCGAGCAGATACCCCCCGGGCTCGGTGATCAGTACGCTCTTCGCCCCGTTCGGCAGGCCGGCGCAGTCCTCGTCGAGTGCGGCGGCGATGAGGGTGCGCAGCTGAAGGATGTAGGTCTGCAGGGTGGTCTGGACGCTGCGCGGCGGTGCCTCCCCCCAGACCTCCTCCACCAGTGCGGACACCGAGACCAGTTGGTTTGCCTGGAGGGCGAGAAGGGCGAGTACCTTGCGGGGCTTGACGGCAGTCGGTGTCACCGACACTCCCGACTGAGTCGCCCTGAACGGGCCGAGTACGCTGATGTCCATCCGCGGATCTCCTTCCACAACGAACATTTCAGCCGACGCGGGGCAGCCACATTTCGCTCTGCAGTGCCTCTTTGACGGCTAGGGGTAGCTCACGGCCGCGGACGAAGAAATGCGCGCCGGGCATCATCCGGAAGTGGAACCCGGAGGTGGTGGAGCGCTCCCACGCCCGAACCTCCGCGGCGCTCACCATCCGGTCGTCCCGGCCCGCGAAGGCCCACAGGGGGCACGGCAGTCGGGCGGGCGGAGCCGAGCGCAGACTGCGCGCGAGTCGCAGGTCCGCCCGGAGCGTGGTGAGAGTGGCGCGCAGCCACTCGGGGCGCTCGAGCAACAGCTTGGGCACGCTCTCCTCGTCCGCGAGCAGGCCCACCAACTGCTCGTCGGTCACCCCGGGCAGCGCCGCGGCTTCCAGTAGACGTGAGGGCAACTGCGGAGCGGGGCAGGCGCCGACGAGCACGACCTCCGGCGGCCTGCGGCCGGTGGCGACAAGATGCAGGGCGAGCCGGTGGGCGACGAGCGCCCCGAGGCTGTGCCCGTAGAAGGCGTACGGTTCGTCGAGCAGCGGACCGAAATCCTCCGTGAGCGTCTCGACGAGCTGCTGGGCGTCTGTGAACGGGGGCTCCCGCAGCAGGGACTCCCTGCCCGGCAGCCGTACCGGGAGGACCGAGACACCGGGCCCGATCCGCTGCCGCCAGCCGGCGAACGCCATGGCGCCCGCTCCCGCGTGGTGAAAGCACAGCAGTCTGCGCGCCGAGCTGTCGGCCGGCGGCCGAGTTGCGAGATAACGATGCATCTTGCCGACCCCCCTTCCGTGCTGTGCGTTCCGGCCAGACGGCGTTGAGCGTCACAGCAGCCTCTGGAAGGGCGCTCAACGAGTGGTAGAGCGGGGGTCGGAGAGTGGCGGCGCCAGAAGCGGGGCGCCGATCGAGCGCGGCCGAGCGCCGAAGCCGGGGTCGTGGACGGCCGTACTCACCAGGTACTCGTCCTCCAGCAGTCGGCTGCTGAACGACCACTCCTCGCCCGGGACCGGGCACCCGTCCGGGCGCAGCATGCGTATCCGCTGGTCACCCGGGTCGAAGCCGAACCCGGTGAAGGGGAAGCGCAGGCCCTGGCCGATCGCCTTGCTGTACGCCTCCTTCAGCGTCCACAGCCGCACCAGCTCCCTGTTGCGGTCCTCCTCCGCCATGCCCCGCAGCGCCTCCAGCTCGTACGGCGTGCACACCTGGCGTTCCGTGCCCAGGCTCAGCATCCGTCGGTCGGCGAGCTCGATGTCGACCCCGATCCGGCCGTGCCGGGCGAGCCCCACCACCAGGAACTCCTCGGTGTGGCTCAGGCTCACGTCCAGCTGGTCGACGCCGCGCAGATAGGGCCGTCCGCCCGGCCGGTACGCGAGTTCCAGGTCCTCCGGCGGGGTGTCGAGGACCGCGCCCGCCGCGGACTTCAGCAGCAGCCGGGAGGCGGCGAACCGCTGGCGCAGCCGCGGCTGGGTGATCCGCTCGAGCCGGGCGGAGTCCTGGCCGAGGGCCGCGGCCAGCCGGTCGGGGTCCAGAGCGCCGGGCAGCCAGTCGGCGACGGCCGCGTAGACGACCGACGTTCCCGCCGAGTCGAGTTCGCGGCGCACGTTCCGCCAGGGGTCCCCGGGGCCTGCGCGGGGCCGAGGAGGCATCAGCGCACCGGCGGGTGGCCTGGGCCGTGTCCGCAAAGTCCCGCTTGCCCCGCGACGCCCGGCACGCCCTCTCGCCGCACCGGGCGAAAACCCACGTACATCCGGTACGAGGGCTTCCGCCCGGCACGCCGAGAGCACGCACCAGACGCCGCGAGGCCCGCCCTCCGGGCGGACGACGGGACTTCGCGGGCACGACCTAGGGCCTGTTGCGAAAGTCCCGCCTGCCCCGCGACGCCCGGCACGCGCTCGCGCGGCACCGCGCGAAAACCCGCGTACATCCGGTACATCCGGTACGAGGGCTTCCGCCCGGTACGCCGAGAGCGCGCACTGTACGCCGCGGGGCCCGCCTTCCGGGCGGACGACGGGACTTCGCGGACACGCCCCAGGCCCTCGGGCGACGTCCGTTCGTCGGTTCTCGGCGTCATCGGGAGCCTCTTGTTCTCATCGGCCGATCAGAGTCGCGTACAGGTCGTAGCTGCGGGCGTCGTCGAAGCGGTGCAGCAGCTCGGCGAGCAGCCGCTCCTCCCCGAGGCGGGGAGGTTCCGGCGTACCGGGGTCGAGTCTGCGCAGGATGCGGGAGAGCACCATGACCGCCCAGGCCGGGCCGGCGAGGAAGTCGTCGGGGGAGCCGCTGTGGTGGCGCCGCACGCCCAGACAGGCCGCGCCCGCGACGATCAGGGCGTACCGCTCGGCCAGCGCGTAGCCCCGCACCTCAGGGCTGCCGCCGCGCCGGTTCGCCAGGTCGGCGCAGGCCCGCCTGAACCGCGCCAGTTCGGCGTCGAGCGCGGTGGCGTACCCGGCCAGCGCCTTCTCCAGCTCCCCGCCGTCGGCTGCGGACGCCTGCCACAGGGTGGACTCCAGCGTCCCGAGGAGTGAGTCCACGGCGGCGGGCCGGGTCAGCTCCTCGGGGCGCGGGCCGGGCAGTTCGGGGCCGAACGGCTGGAACAGCGCGGCCGGGACCTCCTCGTCCCCGGGCGCCCGCAGCCGGGGCAGCCGGCCGAGGTGCGTCACGATCGCCGCACGGCTCGCCGTACTGCCCACCGGACCCAGGCCGATCATCGGCAGGTCGCGGGCCGCCTTCTGGAAGACGGCGTACGGTCCCCGGCTCGCGTACGACTCGGAGCCGAGCACGATGGACAGGTCGTACACCATCTCGTTGAGCACCGTCGGCAGCAGGTACTTCACCACGGCGCTCAGCGCGGGGCCCTCCCGGGGCAGCAGGTGCAGCGCCCGGGTCGCGACCAGGGCCAGCGCGTCGCACAGCAGGAGGTCGGTGAACGCGTCGATGAGCGCCGTGCGGGTGCGGGGCGTGTGCAGCGAGGCCCTGCTGCGCGACCGGTGCGAGCGGGCGAAGGCGACCGCGGTGCGCAGCGCCGTGTCGGCGCAGCCCAGGGCCATGGAGGGGCCGACGCAGCGGATGACGGGGAAGGCGCGCGCGGCCAGTTCGGCCGCGCCGTGCGGCGGCCCGAGCAACTGGTCGGCCGTCAGCGGGTATCCGGTGAACTCCAGGCCGTTGACCAGGCAGCCGCGCAGGCCGACGGTGGAGCGCCTGGGCAGCGGCCGGTAGCCCGGCGTGCCCGGCTCCGGCGTCCCGATGAGGAACGCGCTGGGGCCGCCGCCCGCGTCCCCCCTGGGGTGGGCGAACAGCAGCAGGGATGCCGCCCGCGAGGCGTTGTTGAGTGCCTCCTTGCGGCCGTCGAGCAGGAAACCGTCACCGTGCGGGGCCGTGGTGAAGCCGTTCTGCAGAAAGTCGTTCCCCCCGGCGGGCTCCGGATAGGCGCAGGCCATCCGCCCGCCGGACAGCAGCAGTTCGGCGGTGTCGCGTCGCTGCCCGGCCGACCCTCCGGCCCAGACGACCGCCGCGGCCATGTACGTGCTCATCCCGTAGCCCAGCCCCAGCGACGCGTCCCGCCGGAACACCGACCGCATCACCCGCGCCAGCGCGTCCAGTCG
Source organism: Streptomyces sp. NRRL WC-3618 (assembly GCF_001280005.1). Taxonomy (GTDB): domain Bacteria; phylum Actinomycetota; class Actinomycetes; order Streptomycetales; family Streptomycetaceae; genus Streptomyces. The sequence continues at coordinate 75,143 of NZ_LGDW01000201.1, read as the reverse complement.
CAGCAGTCTGCCGCCCAGCTCCCTGGGCACGAACTCGGCGTTGAGCCGGAAGTCGTCGAGCAGCCGCTCGGCCGCCGGCAGCAGGCGCCGTTCCGCGTCGGCCGCCATGAACTGCTGCGCCCCCAGGGGGTTGCCCGGGTCGTCCAGATCCCCCCAGTCGTGTTCGAGCCGGGCGATCCGCTCCTCCACAGCCGCCCCGTCGAGGTCCGCCCCGCCCGCCGCAACCGACATCGCTCCCTACCGTCCTCCCGTGAACCGGGCTAGGCCGTGCCCGCCCCGGGAATCAAAGGCGCCGCCAGTCCAGTGGCTCGAGTTGGGCCCGCCGGGGATGGGCGGCCGGACTCTCTTCCTTCTCGGGCCAGTCGAAGAGGTCCTTCGGCGGCGGCCCCGGCAGCCACAACCAGCCGTAGATCACCAGGGCCCGTCCCACCGGCCGCAGCAGCCGCTTCGCCGTGGCCAGGGCGAGCGCACTGAGTTCCTTGTTGGTGCCGGACATGTCGTGGGTCCCTCCAGCGTGGAAAACACGGTGGAAAGCACAGTCGCAACCGGTGCTCAACCAGGCCTCGAGGAACTCTCGCAACGAAACCGGAACGACGAGTTCGGGCCATCTGCACTACGGACTCGAGTCGGACTCGAGCGTTTCTTGCTCGGATACAGGGTGCGGGCCGCGTAGGCGCGCGTCGCCGGCCCATTCCGATGGGATCATCAGGCCCCCGAAGGACGGTGTGCTGTGTCGCGCAACACGGCGAGCGGGGAGAGATGGGAACCGCGTCCGGCCGACATCCAGGGCGAGCGGGGCGAATGCGTCGTCGCCGTGCGGTGGTTCGAGCTCAACGACGAAGGGGTCCGGGAGAGCTTCGAGTGCGAACTGGAACGCAACGCACAACACCAGCAGCACCAGACGGGCAGCAGGGGCCAGGTGATCCTACGGTCGCTGGACCGGCCTCGCAGCTATCTGCACCTCAGCTGCTGGCGTTCGTTCGGCACCCTGTTGAGCGCGATCCACACCGGCACCTCCAGCGCCCAGCTCGACCGGCTCGGCCTGCTCGCCCACATCGAGCCCGGCCAGGCGGTGGGAGTGGGACGGATGGGTGCCCGCTGCTCCATGGCCGACGCCGCTCACGCGGTGCTGGTGGAGGCGCTGCTCGACGGTGAGGCGGCCCAGTTCGAGCTGGACTTCGGCGCCCTCGCCGGCCAGTTCATGCGCGACTCCGACTGCATGGGCGGCCACCTGCTGCGGTCCACGACCGACCCGCGCGGATACCTCGGCCTGATCTGGTGGAGCAGCGCACAGCGCTGTGACGACGCCCTGCGCAGCAGCCGGTTCACCGACCGGCGGCTGAGGCTGGAGAGCACCACGGCCCGGCTCACCGTCGAACGGGCGCGGGTCACCGGGGAGGACCGGTCCTGACCGCCGGGCCCGCGCAGGCCGCTCCACCTTCCTGCGGCTGTCGCGCGACCGGCGTTCAAGCAGACGGGTACACGCTGGTGCCATGTCCGAACCAAAGCTCCTCAAAGTGGTCCGGGGGCAGCCGGACGAGACCGAACTGGCCGCTGTGACCGCCGTGCTGCTGGCACAACTGCGAGCCCGCGGACACCCCGCAGGACCCGATCCCGCCTCCGGCGGGTCGACCCGGCGGCGTGCCGAATGGGGTCCGGGGCGGTTGCGTCACCGCTCCGCGGTCGCCTGGTCCGCCAGGTGACCCGTCACGCTCCCCGTCCGACGTGGGAGTTCGCGGGGCTCAGACAAGGGATCCCATGTCTCCCCGGTGGTCAGGTCCGGGCCCGGGGGTGGCGCCGACGGAACACACGTGAGGGGGAGGCGTTGACCAGTCATCGGAACTTCACCGAACTCATGCTGGCCAGGGCCGCGCGGACACCGGGCCGGGACGCGCTGCTCCTGCTGCCGGACAGCGCGGAGCGAGGACGGCCGAAGTCCGTTTCCTATCTGAGCCTGGACGCCTCCGCCCGGCGGCTCGCGGGCTGGCTGCAGAGCCAGAACGCCGTCGGCGAGCGGGTGTTGCTCGTGCACCGCTCCCGCCACCAGTTCGCCGTCAGTTTCCTGGCCTGTCTGTACGCCGGGGCCATCGCCGTGCCCGCTCCACCGGGCGGCGGACGCGCCCACCACGAGGAGCGGATCGCCGGGATCGTCAAGGACACCGCTCCGTGCGTCACGCTCACGGACGCCGCTCTGGCACCCGAGGTGTCCCGGCTGCTGGCCCGCTGCGGGCACGGGAACACGCCCTGTCTGCCCGGAGACGCGGTGCCGGCCGCACCGCCCTGGAGCCTGCCCGACCTGCCTTCCGACACCGTCGCCTATCTCCAGTACACCTCGGGTTCCACCGGACAGCCGCACGGCGTGGTGGTCACCCACGAGAACCTCCTCGCCAACCAGCAGGCGATCCACGACGCGCTGAGAACCGAGCCCGGGTCGCGGATGGGCGGCTGGCTTCCCCTCCACCACGACATGGGCCTCGTCGGTCAGTTGCTCCACCCGCTCTGGCTGGGCGGTACCTCCGTCATGCTCCCCGCCGAGGCGTTCATCCGGCATCCGGTGCGCTGGCTGGAGGCCGTCAGCAGCCATGGGATCACCGTCAGCGGTGCCCCGGACTTCGCGTACGACCTCTGCCTGCGCCGGGTGTCCGACGAGCAGCTCCACGGTCTCGACCTCTCCGGCTGGCGCACCGCCGTCTCCGGTGGTGAACCCGTCCGCTCGGAGACGCTGCGGGACTTCGCCGAGCGGTTCGCCCCCGCCGGGTTCCGGGCCCAGTCCTTCACCGCGTGCTACGGCCTCGCCGAGGCCACCCTGCTGGTCGCCGGCAGCCGGGGCACGCAACCGCGTCGCGAACGCACGGTGGACGCGCAGGCTCTGGAACGCCACCTGTGGCGGGAGCCGACCCCGGGGCGGCCGACCCGGCGGCTGCCCTCCTGCGGCTCTGCCGTCGGCTGCGAGATCCGGATCGTCGACCCGGAGACCCGGGCGGTCGTCCCGGACGGGCGGATCGGGGAGATCTGGGTCCGGGGCGCCGGGGTGGCCCAGGGCTACTGGCGTGACCTGGGCAAGACGGCGCGAGTCTTCCGCGCCTCGACGGCCGACGGCGAGCGCGACTTCATGCGGACCGGAGACCTCGGCACGCTGGACGACGGCCATCTCTATGTGACCGGCCGGCTCAAGGACGTGATCGTGGTGGCGGGACGGAACCTGTACCCCCAGGACGTGGAGCGCACCGTGCAGCGGGTCAACGCCCTGTTCGGCCCGGGGACCGCCTTCGCCGTTCCCGGTGAGCGCGAGCGCGTGGTGGTCGTTCAGGAGCTGCGCACCCGCACCGGTTACGACCTCGACCTCGCCGCACTCGCCACCCAGGTGGAGCGCTGCCTCACCGAGGAGTTCGACGTACACGTCGGTGGGATCCTGCTGGTCCGCCCCGGCACCGTGCGCCGCACGACCAGCGGCAAGGTGGAGCGTTCCGCGATGCGCGAACTCTTCCTGCGCGGCCGGATCCGTCCTCTGCACCAGGAGCTCGACAGGGATCTGGCGACGGGTCTGGACGCACTGGCCGGATGATCCAGGGCGACGGAGGGGACTGGTGTGAACCACGTACCGCACGACGAGCGGCGCGAACGGGAGTTCCTCACCTGGCTGACCCGGCGGATCTCGGACTACGCGCACCGGGAGGTCGGGCAGGAGGCCCTCCTGGTGGAGTGCGGACTCGACTCGGTGGCCCTGCTGAGCCTCTACGGGGACATCGAGGCGGAGTTCGGCTCGCTGATCGACCCCGAGGACATGTGGGTGTACCCCACGGTCCGGGAACTGGCCGGCCAGCTGGCGGTGCGCCGGGCCCGGGGGAGCCGGCGCGACCGGGTCCGGGTGGTGTTCGTGTTCGTGGGTCAGGGCTGCCAGTACCCGGGCATGGCCGAGGGCCTGTACCGCCATTCCGCGAGCTACCGGATCAGCCTGACCTGGGTCGATGAGGTGCTGCGGCCGTATCTGGGGCGCTCGGTGACAGAGCTGATCCTCAGTCAGGACCCCGGTATCGACCGGACGTCCCTGTCCCAGCCGGCCCTCTTCGCCGTCGAGTACGCCCTGGCGCGGACCCTGCTGGACGCGGGGGTGCGTCCGGTGGCCGTGCTCGGACACGGACTCGGGGAGTTCGCCGCGGCGACGGTCGCCGAGGCACTCACACCGGGGCACGCGGCTCAACTCGTCGCGCTGCGGGGCGCGTTCATGCAGCGCCTGCCGGACAGCGGCGGAATGCTGGCGACCTGTGCGGATCCGTACGAGGCGGCGGAGGTCGCCGCCTCCGAGCCGGGGGTGTCCATCGGCGCCGTCAACGCGGCCCGGGCCACCGTGCTCTCCGGCGATCTCGAAGGTCTGGCGCGGGTCAGCAACAGACTGGCGGACGCCGGTATCTCCAGCAGGCTTCTCCCGGTCGGGCACGCTTTCCACTCGCCGCGCATGGAGGCGGTGGTCCCCGGGTTCACGGCGGCGGCACGGCGCTTCCCCGACACCCGGCCGCGCGTCCCCTTCTACTCGACGGTGTACGGACGGCAGTTGGCGGAGCCGCTCGGCGCCGCGTACTGGGCCCGCCAGATCACCTCACCTGTCAGGTTCGCCGAGGCGGTCCGGCGGATGATCGCCCAGCGGGCCCCCACCCATGTGGTGGAGATCGGCCCGAGGGCCGTGCTGACCCCGCTGCTGCGCCGGATCGGCGGTGCGGACGGCCCGCGCTGCCTCGCGATGTGCGAGGGGCCACAGAGCAACGCGGTGGATCTGGCCGGAGTGCTCTCCGCGCTGAACGCCGGACCGCTCGCCGAGGAGACGCCGGAACTGTGACGCGGACCGGGGGACGGCGTCAGGGGATCCAGTCGGCCTCTTTGGCGATCCGTATGGCGTCGATCCGGTTGCGCGCGTTGAGCTTGGCGACGATGGCTGTGAGGTAGTTGCGCACGGTGCCCTTGGTCAGGAACAGGGCGGCGGCGATCTCGGCGGCGTCCGCGCCGCGGGAGGCGAGCTGGAGCACCTCTGCCTCGCGGGGCGAGAGGGGGCACTCCAGCGCTTCCCACGCGGAGAGGGCCAGCTGGGGATCGAAGACCCGTTCCCCCGCGGCCACCGCCCGGACCGCGTGGGCGAGCCGATAGGGCGGCGCGTCCTTGTGGAGGAAGCCGCGGACCTGGGCGCACAGGGCCCGGCGGACCATGCCCGGGCGGCCGAGGCTGGTGAGGATGAGAACGCGGCAGCTCGGCAGCCGGTCGTGCAGTTCGGTGGCGGCGGTGATCCCGTCCATTCCGGGCAGATCGATGTCGAGGACGGCCACATCGGGGCGCGTTCGCAGCGCGGTCTCCACGATGAGGTCACCGCGGTCCACGGAGGCGATCACCTGGAAGTCCGGTTCCAGTTCCAGCAGGGCGATCAGTGCTCCCCGGACCATGTGCACATCCTCGGCGAGCAGAATCTTCACCGACAGCATCGATTTCCCCTGATCAAGCGTGTCCCCGGGTGCAGTGGCGATTATGCGTCTCTCTCCGCGCCGGTGACCACTGGCGCGGGGGGAATCGGCCGGACGGGTACCTCTGCCATGAGCCTGAACCGGCCGTCGTCGTCCACGCCGGCCGTCAGCCGGCCGCCGACGGCGTCGAGCCGGGTGCGGAGATTCTCCAGGCCACTGCCGGCCGGAGCGTCGGACGGGCCTTTCTGGACCACCCCGTCGTTCACCAGGACGAGCCGTACGGTCGTGTCCTCGCGGACCGCCCGGATGTCGAACGACTGTGCCTTGCTGTGTCTCAGGACATTGGTGATCCCCTCCCGCAGCGTGGTGGCGAGCGCGGTGTCCACGGCTGGGTGCAGCCGACCGCAGGCGATGTCCATGGTGATCCGGATGTCCGCGGCGGCCATGACCGTCGCGGCCGACTCCGCTTCGTCCGCCAGTGACATCTCCCGGTAGCTCCGGGCCACCAGACGCGCGTCCGCCAGAGCCTGCCGGGACACGTTGAGCACCGAGGCCACCTCGTCGAGGGCGCGTCCGGGATGGGTCGGCACCAGACGGTGGATCAGTTCGCACTTCAGCGTGATCGCGGAGAGGCTGTAACCCAGCAGGTCGTGCACGTCCCTGGAGAACCGCAGCCGCTCCTGCGCGACCGCCATCCGCGCCAACTCGGCCCTGGCCGTGTGGACTTCGTGGACGAGGTCGGTCAGCCGGGTGAGTCCGTAGAGGACCAGGCCGGTGAGCAGGGTGGTGAGGGGTGCATAGATCTGGCTGATCAGGGGAAGACGCAGCGCTATGGCGTAGCCGCCGATCGAGGCCGCCAGCAGAGCGAAGAGGACCCAGGACACCGGGCGGGGCAGCATGAGCAGGATCGAGGCGCCGAGGATGCCGCCCATGCTGCCCCAGGTGATGCCGAACCAGACGAACGGCAGGAAGGTGAGGATCGCCTGGAGGGTGAGGGTGACGATCTTCCACCGCATGCGCCGCCGGCGGGTCCGTGGCGAAGTGTGCAGCAGTTGCAGTCCGGAGAGGGCCGTCACGCAGACCAGACACAGCGCCAGCTTGCCCGGGCTGGGTCTCGCCCACAGGACGTTGAGCAGGAGAACCGCCGCGTAACCACACAAGGTGGTTATGGTGATGATCTTGGAGACGTGGGTGGCCGGAATATCTCGTTCCGGGCGGGGTCTTCGTGTCCTGCCCCCGCGCCCCGTCGGCCCTAACCCCTCCAGTCCGTCCCCGGATCCCTCGAGCACATCGTCGCGCGGGAGTCCGGTTTCCGTATGACGAAAGGGGTCGAGCATGGAGTGCCTCCTCGTCAGACCGTTGGACTGGTGATCGAAATATACGGTGCCTGATCCATCAGAGGTTGGCCGAACGGCTATTAATTACGCGAATATGGGAACCGGGTTCAGGTCCTCGTAAGCGACCGGTTGCTCACGCAGACCGAGGCGAACCGGTACGTCGTACAGACGCCCCGGAGCGAACCTCGCCCAGTAGTGCCGCAACCCCGGCACCATCACCTTGACCACGGGCAGGCCCACGTCCGGCAGGGTCTGGTCGAGGACGAGGAGCTCCATCCCGTGTCGTGCCACCAGGGCGCTCGCCGCCTTGACGTCATCGAGCAGATCGGTGCGGAAAACCCGGGAGAAATGGGTGGGAGACCGCGGTGATTCGACGGAATCCGGCAGCAGGTATGGCTGATTCCTGACGGTCGCGCGAGTCCACCAGGACAGGATTTCCGGGTCGTCCACCCCGTACCCGGTGCCGTCCGCCCGCGCGCCGGCCGCGGGCGACAGCAGTTGTCCCATTTCGGTGACCGCCCGGCGCAGCGCGAGCCGGGGATCGAAATGCGCGCCGAAGCCGAACGCGATGTCCTCGGCCGGTTTGTCGGTGCGCCGGGACAGGGCCACGGTCACCGGGACACCCAGGTCCGAGGTGAGATCCAGCGCCCACATCTCGCGGTTCAGGCGCGCGTACGTCTCCCGCAGTTCGGCGAGCCAGGGCTCGTCGAAGGCGTCCAGGTCGAGAGCGGGCTGCCGGGTCCGGTTGTACCACCACAGGGCGACCGCGTCCCGCTCCACCAGTTCCAGGAATCCCTGGACGATCGCGTCCTCCAGGCTGCTTCCGGCGGCATTGCCGTTGGAGTCGGCCCACGGCAGGCCCTTGGGGCCGGAGTGGGAGAAGTAGAGCATCGACGTGGGCAGCAGACGCTGCCGGCCGGTGGTGAGCGAGTGGACGGGCGTCCACTCGACGGTGCGCCGGGGATCGAAGGGGGCGCACACCTGCTGGAACGCGGAGTGCGTGGCGTTCCATCGGGCGCGGTCGCGGAACTGCCGTTCGTGGAAGAGCTGGCAGGTGTTGGGGTGGACGGCCGTCTCGCCCAGCTCGTCGAGCGAACCCAGGACTACGGCTTCGTCGCCCTGCCGCGTTCCGCAGAAACGTTCCACCGCCTCGCAAAGGGCCCCGGCCTCCGCCTCCTCCGCCGTGACGCCCTTGCCGCCGCTCAGTTGCCGCAGTCCCCTGCGGACCTCGGTCGGCGTATGCCCGGCCAGGGCCAGATTGTGTCCGGAGAGATAACTGGTGACGCCCGTGGGGGCGTTCGGATCCGGGGTGATCTCCGCGACGATCCCGGTGACCGGATCGGCCAGGTGCCGGTGGCTGTCCAGCACCTGGCGGGGGGGCAGCGCACGGTGGTTCGAGCCGGTGTGCGCCGCCTTGGGGCGGGACACCAGCGGTGGCGGCCGGAACGCGCGCCGGGCCACGAGGGAGCTGTCCCCGCACACCGGGCACTGCGGCCGGCGGGCCACCGGGTGGTGCGCGGAGCGCAGCGTGCAGGTGTCCAGCGTGTACACGCTCTGTTCCTGGCCCTGGCGCACCCCCGCGATCCACTTGGCGGCCTCCAGTGCGGCTGCCTGGATGCCGAGGGCCCGGCCCGCGGCGAGCGAGGCGTCCGGTACCGGCAGTGGTCCGGTGAACCCCCCGGCGCGGCACACCGCTTCCTCGGCCGAGCGGTGGGTGCGCAGCCGGTGTGCCAGACAGGACCAGCAGGGGCCGTCCCCGGGCGAGAAGACCGGCCCCACCCACAGCTCCGGGCCGCAGGGCTTGGCCGGCAGCCACGGGCGGCCCGCGGCCCGCATCCGCAGGTCGACCTCGCCCAGCTCCGGTGCGAGGTAGTCGTCGCACAGGACGAGCGAGAGCCCCACGCCGGGACCGCCGTCGCCGTTGTCGTGGTCCACGACGGTCAGTCCCGTGGCCCGGCAGGCCTCGGCGGCGGCCGTCCGGTCGGCCCGCCCGACGCTGATCACCTCCACCGCCGTACGGGCGATGTTGGCGATGGCGGCGCTGCCGTCGCCGAGCAGATCCCAGTAGGCCGGGCCGGCGGCGTCCGCCGGCCCTCGTGTGACCCCTTCCCGGTAGCCGATGAGATCGGCCTTCGCCAGCTCACCCACCACCCGGCCGGCCTCCGGGGCCGGCATCCGGGACGCCGCCTCGCGCAGCAGGCCGGGCAGGGTGCGGGTGCCGTCCAGCAGCGGGGCGAGCGCGACGACCTGTGGGCCGTGCAGCACCTGCACACCGCGGGTGGAGAGCAGGTAGACGGCCTCGTCGCCGATCGACTGGACTCTCAGATGCCGTTTGAACCCCACGGTGGGGGCGTCGGCCGTCGGAGGCCGGTTCACCAGCGGGGCGCTGCCGCCGGGACCTTCGGCTCCTCGGGGTTGGGACCGGCGGTGGTCCAGGTCGGAATGGCCATGGCTCCCGCGGCGGACCGGCTCAGGTCCTCGATGACGACGGTCGCCCCGGCGGGCGCCGCCGCGGGGACGGACAGGCCGAACTCGGCGAGGACGAGGGCGGGACTGGTCTCGTAACGCTGGGCCAGTTCCGGCTCCAGGCCGCTGCGGGCGGTCAGTTCGGCGAAGCGGAGATCTTCCTCGACGGTGTCGACGGAGACGAGCGTGGGCCTCGCAAAGGTTGTGTCCATGACAATGTTCCTTTCCGTGGTGCGAGAGTCACATTCGGGGGTATTCGAGCGGATGCTCTCTGTCACTGCGGTGATTTTGAGCCGAGCGGGGCGGCCCAGGGGAGTGTGGGAGTCATGGGGTGACCATGAACTTTTCATGATTGTGTTCATGTGTTGCTCACTGGGCTGTCCCGGCCGCGGATGGGAGCCTGCCCTGCACCGAGCGAGGTTGCCCGGGTCAGGCTCTTGGGGATGCGACCTAAAAGGGGAGAGCGCGCTATGGAGATCAAGCTACTGGGACCACTCACCGCTCATGACCAGGGGGTCTCAGTCGTCCCCAGCGCGGCCAAGCCCCGGCAGATACTCGCCCTGCTCGCGCTGCAGGCAGAGCATGTCGTCACCGTCCCCACGCTGATGGCGGAGATCTGGGGGGAGCGGATTCCGCGCAGCGCGTCCACGACACTGCAGACGTACATCCTCCAACTGCGCCGCAAGATCGCGGCCACCCCCGCCGGGGAGGCCGCCCGTGGCGCGAAGGACATCCTGGTGACACAGTTCGGCGGTTATCTGCTGCGGGTGCAGCCGGGCCAGATCGATGTTCAGGAGTTCGAACAGCTGGTGGCGGACGGTCGATCGGCCTACGACGCCACGGACTACCGCACCGCCTCGCATCTGCTGGGCAAGGCTCTCGCCCTGTGGCAGGGCCCGGCCCTGGTGGACGTACGCACGGGCAGCATGCTCGAACTCGAGGTGCTGCGCCTGGAGGAGAACCGCATGGCCGCGCTGGAACGGCGGATCGACGCCGATCTGCGGCTGGGCCGGCATGCCGAAGTGGTCCCGGAGCTGAGGGTCCTGACCGCACGTCACCCGATGCACGAGCGGTTCTGCGCCCAGCTCATGCTGGCCCTGCACCGGTCGGGCGGGTCCTGGCGGGCGCTGGAGGCGTACCAGCGGCTGCGCGGCGCCCTGGTCTCGGAGCTCGGTCTGGAGCCGTCGGCGTCACTGCGCCAGCTCCACCACGCGGTGCTCTCCGGTGACACGGCGCTGGACCAGCGGACCGCGGGAGTCTACTGAGGTCCGCCGGTCCCGCCCGCCCGGCGGCGAGCCGGGCGCGCTCCACCCCGTCTTCAGCCCACTTTGAGGAGTGGTGACTATTTTCGGGCGATGACGACCTTCGACGAACTCCTGGCCGCGGCACCCCGGCCCGACCTGCGCCGGGCGACCGCCGGACTGAATCTGCTGAAGGAAGAGGTGAGCCGGGGCCCCGACCCGGATGCCACCCGCCGCCAGCACGCCAAGGGGAAACTCACCGTCCGGGAACGCCTCGACCTGTTCTTCGACCCGGACACCTTCACCGAGATCGAGCCGCTGCGCCGCCATCGCGCCACCGGCTTCGGCCTGGAGGACCGCAAGCCGCACGGCGACGGTGTGGTCATCGGCTGGGGTCAGGTGCACGGCCGTACCGTCTTCGCCTACGCCCACGACTTCCGTGTCTTCGGCGGCGCGCTGGGGGAGGCGCACGCCGCGAAGGTCCACAAGGTGATGGACCTCGCCCTCTCCGCCGGGGCGCCCCTGGTCGGCCTCAACGACGGTGCCGGAGCCCGCATCCAGGAGGGCGTCACCGCGCTGGCGGGGTACGGCGGGATCTTCCAGCGCAACACCCGGGCCTCGGGGGTCATCCCGCAGATCAGCGTCATGCTGGGCCCGTGCGCGGGCGGCGCCGCCTACTCCCCGGCGCTCACCGACTTCGTGTTCATGGTCCGCGGGACCTCGCAGATGTTCCTCACCGGACCCGACGTGGTGCAGGCGGTGACCGGCGAGGAGATCACCCACAACGGCCTCGGCGGCGCGGACGTGCACGCCGGGATCTCGGGCGTGGCCGGCTTCTCCTACGACGACGAGAGCGAGTGCCTCAAGGACGTCCGCTACCTGCTCTCGCTGCTGCCGCAGAACAACCGCGAACTGCCCCCGGCCGTCCACAGTACGGACCCCGCCGACCGGCGCACCGACGCCCTGACCTCCCTCGTCCCCGCCGACCCCGCCCAGGCGTACGACGTGCGCGCCGTCATCGGGGAGATCGTCGACGACGGCGAGTTCTTCGAGGTGCACGAGGCCTGGGCCCGCAACGTGGTGTGCGCCTTCGCGCGGCTCGGCGGGCAGGTGGTGGGCATCGTCGCCAACCAGCCCGCCGCACTGGCCGGGGTGCTGGACATCCACGGCTCGGAGAAGGCCGCGCGTCACGTCTCCATCTGCGACTCCTTCAACATCCCCCTGGTGACACTGGTGGACGTGCCGGGCTTCCTGCCGGGAGTGGACCAGGAGCACGGAGGGGTCATCCGGCATGGCGCGAAGCTGCTGCATGCGTACTGCAACGCCTCCGTCCCGCGCATCTCCCTCGTACTGCGTAAGGCGTACGGCGGTGCCTACATCGTGATGGACTCCCGCTCGATCGGGGCCGACCTGGCCTTCGCCTGGCCGACGAACGAGATCGCGGTCATGGGGGCGGAGGGGGCGGCCAACGTGGTCTTTCGCCGGGAGATCGCCGCTTCCGACGACCCGGCGGCCACCCGCGCCCGGCTCGTCGAGGAGTACCGGTCGGAGCTGATGCATCCGTACTACGCCGCCGAGCGAGGGCTCATAGACGACGTCATCGATCCCGGCGACACCCGCCGCACACTGATCCGCGCGCTGGCCATGCTGCACGGCAAGCACACCGTGCTGCCCGACCGGAAGCACGGCAACGTGCCGCTGTGAGACCGGGGCGCGCCTCCCGGCCGGAATTTTCAACAAAGTGTTGACGTCTTGTCTCCGGAGGGCGTTAGCTGGACGCAGCCAGCCCGGCGTGCGTCCAGCACGCTCCCCAGCACGCACAAGGCCACGGAGGCTTGCCGTGACGTCGAGTACGACCCCTGGCGGCCTCGCCCGGTTCAACGCCCTGGAGGACGCAGCGGCCCGCGCCGCCCTCCACGAGGCCTGCGCCTCGACGGCCTGGGGACGACACCTGCTCGCGAAACGCCCGTACGCCACCGCCGAGGACCTGTACGCGGCGAGCGACACCGCCATGGCGGAGCTGACCGCCGACGACCTCGCCGAGGCGATGGCCGGCCACCCCCCGATCGGCCGCCCCAGACCCGGTGACCCCGCCTCCGCCCGCGAACAGCGCGGTATGGCCGGCGCCTCCGAGGAACTGAAGGCGGAAATGCTCGAACTGAACCTCGCCTACCAGGAGCGGTTCGGCCATGTCTTCCTGATCTGCGCGACCGGCCGGACCGGCGAGCAGATGCGCGACGCCGTACGGGAACGGATCGGGAACACGCCGGAACGGGAGCGGGAGATCGTCCGCACCGAACTGGGGAAGATCAACCGTATCCGGCTCGGCAACCTCGTACAGGAAGAGCAGTGACAGACCAGTGACAGACATGAGCACCGGCGCCGTCGATCCCGGCGCCCTCGTCGCCTCCGTGTCCACGCACATCCTGGACACCAGCGTCGGCCGGCCCGCCGCGGGAGTCGCCGTCCGGCTCGCCGCGCGCACAGGGCGGGACGCGGACTGGCGGGCGCTCGGTGGCAGCGCGACCGATGCCGACGGGCGGTGCAAGGACCTGCCGGCGCTGCCGGCGGGCACCACCCACGTGCGGCTCGACTTCGAGGTCGGGCCCTACCTGGAGAAGAAGCAGGCCGGCGGTGCGGCAGGAGCGTTCTTCCCGGAGGTGGCGATCACGTTCGCCGTCGAAGCGGGCGAGCACTACCACGTACCGCTGCTGCTCAACCCGTTCGGCTACTCCGTATACCGAGGGAGCTAGCAGCACCATGACCCATTCAGGCAGCCAGGCCCGCCCCGTGTTCCTCGGGCAGAACCAGTACGGCAAGGCGGAGAACCGCGTCGTGCGCGTCACCCGCGACGGCGCCACCCATCACGTCAAGGATCTCAACGTCTCCGTGTCGCTCTCCGGCGACATGGACGAGGTCCATCTCTCCGGCTCGAACGCGAACGTCCTGCCGACGGACACCACCAAGAACACGGTGTACGCCTTCGCCAAGGAGCACGGCATCGACTCCGCCGAGCAGTTCGGCATCCATCTGGCCCGGCACTTCGTGACCAGTCAGGAGCCGATCAGGACGGCGCGCATCCGGATCGAGGAGTACTCCTGGGACCGGATCGAGACGGCCGGGGAGGGCGAGCACTCCTTCGTCCGGCAGGGCCAGGAGACCCGGCTGACCCAGATCACGTACGACGGCTCGTCGTGGGAGGTGGTCTCCGGGCTCAAGGACCTGGTCGTGATGAACACGACCGACTCCGAGTTCTGGGGCTACGTCAAGGACAAGTACACGACGCTCCCCGAGGCGTACGACCGCGTCCTGGCGACCCAGGTGTCCGCGCGCTGGCGCTTCAACTGGTCCGACGACGCACGGGAGACGCCGGACTGGGAGGAGTCCTACGCGGGCACCCGGGGACACCTGCTCTCGGCCTTCGCGGAGACCTACTCTCTCTCCCTCCAGCAGACCCTCTTCCAGATGGGCGCGCGGATCATCGAGCACCGCGACGAGATCGACGAGGTGCGGTTCGCCCTCCCCAACAAGCATCACTTCCTGGTGGATCTGAAGCCGTTCGGGCTGAAGAACGACAATGAGGTGTACTTCGCCGCCGACCGGCCGTACGGCCTGATCGAGGGCACGATCCTGCGGGACGGCGCCGAGGCGCGTATCCCCGCCGACCTCACCAACCTCTAAGGACTTCCCTGCGATGGTTCAGCGCATCGTCATCGAGAACTGCGCGGTCGCGACCGTGGACGCCGCCGACACCGAGTACGCGTCCGGGCATGTGGTGATCGCCGGCAACCGCATCGAGTCGGTCGGACCGGGCAGCGCCCCCGAGGGCCTCGCGGACGTTGTCCGGCGTATCGACGCGAGCGGGCACCTCGTCACCCCCGGCCTGGTCAACACGCACCACCACTACTACCAGTGGATCACCCGGGGCCTGGCCACCGACCACAACCTCTTCGACTGGCTGGTGGCGCTCTACCCGACGTGGGCGCGCATCGACGAGCAGATGGTGCGGGCGGCGGCGCAGGGCTCGCTGGCCATGATGGCCCGTGGCGGAGTCACGACCGCCATGGACCACCACTACGTCTTCCCGAAGGGCTCCGGCGACCTGTCCGGCGCGATCATCGGTGCGGCCCGCGAGATGGGCGTCCGCTTCACCCTCGCCCGCGGCTCGATGGACCGCAGCGAGAAGGACGGCGGCCTGCCCCCGGACTTCGCCGTCGAGACCCTGGAGGGCGCCCTCGCCGCCACCGAGGCCACGGTCGACGAGCACCACGACCCCTCCTTCGACGCCATGACCCAGGTCGCGGTCGCCCCCTGCTCACCGTTCTCCGTCTCCACCGAACTGCTGCGCGAGGGAGCGGAGTTGGCGCGACGCAAGGGGGTGCGGCTGCACACGCACGGCTCGGAGACCGTCGAGGAGGAACAGTTCTGCAAGGAACTCTTCGGCATGGGCCCCACCGACTACTTCGAGTCCACGGGCTGGCTCGGCGAGGACGTGTGGATGGCGCACTGCGTCCACATGAACGACT
The DNA here is from genome assembly GCF_001280005.1 of Streptomyces sp. NRRL WC-3618. Classification (GTDB taxonomy): domain Bacteria; phylum Actinomycetota; class Actinomycetes; order Streptomycetales; family Streptomycetaceae; genus Streptomyces. The sequence continues at coordinate 60,126 of NZ_LGDW01000201.1, read as the reverse complement.
CGGACATTGCCGCCTTCGCCCGTACGAGGACGGGTGTGGCCCACTGCCCGTCCTCCAACGCCCGGCTGGCGGCGGGCATCGCGCGTGTCCCCGACATGCTCGCGGCCGGTGTCCCGGTCGGCCTCGGCGTCGACGGCACCGCGTCCAACGAGTCCGGCGAACTCCACACCGAACTGCGCAACGCCCTCCTCATCAACCGCCTCGGCGCCCACCGGGAAGCGGCTCTGAACGCCCGGCAGGCCCTGCGCCTCGGCACCTACGGCGGTGCCCAGGTCCTGGGCCGGGCAGCGGAGACGGGGTCACTGGAGCCGGGCAAGCTCGCCGACCTGGTCCTGTGGAACCTGGACACCCTGGCCCACGCGTCGATCGCCGACCCGGTCACCGCCCTTGTCTTCGGCGCGGCGGCCCCGGTCACCGCGTCCTTCGTGAACGGCGAACAGATCGTCGAGAACGGGCGGTTGCTGCACGTCGACGAGGACGAGATCGCCCGTACGACGCGTGCGGAGGCCCGCCGGCTGGCGGCGATCGCGGCGCGCGCCTGAAAAACCTCGGGCGGACGGACCGCCCTGCCGTCACGGCCGTAGGCGGCGCGGGCGACGGCGGGGCAGGTTTGCGTGTGTTGGGGAGGCACTGGTCACAGCCCCAACAACCGCGGCTCCGACGCCATCGCGCGGAGGTACTCCTTCGGGTCCGCGACGAGCTTGCGTGCCGTGAGGTCCATCAGCCCGCCGACCGCCGTGATCTCGGCGGCCACCGTGCCGTCGGCCTTGCGGATCGTCTGCCGGATACGGAACGTCTTGCCCTCGCCCCAGACGAAGTCGCACGTCACCTCGACCTCGTCGCCCGCGCGCAGCTCCCGCTGGAAGCGGATGGTGGTCTCCAGGGCCACCGGACCCACCCCCCTGGACGTCAGCTCCGCCTGGCTGATCCCGGCGGCGTGGAGCGACGACCAGCGGGCGTGCTCCGCGTAGTTGAGGTACACGCTCTGGTTGAGGTGCCCCTGGACATCGGTCTCGTACCCGCGCACGGTCACCGGGACGGAAAACGGTTCGGCCACGACTTCCCCTTCACGACGGCTCGACGTGGACGCAAGCGTACTGAGCGGTCGCTCACGGCCGTCAACTGCCGTGGTTCACCGGGCAGTTACGTCCGCCGGGGCGACGCCAGCAGATAGCGGGCGCCCGTACGCGGCTCGGTGTGCTCGCCGACCTGCCACCCCGCCTTCTCCAGGGTGGCCGCGCAGGCCCGCAGCGCGCCGGCGTCGGGTTCGCGCACGGCGACGGCCTCCGGCTGCGGAGTCGCCCGCACCCGGTAGCCGGCGCCGGTACCCCCGTCCGCCGGGCGGTGGCCGGCCGCCTCCAGCGCAAGCGCGGCGGCCCGCACCAGATGCGTACGCTCCCAGCCGCACGGACGGTCCACGGCCTCGTCCGTGTTGGTCATCCGGCGCAGCTCCAGCAGCCCCTGCCAGGCACTGTGTACCTCGCGCGTCCGGGCGGGCCCGGCGGCCGGTATCTCCTCCTCGCCGCCGACGCGCGCGGCGAACACTCCACCGTCCCCGGAGGCAGAGGCGGCCTCGGCGGCGGCCGGTGCGGCAGAGGGCTCCGCCTCCTCCCGGACGCGATGGCCGGCGGGCGTCAGGAAGTGGTCGTGCGGTGGCCTGGGGTGCCGGAAGGCGAGCCCGCGTTTCACCAGCGCGGCGAGCTGGAATTCCGTACCCCGCAGTCGTCCGGTGACGGGTTCGGCGGCGTCGATGACACGTCGCTGGGCGGCGGTCGGTGGGCGTGTCATGACGTACTCCTTCCCGGTCGTCGGCTGACGAGGTCGGCTGCTGGATGTCGCCCGCTGGAGCCGACCTCTTCGAAGACTACGACCCGGGACTGACATCGCGAGCCCAGCGCTCCAGCTCGGCGAACTCGCGCTCCCCGAGACCCTGGCGCGGGTCGATCCGCAGCAGCATTGCCCGCCCGGCGTGGTGTTCGGCCACGTGGCGGACGTCGAGCTCGGTGATCAGGTCGTCGACCCAGACGAACGGGCGACCGGCGGCCCACTCCACCACGCGCCGGGTCTTCCAGTACAGGCCGTCGGGGTCCTCGGCGAACAGGTTGGTGAACTCGATCACCGGGAGGGCCGTCGGCAGGCCGATCACCGGGCCGATCATCTCGTTCGCCTCGTGCATCCAGGTCGTGGCCCACGCCAGGTCGTACGGCAGGGCGAGCAGCCGGGCGCCGTGTCCCGGGTGCAGCCGGATCCGCAGGCCCCGCCGGAGCCGGCGCGAGCCCGGTTTCTGTCGTGCGGACCAGTTGGACGGGTGTACGCGGCGGGTCACGTACCCCCGGTGGCGCAGCAGCCGGGCGCGGAACGGGTTGAGGGGGCCGTCGACATCGAGGAGCAGCAGGGGTCGGTCCGTCATGGGGAGGGGGTACCCATGACGGACGCGGGTCGACCGCCCCGGTCGGCGCTACTGCCGATAACCGCTCAGGAACCGCCCGATCCGGCTGATCGCGACCTCCAGGTCGTCCGCGTACGGGAGGGTGAGGATGCGGAAGTGGTCGGGGGAAGGCCAGTTGAAGCCCGTGCCCTGGACGACCTGGATCTTCTCCTGGAGGAGCAGGTCAAGGACGAACTTCTCGTCGTCGTGGATCTTGTGGACGGCCGGGTCGAGGCGCGGGAACGCGTACAGCGCGCCCTTCGGCTTGACGCACGAGACGCCCGGGATCTCGTTGAGGCGTTCCCAGGCGCGGTCGCGCTGTTCGCGCAACCGGCCGCCGGGGGCGGTGAGTTCATGGATGGACTGCCGGCCGCCGAGCGCCGCCTGAATGGCGTACTGCGCGGGCGCGTTGGGGCACAGGCGCATCGAGGCCAGCATCGTCAGGCCCTCGAGGTAGCTGCGCGCGTGCTGCTTGGGACCGGTCACCACCAGCCAGCCCGAGCGGAAGCCGGCCACCCGGTACGTCTTCGACAGGCCGCAGAAGGTCAGGACGACCAGGTCGGGGGCGAGCGCGGCGGCCGAGTGGTGCACCTCGTCGTCGTACAGGATCTGGTCGTAGATCTCGTCGGCGAAGACCATCAGGCCGTGGCGGCGGGCCAGGTCGAGGATGCCCTCGATGATCTCCTTCGGATAGACCGCTCCGGTGGGGTTGTTCGGGTTGATGATGACCACGGCCCGGGTGCGGTCGGTGATCTTCGCGGCCATGTCGTCCAGGTCCGGGTACCAGTCGGCCTGTTCGTCGCAGAGGTAGTGGACCGCCTTGCCGCCCGCGAGGGTCGTGACGGCCGTCCAGAGGGGGAAGTCCGGGGCGGGGATGAGGATTTCGTCGCCGTCCTCGATCAGCGCCTGTACGGCCATCGAGACGAGTTCCGAGACGCCGTTGCCGAGGAAGACGTCGTCGACGTCGACCTCGAGGCCGCGGTCCTGGTAGCGCTGGGCGACGGCTCGGCGGGCGGAGAGGATGCCGCGCGAGTCCGTGTAGCCGTGGGCCTGCGGCAGCATGCGGATCATGTCCTGGAGGATCTCCGGCGGTGCCTCGAAGCCGAAGAGCGCGGGGTTGCCGGTGTTGAGGCGCAGGACGCTGTGGCCCGCCTCCTCCAGTGCGTTGGCGTGCTCGATGACCGGTCCGCGGATCTCGTAACAGACCTCGCTGAGCTTGCTCGACTGCCGGAACTCCATGCGCTTACGCCCCTCCGGTTCGTGGTGTTGCTTGGTTTTACCAAGTATCAGCTTGGAAAGTCCAACAACATGTCTACACTGCGTCGCATGTCACCTCGCCGAAGCTACGACCAGTACTGTTCCGTCGCTCGCGCCCTCGATGCCGTCGGCGACCGCTGGAGCCTCCTGATCGTCCGGGAGCTGCTGGCCGGTCCGCGCCGCTACACCGACCTGCACGCGGATCTCCCGGGCGTCAGCACGGACGTACTGGCCTCGCGGCTCAAGGACATGGAGCGAGACGGCCTCGCGACCCGGCGCCGGCTGCCCCCGCCGGGCGCCGCGTACGTGTACGAACTCACTGGCCGGGGGCGGCAGTTGCTGCCCGTTCTCCAGGCGCTGGGGGAGTGGGGCGCACCCGAGCTCGGCGAACGCCGGGCCACGGACGCCGTACGGGCACACTGGTTCGCGCTGCCGCTGCTGCGCGGGCTGGACGCGGTGGACGGGGTGAGCGGCGGGGGGCTGGTCGAAGTCCGGCTGGAGGAGGGCGAGTTCCATCTGTACGTCGGTGCCGAGGACGTCCCGGTGTACGGGGCCGGGCCCGCTCCCGGGGAGCCAGACGCCCGGCTGTCGATGGACACCGGGACGTGCGCGGCGGTAGGCCGGGGAGACCTGAGCGTGCTCGACGCCGTACGGGACGGGCGTGTCGAGGTCACCGGCGAGGGGACGCTCGCCAAGGCCCTGCGTGAGGCGTGAGGAGTGTGGCGTGCGGGGTGAGGCCGGACCGAGGTCCGGGAACGGGACATGCCCGCCGCGCGACCTTACGCGGCAGGCATGTTGACGGGCCGTCAGATCTGTCAGGTACTTCTCAGGCGCCCGGCGAAACCTGCCTGGGCCGGCCCGAGCCGCGCGTCAGGGCGTAGCCGCCGACGCCCGCCAGGGCGGCCAGCGCGCCGCCGATCGCCGTCCAGACCCAGCGGTCGGACCACCAGCCGGAGGACCAGCCGTCGTCGGGCTCGATGCTCGACAGCACTGCGGACGTCTTCGAACTGTCCTCGGTGGCCTTGGACTTGACGGCGATCCCGGGAACCAGCGGCTCGGCCAGCGAGCCGTCCACGGCCGCCGCACCGCCGATGTCCTTGGAATCGACCCGGACCTCGGCGCCGACCGGAAGGCCGAGGTCGGAGGTCGGGAGGTTCACGGCCGTCAGCCGGACGTAGTACGTGCCCGGCAGCGGGTCGTTGGCCCATGGCTCCGACCAGGCACGGACCGTGCGCAGGACGCACGCCAGCTCCACGGTCGCGGTGCCCGAGGCGGCGGTGCGCGTCTGCGCGCCGTACTGGCAGGCCTGGCGGCGCCGCAGACCGTCGTACACGTCGAGCTGCCACACCTCGGACGCGTGCGTGTCCGGCAGCTTCACCGTCGCCTTGACGGTGGGGCGCTGACCGGCGTCGGCGGGGAACGACCAGTACAGGTAGTCGCCCGCCGAGCCGCTCGCGGTGGCCTGCTGGCCCTGGTCGAACTCCGTCGCCGTACGGAACGACGTGCCCGCCGAGGTGGGGGCCGCGCTGCCGTCCGAGGGGCTCGCGGAGGGCGAGGCGTCGGCGACGGCCGGGGCCGCGGCCAGGCCGAGCAGCAGCACGGCCGATCCCAGCACACGGGTACCGCTCATCAGCTGGTCCTTGAAAGCTCGCGTCACTCGCATCAGTTGGTCCTCCACACAGCGACCCGCCACCGCGAGATCCAGCCCCACAGGACACCCGTGAGGAAGCCGAACAGGACGAGTGCGCCCAGCAGCCACCAGCCACGGCCGAGGCCGAAGGAGGCCACGTCGCTCGCCTGGCTCGGGCCGTCGACGAGGTCGACGGTCAGTTCGAGCGGCAGACCGGGCGTGGACCGCACACCACTGGCCGCCGAGAAGGAGTTGGTGACCTGGAGGCACACCGTCTCGGCCGTCGACTCGTCGTCGTCGGTCTCCGCCTTCGGATAGCGCAGGCCCGTCGAGATGACATCGGTACGCCCGGTGCCGTTGCCCTCGCCGCGGACGATCTCGCGGCCGTGTGTGGTCACCGCCCGCAGCAGCACCCCGTAGTCGGGGTTGACGGCACGGTCGGCCGACACGCTCACCGAGGCGCGCAGTTCCTGCCCCGGCTCGACGTCGACGCGGTACCAGCGCTGTCGGCCGAACTCCTCGCGGTCCGTGTACAGACCGGACTTCACCGCCGGGGCGTTCGTGCATCCGGCCGCGCCCTCCACGGCCACCGGCGTCACCACCGGGTCGGCGGCCCGGACGACCAACTGGTTGACCTTGTCGGTGAGTTCGTCGGTGTGCTCGACCGAGGTGTACGTTCCGCCGGTCGCCTCCGCGATACAGCTGAGCTGCTGGCGCATCTTGGTGTTCGGGACCAGGCCGAGGGTGTCGATGGTGAGGCCGATGCCCTTGGCCGCGATCTCCCGGGCCACCTCGCACGGGTCGAGCGGGGCGCAGGTGTCCTCGCCGTCGCTGATCAGCACGATGCGCTTGGTGCCCTCACCGCCGTCGAGGTCGGCGGCGGCCTTCAGCAGCGCGGGGCCGATCGGCGTCCAGCCGGTGGGCGTGAGTGTCGCGACCGCCGTCTTGGCCTCGACGCGGTCGAGCGGGCCCACCGGGTAGAGCTGCGCGGTGTCCTTGCAGCCCTCCTTGCGGTCGTCGCCGGGGTAGTTGGCGCCCAGTGTGCGGATGCCGAGCCGGACCTCCTCGGGGGTCGCGTCCAACACCTCGTTGAACGCCTTCTTCGCCGCGGCCATCCGCGACTGGCCGTCTATGTCCCGTGCCCGCATCGAACCGCTGACGTCGAGGACCAGGTTGACCTTTGGCGCGAGTGCGGTGGTTTCGTCGGCGACGGCTTCGGCCGGGACCGCGATCCCGGCCGCCAGGGCGGCGAACAGGGCGCAGGCGCCCGCCGCCAGCCGTTGTCTTGTGATCATCGATGGATCCTATTGACCCGTGGCGACCCGCTTCAAAACGGGTCCTGTCAACTTCCTCCCCGCTTCACCTCTCCCAAGGGGTTGGGCAGTTGGGTCCACAGGTCCCCGGGTGTCCCCGGCGACAGCCGCATCAGGGTCAACGCCTTGGTCGGCAAGGGCTGTTCGAGCAGCGCGCGGAGATCCGGCGTACGCGGCAGCCCGCGTACCGCGGTCTCCAGCGCAGCCCGCAGCGCTGCCTCGGAGCCGGCGGTCGCCCCCAGTGCTCCCGCCACCAGTGATCCGAACAGCTTGCCGCGCAGGGTGGGTTCGTCGTCGGTGACGATCCGTCCGGACAGCTTCGGCGGCCGGATGCCGTGCCGGGCGAGCCGGGCCGGGCTGACGCGGATGTCGGCGAGGTCGCGGTAGACCAGCCGCCGGGGGTCCCCGGTCGCCGACAGCACGACGAGGAGGTTCTGGCCGTGTGCCTCCAGGGCGACACCCAGATCGAGCAGACGCAGCCCGACGGTGAGCGTGAGACGCGTGAACTCGGCCAGCCAGGAGGGAGATCGGGGCAGTTCCGTGGCGGAGAGGGCCCCGACGGGAACGACGTACTCGCCCGACTCCGAGTCCGCGTACAGATCCGGCGGCTCCCTCAGCACCGCCGCCAGATCGGGAGAGTCGGCGGTGACCGCGCCGAGGGTGCGGGTGATGTGCAGCAGGCCGTCGAGACGCGCGGCCATCGACTCCATGAACGCCGACACGGTCGCCGCCGTCTCGATCGAGTACGGGGAGATGTCCCGTACCGAGGAGGTGAGCCGCGCGCTCAACGCCGTCTTGAGATGCGGTCCGCCGTCCGGCAGGGCGAGGCTGCGCAGCGACATCAGAGGATGCGCCGACAACCCCCCGCTGCTGGGGAGCCGGAGCACGTGTTCCGCCTGCCAGGGATGCACCGGGATCAGCGGACGCCCTCCGTCCCGCAGCCACGCGGGCCACTCGCCCCGCACGGCACGCTCGTCCCCCGCCACGAGCGCCAGCTCCACGACCGGGCGGTGCTCGGGCCCGTACGCCAGCTGCTCGGCCACCGAGAACCCGGGCCGGGAACGGCAGTTGGGGTGGAAGGGGTGCCCGTCGACGACCCGCTGCTCCCACTCCCACCCGGTGACCGGGGCCCGATCGGCACTGTCCTGGTTCGCGCGCGACAGCGCCAACGAGGCCACACTGTGGCCGAGTTCGGCCGCGAGAGCGGGACCGTGCGGGACGGCCAGCTCCGTCATCAGCAGCGCCGGTTCGTCGTACGACACCGTCCCGAACCGGGTCCCGAGCCGTACGGCGGTGACGCGGCCGTCGACGGCGTACGGATCGGCGTACGGGCCCTCCAGCCGGCGTCCGTCCGCCAGCAGGAGATCGGCGCCGAGCTCACGGCGGACGATCCACGGCAGTGGCTCGTGGACGAGCGCCCGCCACAACCGGGTCAGGACGGCGGCCCGCGCGCCGGGCAGCTCGGCCGCGTAGCGCGCGGCGAGGTCGGGGCGCACGGCGGCCAGTTCGTCGGCGACCTCGGCCTCTGCGCTGACGGGACGGTACACGGCGGGCTCCTCGGGTGCGGGTTTGGCTGCGGGTATGTGCTGGTGAGCGGGTGTGGACGACGACAGACATACTGATCGACAGCGCACCGCGGGCAACCGCGACAGTAGGGAAGCACCGTAAGAAACGAGGGAACGCGTGGACCCCACCATGCCCCCCACCGCGCCCCCGGCGAGGCCCGCGCACGACGGCACCGGAGCGCGCGCCGACGCGTACGCGAGCGCCCCCCTGCTCAACTGCCTGCTCCGGGAAGTGGCGCGGCCGGTGACCGGGCCGGGCGAGCCGCGGGTGTACCGGCTGCCGAGCGGGGAGCGTCTGCTGCGTGTGCGCGGGGGACGGCGGCCCGCGGCGCCCGAGGTGAACACGGGTGGCGCCTGGCACCGGGTCGCCCACGCCGAACTCGTCAAGCTTGTCGCCGAGGAACTCCAGGCGCACACCGGTCTGTCCAACCCCGAGCTGCCCGCCGAGATGGCCGACAGCCGGGACGCGGTCGCCGCGCTGCTCACCGCCCGCGACGCCGTCACCCCGCCCGGCGACCCGTACCGGCGCTCCGAGCAGTCCCTTCTCACCGGGCACCCCTACCACCCGGCGCCCAAGGCGCGCGGCGGCGGCCCTGTCGCGGGCTGGCTGCCGTACGCGCCCGAGGCGTACGCCGCCTTCCCGCTGGTCCTGCTCGGCGTGCGGGAGGACGCGCTCGTCGAGGAGGGCGACGTGTCGGCCCTGGACGCCTTCGGCACGGCCCCGCCCGGCTACCGGCTGCTGCCCGCCCACCCCTGGCAGCTCGACCTCGTCGGCCCGAGCCTCGCGGAGGCCTTCGCCGACGGCCGACTGATCCGGCTGGGCACGACCGGGTTCGACACCTGGCCCACGGCGGCGATCCGCACGCTGTACGCGCCCGAGCACGACGTCTTCGTCAAGTTCAGCCTCGACGTCCGCATCACCAACGACGTCCGCCGGCTCTGGCGCCACGACCTGCTGAAACTGCGCCGTACGGACGGCGCGGTGGCCGCCGCCGCGGCCCGGACCTCCGGGGCCTGGCTGAGCGACCGCGGCTATCGCACCGTCGGCTTCGCCTTCGAGGAGCTGGCGGTACTCGTCCGGGACGGCCTGGGCGACCATCTCGTCCCCGGCGCCACCCCGTTGCTCGCCGCCGCCCTGGTGGAGGGGTTCGACGGCACCCCGCTCGACGGCCTGAGAGACCCCGCCGCCTGGTGGACGGCGTATCTGCGGGCGGTCGTGCCCCCGGCGCTCGAACTGTTCGCCCGGCACGGTGTCGTGATCGAGGCCCACCTCCAGAACTGCCTGATCGCCGTCGACGGCAACCGCACCCCCGTACAGGCGCTGTTCCGGGACGCGGAGGGCGTGAAGCTGCTGCCGGAGGTGAGCCGGGCGGCCGGGTGGGAGCGGCTGATGTACTGCCTGGTCGTCAACCATCTCCTCGAGATCGCCGAGGCACTGCGCGAGCGCCACCCGGACCTCGACCCGTGGCCCGCCGTACGTACCGAATTCGCACGCCAGAGCCACCGCCTGGACCTCCCCGAGGCCGCCGCCCTGCTCGCGGCGCCCACCCTCCCCGGCAAGACGAACCTGCTGCTCCGCTGGACGGGCGCGGACGGGGCCGACGCCCGCTATCTGCCCCTGCCGAATCCGCTGCGCGAATAGGTCGCCGGGCGCGAATGGCCTGTTTGGATCGCCTGGTCGTCGGCTCCCGCTATGTTGACGCGAACATCTCACAGGCGGGGCGGGCATGCGGACAACTGGAGAACGGGCCGATGAGGCTGTGGAGGTCGAAGAGGCCGAGGCCGACGCAGGGGTGGGGGACGACTCCGCTCCCGGTCGGCCCCGGCCCTGGCCGTTGCTGTTCCTGGGGGCGGCCATCGTTCCCGGCACGGTGCTCTATGTCGTGGGCCGGTGGATGGAGACGCCGGCGATGCAGGCGTGGCGGACCGTCTGTCTGGCCGTGACCGTGCAGGCGCTGCCCTTCCTGCTGCTGGGCACGGCTCTGTCCGGCGCCATCAACGCGTTCGTGCCGGCCCATGTGTTCAGCCGTGTGCTGCCCCGCCGGCCGGTGCTCGCCGTGCCGGTGGCCGGCCTGGCGGGGGTCGTGTTACCGGGGTGCGAGTGCGCGTCGGTGCCGGTGGCGAGCAGTCTGATCGGGCGGGGTGTCGCGCCCGCCGCCGCGTTCGCGTTCCTGCTGTCGGCGCCCGCGATCAACCCGGTGGTGCTGACCGCGACGGCGGTCGCCTTCCCGGGGCAGCCCGGCATGGTCGCCGCGCGCCTGCTGGCCTCACTGGCCACGGCGTCGGTGATGGGCTGGCTGTGGCTTTGGCTCGGGCGGGCGGAGTGGCTGCGGCCGGTCGTGCGGCACGCCGGGCACCAGCACGATGCCAGTCGGTGGCGGGAGTTCCGGGTCGGCTTCCAGCACGACTTCCTGCACGCGGGAGGTTTCCTGGTGGTGGGTGCGATGGCGGCGGCCACGTTCAATGTGGCGGTCCCGCGGTCCGTGCTGGACGTGTTCTCCGGTTCGCCCTGGCTGTCGGTGCTGTTCCTGGCCGCTCTGGCGATCGTCCTGGCGGTGTGTTCGGAGGCGGACGCGTTCGTGGCGGCCTCGCTGAGCGGGTTCTCGCCCACCGCGCGGCTGGCGTTCATGGTGGTCGGCCCGATGGTAGACGTGAAGCTGATCGCCCTCCAGGCGGGCACCTTCGGCCGCGCCTTCGCGGTCCGGTTCTCCGCCGCCACGGTGGTCGTGGCGGTCCTGTCCAGCGCGCTGATCGGAGGAGCACTGCTGTGAGACGCCCGCTTCAGATGGTTCTGCTCGTCCTCAGCGGCGTCGGGCTGCTGCACATCGCTCTCTTCACCGACCTGTATCTGCGCTACGTCAAGGAGGGGATGCGCCCGCTGCTCATCGCCTCCGGCGCGCTGCTGATCCTGCTCGGCGTGGCGGACGCGGTGTCGTCCCTGCGGCGGCGCGAGGCGGACGAGCACGCGGGCCACGGTGACGACGGCCACGGGCACCCCGACTCCGGCGCACCCCGTATCGCGTGGCTGCTGTTCCTCCCGGCGCTCAGTCTGCTGGTCTACGCTCCGCCCGCGCTCGGCGCGTACACCGCCTCCCGCGAACCGGCCAAGGCCGTCGCGCCGCAGGACGACTTCGACCCGCTGCCCGCGACCTCACCGATTCCGATCACGCTCTCCGACTTCACCAGTCGCGTCCAGCAGGACCGCTCCCGGGCCATCGAGGGCCGCCCGGTTCGGATGACCGGCTTCGTCACCTTCGCCGAGCAGAGCGACAGCTGGTTCCTGACCCGGATCATGATCTCCTGCTGCGCGGCGGACGCCCAGTCCGTGAAGGTACGGATCCACGGCACCCCGGCCCCGTCCGCCAACACCTGGGTGGCCGTCACGGGCACCTGGCACCCCGGCGGAACCCTCGGCACGAGCTCCGCCTCCGCCGCGCTCGACGCACGTTCCGTGCGGAAGGTCGCCAAGCCGGCGAACTCGTACACCGACGCTCTTCCCCTCACCCTCACGAGGTGAGCCTCCGCCGTCGCGGGGCGGCGGCCGTGAGGGTGTGGGACGGGTGGGCCGTGGTCAGCCTGCCCAGGTCGGGAAGGGTTCGGTGACGGCTGCGGAACGCGTGGAGTACTGCGGGCGAACCTGCGGTGGCCAGCAGTTGGGGACGAGGATGTCCAGGGCGTAGGCGCGGGCGACGAGAGCCGACCGGTTGGGTGCCTTGAGTTTCCGGAGCATGCTGCTGACGTGGTACTCGACGCCGTGGCTGCTGAGGCCCAGCCGGGAGGCGAGCTGCTGGGTGGAGAGCCCGGCGGCGAGCCCTTCGAGGACGTGCGAGCCCCGCACGGACCTGAGCGTCCTCGACACCCCGACGGCCGTCGTCCTGCGCGGCCGGAGGAGACGCCCGAGACTGTGACCCACGAGAGCCACCGAACAGCCCTTGGTTACTATGCTCCTCGTCCCACTGCGGCGCCTCCCTGGCAGTGTTCGTGGATGTCAAGGCTGAAGAGACGGGTGGCCTGGGAAAATGCTGAAAGAGGTCAACGCGACCCGCTATCTCACGCCCCTGCGTGAGGGCGGTTCGCTGCCGGGGCTCGTCGAGGCCGACGACCTCGGGACGTACGTCGTCAAGTTCACCGGGTCGGCGCAGGGCCGCAAGGCGCTGGTCGCCGAGATCGTCGTCGGGGAGCTGTCGCGCGCCCTCGGGCTGCGCTTCCCCGAGCTGGTCCTCGTCCACTTCGACCCGGCGACCGGCGCCCACGAGCCTCACCAGGAGGTCCAGGACCTGCTGCACGCCAGCGCCGGCCTCAACCTCGGCATGGACTACCTGCCGGGCGCCAAGGACTTCACCCCCGACACGGCGGCCGCGTTCGACGTCGATCCCCTGGAGGCGGGCCGGATCGTCTGGCTGGACGCCCTGACCGTCAACGTGGACCGTACGACGCACAGCTCCAACCTGATGGTCTGGCCCACGTTCGGCATCGCGCCCCCGCGCCTGTGGCTGATCGACCACGGCGCCGCCCTCGTCTTCCACCACAGGTGGGACCTGTCGGCGCCGGAGAAGGCGTACGACTTCCGCCGCCACGCCCTCGGCCGCTACGCCCCGGACACCCGCGCCGCCGACGCCGAACTGGCACCCCGCGTGACGGAGCGGCTGCTGCGCGAGGTCCTCGCCGAGGTGCCGGACGCCTGGCTGGAGCTCGAGGCGGGCTTCACGACCCCCGACGAGGTCCGGGACGCCTATGTGGCGTACCTCCACGCGCGCGTGCGGGCGTCCGCGTCCTGGCTGCCCACCGATTTCCCCGGCGGCGAGGAACTGGCCGCCGAGGACGCCCGACGCGCGGCGAAGACACAGCAAGGCCGGCCGAACTGGCTCAAGCGGGTACCCGACCTGCACGGCAAACCGGCGGCGGAACAGGATTGGTCGGTGCATCTCGGATGACGGACACACAGACGGTGGAGATCGAGACGGACGCCGAGCACCGGGTGGAGATCGAGTACTGCACCCAGTGCCGCTGGCTGCCCCGCGCCGCCTGGCTCGCGCAGGAGCTCCTGACGACCTTCGAGACCGAACTGACGGAACTGTCCCTGAAGCCCGGCACGGGCGGCGTCTTCGTCGTCCGCGTCAACGACGAGGTGGTCTGGGACCGGCGCGAGCAGGGCTTCCCCGAACCGACTGCGGTGAAGCGGCTCGTACGCGACCGAGTGGCCCCGGACAAGTCCCTGGGCCACTCGGAGAAGTGAACAACTCCGTCGCTGTGACTATCCGTTGAGCTGCTCGTACGCCGGCAGGGTCAGGAAGTCCGCGTAGTCGTCGTCGAGGGCGACCGTGAGGAGCAGGTCGTGGGCCTGCTGCCAGTGACCGGCCGCGAAGGCCTCCTCGCCGATCTCGGCGCGAATGCTCGCGAGTTCCTCGGCGGCGACCTTACGGGCCAGCTCGGGCGTGGCCTTCACCGTGCTGCCGGCGTGCTCGAACTCGACGCCCGCGTTGATCCACTGCCAGATCTGGGAGCGGGAGATCTCGGCGGTGGCCGCGTCCTCCATGAGGTTGAAGATGGCGACCGCACCGAGCCCGCGCAGCCACGCCTCGATGTAACGGATGCCCACCTGCACGGCGTTGACGAGTCCGTCGTACGTCGGACTGGCCTTCAGGGAGTCGACGGCGATCAGGTCGGCGGCCTCGACGTGGACGTCCTCGCGCAGGCGGTCCTTCTGGTTCGGCTTGTCGCCGAGGACCGCGTCGAAGGAGGCCATGGCGATCGGGACGAGGTCGGGGTGGGCGACCCAGGAGCCGTCGAAACCGTCGCCGGCCTCGCGGTCCTTGTCGGCCTTGACCTTCTCGAAGGCGACCTTGTTGACCTCTTCGTCGCGCCGGGACGGGATGAACGCCGCCATGCCGCCGATCGCGTGGGCGCCGCGCTTGTGGCAGGTGCGCACGAGGAGTTCGGTGTAGGCGCGCATGAACGGGGCTGTCATCGTCACGGCGTTGCGGTCGGGCAGGACGAACTTGGGCCCGCCGTCACGGAAGTTCTTGACGATGGAGAAGAGGTAGTCCCAACGGCCCGCGTTCAACCCCGAGGCATGGTCGCGAAGTTCGTAGAGGATCTCCTCCATCTCGTACGCGGCCGTGATCGTCTCGATGAGGACGGTCGCGCGGACGGTGCCCTGCGGGATGCCGACGTGGTCCTGCGCGAAGACGAACACGTCGTTCCACAGGCGGGCTTCGAGGTGCGACTCGGTCTTGGGGAGGTAGAAGTACGGGCCCTTGCCGAGGTCCAGCAGCCGCTGCGCGTTGTGGAAGAAGTACAGGCCGAAGTCGACGAGGGCGCCGGGCACCTGCTCCCCGTCGAGCTGGAGGTGGCGTTCGTTCAGGTGCCAGCCGCGCGGACGCATGACAACGGTCGCGAGGTCGGCATCGGGCTTGAGGGCATACGACTTGCCGCTCACCGGGTCGGTGAAGTCGATCTTCCGGGTGTAGGCGTCGGCCAGGTTGACCTGACCGAGGACCACGTTCTCCCAGGTGGGCGCGGAGGCGTCCTCGAAGTCCGCGAGCCAGATCTTCGCGCCCGAGTTGAGGGCGTTGATCGTCATCTTGCGGTCGGTCGGGCCGGTGATCTCCACGCGCCGGTCGTTCAGGGCGGCGGGGGCCTCGGCGACGCGCCAGGAGTCGTCGGCGCGGATCGCGGCCGTCTCGGGGAGGAAGTCGAGGGTCGAGGTGCGGGCGATCTCGGCGCGACGCTCCGCACGGCGCGCGAGGAGCTCGTCACGCCGGGGCGTGAACCGCCGGTGCAGCTCGGCCACGAAGGCGAGCGCCGCGTCGGTGAGCACCTCCTCCTGCCGGGGCAGGGGCTCGGCGTCGACGATGGCCAGCGGGGAGGGCGCTGGTGCGGACATGAGCGGTCACTTCCTTCAGCGGGCTGCTGTGGGTTGCTTGCGACGACAGTTTCTGATGTTTCTGATTAGTGGATTCTAGTTTCCTCATCGTGGAAGTTCAATAATTTGTTGATTGTCGAGATTCTTCGGGGAGAGAAGGGGCGGGAAGCCGTCATCCCAGGCGGTCCAGGTCGGACGGCGTGTCGATGTCGTACGGCTGTGCCACGTCACCGCACTCGACGAGGGTGATCGTGTCGCCGTGCGCCCTGAGGTAGTCGCGGGCACCCCGGTCACCGACCGCGCCCGCCGCGACGCCCGCCCAGTGGGCGGCACCGAACAGCACCGGATGCCCGCGCGTTCCGTCGTACGAGGCCGCCGCGAGGGACCCCTCGGACGTGTACGCGGCGAGGACGCGGGCCATGGCCTCCGGCCCGACCCCCGGCTGGTCGACCAGTGAGACGAGGGCCGCGTGGGCTCCCGTGTCGCGCAGGGACGCCAGCCCGGCCCGCAGCGAGGACCCCATGCCCGTCGCCCACTCCGGGTTGTCCACCAGCACGCACCCGGGCAGTGCGGCCCGCTTGCGCACCTCGTCGGCCCGGGCCCCGAGGACGACATGGACCGGGGCGCAGCCCGCCGCGCGCAGGGCGGCGACCGCGCGTTCGACGAGAAGGTGGCCGCGGTGTTCGAGCAGGGCCTTGGGTCGCCCGCCGAGCCGTCGCCCCCCGCCCGCCGCGAGCAACAGCCCTGCCACCTGGTCCGGTTTCTCCGTCATGCCTCCTGCATACCTGACCCGGAGTCGGACCGGCGGCGTTCGCGGGCTGAATTTCGGTCCGTGGTGTGGCGTCGGTCGCGTGGGTGGCGTTTACTGTCCCGCGTCCCCGGCGCTGGGTCGGCGCAAGGGGGGGTGCGGCGGGCGTGAGGGGCGCACGTGGGGGGCCAGTGGGGGAGTGCTGTGTTGCGGAGCTTGGGGCAGAGGTCGGTGACCGGCAGCGACGAAGATCCGAGAGTGGCGCGGTTGCGGACGGCGGTGTCCCGGCTGCGCCGTGAACTCGCCGCGCATCCGGCCGAGTTCCCCGACCGGGGCATCGCCGAGGACGAACTGGCCAGTCTGGCCGCGATGGTGATCACCGGCAGCCCCGAAGTCCCGCGCCTGCGCCGCTCGTTACTCCTGATCGCCGGCGCGATCGGCTCCGTCAGCGCGCTCGCCCGGGGTCTGTCGGAGGTCCGCGCGGCAGTGGAACTGTTCGGCCGTCCGCCGCGACGCTGAGGACGGCCGAGGACCAGTGGCCGAGTGTCGGTCGCGGAGTGTCAGTGGGCCGGGTTGCCCGAGCTGGCCAGCGCCACCGACAGTTCGGCCGCGACCTGCTTCAGCACGGGCACGATCTTGTCCGTCGCCTCCTCGGTGACCCGGCCCGCCGGGCCCGAGATCGAGATCGCGGCGGCGGTGGGGGAGTCGGGGACGGAGACCGCGAGACAGCGGACGCCGATCTCCTGCTCGTTGTCGTCGACCGCGTAACCGAGACGGCGTACGTCCGCCAGGGCGGCCAAAAAGCCGTCCGGGGTCGTGAGCGTCTTCTCCGTCGCGGCCGGCATTCCGGTACGAGCGAGCAGTGAACGCACCTCGTCCGGCGGGAGGTTGGCGAGGAGCGCCTTGCCGACGCCGGTGGAGTGCGGCAGGACGCGCCGGCCCACCTCCGTGAACATGCGCATCGAGTGCTTGGACGGAACCTGCGCCACGTACACGATCTCGTCGCCGTCCAGGAGCGCCATGTTGGCCGTCTCGCCGGTCTCCTCGACCAGCCGGGCCAGATAGGGGCGGGCCCAGGTGCCGAGCAGCCGGGACGCGGACTCACCGAGGCGGATCAGGCGCGGGCCCAGCGCGTACCGGCGGTTGGGCTGCTGTCGTACATAACCGCAGGACACGAGCGTGCGCATGAGCCGGTGGATGGTCGGCAGGGGCAGTCCGCTGCTCACGGACAGTTCACTGAGGCCGACTTCACCGCCCGCGTCCGCCATGCGCTCCAGCAGATCGAAGGCACGCTCCAGGGACTGGACACCACCGCTCGCGGCGGCGGATTTGGCGGCGTCGGTGGAGCTGGCGCTGGGCGTCGGCACGGCGCGTTCCTTTCACGGCTGACAGGCGATGGTGCAGCCTACCGGGCGGTTGCTTGACGGAGTGCTGGTGCGTGGCTACGTTCTGTTTTTCTGGAAATCTCATTCCGTCCTGTGGAAACATTCAGGTTGTTGCCGTGGTGGCCCCGCCGGGCTGGCGGCGGGCCGGGCGGGTGGGCAGGGTGAGTCTTGACGGTACGGCGCGGCCGGTGAAGACTCCGTCAACAGAAAGTTGAATTCCGTTACGTGGAAGTTAACGCGGGATTCCGCGGGATCGGGATACTGCGGGATTCGGCGACATTCCGACATTCACGGTGACAGAGAGGGGTCCGGGTGTCCGGCATCGAACTGGTGTTGCGCTCGACGCGCGTCATCACGCCCGAGGGGACGCGTGCGGCCACCGTCGCGGTCGCCGACGGCCGGATCGCGGCCGTACTGCCGTACGAGGCCGACGTACCGCCCGGCGCTCGGCTGGAGGACTTCGGCGACGACGTCCTGCTGCCCGGACTGGTCGACACCCATGTGCACGTCAACGACCCCGGACGCACGGAGTGGGAGGGCTTCTGGACCGCCACGCGCGCCGCGGCGGCCGGCGGCATCACGACCCTCGTCGACATGCCCCTCAACTCCCTGCCGCCGACGACCACGGTCGACCACCTCCGTACGAAGCGGGACGTGGCAGAGGCCAAGGCGCACATCGACGTCGGCTTCTGGGGCGGCGCGCTGCCCGACAACGTCAAGGACCTGCGCCCCCTGCACGACGCCGGGGTCTTCGGCTTCAAGGCCTTCCTGTCGCCGTCCGGCGTGGACGAGTTCCCGCACCTCGACCAGGAGCGACTGGCGCTGTCGATGGCCGAGATCGCCGGCTTCGACGGCCTGCTCATCGTGCACGCCGAGGACCCCCACCACCTCGACACGGCCCCGCAGCGGGGCGGTCCTGAGTACGCCCACTTCCTCGCCTCGCGCCCGCGCGGCGCGGAGGACCGGGCGATCGCCAACGTGATCGAGCAGGCGAAGCGCCTGCACGCGCGCGTGCACGTCCTGCACCTGTCGTCGAGCGACGCACTGCCGCTGATCGCCGCGGCGAAGGCGGAGGGGGTGCGGATCACCGTGGAGACGTGCCCCCACTATCTGACCCTCACCGCCGAGGAAGTCCCGGACGGCGCCAGCGAGTTCAAGTGCTGCCCGCCCATCCGGGAGGCAGCCAACCAGGACCTCCTGTGGCAGGCGCTGGCCGACGGCACGATCGACTGTGTGGTCACCGACCACTCGCCGTCCACCGCCGACCTGAAGACCGCCGACTTCGCGACCGCGTGGGGAGG
The DNA here is from genome assembly GCF_001280005.1 of Streptomyces sp. NRRL WC-3618. Lineage (GTDB taxonomy): Bacteria > Actinomycetota > Actinomycetes > Streptomycetales > Streptomycetaceae > Streptomyces. The sequence goes on along the minus strand of NZ_LGDW01000201.1, from coordinate 41,634 downwards.
CATCTCGGGGCTCCAGCTGAGCCTCGCGGCGGTGTGGACCGAGGCGCGGGGCAGGGGCCACTCCCTGGAGGACGTCGTGCGCTGGATGTCCACCCGTACGGCCGCCCTGGTGGGCCTCGACGCACGCAAGGGCACCATCGAGGCGGGCCGGGACGCCGACTTCGCCGTACTCGCGCCGGACGAGACGTTCACCGTGGACCCGGCCGCCCTGCAGCACCGCAACCGCGTGACAGCGTACGCGGGCAAAACCCTCAGCGGCGTCGTCAAGTCGACCTGGCTGCGCGGCGAACGCATCGTGGCGCAGGGCGAGTTCACCGAACCGAAGGGCCGCCTCCTCACCCGTACCCCATGACTGCCCCCATGGCTCCCCTCCCACGGCACCCGCACCGGCCGACTCCGAAGTCCGAAAGGCAGAACTGATCACCGTGACCGCGATTCCGAGCTTCACCGGCGACGCGAAACCCTACGGAGGCGGCGACCCGTACGCGGACCACCGCACCGCGGACTTCCCCTTCACCCAGTACGCCAACCTCGCCGACCGCCGCCTCGGCGCCGGCGTGATCGCCGCCAACGACGAGTTCTTCGCCGACCGCGAGAACATGCTCGTGCCGGAGCCCGCCGAGTTCGTCCCCGAGAACTTCGGCCACAAGGGCAAGATCATGGACGGCTGGGAGACGCGGCGCCGGCGCGGCGCGTCGGCCGAGCACCCCTGGCCGACCGAGGAGGACCACGACTGGGCGCTGGTACGGCTCGGCGCGCCGGGCGTCGTACGCGGCATCGTGGTCGACACGGCCCACTTCCGCGGCAACTACCCACAGGCGGTGTCGGTGGAGGGCGTGTCGGTGCCCGGCACCCCGTCCCCCGAGGAACTGCTGTCGGACGACGTGAAGTGGACGACGCTCGTCCCGCGCACGAAGGTGGGCGGGCACGCGGCCAACGGCTTCGAGGTGTCGCTCGAACAGCGCTTCACGCACCTGCGGGTCAACCAGCACCCGGACGGCGGCATCGCGCGCCTGCGGGTGTACGGCGAGGTCGCCCCCGACCCTGCCTGGCTCGCGGTGCTGGGCACCTTCGACGTGGTCGCCCTGGAGAACGGCGGCCGGGCCGAGGACGCGTCCGACCGCTTCTACTCACCGGCGTCGAACACCATCCAGCCGGGGCGCTCCCGCAAGATGGACGACGGCTGGGAGACGCGCCGCCGCCGCGACCGGGGCAACGACTGGATCCGCTACCGGCTGGTGGCCCGCTCGGAGATCCGGGCCGTCGAGATCGACACGGCGTATCTGAAGGGGAACAGCGCGGGCTGGGCCACGGTGTCGCTGCGGGACGGCGAGAACGGCGCGTGGGCGGAGATCCTCCCGCGCACCCGTCTCCAGCCCGACACCAACCACCGCTTCGTCCTGCCGGCCCCGGCGACGGGCACGCACGCGCGCGTGGACATCTATCCGGACGGCGGCATCTCACGGCTGCGCCTGTTCGGCTCCCTGACGGAGGAGGGGGCGGCCGAACTGCGGGCCCGGCATCAGGAGCTCGGGGGCTGAGACGGCCGCCGCCGGTACCACCGGCGGCGTACGCGATGAGTTGCGGGTGCCGGAGGGGTCTGAGGTGATGAGAGCTGACCCCTCCCAGAGAGCAGGCACCCGCCATGGGCACCCTCACCCTCACGTCCTTCGTCACCCTCGACGGCGTCTACCAGGCCCCCGGAGGCCCCAAGGAGGACCCACGAGGCGGCTTCGAGCACGGCGGCTGGAGCGTCCCGTACGGGGACGAGGACTTCGGCCGGTTCGTGGTCGAGGTCTTCGAACGCGTCGACGCGTTCCTCCTGGGCCGCCGTACGTACAACATCTTCGCCTCCTACTGGCCCAAGGTCACCGATCCCGCCGACCCGATCGCGTCCAAGCTGAACACCCTGCCGAAGTACGTCGTCTCCGCCGGCCTCCAGGAGCCCGAGTGGGCCAACACGACCGTGCTGAGCGGCGACCTCGGCAAGGAGGTGGCCGCACTCAAGGAGCGCACCGACCGTGAGGTCCAGGTGCACGGCAGTGGCCTCCTCGCCCAGTCCCTCCTGGCCCTGGACCTCGTGGACAAGGTCCACCTGCTGACCTTCCCGGTCGTCCTCGGCACCGGCCGCCGCCTCTTCGCGGAGGGCGTCGTCCCGACCGCCTTCCGGCACGCCGGGGGCCGTACGACGGCGGCGGGCGTCTCCATCCAGACGTACGAGTTCGCGGGCCGCCCGGAGTACGGCACGTACGAGCTTCCGCAGAACGCTTGACGGGGCGGCCGCGCGGCGGAATGTGACGGCGATACGTGACGGCTCGTCACGTGTGCGCGTGCGGGGAGAGGTGGAGAGCTCGGGCCGCAGGTTAACACCGTGAAAACTCGGCGGACGGGACGGCAAACTCTGCAGAGTTGACGTTGACATGCCACTATCTACGCGCGTCATCATGGGGGCATGAGATTCCCCCCACGGATCACCCGCATCGGCGCCTCGGCCGCCGTCCTGTCCGCCCTCCTGGTCGGCGGCACCGTCACCGCCGGCCCGGCCGGTGCCGCCACCTCGTCGGTCGGCAGCATCTGCTACGGCGACCTGCCGTCGCAGGCCCACACCACGCTCGACCTGATCGCGCGGGGCGGGCCCTTCCCGTACTCGCAGGACGGCGTCGTCTTCCAGAACCGGGAGCGTGTCCTGCCCGCGCAGTCCTCCGGCTACTACCACGAGTACACGGTCAAGACCCCTGGCTCCTCCACGCGCGGCGCGCGCCGCATCATCACGGGTGAGGAGTCCCAGGAGGACTACTACACCTCCGACCACTACGCGACGTTCGACCTGGTCAACTACGGCTGCTGACACCGCCGCCGACTGAAGAGCACGACAGGCCGGAAGCCCGGGCGAGCCGAACCCCACTTCGGTCACCCGGACTTCCGGCTCTCGGCGGCGGCGAACAGCGCCAGCGCCAGCACGAGCAGCGCCACGCTCGCGTAGGTCTCGTAGCCGTCGAGAAATCCGATCCTGTGTACGAAGCCCCAGTCCAGGTCGGTGAATTCGCTCAGCAGGCCCGCGACGCCCTGCACCAGGGCGACAAAACCGAGGACTTCCAGTAGCTGCTTCATGCGGGGATCCTCGCCCCCCGGACCCCTCGCCTCCATCGGCCGCAGGGTGATGCCCGCCCTCCCGAAGTCGCCGATCCCTTCCGGCACGGGCGCCTAAAGTCTGCGCCGGTGCGACTTTGGTCGACGATCATGATGCGGCACGTCCGGCGCCGCCCATCCCCGCGTAGATTTGTCGACCGTGAGTGGTGACAGGTCGACGACGTCCGTTCCCGACGCCCCGACGGCATTCCCCGGGCGGCGATGGCTCTTCCCGTCGGCAGTGCTCGACGCACTCGGACCGCAACCCGGAACCGACCCCGGATCCGACACCGGTCGTGGCCCCGGGCAACAGCGCGCCGGACGCTTCGGCAGGTCCGCACAGCCCCGGCGCACCGCGCGCGACTGGGTCGTCGACTTCACCTGCTTCCTGCTGGCCGTTCTCGTCGGCGTGCTGGGCGCCAACGCCCTGGCCGGCGACCCGCACACACCCCACGCGATCGCCGTCGCCGACCAGTGCCTCGGCGCCCTCTCCTGCGCCGCCGTCTGGCTCCGCCGCCGCTGGCCGCTGGGCCTCGCCGTCGCGATGCTCGCGGTGAGCCTCGTGTCGAGCACAGCGGGCGGCGCGGGCCTGGTCGCCCTCTTCTCCCTCGCCGTGCACCGGCCCTTCCGGTACGTCGGCCTCGTCGGCGGGGCCTCCGCCGCGGTGATCCCGTGCTACTTCTGGCTGCGACCGGACCCAGACCTGCCGTACTTCGCCGCGGTGGCCCTCAGCGTCCTGCTGTCCGCGACCGCGGTCGGCTGGGGCATGTTCGTGCGGGCCAAGCGGCAGCTGACACTGAGTCTGCGGGACCGGCTGCGGCGGGCCGAGACGGAGGCGGCGCTGCGGGCCGAGCAGGCCCAGAGGCTCGCCCGCGAGGCCATCGCGCGCGAGATGCACGACGTGCTCGCCCATCGCCTCACCCTGCTGAGCGTCCACGCCGGCGGCCTGGAGTTTCGGCCCGACGCACCCCGCGAGGAGGTCGCGCGGGCGGCCGGGGTCATCCGCGAGAGCGCCCACGAGGCCCTCCAGGACCTGCGGGAGATCATCGGCGTCCTGCGGACCGGCGACGCGGAGGAGGCGGGGCGCCCGCAGCCGACGCTCGCCGCGCTCGACCCGCTCGTGACCGAGTCCCGCGCGGCCGGCATGAAGATCGTGCTGGAAAGCCGCGTGACGGCACCGGCCGCCGTCCCCGCCTCCGTCGGCCGCACCGCCTACCGGATCGTCCAGGAGAGCCTCACCAACGCCCGCAAGCACGCCCCGGGCGCGGAGGTCACGGTCCGTCTCGCGGGAGCCCCGGGCGACGGCCTGACCGTCTCCGTACGCAATCCCGCACCTCCCGGAGAGGTCCCGCACGTCCCCGGCTCCGGACAGGGCCTCATCGGCCTGACCGAACGCGCGACCCTGGCGGGCGGCCGGCTGGAGCACGGCGTGGCGGGGGACAAGGGGTTCGCCGTACGGGCCTGGCTGCCATGGGGTTCCTGACGGGCCGGTCGGCACAGAAGAGGGCGCTGTCAGCCGCGCCCCGTACGCGGGACCACCCGTTGTCCCGCCTCCCCGTACACCCAGGCCGAGGTCTCCTCGATGAACTCGGTCGGGAAGCCCGGCCGGAAACCGGTCGTCTCGTCCAGCCTCGCCACCAGGTCGGCGGGCAGCGCCAGTTCGGCCGCGCCCAGGTTGTCGGTGAGCTGCTCGACCCGGCGCGCGCCCACGATGGGGTGCACGGCGGGGGAGTGCGCCATGGTCCACGCGATGGCCACCTGCGCCGGGGACACGCCGAGTTCGTCCGCCGCCGACTGCACCGCCCGCGCGACCGTGTGCTCGCGCTCGCCGATCGCGTCCGCGGACAGCCGTACCGACTCGTCGGGGGCGATGCCACGCGCGCGCGTGTACTTGCCGGACAGAATGCCGTTGTGCAGCGGACTCCAGGCCGCCACCGACATCCCGAACGCCTCCGCCATGGGCAGCAGTTCACGCTCGATGTCCCGGTTCAGCAGGCTGTACGGCACCTGCAGCGCGGCGAACTGTGACCAACCCCGCCACTCCGCGAGGGTGTTGGCCCGGGACACCACCCAGGCCGGCGCGTCCGCGATACCGACGTACAGCACCTTCCCCGAGCGCACGGCGTCGTCAAGGGCGCGCATGGTCTCCTCGACGGGCGTGGCACGGTCCCAGATGTGCACCCAGTACACGTCGACGTAGTCCGTGCCGAGCCTGCGCAGGCTCGTCTCCAGGGACAGCGCGAGGTTCTTGCGGTGGTTGCCGGCGGCGTTGGGGTCGGAGCCGTCGCGCGAGATCGTGTACTTCGTGGACAGTACGAGCCGGTCGCGCCGCCCTCTGAGGAGTTCGCCGAGGATCCGCTCGCTCGCACCACCGCGGTAGTTGATCGCGGTGTCGACGACGTTCCCGCCCGCGTCCTCGTACGCGTCGAGAAGGCGCGCGCACTCCTCCCGGGGTGCCCCCACCCCGCCCTGTTCACCGAAGGTCATGGCCCCGAGGAAGAGCTCGGAGACACGTAGGCCGGTCCGGCCCAGCAGTCGGTAACGCACGAAAGGCCCCTCACTTCACGGGAGTTCAGGTCCGCAATCTAGCGGTGCGGCGCCCAGGACGGCTCCGGGTGCCGCACAACCGTGATTACGTGGGGCCATGACCGTGATCAGACTGCTCCTTGTCGACGACGACCCCCTGGTACGGGCGGGCCTGTCCTTCATGATGGGCGGCGCCGACGACATCGAGATCGTCGGCGAGGCCGCCGACGGCAGCGAGGTCGAGGCGCTCGTCGGCCGCACCGGCCCGGACGTCGTGCTCATGGACATCCGGATGCCGACGATGGACGGCCTCGCCGCCACCGAACGCCTGCGGGCCCTCAAGAACGCCCCGCAGGTCGTCGTCCTCACCACCTTCCACGCCGACGACCAGGTACTGCGCGCCCTGCGCGCGGGCGCCGCCGGCTTCGTCCTCAAGGACACCCCGCCCGCCGAGATCCTGGCGGCGGTACGCCGCGTCGCGGCCGGGGACCCCGTCCTCTCACCTGCGGTGACCCGCCAGTTGATGGCCCACGCGGCGGGCGGCACGGCCGGCACCCGGCGGGCCGGCGCCCGGGAGCGGATCGGCGCGCTGAACGACCGGGAACGCGAGGTCGCGGTCGCCGTCGGCCAGGGCCTCTCGAACGCCGAGATCGCCGCCGCCCTGTTCATGAGCGTCGCGACCGTCAAGACGCACGTCTCCCGCGTCCTGGCCAAACTCGACCTCAACAACCGCGTGCAGATCGCCCTGTTGGCATACGACGCCGGACTCCTGGAAGAACTGGAAGAACGGGAAGAGGACGGACAGGCGGACAGTAGGGCCGGACTGTAGGGCCGGCGCCAGGAGCACGGCACATCCTTTCCAGGCGTTCGCTGTGTCGAATGCTGTTCCGAGAGCCATGGCGCGTCGCCTCCGTCAGTCCTCGGACGGGGTCGTCCGCAGCGGTCGTCCGCTCAGGAGACGCACCGGCGCGGCGCGCACAACGGAAACCACGGCACGGACCGAGGTGTGGGGCGGTCCTGGGAAGCGACCCAGGCAAGTCCTCCGGGTTCGCTCCTGAGAGACTGTCGCCCTCGACACGTCGGCAACGGGACGGGGCAGGTGGGGCGGGGTGCGCCCGCAGAACACGCAGGAACGACCGGACGTCGCCGTCGTCATGGCGGCGCGGGCCGGGGACCGGCAGGCCTCGGACCAGCTGATACGGGGCTGTCTGCCGTTGGTCTACAACATCGTCGGGCGGGCGCTGGACGGGCACAGCGACGTCGACGACGTGGTCCAGGACACGATGATGCGGGTCCTGGACGGGTTGCCCGGACTGGAGCGACCGGATCGGTTCCGGTCCTGGCTCGTCGCCATCACCGTGCGACAGATCCGTGACCGGTGGCGGAGCGGGCGCGCCCGCCTCCCCGCGGAACCCCTGGACGAGAACGCCCACGACACGGACTCCCAGGCCGACTTCTCCGACCTGGCGATTCTCCGGCTCGCGCTGTCGGGCCAGCGGCGTGAAGCGGTGGAGGCGACCCGTTGGCTGGAGGACGAGGAACGCGAGGTACTCGCGCTGTGGTGGATGGAGAGCGCCGGTGAACTGAACCGCGGCGAGCTCTCGGCGGCCTGCGGCCTCACACCGCAGCACGCCGCGGTCCGCGTCCAGCGGGTCAAGGAACGGCTGGAGACGGCGCGCACCGTCGTACGAGCGGTGACGGCCTCGCCGCGCTGTCCAGACCTGTCCGCCGTGCTCGCGTCGTGGGACGGGCGGCCGTCCGGGCTGTGGCGCAAGCGGCTGGCCCGCCATGTCCGAGACTGTCCGCAGTGCCTGTTGCGCTCGTCCGACCTGGTACCGGCGGAGGGGCTGCTGGCCGGCCTCGCGCTGGTGCCGGTGCCGGTCGGCCTGACCGGCCTGGTACTGGCCAGGACGCTGGGGGCGGGCTCGGCCGGGGCGACCGTCGGCCCGGGCACACGGACGACGAGCGCTGCGAGCCGTACGGCGCGGACGATCGGCAGGCTGGCCGCCAAACCCGCGATGACGGCAGCCGCAGGGGCCGTCACGCTCGCGGCCGCCGGAGTGGTCTGGTACACCGCCACGGGATCGCACGAGCCGGCCCCGCGACCCGCCGCCGCGGCCCCGCTGTCGCCCGCCACCTCGTCCGTGCCGCCGTCCTCGGGAACGTCCGCGGCACCGAAACCGACATCTACCCCGTCCCCGACCCCGACATCGGTATCCACTCCGACATCGACGCCGACAGCAGCCCCGGCGGCGACGGCTGCGGCGCGGGTTTTGGGGCGGCATGCCCTTCGGTCGGTCGACAACCCCGGCGACTACGTGAGCCAGTCCGGCGGGCTCGGCATCCTGGGCCCGGTCGGCGCCACCAGCTCCGCGGCCACCCGGCGGGCGGCCACCTTCACCGTCGTTCCCGGCCTGGCCGACCCCCGCTGCTACTCATTCAGGGACGCCACGGGCAGGTATCTGCGGCACTACGCCTTCCGTATCCGGCTGGACACCGGCGACGGATCCGTCCTCTTCCACAAGGACGCGACCTTCTGCCCCCGTTCCGGTGCCACGGCCGGTTCGGTCTCCCTGGAGTCGTACAACTACCCGGGCCGCTACCTCCGCCACCGGGACAACCTTCAGCTGTGGCTCGACCGTGTCGAGAACACCGCCGCGTACCGGGCCGACCGCTCCTTCGTCGTCGTGGCGCCCTGGACCTGACAGGGCGTTCGCCTGTTGGTGGAGAAGTGACGGAGGCTGTTCGCCCCGGCCCTTACTCCCGCCCGCCCGCGATCTCCGTGAGGCGTACGGGTCTGTGCTCCCGTCTGGACAGTTCGCAGGCCTCGGCGACGCGCAGGGCCGAGAGGGCCTCGCGCCCGTCGCACGGATTGGCGCGTTCACCGCGCACCACCTCGACGAAGGCCGACAGTTCCGCCTCGTAGGCGGGGCCGAAGCGCTCCAGGAAGCCCGTCCACGGCTTGCTCGCGGCCGGCGGTCCGGCCGGTTCGGTGGACGCGATCGGCGTACGGTCGTCCAGGCCGACGCCGACCTGGTCCAGCTCGCCGGCCAGCTCCATGCGGACGTCGTAGCCCGCGCCGTTCATCCGCGTCGCCGTCGCCGTGGCGAGCGTGCCGTCGGCCAGGGTGAGTACCGCGGCGGCCGTATCGATGTCGCCGGCCTCGCGGAACATCGGGGGCCCGGCGTCCGACCCCGTCGCGTACACCTCGACGATCTCCTGCCCCGTGACCCAGCGCAGGATGTCGAAGTCCTGGATCAGGGCGTCCCGGTAGAGGCCGCCGGACAGCGGCAGATACTCGGGCGCGGGCGGCGTCTGGTCGGACGTCATCATGCGGACGGTGTGCAGACGGCCCAGCTTCCCGGAGCGCACGACGTCGCGGGCACCCGTGTAACCGGTGTCGAAACGGCGCTGGAAGCCCATCTGGAGGATCGTCCCGGCCGCCTCGACCTCGGCGATCGCGGACAGCGTGGCAGGCAGATCGAGCGCTATGGGCTTCTCGCAGAACACCGGGAGGCCCGACCGTGCTGCCCGACCGATCAGTTCGGCGTGGGCCGAGGTCGCCGCCGTGACCACCACGGCGTCCACGCCCCAGGTGAAGATCTCGTCGACACCCGGCGCGGCCGTCGCCCCCAGACGGTGCGCGAGATCCTGCGCCCGCCCACTGTCCGCGTCCGTGACGATGAGGGAGCCCCCGACCTCGCGATGGCGGCTCAGGGTGTTCGCGTGGAATGTACCGATACGGCCGGTCCCGATGACTCCGATGCGCATGAGAACCAAACTGGGGTCCGACCGGGCGCGCTGTCAATGCGTATGTCAGGACAATCGAACTACACGACTTCCCGTCAACAATCACCGGAGCTACGCTCAGGCCGTGCCGAAACCAGATGTGGATCCGACAGTGCCCCTGGAACTCCATGTGGACCGGAGCAGTCCGGTACCGCTGTACTTCCAGCTGTCCCAGCAGCTCGAAGCCGCCATCGAGCACGGCGCACTCACCCCCGGCAGCCTGCTGGGCAACGAGATAGAGCTGGCCGGGCGGCTCGGCCTGTCCCGCCCCACCGTGCGCCAGGCGATCCAGTCCCTGGTGGACAAGGGCCTGCTCGTACGCCGCCGGGGCGTCGGTACGCAGGTCGTGCACAGCCAGGTCAAACGCCCCCTGGAGCTGAGCAGCCTGTACGACGACCTGGAGGCGGCGGGCCAGCGCCCCGCGACCAAGGTCCTCGTCAACACCGTCGTGCGGGCCTCCGCCGAGGTCGCCGCCGCGCTCAACGTGGCCGAGGACAGCGACGTACACCGCGTGGAACGGCTGCGGATGGCCCACGGCGAGCCGATGGCGTACCTCTGCAACTACCTGCCGCCCAACCTGTTCGACCTGGACACCGGCCAGCTGGAGGCCACCGGGCTGTACCGGCTGATGCGCACCGCCGGAATCACCCTGCACAGCGCCCGGCAGTCGATCGGCGCCCGGGGGGCGACGCCCGAGGAGGCGGAACGCCTCGCCGAACACGAGGGCGCCCCGCTCCTCACGATGCAGCGCACGACCTTCGACGACACGGGCCGAGCGGTCGAGTTCGGCACCCACACCTACCGCCCCACCCGCTACTCGTTCGAGTTCCAGCTACTGGTACGCCCCTGAGGGGAGGGACGCGGCCCCGTTCCCCTCAGGGGCGCGGGGAACCGTGCGAGCGACCCCGACGCACCCGCACCCGGCGAACGCCCCGCACTGCCCCCTCGCTCCCCCGCAACGCACGCCCATTGCCGGTGAGGCAGAATCACTCCCGATGAGCAGCTACCGCGATCTCCCACTCCCCAGGGCACTGGCCGGCTCCGCCCGAGAGGGCAGCGCCCCCATCGGCTCCCGCCGGGCACCGGCGCTGCGTACCGTCGGCACGCGCGAGCGCCGTTCCCACCTCACGGCCCCCCGGGTGCCCACCGTCGGCATCGACATCGGCGGCACGAAGGTGATGGCCGGAGTGGTCGACGCCGACGGCAACATCCTGGAGAAGATCCGGACCGAGACGCCGGACAAGTCCAAGAGCCCCAAGGTCGTCGAGGACACCATCACCGAGCTGGTCCTCGACCTGTCCGACCGGCACGACGTGCACGCCGTCGGCATCGGCGCGGCCGGCTGGGTCGACGCCGAACGCAGCCGCGTCCTGTTCGCCCCCCACCTGTCGTGGCGCAACGAGCCCCTGCGCGACCGCCTCGCGGGCCGGCTCGCCGTCCCCGTACTGGTCGACAACGACGCCAACACCGCCGCCTGGGCGGAGTGGCGCTTCGGCGCCGGACGCGGCGAGGACCACCTCGTCATGATCACGCTCGGCACCGGTATCGGCGGCGCGATCCTCGAGGACGGCCAGGTCAAGCGCGGCAAGTTCGGCGTCGCCGGCGAGTTCGGCCATATGCAGGTCGTCCCGAGCGGCCACCGCTGCCCGTGCGGCAACCGCGGCTGCTGGGAGCAGTACAGCTCCGGAAACGCGCTGGTCAGAGAGGCGCGGGAACTCGCGGCCGCCGACTCCCCGGTGGCGTACGGGATCATCGAGCACGTCAAGGGCAACATCGCCGACATCACCGGCCCGATGATCACCGAGCTGGCCCGCGAGGGCGACGCCATGTGCATCGAGCTGCTCCAGGACATCGGCCAGTGGCTCGGCGTCGGCATCGCCAACCTGGCCGCCGCCCTTGACCCCTCCTGCTTCGTCATCGGCGGCGGTGTCTCCGCGGCCGACGACCTGCTCATCGGCCCCGCCCGGGACGCCTTCCGCCGCCATCTCACCGGCCGCGGCTACCGGCCCGAGGCCCGCATCGCGCGCGCCCAGCTCGGCCCGGAGGCCGGCATGGTGGGCGCCGCCGACCTCGCCCGGCTGGTCGCCCGCCGCTTCCGGCGCGCCAACCGGCGCCGCGTCGAGCGGTACGAGCGCTTCGAGAAGTTCGTCGAGACCACCCGGCGCGCCACCCAGGGGCCGCTGTGACCGCCTCCCTGCCGCGCCAGGTCATGGCCCTCGAAGAGCAGCCCGGGCAGCCCGAGGACCGCAGGCACATGATCCGCCGCCGCGCCCTGACCCTGCTGATCATCGTGCTGCTCATCGGTGTCCCGGCCGGCTATCTGGTGATCTCCGCCAACCAGAGCCGTGACAGCGGCAAGGACAAGGAACGGAAATGGGCGGCGCGCGGCCTGACCACGGCCTGGCCCTCCAAGGTCCAGCGGCACATCTACGAGGTGCCCGTCCCGCGCAAGGCCGACGGCCCGGGAATCCTGTCGACGAAGGTCGCGTACTACGAGACGAACAACTGGCGCACCAGCCGCCTGTACGTCCAGTTCATGACCACGAACGCGGGGCTCGACCACTTCTTCAAGGCCATGGGCGTCCCCCGCACCAGCCTGAAGAAGGACCAGTTCCCCATCAGCGCCCGGGACCAGAAGATCGTCGGCTGGAAGTTCAAGCAGCCCGGCCCGTGGTGGGGTCTCGCCCACAAGCAGAAGAACCCGGCGCCCACGCAGCACATCGTCGTGAAGTGGGCGAAGCCCAACCACTACATGGTGTACGTCGTCTCGCGCACGACCCCCTGACCGGCCGCGCGACCCCCTCCGGCCGGTCGCCGGGACCGATTGTCAGACCCCGCCCGTACAGTCGAAGACGTCCGACTCGACGGACACGACACGAGGGCGGGAGGTGACGCACGCATGAGTCGGCAGACACCGGCGACAGCGGTGGCGGACGTGTCCGTGCGCCTCGCGGCCGTCTTCCTCCCCGCCCCCCTCCCGCGCGAGGGCCGCATCGCCTTCTGGGACCCGGAAGGGGACACGGGCCTCCCGGACGAGGGCGACGGACCGGGTGGGCATACGGAACTGACGGTCGTACGACGGCACGGCGCCGGCGTCCGCCGCCGCACCACCCCCGCGCTGACGTTGCCCGTCGACGCGGCGCTGCCGTTGCTCGTGCGGGCCCGCCGCGACCCCGCCGCCCACCCCGCCACGGCCTGCTGGGGCGCCGCCGCGCTGCACGCCCTGCGCCTCACCGCTCGCGGCCGGCTGCTCCCCGGCCTGACCCCCACCGGTCACGACGCCTGGCGCGCGGGCCCCCTGGACCCCGACGACATCGCCCACCTCAGGGCCATCGCCGCAGCCCTTCCGTACGAAGGCCACGCGGTGCCCCTGCCCGGCTCAGGCCCCCTGCTGCTGCCCGAGCCGGAGGCGCTGCTGCGCGCCTTCCTGGACGCCGTCGCGGACACCCTGCCGCGCACCCCGGCGGCGCCCTACGCGTCAGGGCTGCCCTTCGCCGCGCGCCCCGCCCAGCGGCTGCCGGACGCCCACGACTGGGCGGCGGAGGTCGCCGCGGGCATGGACGCGGGCGTGCGGATCTCGCTCCGCCTCGACCTGTCGGCGTACGAGCTGTTCGACGACCCCGACCGGGTGCGCACCGCGGGCGCGGCGGTCGTCCAGGTGCACAGCCTCGCCGACCCCACCCTCGTGACCGACGCGGCGACCCTGTGGGCGGGCACCGCCGACGCGGCCTTCGGGGCACGCGCACGCGTGGACGCCGCCCTCGCGGTGCGCCGCGCGGCCCGGGTCTGGCCCCCGCTCGACCGCCTCACCGAGCAGGAAACGCCCGACGTCCTGGCCCTCTCCGAGGAGGAGCTGTACGACCTGCTCGGGGTGGCCGCGACCAGGCTCGCCGCCGCCGGAGTCGCCGTCCACTGGCCCCGGGACCTCGCCCAGGACCTGACCGTCCAGGCCGTCGTCCGTCCGGCGCCCGGCTCGGCGAAGGACGGCACCGGCTTCTTCGAGAGCGAGGAACTCCTCCAGTTCCGCTGGCAGTTGGCGCTCGGCGGAGATCCGCTCACCGAGGCCGAGATGGACGTCCTGGCGGAGGCCCACCGTCCCGTCGTCCGCCTCAAGGACCAGTGGGTGCTGGTCGACCCGGCGCTCGTGCGCAAGGCGCGCAAACGCGAACTGGGCCTGCTCGACCCGGTCGACGCGCTCTCCGCGGCACTCACCGGCCGCGTGGAGGTCGACGGCGAGAGCGTCGAGGCGGTCCCCGTCGGCGCGCTGGCGGCCCTGCGTGACCGGCTGACGGCGGGCATCACCCCGGTGGAACCGCCCCCGGGGCTGCGGGCCCGCCTGCGGGACTACCAGCTTCGGGGACTGGCCTGGCTGGACCTCATGACCTCCCTCGGCCTCGGCGGCTGCCTCGCCGACGACATGGGGCTCGGCAAGACGATCACCGTCATCGCCCTGCATCTGCGGCGGGACCACGGCGAACCCACGCTGGTGGTCTGCCCGGCCTCCCTGCTGGGCAACTGGCAGCGCGAGATCACCAAGTTCGCGCCCGGTGTGCCCGTCCGCCGCTATCACGGCCCGGACCGCACCCTGGAGGACATGGCGGGCGGCTTCGTCCTCACGACGTACGGCACCATGCGCTCGGCGGCACCAAGGCTCGCCGAGCAGCGGTGGGGGATGGTCGTCGCGGACGAGGCGCAACACGTCAAGAACCCGTACTCCGCGACGGCGAAGGCACTGCGCACGATCCCGACCCCCGCGCGCGTGGCGCTCACCGGCACCCCCGTGGAGAACAACCTCTCCGAACTCTGGGCGCTGCTCGACTGGACGACCCCCGGTCTTCTGGGCCCCCTGAAGTCGTTCCGCGCCCGGCACGCCCGCGCGGTGGAGACCGGCGACGACGAGGAGGCGGTGGCCCGCCTCGCCCGCCTGGTCCGCCCGTTCCTCCTGCGCCGCAAGAAGTCCGACCCGGGCATCGTCCCGGAACTGCCGCCGAAGACGGAGACGGACCACCCGGTCCCGCTGACCCGCGAACAGGCCGCGCTGTACGAGGCGGTGGTGCGCGAGTCGCTGCTCGCCATCGAGACGGCGGACGGCATCGCCCGCCGGGGCCTGGTGCTGAAGCTGCTGACCTCCCTCAAGCAGATCTGCGACCACCCCGCCCTGTACCTGAAGGAGGACGCCCCCGGGCCCGCCGCGGGCGACCGGCTCGCCGCCCGATCCGGCAAACTCGCCCTGCTGGACGAGCTGTTGGACACCCTGCTCGCCGAGGACGGCTCGGCACTGGTGTTCACGCAGTATGTGGGGATGGCCCGGCTGATCACGGCCCACCTCGCGGCCCGCGCGGTCCCGGTGGAACTGCTGCACGGCGGCACGCCCGTCCCGGAACGGGAACGCATGGTGGACCGCTTCCAGGACGGCGCGACCCCGGTCCTGATCCTCTCCCTGAAGGCCGCCGGCACCGGCCTGAACCTCACGCGCGCGGGCCACGTCATCCACTTCGACCGCTGGTGGAACCCGGCGGTCGAGGAACAGGCCACGGACCGCGCCTACCGCATCGGCCAGACCCAGCCGGTCCAGGTGCACCGCCTGATCACCGAGGGCACCGTCGAGGACCGCATCGCGGAAATGCTGGAGTCAAAGCGGGCCCTGGCCGACGCGATCCTCGCCTCCGGCGAGTCGTCCCTCACGGAACTGACGGACCGGGCACTGTCCGACCTGGTCTCGCTGAGGGGGGCGGTGTGATGTCGTCGCAGGAGCGCCCGGAGGGCGCGGAAGGACACGACGCGGTGTGGGAGGAGCCGGTGGCGGGTCGGCAGCCCCTGGCGGACGAAGCCGAGCAGGACCGGCCCGCCGACGCCGCGCGCAGGGCGTTGCGGGCGGCACGGGAGCGCGCGGGCCAGGAGACGATCGGGACAAGTGGCGCCGCCGGGACCGCCGGGCGCGAGGCCCGGCCGGGAGACGCGGCCCGCGCGGCCCTGCGGCGCTCGACACCACCGGCGGACGACACCGGCTCGGCGGCCCGGAAGGTTCCGGAGGGACGGGTGGGCGACGGGGCGCGCAAGGGTGGGCGTCCCGGTGACGTGGCCCGAGAGGCGCTGCGCGCCGCGCGGGGCGAGGCTCTGCGGGCCCGTCTCGACGCGGAGGCGGCGGCAGCCGAGGCCACCCGGCGGCCCGCCCCGCCCGCGCGGGACCCACGGGAGCGCGGTCCCAGGGAACCGGTGCGTGATGTACGGGAACTGCTCGCCGGTTCCATTCCTGACGACGACGAGCCGCGCCCGGACACCTCGACGCCGGTGACCGTCGGGGATGTCCTGCGTGCCGTCGCCTCGCCGGCCTCGCGGTACGCCACCGTGGGCGTCGCGGCTCCGGAGGCGTCAACGGGCGCGTCGCGGGACATCCCGAACGCCCCGAACGCCCCGGAAGCCCCGGGTGCGGCGGACCCCCGTACCACCGCCGCGTTCCGGCAGGGGGCACCCCTCGACGGCCGTCCCGGCAGCCCACGTACCGCTTCCTCTTCCTCTTCCGTGTCCTCCTCCATGGCCGCTCCCGGCCGCGACGGTGAGCTGCGCCGCACCTTCCCCGCTCTGCCGGCCTCGGGGAACCGGCAGACGGCATCCAGCGGCGGCGGCTTCGCGGAGAGCTGGTGGGGAAACGCCTGGGTGGCGGCCCTGGAAGAGGGCGCCCTGGACGCCGCCCGGCTGACACGGGGACGCGGATACGCCGCGAAGGGGCACGTCGACGCCATCACCGTGACGCCGGGACTCGTGCTCGCCTACGTGCAGGGCTCCCGGCCGCGGCCGTACCGCGTCCAGGTGCGGCTGCGCACCCTCGGCGACCAGGAGTGGGAACGGTTCCTGGACGCCGCCGTGGCGCGGCCCGGGCACATCGCCGCGCTGCTCGACAAGGAGATGCCCCAGTCCCTCGCCGACTGCGGAGCACCGCTGCTGCCCGCTCCGGGCGACCTCGACCCCCGGTGCAGCTGCCCCGACTCCGGGCACCCCTGCAAGCACGCCGCCGCCCTCTGCTACCAGACCGCCCGCCTCCTCGACGCCGACCCCTTCGTGCTGCTCCTGCTGCGGGGCCGGGGCGAAAAAGAGGTGCTCGACGAGCTGTCCCGGCGCAACGCCGCGCACGCCGCCCGTGCCGCCCAGGAGCAGCGGCCGGCGTCCTTCCCCGGTGTCCGGGCCTCCGACGCGCTCGCCCCGCGCCTCCTCTCGCCGCTCCCGGCGCCGCTGCCGCCCCGCCCGGACCCCGAGCCACCCCCGGCCTACCCGGCGTCCCCGGGCGGCCCCGACCCCTTCGCGCTGGACCAGTTGGCGACGGACGCCGCCGCCCGCGCCCACACCCTGCTCACCACCGGCCACGACCCGGTCGGCGAACTGACCCTGTGGCAGGACGCGGTGCGTCTCGCCGCCGCCCGCCCCGGTTCCGGCCTCACCGCCGGCACCCGCGCCCTCTACTCCTCGCTCGCCAGAGGCGCCGGCCGCACCCCGGCCGAACTGGCGCGCGCGGTGGCCGCCTGGCGGCAGGGCGGGCTCGACGGACTCGCGGTCCTCGAGGAGGCCTGGGACCCGCCGGCCGGACGCTTCGACCGGGCCCGCCCCCTCCTCCTCGCCGCCGACCTCCCCGCCTTCAGACCCTGGCGCAACCACCTCACCCACCCACGCGGCCACATACAACTGCGCCTGGGCCAGGACGGCCTGTGGTACGCGTACGAGTCCGAACCGGGCCACGACGACTGGTGGCCCCGCGACACCCCCGACCTGGACCCCGTCGGCGCTCTCACAGGCCTGGGCAACCCGACAGACGACTGAGCGGCCACCCGGGCGGAGAAGTGACCGGGGACAGGTCTCGGTACTGAACGGCGTCCGTGTCCGACCCGTAAGGAGGGAGCAGGTTCGATCCGATCGGCCGTGGCGTGATGCGTATGCGGGGGCAGGGGGAGAGACCCTCGCGCCGCATGGCAGCATCGTGCGACGTGAGTGCCTCCCTGGCGGTACGGAGCCTGCGTGCGGCGGTGTTCGCCGTGCTGTGCGTGCTGCTCGCCGCCGGGGGACACGCGCTGGCCGTAGGAGTGGCGCCGCCGGTGTGGGCGCAGGTCGCGGGGGCCCTTCCGGTCTTCGCGGTGGGCTGTCTGCTCGGCGGGCGGGAGCGGTCGCTGACCGGGATCGGCGGCGCGACGCTGGCGTCCCAGGGCGGGCTGCATCTGACCTTCGGCGTCGCCCGGCCGCATGCCGCGATGGTCATGCACGGTATGCGGATGTCCCACTCCCACGCGCTGACCCCGCACGCCACCGCCGCGCATGTCGGGGCGGCCCTGGTACTGACCTGGTGGCTGCGGCGCGGCGAGGCCGCGCTGTGGTCGCTGCTGCGACGGGCGGTCGCGTTCCTGCCCGGGCTCGCCGCCTGGTGGCAGGTGGTGCGGGGATTCCGGGGCGCTTCGGGTACGCCGGGTTCCGTGCGTTCCGCCGCCGAGGGGGCGTGGCGGCCGCGACAGGTGCGGTTGCGGTACGCCGTGCACCGGCGCGGACCGCCGACGGGGATGTCGTACGCGATCTGACACCCGACATCCCTTCTCCCCAGTACGGAGATCCACTCAGCCATGTCCACGACTCGCACCACCACCCTGCGCCGCGCCGGCGTCGTCGCCGCTCTCGCCGCCGCCGGGGTCCTCGCCGCCGCCGGTGTCGCCTCCGCGCATGTCACCGTGCACCCCGAGAGCTACGCGAAGGGCGCCACGGACGGCGTCCTGACCTTCCGTGTCCCCAACGAGGAGGACACCGCGCGCACCACGAAGGTGCAGGTCTTCCTGCCGACCGACCACCCGGTGCTCGGTGTGCTCGTCTCGCCGCACGACGGCTGGACCCCCAAGGTCACGAACACCAAGCTCAAGACGCCGGTCAAGACCGACGACGGCACCATCTCCGACGCCGTCTCCGAGATCACCTGGACCGGCGGTCGGATCGGCGCCGGGCAGTTCGAGGACTTCGACGTGGTTTTCGGTCAACTCCCCGACGACGTCGGCCAGTTGACCTTGAAGACCCTGCAGACGTACTCCGACGGCACGACCGTCCGCTGGATCGAGGAGGCGTCCTCGGGCGGGGACGAGCCGGAAAATCCGGCGCCAGTGCTCAAGCTCACCGCGAAGGGCACGGAGGGCACCGGCGGCACGGACGCCACGGAAGGCGGGGCGAAGACCGCCGTCACCGGCTCGGCCACCGCGAAGAGCTCCGGCGCCGCCACGGCCACCGCCTCCAGCAGCGACTCGACCGCCCGTGGGCTCGGCATCGCCGGGCTGGTCGTGGGCGCGCTCGGGCTGGCGGCGGCGGCCTTCGCCATCGTCCGGACCCGCTCCGCCGGATCCCGCTCCGCCGGATCCCGGTCCGAGTAGGCCGGTCCGAGTAGGCCGGGCGGTGGTCCTGCCGTACGTCACCCGACGGCAGGACCGGCCGGCCCGGCGTCGGCCGCGCGCGGATCGGACGGCCTCAGTCGGTGACGTGGATCCCCGCGAAACCGGCCCAGTTGCGCCCGATCCGCGCCCAACGCGGCGGGTCGGCGGCCACGGTGTCGTCGCGCAGGCGGCCGGTGAACAGTGGGCGCAGGTCGGTGTCACGTTCGGCCCAGGCCGCCGAGAACTGGCTGCGGGTGACCCGCAGGCTGCTGTTGAGGTGGGCCACGGCCGCCCTCGCGCAGTCCTCCCGCCATTCGTCACCGGACCAGGTCACGGAGCCCGAGGGGGGCTCCACCCCGAGTGCCAGGCTGAGGAAGCAGGCGGCGTTGTAGTAGACGAGATAGCCGGTGGAGGCGCGGGTGGGCACGCGGTGCCGTGGCGACGGGCCGGCGATCAGCACCTCGGCGTGGGTACGCGCATGCGCTCCCCGCTGCCGGGACGTCGGCATGGGGGAGCCATAGCCCGCGTGGTCGCCGCCGCGTCGGTGGTCGGCGTGCAGCAGACGGCGTATCCCCCAGTTCGGACCGCCCCAGAGCCAGCCCCAGCGCGCCCAGACACCGCCGGTCACTTCCTTGGCCACCGTTCTGAACGCCTCCCGCAGCTTCTCGGGCTCCGGCGGTTGGAGCATCCGCAGTTGGTCGGCGGCCTCGGCGATGCGCACCGCCGCGAGGAAGGAACGGCGGCGACTGCGCAGCGAGGGGTGGGGCCGCTCGAAGGTGAACCACTGGAGCCAGTAACGGCGTTCGCCGAGATTGCGGCGGCCCGGAAGCCAGGTGCGGGCGTAGCGGCGGGCCATGACCGACCAGGACAGGCGCTTCTGAAGCAGCCTCAGATGCTCGCGCGACTCCCGTTCGTAGTCCGCCGGCCAGTGGCGTCCCTGTTCCCGGTGCCGGCGCTGCTCGGCGCAGGCGATGGACAAGCGGTAAGCGGTCTCGACGTGCTCGGGCCACAGTTGGACGCAGTCCTCGTAGATCTCGATGGCGCGCTGGATGTGGGTGGCGGGCTCCTCCGTGCCGCCGTCCTGGCCGATGAGTTCCCGGACACCGGCCTGCTGGAGCCGGACGGTGAGGTTGCCGGGGACCAGGGCCGCGGCCTCGTCGTAGTGCTTGAGGGCGTGCCGGTAGTGGGCGAGTTCCTGATCGGGGTCGCGCTGCTTCTTCGCGGCCAGTGCCCGTTCCTGCGCCCTGATGCCCATGCGGTAGAAGCGGTACGAGTCGAGGTCGTCGCCCCAGCTCTCCCAGCGGGGGATGCGGTCCTGGGAGCGCGGGTCGCCGAGGATCTTGACGGTGCAGTAGCAGGCGATCCGCTCGTACAGCTTCTTGTCGCGTCTGCGTCTTTCCTCGGTCGTCGCCCCGGGCGCGAGGGTCTCGCCCTCCAGGACGGCGGCGGCCACGATGACGTTCTTCGGCATGTACATAATCCGTACGGAGAAGCTGGGCTGCGTCCTGTCGGCCGACACGCAGTGCAGCATCACGTGATACGCCCGGGGCTGGAAGAAGGCGAGGCGCTTCATCACGTCCACCCAGCCGTGCGGGGAGGAGGCGGTCTCCGGGGCCGGGTCGGGGCCGGTGGTGGTGCCGCTGCCGGGGGTCAGGACGCGCGGGCCGAGCCCGTCGGCGGCCATGTGCTCCGTGATGTAGGCGGCCAGTTCCCCGGTACGCGCGGACTGCCGGGCGTGGTCCGCGCCGCCCTGCCCGATGCCGTTGCCCCGGTGCCCGCCGCCCTGACCGCCGAGGAGACCGCGGTCCTCGCACACCACCACCGGCAGTAACCGGTTGCTCTGGTGGCGCAGCAGCAGCCCGGACCCCAGGCGCACCATGACGACGACCACGGTGACCGCGAAGATGCCGAGCACCCACACGGCGGTGCCGCCGCTCTGCTGCCAGAAGCCTTCCCAGAAACCGCCGCCGTCAGTGGCCGCGGGCGCGCTGAGTCCCCGCCCCATGGCACATCCCCCCGTACGTTCCCCCGTCCCGTACTTCTGACGATCCCCCGTACAGGAGATCGACATACCCGCGCTCGGGCGGGGAGTCGGCGCCTCGGGCTCCTCACCGTGCCGGGAACCGGCCGAGGACGGGCCCGGCAACTCATGACGAAACACTGACGTTCAGGCTCGCCGGAGCCTCAGGCGGCCCTTCCGGGCCTAGCGTGCCGGTGTGAACCGCGATCTTCTCCGCGACCTGTCCGCGGCCCTGGCCGCAGCGCTGCTCGTCACGACGGCGGCTGTGGTCGGCACCTTCCTCGAACACCGTTACGGAAACCTTCATGTCAGCTGGCCGCCGCTGTACGGCCACTGGGAGCCGCATCTCGGCCCCGGCACCCCCGCCGCGATCCTGGTGGCCGTCGCGGTCGTCGCGTACGGGCCGTCCCTGGCCGCCCGGCTGCCCTGGCGCGCGCTGCTGTGGAGCGCCTGGGGCACCGCCATGGCGTGGACGTTCTCGCTCGCCCTGGTCGACGGATGGCAGCGGGGAATCGCCCTGCGGCTGACGACCAAGTACGAGTACCTCCAGGTCATCAACCCCGTCAACCGCTTCCAC
Organism: Streptomyces sp. NRRL WC-3618; assembly: GCF_001280005.1. Classification (GTDB taxonomy): domain Bacteria; phylum Actinomycetota; class Actinomycetes; order Streptomycetales; family Streptomycetaceae; genus Streptomyces. The sequence goes on along the minus strand of NZ_LGDW01000201.1, from coordinate 20,204 downwards.
GACATCCCGGCCGCCCTGCGGGACTTCACTCACCACATCGTGATCCACTCACCCGACGCCTGGCCGGCTCATGTGGCCGGACATCCACCCGCGGCGACCCTCACCTTCGTCCTCCTCGACCGGATCGGGCTGGGCGGCGGCGCCTGGGCGGGCGTCTGGTGCATCACCGTCGGGGCGACAGCGGCGGCGGCGGTTCTCGTCACCGTACGAGCACTGTGCGGGGAGCAACTCGCCCGCCGTGCCGCGCCCTTCCTGGTGCTGGCCCCGGCCGCCGTGTGGATGGGCACCTCGGCCGACGGGTACTTCACGGCGGTCGCCGCCTGGGCCGTCGCCTTCCTCGCCCTCGCGGTCACGGGACACCGGCCCCGGTCGGCGGGTCTTGCCTCCGGGCTCCTGTTCGGCCTGGTCGTGTATCTGTCGTACGGCCTGACACTGTTCGCGGTGATCGCCGGCGGTGTCCTGCTGCTCGGCTCCCGACGGCTTAAGCCCCTGCCCTACGTCATCGCCGGATTCGTCGTCCTGCCGGCCGTGTTCACGTTCGTGGGCTTCAACTGGTGGGAGGCGTACCGCCTGCTGGTCACCCGCTACTACCAAGGGGCCGGCGGTATTCGTCCGTACTGGTACTGGGTGTGGGCGAACCTCGCGTGCACGGTGCTCCTCGTGGGTCCGGCGACGGTGGCCGGGCTGCGCCGCGCCGGTGCGGCTCCCGTCCGCCAGGGTGTTCGCGGGTGCCTGCGCCGCCCCGACGGCGAACCCCGTCTCGCCCTGCTCGTCGGCGCCGCCCTGCTCGCGCTTCTCGCCGCCGACCTCTCCGGCATGAGCAAAGCGGAAACGGAGCGCATCTGGCTACCGTTCGTGGTGTGGCTGCTCCCGGCCGCCGCCTTCCTGAACCGACCCCGCGCCTGGCTCACCGCACAGGCCGCCCTCGCCCTGCTCCTCAACCACCTGCTGGTGACGGGGTGGTGACACGGCGCCGACCGAGGGGACGAGCGTCTCGGCGGAAAGCCCCGTGCGCCGGTGCGTCGCAGCGGGACAACGCACACGTTCCGCGAGACGCTGCCGCCGGGACGGCGCGCAGGCGCCTGCCCGCCCCACCCTGACCACTCCACCTGGAGCCCGCCATGACAGCAACGCCCTCCCCGACCGGGGACAGTTACCGTTTCGACGACCTGCGTGCGCTCTTCGTCAACTGCACGCTCAAACCCTCTCCCCAGCTCAGCCACACCCAGGGGCTGATCGACAAGAGCCGGGCGATCATGGATGCGTGTGGGGTGGCCACGGACGAGATCCGTGCCGTCGACCACGACATCGCCGTCGGCGTCTATCCGGACATGACCGAGCACGGCTTCGCCACGGACGCCTGGCCCGCGCTGTACGAGAAGGTGATGGCGGCCGACATCCTCGTGCTGGCCGGACCGATCTGGCTGGGCGACAACAGCTCTGTCACCAAGCTGATCATCGAGCGGCTCTACAGCTGCTCCAGCCTCCTCAACTCCCAAGGCCAGTACGCCTATTACGGGCGGGTCGGTGGCTGTCTGATCACCGGGAACGAGGACGGCGTCAAGCACTGCGCGATGAACGTCCTCTACAGCCTCCAGCACCTGGGCTACACCATCCCGCCGCAGGCGGACGCGGGCTGGATCGGAGCGGCGGGGCCCGGTCCCTCGTACCTGGATCCCGGTTCGGGCGGCCCGGAGAACGACTTCACCAACCGCAACACCAGCTTCATGACCTGGAACCTGATGCATATGGCGGCCCTGCTCAAACGCGCCGGAGGTGTCCCCGCACACGGCAACCAGCGCTCGGAGTGGGACGCCGGCTGCCGGCCGGGGGCAGAGAACCCCGAGCACCGCTGAGCCGGACCCGGAAGCCGTCCGGTCCGGATCCTCAGAAGCCGCCCTTGCCGTACTCCGTGACCGAAGTGGTGGACGTGGTGGTGACGTTGTAGCGGTCGCCGCCCGCGTCGCGGTGGCCCGGGGCGTGGTTGTACTGGACGGCGAAGCTGTAGGTGCCGGGCTCCAGGGTGACTCCCGGCTTCAGCGTGATCACGTAGTCCAGCTCACCGCTGCTCGCCCCGGAGGAGACCGACACCTTGCCCTCAAGAGAGCTCCAGGTGCCGGTGTTGGCGACACCGCCGGTCTGGATGATCTTGAAGACGACCTTGAGGCCGCTGAGCGCCTTCGTGGACTTCACGGTGACGAGGCTCTGGTCCCAGTAGTTGTTGGTGTCGGCCACCACGCTCCCGTCCGACGACAGGTAGGGGGTCGACTGCTGTGAGGTGGCGCCCGCCGACTGCGATGCGGACTTCTGCGCGTCCCCGGCCGCTGTCCCGCCACTGCTCGTTCCGGAACCGGAACGGGAGCCGGAACCGGAAGCGCTGGAGGCGGGCCCGCCGACGGAGGTGCCGCTCCCGTAGCCACCCGGGGGCGGGAGATACACGACGTCGGGCCCCTTGTCCTTCCCCGCGCTCGCGGCGGCCGAGGGAGCGGTGGTGGCTGTGTCACCGCCGGCCTTGGTGGAGCCCTGTTTCGTCGCGCCCGCCTTCTTCGCGGCGGCGGTGGTGGTCACGGTTTCGGGACCGCCGCTCCAGTCGATCCGGGCGATGAGCGCCGTGGCCCCGGCGATCACCACGACCGCGGCCGCCGAGCCCCCGACGGCGCTCCAGACCCGGCGGCCGGGCAGGAACCCGCGCAGGGGAGTGCGCGCCCTGCGGGCGAACACGTCGGCGAACTCGCCGTCCGAGCGCGCGGGGCGAACCGAAGTCTGTGGCATGAGCTGGGTCCTTCACGACGAGAGGATTGAGGAGAGGCTGAGAACGGGCTGAAGGGCGCGCTACGGGAGGTCTTCCGGCACCAGGGTCATGAGGTCGGACTCCGAGGCGTCGGGAAGGTCGGCGACGCGGTAGGCCTGACGTTCCGTCATCGACTGGAACAGCTGGCGGGCAGCGCGTCCGTTGCCGAACCCCCGCCCCCGGGGCACCGCGTCGAAATGCGCCGTCAGAGCCTCGCGGGCAGCCGCGGTGAACTCGTACTGGTGCTGCGCGGCCTGGTGCTCCACGATGCTGACCAGCTCGGCGGACCCGTAGTCGTCGAACAGCACGGTACGGGTGAAGCGGGAGGCCAGTCCGGGGTTGGAGCGGACGAACGACTCCATCTCCTTGGGGTATCCGGCGACGATCACCACCACGTCGTCACGGTGGTCCTCCATCAGCTTCAGCAGGGTGGCGATCGCCTCCTGGCCGAAGTCGTTGGTACCGGCGTACTGGGTGAGGGAGTACGCCTCGTCGATGAAGAGGACACCACCGCGCGCCTGTTCGAACACGCGCGCGGTCTTGGGGCCGGTGTGGCCGACGTACTCGCCGACCAGCGCGGAGCGGTCGGCCTCGACGAGGTGGCCGCGCCCGAGCAGGCCGACGGCGGCCAGGATGCGTCCGTAGAGCCGGGCCACGGTGGTCTTGCCGGTGCCCGGGTTGCCGGTGAAGACCAGATGGCGGCTGAGCGGGGGAGCGGCCAGCCCCATGTCCTCGCGCAGGCGCACCGTCCGCATCAGTTTCACCAGGGACGACACATCGTGTTTGACGCGCTCCAGCCCCGCCAGCCCGTCGAGCTCGGCGAGCAGGTCCTCCAGGGAGTCCTCGGCCGGTGCCTCGGTCTCCCGCGCGGTCGTCCCGGAGGCCGGGTCGCTGTCCGAGGCGGACGGGAGTGCCTCCGTACGCCGGGTCGGCAGGGCCGGGTTGGTCACGTTCCGCGCCAGGCAGTCGTCGAACACCGGCCGGGCTCCCTTCTCCGCGGCCACGTCCTCCTCGGCGTCCCGTACCAGGCAGCCGCGCAGTACGGGCGCGCTCCCCGCCGACACATGGACGGCCGGGAACGCCGGGCCCTCGCTGCCCGCGCCGGTGAAGACGCAGTCCTCGAAGGTGCCCCGCGCCTTCTCGCCGACGAACAGGCTGTTCTTGCCGGAACGCGCCACGGTGACGAACTTGACGCGCGGTTCGGCCGCCGGGCCCAGGACCAGCCCGGAGCCGGTGGCGTCGCGCACCGTGCAGCCCTCGATGCTGGGCGTCGCCCGCTCCCCGACCACCAGCCCGGCGGTGCCGGTGCCGCTGATCCGGCAGTCCCGCAGTACGGCCGACGTACCGGTGCCGCAACTGATGCCGGCGCGTTCGGTGTCCGCGACGTCGCACTCCTCCAGGACCACCGACCCGCTGGAATCGGCGCTGATCCCCGTACCGCCCCGCACCACCGACAGACCGCGCACATGGGCCCCCGCCGCCGCGTCGACCCGCAGGCCCGACAGACCGCAGTCGCTGAGGCGTACGCCCTCCACGGTGAGCTCGGCCCGGTCGGTGGCCCGGACGCCGTGCTCGGGCGTACTGCCGATACGGCAGGACGTGAGCGACAGCCGGGCGTCGTCGCAGACGTGGACCGCGCCGAAACCACCGCCCGGCACATCGCTCGACGACAGCCGCACCCGGGAGCGGTCGTCCGCCGGCAGACCCCCTGTGTGGCTGCCGTGCGTCGAGGTGCCCTGCGCGGACAGCCGGGCGTGGCCCCGGGCCACCAGGCAGGAGCCGTGCGCCCGGTCCACCTGGCAGTCCACCAGGACGGCCCTGCTGTCGTCGTCCGCGCTCACCCCGGGACCGGAGCCGTCCCGCAGGCGGCAGTTCAGCAGCAGGACGTCACCGGAGCCGGAGACGGACACCCCGTCCGCGCCGGTGCGCAGCACCTGGCAGTCGGCGAGCACGACCCCTCCGTCCGCGGAGTCCGGGCGCTCCGGGGCCTCCTGGGCGCGGGGTGAGCTCCCCAGCACCCGGACGCCTTCCGCGCCCGTCTCCTCCACCCGGCAGTCCAGCGCACTCACGGTCGCGGCGTCCTCGACCAGCAGCCCGCTGCGGCCGGGGGCGGTGACACGGCAGTCGCGCAGTACGGCGCCGGCCCGGCCCCGTACCCTCACGCCCGAGCCCGTGACCTGGCGGACCGTCAGCCCGGTGGCGTGCGCGGCCGTGGCGGAGCCGAGCACGACACCCGTGCCGTCGACGTCCTCGACCACCGTGTCGGTCAGCTCGGTCGGGCCCGTGGTGTTCGCGTGCACCCCGGCCAGGGCGGCGCCGGAGACACGGCAGCCGCGCAGGGTCAGCGCCGCGTCACCGCTCGCCTCGACCCGGCCGCCGGAGATGTCGCAGCCGTCCAGGTCCAGGCCGCCGGCCGTCACCAGTACGGCGGGCAGCCCGGGGTCCTGGCCCGTCAGCGCGACACCGCCGACGTGGACGCCGGGGGCGGTGACCTCCAGGGCGGGACGGCCCGGGTCCGCCGCGAGCACCCGTACGGAAAACGGCGTCCCGTCCTGCGGGAGCAGGGACACCGCCCGGTCCAGGACCAGCGCTTCGACGTACTCGCCCGGGGCGATACGGATCTCGTCACCGTGGGCGGCGGCGCGCACGGCGGCGGTGATGCTGCGGTGGGCGCCGCGGCCCCGGGGGGCGACCTGGTGCACGGTGGCGGTGGCGGTCACGGAAGCTCCATTACGTGGTGGGGGAGGCGGGTCGGTCGGGCGCGGGCGGAGGCGGCGGTGGCAGTGGTGGCGCCGGGGTGACGCGCGGGAACGCGCGACCCGGGCTGGGCAGCTCGCCGCCGTACTTGCCGGCCGCCTGGGTGATCTCGTAGGAGATGTACCGGGACAGCGCGGACTCGACCCAGTTCATCCCGAGCTCGCCGAGGCCGCCCTTGTGGAAGACCCTGGAGCCGGTGGACAGATGCCAGGCGTTCCTCGCCAGACCGGTGCTCACACCGCCGAACAGGGAACCCGCGGCGCCCCACGCGCCGGCCTTCAGCGCGTCCCAGCCCTTGATCTCGTGGCCGTTGACGCCGAAGACGGCGGAGCTGATGGCGGTGCTGACGAAGCCGCTGAGCGCCCCCGTGGCCAGGCCGACCGTGTTGGCGTAGGTGGCGCTGCGCCAGCGGGTGGGCTTGTCCTGGGCGGCGAACTCGGTCGCCCAGTCGTCGGTCTGGGTGGCGAGGGTCTGGTTGGGGTGCCCGCCCCAGTCGCTCACGCCCATGCGCGTCTTCAGCAGGCCCAGCCGGGTGTGGTTGTAGAGCAGGTTGAGGCCGGTGCCGAAGGTTCCGCCGACCGTGCCGGAGAGCAGCGCCTTGTAGACGTCGATGTCGGTGACGGTGCCGTTGTTGGTGGCGGCCGTGATGGCAAGGCCCGCGGTGAGGTCGGTGACGAAGCCGGTGCCGAACGAGGTCAGACCGCTGCGGAGTTCGCGCTGCCACATGGGCATCTCGACGACGTCGCCGTTCCTGAAGCCGGTGAACGGGCCGTGCCACACGTCCTGTATCTCCCGCAGGTGGCCCATGATCTCGACGTCCATGCCACGGAAGTCGGCCTCCCGGCCGATCCGGGCCCAGCCGCCCCTGGCGCCGGGCAGGCCGATCTCGCCGCCGATCCGAGGCAGGCCCCCTTCCAGGAACTGGAGGATTCTGGCACGGCCGGACGTGCCGAAACGGCCGAACGCGTCGGTCGACCAGACGCGTCCGTCGACGGTCCGCCACTGGACGAGGTGGCTGTTCTGGAACTCCGCCCACTGGCCCCACTGCTTGTCGATCACTCGGTAGCGGCCGGGGACGCCGTCCACGGAGACCTTCTCGCGGAACACCTTGCCGGCGTCGAACTCCTTCCAGACGTCCGGGTCGACGCGCACGGTGACGGGCGGCTCGAAGTGGCGGGAGGCGTCGGCGAGCAGGTCGCGCAGGGTGAGACGGCCGGCTTCCGCGGTGGCGGGCGCCTCGTGGCGGCCGGAGGCGTCGAGCAGGTCGCGCAGCGTTCCCCCCGTGGGACGGGGGGCCGGCGGCGTCACCGGGTCGGGGGTGACGATCTCGTACTTGAACTCGCGGACCCGCTCGCCGACCCGCTGTCGGACCACCTGGTCGTCGACGAGGTCGCGCCAACGCCCGGCCTCGAGGTCGTCGTGGACGCGGACGCCCGCGGAGTGGACGGTGCCGTCGTCCGCCTTCTTGGTCCACTTCCAGGTGCCGTCCTGCTGCTTCACCGCGTCGATCCAGGAGCTTCCCGTGTCGGTGGCGTTGCGTTCGCGGACGAGGTTGCCGGCGAGGTCGAAGTCCTTGAACGAGTCGTCCCAGGGCAGCGCGTACACCGAACCCCGGTTCTGCTTGCGCAGGCCCTCGCCGACGACCGTCTCCGGGGCGGCCGGGTCGTAGGCCTTCCAGGTCCACCGGGAGCGGTAGGGGTTGCCGGACGATTCCACGATCCGGCCGTCCACCAGGTCGCGGCGACCGGAGAGGTGCTGCACGGCGTTCCGGTCGACCCAGACACCCGCGTTGTCGTGGAGGCGGAGTTCCTCGGTGGTGGGAGCTTCGTACAGGTACTCCCGCGTTCCCGCACCCACGCCCTCGCCGCGCAGCCGTACCCGTTCGATGCCCTGGGGGTCGGTGAAGACGTCCTTCCACCGTCCGTCGCCGTCGACATGGCGGATGCCGCTCTGGCCGGAGGTCGTGTCCTTCCAGTGCAGTTCGTACGAGGCGCCGCTGTGGTACTCGGGTGCCGGAGCCCAGCGTGAGGGTGTCTCCAGGCTGCGTCCGACCTCGACGACATGGCCGTTCTCCAGCTTCCTGACCTCGCGCACGACGCGGCCGTACTGGTCGAGGTCGACCCAGTTGGAGCCGGTCGGGTGGAGCCGGACACCGGTCAGCTTGGTGCCGTCGGTGGCGGTCTCGGTCCAGTAGCTGACCCGGTTCAGGGACTCCCCGCCGAACAGGTCGCGGAAGAAGCCGTCGAACGGGTTGCGGCCCGCCGCCCCCTTCCACATGAAGGCGGGCGGACGCATGTCGGCGAACCGCGCGACGCGCAGGCTGCCGCCGTCCGCCAAGGCCTCCATCCGCTCGATCTGGGCGTTCGCCGGGCCGATACCGGTGTAGTCGCCGGGATCGATCCGGGCTCCGGCGGGGGAGTGGCCGGGCAGGAACGTGTGTTCCTTGTACATCCCGGAGCCGTGCAGACCGTCGAACGGCCAGGTCTGTCCGCGCTGCTGGGCCACCGTCTCCAGGCCGGTGGCCGGATCACGGTAGGTGTCCTGGAACGCGACGTGGTTCCAGCTCCAGTGGCGCTCCCCGGCCAGCACCTCGGCGCCGCTCTTGTCGAAACGCTGCCACGTCCAGTGCCCGTCCGCCCCCTTCTCGGCCCGCACGAGCCCGCCGTCGACCGCCTTGTTGTACGTCCGTACGTCGAAGGTGTTGAGGGGGCGCCAGGTACCGGTCGTCACGTCGTGGAACGTGCGCTGGTTGACGTCCCCGATGCGCAGGCCGTGCCGGAGCCGGTTGCCGGCGGCGTCGAACTCGCTCCACCGGGCGCGGCCGGACGGGCGCCAGTCGATGTGCAGGGTGTTGCCGTTCCCCAGCACCTCGCGCTCGAAGAGGGGCACCTTGCCCTGACTGGTGCTGGTCAGCCTGAACTGGCCGGTACCGGACCGCTCCACGGCGGCGGTGTGGAAGGTGCCGGTGAGGGGGGTGCCGTCGGCGTGGGTGCGGACGGCCTTGCCTGCGGCGTGGTCGATCTTCCAGAACTCGCCCGTGAACCCGCCTGCCTTGCCGCGCACGGCGATGACCTCCTCCAGCAGCCGGCCACCGTCCGAGTCGAACACCGCCCGCTCCAGCGTGTGCGCCGCCGCTCCGGTGGAGGACAGGGCGATCCGGCCGTCGTCGAGCCGCTCCACGCGCGGCGCGGTGGACGCGAGGCCCGCCCGGTCGAGCGCCCGCGGTACGCCGTCGGGTGCGCCCAGGTCGAAGCGGAGGCCGCCCCGGTCGGCGGGGAGTTTCACATCCCGCAGGGCGGCCATGCCCTCGGGCCCGTAGTGCCACTTGGTGACGCCGGAGGCGTCGGTGATCGTGAAGCCGCCGCGCAGCTCCGCCGGGGCTTCCGGGGCGAGACGCGTGATCGTGAGGGTGTCGTCGGCCGGGTGTGCGCCCGAGAACGCGAACGAGTCGGGAGTCCAGGTCCCGCCTTCGGCCGTGCGGCCGGTGATCTGGACCTTCAGCCCGTCGACGCCGTCGGGGCCGCCCCGCAGGAAGATCTCCTGGTGGAGACGCTCGCCGTTCGGGCCGAAGCCCGTGCTCAGGTCGGTGCCCGTATGGGTGACGGTGTAACGGCTGCCGCCGGGCCCGCCGTGTGGTGTCGGCGTGACGGTGAAGTCGCCGAGGGTGCGGCCGACCTCGCTTCGGAGGTCCTCGAGACGCGTGGCGAGCGGCAGGTCCAGATATTCGCGCAGGGTGGTGGCTGCCCCCTGTCGCATCCCGAGGTGAGCCTGCGAGGTCATCGCGCGGAGCTGGTCGTGGAGAAGCCCCGGGCCCAGACCGAACCTGTCGAGCGACCGCGTGGCGTCGGCGGCGAGCTGCTGGATCTGGGGGAGATCCGGTGTCCGGAAGGCGGGGGAGTCGGCGCCGGCATGCAGGAAGTCCATGGCCGGAGCGATGTCCGACAGGTCCGTGGCCGCACCTTCGGGCACGTGGGGTGTGCCTGCTGCCTCGTCGAGCGTGCGCTCGAAGATGTGCGCCACATCGCCGAAGTCCTCGTCCAGGACGCCTTCCTCGGGGACGGAGGTGAGCGGGAACCGCTCGGACGGCGGGTCGACGAGCCGGGTGGGCGGGGTGCCGGGAACTCCCTCGGTGAAGCGGAGGAAGCCGGAGCCGTCGCGGGCCGGCAGGTCCCGGAAGGCGAGGCGGCCGGTGCGGTCGAAGTGGAAACGGCTGCCCGTGACGGCGTCGGTGAGAGTGAACCCGCCGGGCAGGTGTCCGGCCAGCGCTCCCTCGGTCGGGGTGAGCGGCATCGAGTTGAGGACGCCCGACGTACCCCTCACCTCGACATCGGTCAGCGCCTCCCCACCCGCTCCGGTGACCATACGTACGACGATCGGAAGGTCGGTGGGCAGTCCGTCCCCCGACAGAACCGTCTCGCGGGCCAGGAAGTGGCCCTGGTCGTCGAACACCCACGACGTGTTTCCGGTCGGATGCGTGACGAGGTATTCACCGCCCGACATGCGTTCGACGGTGAAGTCCGCCCCCCTGAGCGTCGAGTCCGCCGCCGGGTCGCGGTGGACCAGTTCGAGGGCCAGACGAGTGCCCTCCGTGTCGGTGCCGGGGACGCGTACGGTCCGTATCTCGAAGTCCGCGAGGTCGTCCACGCCGGAGGGGCGGATGACGGGCTGCGCGTCCAGAAGCGTCTGCCAGTGCTCCTCCAACCGGGCCCGCAGGGCCGCGTCGTCGAGTTCGGGCAGGCTGTCGGCGCCGAGACTGGAGACCGTTCCGTCCGGCAGGCGCAGGTGGCCCAGGCCGAGGTCACCGGCCTCGGGCACGGCGCGGGTGGCGCCGGACGCCTCGTCGAGCGTGCGGTGGAAAATCCGCGTCAGGTCGTCCAGGGCGCCGTCCGTGAAGTGGCCGGACGCACCGTCGAGGTCGTCGAGCCGGGTCGGCGGGACGTCGGCTCCCTCGGTGAAGCGGAGGAAGCCGGAACCGTCGCGGGCCGGCAGGTCCCGGAGCATCAGGGTGCCGTGCGCGTCGAAGTGGAAGCGACCGCCGGTGACGGACTCGGCCAGGGTGAAGCCGCCCGGCAGCCGCTCCTGGAGGCTCCGTTCCACCGACGTGAGCCGGAAGGAGTCGGCCACGGCCGAGGACACGCTGTCGCGACCGACCAGCCCCACAAAGCGGCTCATCGTCCCGTCGGGGGTGACAGAGGTCTTCGTCACCCTGAACCACAGGTCGGACGGCAGCCCCAGATCGTGGTCCACGAGCGCCGTCTCGCGGGCGGCGAAGGTGCCACCGGCGTCGAACTCCCACCGGGCGGTACCGGCCGGGTCGGTGACACGGAACCCGCCGTTCGCCATCCCCTCCACCGTGAACCGCGGCCCCCCGTCCGGCACACCCCGGGTCGGAGGGACCTGCGCGGCCCCGACCTCCAGCCGGAACGGGCCGGGCGAGCCGTCACGGGCGGTGACATGCGTGATCCGCAACTCCCGGCCCGCCAGGTCGCCCACCCCGGACAGGTGCGCGCCGTCGAACGGTGTCAGGCGGGTGATCGTCAGGTCGCTGGGAACTCCGAGATCCGCCGGGCGTGGGACGGCCGGGCTCTCCACGGTCATGTGCACGTCGGCCGGGCTCTCCACGGCGATGCGCTCACCCGTCGGGCCGACCCCGTAGACGCCCTCGGGGGTGTGGACCACGAAGCCGTCGTCGCCCATCCGCACACTGGTGCCGGGGACGATCCCGTTGCCGTCGTGCAGGGCCCAGTTGATCTCCGCGCCCGGCTCGAACGCGATCCACTGCCCGGTGGGCCGCTTCAGGTCGTCCAGCAGTGTCAGCGCGCCGACGTGCGGGGTCGGCAGGCTCCCGGCGTTCACGCCATCGAGGCCGCGCGGTTCGACGACGAGAGGCTTCGGCGTGAAGTCCGCCTTGATCGTGGCCACCGGCCGGAGATCTCCGGCGGCCTCGTCGAGGACGTGACCCGCACCGACCTCGGCCGCAGTGGGGTTCGGGCCGTCGAGATAGGCCCGGGGAATCACACCCTTGACCAGCCACTCCTGGTCCCGGGTGGTGTTCAGCAGGGCGCGGACGTCGTGGGCGATCCTGGTGGTCATGTCCTTGCCACCTCGGCCCACGAGCTTGACGTCGTTCTGCTTGAGGAACCTGATGACGTCCTGCGTGGAACTGTCCGCGCGCAGTGATCCGAAGTCGAGTTGCTTGCGGATCGTCCAGTCGAGCTGTTCACGGATCAGCTGCTGGAGGTCGCGCGCCGGGAGGATACCGACGTCCGGCAGCCTTCCGGCCTTGATGTCCGCGCCCAGCCGGTGGGCGTCGAGGGTGAACTCGAAGTTCCCGTACACCTTGTGCGCGTCGTTGGTGGCCTCCGCGAAGGACGTGAACGGGCTGTCGCTCTTCAGCTTGACGTTCTGGGCGCCACGCACATGATCGAACGCGGAGGTCAGTCCCGTCGGATTGGCCGGGATCATGCCGACGGCCGGGTCGAAGTGTGACTTGACCAGGCCCTTGTCCACATCGAGGATCCGCTGGAACGGGACGTTGTCCTGCCGGACGAGCCTGACACCCCGCAGCTCCTCCAGCTCGAACCGGTTGATGAAGGAGTGGTCCGGCCGGGGAGCCAGGTTCGGCAGGTCCACGGACGGCAGCCCGGATCCCGAGGCCCGGCCCGCGGAGTCCAGCAGGTCCGACACCGGCGCGAGCGGAGTGCTCGGGGCCTCCGGTACGAACTTCAGGGAGTCGGCGGCCGGGTAGGGGCCGGTCAGGTACTCCTTGGGGACGGCGCCCTTGACCAGCCAGGTGTTGTCGCGGCGTACCTGGAGGAGCGCCTTGACGTCCGGGGTGACCTTGGTGGCGATTCCCTTGGTGATCCCGTATTCGCCGGTGAGGAGGTTCTGGATGTCCTTGTTGCCGGTCGTGTGGGTGAAGTGCGGCGGGACGTCCAGTTGGGGGTTGCCCACCCGCTGCCGGATCTCGTCCAGGATCGCCCGCTGCAACTGCGCGTTGGAGACGATCTCCACGTCCTTGACGCTGTCGGCTCCGGTCCTGATGTCCCTGCTGAGGGCGGCCAGATCAAGTCCGATCTCGTTGGTTCCGTAGGGCTTTGCCAGAGTGGCGGGCGGGGAGAACGCGGTGAACGGGCTGTTCTCCTTGAACGCCTTGGCGTTGACCGTGGTCACCGCCTGGAGCGGTGTGACGGTGCCGTCGAGCCTGACCGGTACGAGGCCCTCCTCGGTCAGCCGCGTCTTCAGGCCGGACTTGAGGCTCTGAGCCGTGAAGTCGATGTCCTGCCGCACCAGCCAGTGCACCTGCGGCACGGACGGCGCGGGCACCACCGGAGCGACGTGCGGGTCCTGTGGGCCGACGACCCGCTGGGGAACTGACGGACCTGGCAACGACTCGAGGTGGAGCGGCAGTTCAGGGGGCAGGGTCTCGCCCCCGGGGCCGATTTTGGTGACGATGCCGTCGGTGCCGGTGAGGAGGAAGCCGTCCTCGGCCATCTCCACCCTGATGCCGGGGACGATTCCGGTCTCCGACCTGACCACCCACGTGACGGTCTCCCCGCCCTCCATCGTGATCCACCGGCCGGTGGGGTGCCCCAGCGCGTCCGTCAGGTGCAGTTCACCGATCGGCAGGTGCGCTCCCGGACCGTCCATCCGGGCCATCATCACCGTCACGTTCTGGCGGACGGTGTCCAGGTTCAGCCCGAGGTCCTCGAAGTCCATCCGTGCCTCGTTGAACCTCAACTCCGCCGCACTCAGGTCCAGTTCGGCCTGAGCGCGGTTCAGTGGAGGTACGTCGGGCAGCTCGGTGAGCCGGGAGAGTTCGCGGCCGGCCGCGTCCAGCCCGATCTCGGCGTCCTGCACCCGCAGCCAGGCATGGAAACGGTCCGTGGCGGTTTTGCCGACCTCACCGCCCGTGATGACCTCCCGCAGGGTGAGCGGCGGGAACCCGGTCGGCGTCGTGGCCGCCCCGGCGACGTGGCCGGTCCTCACCGGCCCCAGGCCCAGCAACTCCCGCGCGCGGCGGATGTCGCCACCGGCGTCGGGAAGCAGCCGTACCAGGTCGTCGAGCTTGATGCCGGGACCGGCGGTGTGCGGTCCGGCCATCGTCCCCGCGAACGAGGGAAGACCGGCGACGGTCTCGGTGGGGTCCAGGACACGGACCGTCACCTCGCCCTTCAGCCGGATCTGGACGTCCACCGGGTCGGTCTTCCCGATACGCAGGACGACCCCGTCCGGCGTGACCTTCACGAGGTCGATCTCACCGTCGAGGATCTTGCCCACCTGGGCGACGCTCAGGCCGCCGAAGTCACCGTCGAGACCGAGGTCCGCCAGGTCGTCGACAGGCTTCAGCAGGCCGGCGCCGGTGCGGTCCAGACCCATCACGGTGTCCAGGTGCCGCAGCCGGGTGAGTGCGCTCTGCGGTTGCTCCAGCAGCGCGGACCGGGGGCCGGGGATGCTCGCGCTGCCCAGCTCGTCGAGGGTGTCGAGGGTGTCCAGGGTCTGGCGCATCTGTGGGGGCAGCAGTCCGCCCGGCTCCAGGTCCAGTACGTCGATGCCCTGCTCGCCGAGCGGCCTGCCGAAGGAGGAACCCGCCGTGTCGAGGTCGTCGAAGAAGGTCGGTTCCGCCAGGTCGTCGAGGCCGTTGGCGAACCGGCCGGGCGTCGCCCTGGAGATGCCGGAGACGGGGGACAGGGAGCTCACGCCCGGGGTGCGCGGCACCGCGGTCGGCGGGGGCACGAACTCGGCCAGGTCGCCGATCGCGTCGTCCCAGGCATTGGTGCCCGGAAGAACCAGCTTGCCGATGTCCTCGCCCGGCCGTCCGGCGCCGGGTGTGTACAGGCCCTTCCTCGTCAGGTCGAAGACGCCGCCCCCGGCGGCGCCCGTACCCCGGCTGATCGAGCGGCCGACCGAGGGCCGCATGAGCAGGCCGCGCTCGAGGAAGCCCATGCGGAAGGCCCCCCGGTAGCCGAACGCGGCGAGTTCCCCGTACCGGACCGGCAGTACGGCGGCCACCGCGAGGTCGAAGGCCCGGCCCGCGTTGATGACCGCGTAGACGCCGAGACGCTTGGCCGTGCTTCCGCCGACGAACGCCGTGGACATGAAGAAGTCGCGACGCAGCGCGAACCGCCCCTGCTGCCACACGCCCTTGAGGAACCCGGGGATGGACCGCAGCGCGCCCCCCAGCATCCGGGTCGCTCTCGCCGTGAGACCGGGTACGCGGGACAGTCCCCGGGAGGCCAGGCCGCCGATCCTCGATGACCACCTGGTCAGAGCCTGACCGGTCATAACGGCCAGGGTGTCGGGGCGCAGCAGCAGCTTGCCGCCCTGCAGCACCAGGTTCCCGCTTCCCGCCAGGATGCGGGGAATCGCTCTGACGCCAGCGCGAAGGCCTCTGGCGCCGGCAGCGGCAGCTGTCTTGAACAGGCCCGCCATCTTGCCGAAGGTGGTGAGCCCCTTGGTCGACGGCCCGAAAAGGCCCAGGGTGGCCAGGCCCAGACCCCTGGCGTCTGTCTTGCCGGACGCGTAGTCCGCCACGGCCTTGAGGAAGAGGGCCGCGTTCAGGCCCAGGGCCATCAGCCCCAACGGGCCGGTGAAGACGATCGCGAGGATCGAGACCACCAGCGCGATGATCTCCAGGGCCTGCCAGAACTTCTGCCAGCCGCTCTTCCTCGGCTTGGGGACAGGCTTGGACACCAGCTTGGCCGCGTCCTCCAGGGCGTTCTCGAGGAGCTTGGCCTCGCCGGTGATGAAGTCGACCTCGGCTCGCACATCGTTCTTCGCGGCGGCCAGCTCGGGGGGCAGCGCCTTCTTCCGGCTCACGAGGCCCAACGCCGCCTCCCAGGGCGGCGGGGCGTCGCTCGCCACGACACCCGCCGGGGGAATCGCCACGGCGCCGCCTCGCCTCGCCGCGCTGTCCGCTCTGCCCTGGGCGTCCCTCAGGGCGTTCGCGTAGCGCTCCGCGGCCGAGGCGGCCTGGTCGAAGGAGCGCTGGATGTTCGGCACGAACGTCGTCCGGAGCTCGCGCTGGATGTAGTCGCGCAGGCCGTCCGCGGTCTGTCCCTCGAAGCCCCCGTTCTCCGATTTGAGCAGGAAGGCGTCGAGCCCTCTCGCAGCCTCGGCGGCAAGATCCTGGAGATGGCGGAAGTCCCTGGCGATGTCGTCGATGACACCGGGGTTCCCGGAGACCGGATTTCCGTTGTAACCGACTTTTGTCCAGTCGTCGGGGCTGGCCACGGGGTCCTCCAAGATGTCCAGGACTCAGGGGTCGCCCGCACATACGCGGATGACGTGGTGGTGACGTAAAAACGGGGAGCGGCAGTTCAACGGAGTGATGGACGCCACATATCCGCAGGTCGGTGCGGGGGTGAGGAAAATTTCTTTGAACCCTTCGGGCCCGTGACTGCGTCTACAGGGCGGACATGACGCCGGAGCCGAGAGGCGCCCGGCCTGTGCCGAAAGATGCCCGGCCTGTCATGCCACCGGCCCGTAGTGCCACCGGCCCGTAATGCCACCGAGCCCTGGAGAAAGGACGGAAGACATGGGTCGCATATCCGTCGACTACGACCTGATGTACCAGCTCGCGCGGGACATCTGGGCTCTCCGCGACAGGCTGCTCGACACCTCGCGCGGGTACCACGGCTTCACACCGTCGGACATCGGCCCCCGAGAAGAGACCGCCGGGGCGCTGACCTACTTCTACGGCGCCTGGAAGAACTCGTTCGACGACGCCTGGCAGGTGATGACCGATCTCGGGAACCTCCTCGACGAGATGGGCAAGGCGTTCTACGACCAGGACGCACAGGGTGCCGTCTCCTCGCGCCAGCAGGAAGCGGCCATGGTGCGCCAGGAGTCCGCGCGGGAGAACCAGGCCTATGAGCAGAAGAAGGATGCCCGGCTGGTCCAGGCGAAGGCCGAGGACCTGCGGCAGCGCTACGCGGCCAGGCAGGCGACCGTGGACAAGCAGCAGGCCGAACTGGACAGGAAACGGGCGGCACTCGACAACGAGCAGCAGGTCCTGAACAAGCGCCAGGAGGACCTGAACAAGCGGTACGACGACCGGCAGAAAACGCCGGACGCGGATGTCGGCGATCTGCGGCGGGAGCAGGAAGGCCTGTGGAAGGACCAGGACCGGCTCGACGAGGCGCAGGACCGGCTCGACAAAGAAGGGGAGCCGCTGCGCGAACGGTCCGAGGGCTTCCTGAAGGACTACACCGACGAACTCGACGAACTGCGGAAAACTCCGCCCGAGTCGTTGCGGGACGACACCGGCTGGGTGCGTGGGCGCCGGGAATTGGCCGATGATCCGGACACTCCACCGGCGCCGGTGCCCAATGGCCTGGTGCGGGAGACCGCGGACGGCAGGACCGAGGTTTCCTACAAGCTCGACGAGAACGGCGAGATCGAGCTGGACAAGAACGGAAATCCCCTCGAGACGACCACCACCGTCACCAACAAGAACGGCCTGACCTACTCCGAGACCAACCGTTCACTGGCCGGTGACGGGGACTCCGTGACGACGATCCGGGCCTCCGACGGGTCGGTCACCAAAATCTATGTGGACAACAATCCCGAGGGCTTGGGCCCGGGGGAATCGATCCGCTACATCACCGACGAAAAGGGCGCCGCGCTCCAGACCTGGAGCAAGTCACCGGATGGTGAGTGGGGGATGGTCTGGGACAGAAACAGTGATCCCTCCGGCGAGGAGGAAGCCGAGGAGGGCGTGGGCAGGCCGCCCGCGTACCTGACGGTCGAGAAGCCGCTCGTCAACGGCGCGGGGCGGCCGCTCGACGGCTACTCCCCCGGGGCGAAGACCACCGAGCTGTCGGGCGGCAGCACCCGGACGGACTACACGCGTCCCGACGGCTCCGAGCTCACGGTCGTCACGACGGACACCGTCCGTTACGTCGCCGACGGGAGCAACGAGATCCAGGAGGTCTGGTACAAGAACCGGGCCGGGGGCTGGTACCTGAAGGATTCCGCCTCCCAGCTCATCCGCTACGGCGACGAACCTCCCCTCGGGACGCTCGGGGACAACTGGCGGTGACCGTCCCCCGGACGGACGCCCCTCCCCGGCTTCCCCACCCATGACTCCCTGCGGGCGCCCCTCCCTCCCGGCGCCCGCAGGGCCCACCGGAGCGCTTCCACCCGGTCGCGCACCGGCTTCCACCCTCACCACCGCGCACCGGTCGGCATGACCGGTCGCACCGAAAGGCGAAAGAGGACACCATGCCCAAGACCCATGTGGACGACGAGCAGGTCGACGCGACGGCCGCCAAACTCACCAGCGCCGTCGACAGCACCCTCGTACCCCAGCTGGAGAGCCTGCAGCGCGAGGTCGTGGACCTTCTCGGCAACGGCCTGGTGCTGGCCCAGACCAGCCCCGCGCTGCAGGATTCCTACCAGAGCTTCAACAAATCGGTGACCGAAGCCGTGCAGAACATCAGGGAGTTCGCCAAGCAGTTCGTGTCGGTCAAGGACTCCGTGAAGAACCTGGACGCCCAGATCAGGCAGAGCATCCCCACTGGCAAGTGACCAAGGCTCTGCCGGCATCCAGGGGTGTCGGCCCGGAATCCCCTTCCCGGGCCGGCACCCCTTTGTCATGCCTGCTGTCCGGACGGGGTGCCGGACGCGGCGCTGACCTTTTCACCCCGATTTCCACCGCGTGCAAAACCTCACGTTCACCTCAAGGCCCCTTGAAAGTCTCGACGGCCTACATAGACTCACGCCCCAATAGGAACCACTTCTTCCGCTTGTGGATGTCGTGGCTCCGAATTCCCGCGTTCGTCCCGCTCAACTCAAGCCGCACGCGCGGCGCCCAACGCGACCGGATCATGAGACCGATGCCGGTACTGGGGGAGGCACATCCCATGAGAACGACTTCATCCGGCCCGGCCGCGCCCCCGAGTGCTCCCACCGCCGGCGTGTCCGTTCCCTGCGGCGAGGGGCAGACCCGACTGCTCTACGAGCGACACCACGGACCTCTCCTGCGCTACGTCAGCGGCCTGCTGCACGGCGACCGCCAGCGCGCCGAGGACTTCGTCCAGGAAACACTGCTGCGCGCCTGGCTGAGCACCGCCGACCAGCCGGCGGACTGGGCGCCCTCGCGGGCCTGGCTGTTCCGGGTCGCGCACAACCTGGTGGTCGACTGGACGCGACGCGAGCAGTCACGCCCCGAGCGCCATCAGGAACTCCTGGAGGCACACGCCGAGCTCGTCGACCCGATCAGCGAGGCGGTGCACCGCTGCTTCCTCGTGGACGCCCTCTCCCGTCTCTCGCCGTCCCACCGCGAGGTCCTCTTCTACCTCTACGTGCTGGGCTGGACCGGCCCGGACACCGCGGACGCGCTGTCCATACCGCCGGGCACGGTGAAGTCCCGCACCCATCACGCGATACGGGAGCTGCGCCGGCGGCACCCTCAGCACACGCTGGTGGCGGCATGACGACGGACACCCGGCTCCACGCGCACCTGATCGCGCTGGCCAAGCCCGACAAGTCGCTGATGACGGGGATCCTGGTCGCCGTCGTCGTGCTTCTGCTGCTGTTCCTCCTGCTGCGGCACCTGGTACGCAGGCACGGTGGCTGGCGGCGGTGCCGGCGCCGCGTCTCCCAGGAGCTCGCCCTGACCCGGCAGGCGTTCGGCGAGCCCCTGCGGGCCTTCCGGCGCCACCGCCGCGGCGTACGGACCCTGGCCCGGCACCTGCGCGACCCCCGGGCCGGCCTGCTGGTGCGGCGGTTGCTGGGCGCGGCCGAGGCAGCCCTCGGCGATGTGCCCGGCGCCTTTCCCTACGGACTGCGGACGGAGCCGGGCGGGGCCGGCGTCCAGATCGCCGCCCGTCGGCTGCCCGCGCCGCCCGCCCCCTGGGAGGACGACGAGGTACCGGGCGCGCAGTCCTGGTACCTGGAACTCGACCGCCTCGAAGACGGGACGGCCCTGCCCGACCCCACCCCCCGAGCCGGCGCCCGCATCCGGCCGCTGCCCGTCACCGTCGGTATGTCGGACGACGCCTGCGTCCATCTCGACCTCGCCGCCGGGCCCCGGATGATCACGGTCGAGGGCGACTCCGCCGCCCGGACACGCCTGTTGCAGGCGCTGGCCGCACAGCTCGACCGCCCCGGCAGCGGAGCGTCGGTGACCGTGACGGACGGCGTCCACCCGCACTACCACGGGGAGCGGCTGGAGACGGTGCTGCGGGACCTGGAGGACACACCCCCCGTGGAGTCGGAGGAGACGGTCTCCGCCGCCACCACGGTGCTGGTCTGTGCCGCACCCACCCGGGAACAGACCCGGCGGCTGGCAGCGCTCACCGCCTCGGGCACGGTCGTCTGTCTCGTGGACGGCCCCGCACCCGGGCAGAGCTGGGCCCTGCGCGTCGACGCCCGTGGCTGGGTCACCGCCCCGGAACTCGGGTTGCGCGCGGACTGCGCCCCGCTCGGCAGGGCCGTCGCCGCAGCCGTACGGGCGGACCGGCGCCGCTCGCGCCGCGCGCCCGAGCGGCGCGGACCGGCCGAGCCGGCCGCCGAGACCGGCGTGCTGCCGGAGCAGAAGGCGCTCCTGTCACCGGAACTCGTGGAGGAACCCGTGCTCCCGGCCCCGCCCCCGACCGGTGCCGACCTGCTGTACGAGCCGGCCACCGCCCCCACGCGCCCCACCCGGGCG
>NZ_LGDW01000200.1 GCF_001280005.1 Streptomyces sp. NRRL WC-3618 | reverse complement strand
CCCCACCACCCCCCGACGAGACCCGCCAGGACCGGGAGGTCTTCGAACAGGCGCTGCGCGCCAAACGGCAGGCGCCCACGGCCCCTGCCACCTCGGCCGCGGGTGCGGGCGCGGGGCTCGGCGAGAGCGAGGTGCTCTGCCCGTACTGCCTGGAGACCATCCAGCTCGACCTGGGCGCCCTGTACGTCACCGACAGCCGGATGCAGTACCAGCCCCTCAACCTCGCGGGCATCAGCAAGCTGCGCCGCCAGGACGTCATGCGGGGCGCCGTCCAGAAGTGCGTGGCCGACCCGGACTTCCCCGAACACTTCATCCCCGTGCCGTATCTGACGTACGGCCGCCCGCTGACGGTGGCCATGGTCGGCCAGTCCTCCACCGGCAAGAGTCATCTGCTGACCCAGATGATCGCCGAGATCACCGACGGCGGCCTCGAACCGTTCGGCCTCACCTGGCAGTCCGTCAACCCCGAGCAGCATGCCCGGTTCGTACGGGAACGGGTGCAGCCCCTGCGCAACGGCCACGTCCTGGACCACACCGGCGGCGTGGGCCTGGACGGCTTCGCCCGGTTCGTCGAGTCCCTCCTCATCACCGACGCGAGCGGGCAGGTGCGTCCGGTCGCCTTCTTCGACCTGGGCGGCGAGGATCTCGTACGGACGGACTCGGCCCTGCGGTTCCTGCTCGGGGTGGACGCCCTGGTCTTCGTCGTCGACCCCGTACTGGCGCTGCCGCTACCGCAGTTGGACCACGCGAGGGAACGCGGGAACATCGAGGTGAACAGGGACGGCGACCTCGCCTTCGCCACGGTCCTGGACCGGCTGCCGAAGACGGGCCCGTACCTGGAAGTGGCGGCCACCATGGTGCTGGGCAAGGCGGACCTGCTGCGCTTCCAGTCCCCGGTCGACCGCTGGCTGGGCCGGGGGCCCCTCACCGCCCTCGACCCCGTCCAGTTGCGCGAGGAGAGCCAGGACGTCCACGCGTTCCTGCGGCGCCACGCGGGCCAGGCCTGGCTGCGCCCCTTCGACGCGATCCGCCGGTGCACCCTGCACGTCGCGTCGGCCACCGGCGGCCAGGAGGACCAGGGCCGCTATCCGGCGGGCGCGGCTCCACGGCGCGTACTGGAACCGCTGCTGTCGCTGCTGGCGATGCACGGCCTGATCGACGTCCCGGGCGGCCCCGAGGCGTTCGCGCGGGGCGAGGCGGCGGCCTGGGAGACGGTGCCCGCGCGGGGCCCCGGCGACGAGGAGTTCGGCGTACCCGGGGCGCGCGGCGCCGGGGGGCCCGGACGGGAACGGGAACGGGGAGGGGAAGAGAAGTGAGCGAGTACAGCGAAGTCAGCGAGGTCGGCGAGTTCGAGGGGACGTCCTCGATGCGGCCGGCTACCTCGGTGCATCAGATCGTCTTCCGGTGGGAGGGCAACCAGGGCGGCCGTCAGGGCACCGGCATGAAGGCGGTCGCCCACTCCTGTTCGGCGGATCGGGCCGAGCAACTCGGCCGCGACCTGGGCCCGTTGCTGTGGGTGTCGGGTCCGGGCGCGGCCCGCCCCAGCGTCGTACGCACCCTGTCCCGCGACGGCGAGGTGCTGCTCGTGCAGCGCTGGCCCACCATGGACCGCACCGGCCGCCCCAGCACGGTCAGCCACGTCCTGGTGGGCGCCCCCGGCACCCTGAAGACCCGGCAGTGCCTGGCGCTGGCGTACGGCGGCTGGGGCAACCGGGAGTCCGCGGAACAGGCGACGGGCTCGAAGCCGAGGATCGAGTGCTCGGAACTCGACGTCTACGTGCGCCAGCGGCTGCCGAAGATGGTGGCCCGGCTGGAGAAGGTGAAGGGCGCGCTGATCCTGGCGACGGCGGAGTGGCTGCGCGACCCGGCGCAACGGGTGTCGCTCCTGGTCGAGGGCGAGGAGGAGACGAGGAAGCGGAAACTGTCGGGCTGGCCGGGTCAGGACGACGCCCCGCTGGTCTACCTGGGCCTGTTCCTCCTCTTCCACGACTGGCCGGGCCACGCGTGGACGTTCGCGACGTACGACACCGTCGACACCCACCCCCTGCGCCTGACGTCCGTCCCCCGCTGGGAACAGGACACGGGCGGCTCCGGCCCCCTGGCCCGGGTGATGGGCGGCAACACGACGAACCCCCGTTTCGAACACCACGCGGCGTCCCGCCTCGTCGAACACCTCCTCACCCACCCGGACGCCCCGCCGGGCGTACCCCAGCTGACGAGGGAGCTGACCGACGGCGCGACGATGGACTGGCAACGCCGACAGGACCTCCTGAAAAAGATCCTGAGCCCGGCCCGCACGGACCCCCCGAGGGAACCGGCACCGGCACCGGCACCTCCCACGCCACCACAACTGCCGGAACGGCCCCCCGAGTACACCGCGTACACGGCGTACCCCGAGCGCCACGAGCACCACGGGTACGAGGAGCAGCGCCACCGCCACCCCACACCCC
>NZ_LGDW01000199.1 GCF_001280005.1 Streptomyces sp. NRRL WC-3618 | reverse complement strand
GTGCGCCATGAGGCGCTCTGTTGTATCCCCGGTTCAACCGGGAGGAACTGAAGGGAGGTTTCTGGGTCTGATGGCTTACCTGGATCCGAAAGGTGAAGGGGACAGCAGCATGCCAGGAAATCAACGATCACGTTCAGGTATGGAAGTGATGCGTTGAGGGACCCGCGCGATATGGCGAAAGCTGTACTGCCTGAACCCCAATCTCCAAGGGATGAAAGGGCTGGCATCCATCGGAAACATACCTGACACCGATGCCGCGCCCTGCGGTGGAGTAATTGCGTATCCACCACACCCTTCGGGGCACGGACTGATTCCCAGTGAGGGAATTCAAGGAGATGAGTGGGGCGCCTAAGTCGCGCTAGATACGTACAACAGAGACGAACATGGGATCACCTAAAGGGCGCGAGCCCCAAGGTGACGGAGGCCCCGTAGTAGTCGCAGGAGTGACGACCTGCCAAGGAGGACGGTAACGCCGTCCGCAGGGCGAAGGGGGCCAGGTGATCGGACATCACAATGCTGGGAGGTATGCGTAATGCAGAACGCCGAAACGGTGCTTGATGTCCTGCGTGAACGCGGCAGACAGAGCCTGCCGTGTAATGAACTGTATCGACAGCTGTTCAATCCGAACCTGTATCTGCTGGCCTACGGGAGAATTTACGCCAACCACGGCGCGATGACACCCGGGGCCTGCGGGGAAACCGCGGACGGCATGTCCGAAGCCAAGATCGGGCGCATCATCGAAGCCATGCGCCACGAGCGTTACCGCTTCCGCCCGGTGCGGCGAGTCCACATTCCGAAATCCAACGGAAAGACGCGCCCTCTCGGCCTGCCGTCCTGGTCGGACAAACTCGTCGGCGAAGTGATCCGCCTTCTACTGGAGGCGTACTACGAGCCGCGTTTCTCCGGCCGCTCCCACGGTTTCCGCCCCGGCCGGGGCTGTCACACTGCACTGTCCGAGGTGACATACAACTGGACCGGGACAACCTGGTTCATCGAAGGAGACATCTCCGACTGCTTCGGTTCGCTGGACCATGAGATCCTGCTGGCCATTCTCTCGGAGAAGATCCACGACAACCGGTTCCTCCGCCTCATCCGACAGATGCTGAAGGCGGGATACCTGGAGGACTGGAGATGGCACGCCACCCTGTCGGGATCCCCGCAAGGCGGTGTGCTCTCCCCACTCCTGTCCAACATCTACATGGACCGGCTGGACAGATTCGTTGAAACAGTCCTCATCCCGGAATACACCCGAGGGAAAACCCGCCGCAAGAACCCGGCTTACAAAGAGCTGGAGAACGCGATCGAGGCTGCCCGGAAGCGGCTCGCCTACAGGAAGGAGAACACCGAGTCCACCCAAGTCCGCCAATGGCGAAAGGAGTTACGCCGTCATCCGGCCGGAGATCCACGCGACCCGGGCTACCGGCGGCTGCGCTACATCCGCTACGCGGACGATCACCTCCTCGGGTTCATCGGACCCAAGGCCGAAGCCGAGACGATCAAACAGCGCCTGGCCACGTTCCTTCGCGACGACCTCAAGCTGGAACTGAACCAGGACAAGACGCTGGTCACCCACGGCCGCACCCAGGCGGCCCGATTTCTCGGTTACGAGATCACAGTCCAGCACGCGGACGAAAAGGTCTCCCGGGGTGGTCGCATCAATCGCGGCCTCCGCTCTATCAACGGGAAGATACAACTCCGCGTGCCCAAAGACGTGATCAAGGCCAAATGTGCCCCGTTCCTCCGCCGTGGCAAACCCACGCACCTGCTCCCGCTGATGAGTTGCACACCCTTCGACATCATCGGCATCTACGGAGCGCAGTACCGGGGCATCGTTCAGTACTACCTGCTGGCCGGCGACGTCTGGAGACTCGACCGGCTCAAGGGGGTCATGCTGACCTCCATGCTCAAGACCCTGGCCGCCCGGCACCGGTCCAGGGTGACCACGATGGCCAACCGCTACAAAACAACCATCAGGACACCCCAGGGACCACGCAGGTGCTTCGAGGCCAGGATCGAACGCGAGGGCAGGAAACCACTGACCGCACGGTTCGGTGGCATTCCCCTCACCCGGAAACGGACGGCCGTCCTCGACGACCTCCCGTCCACCTTGTTCACCCCGCGCAGCCGCCCGCGCGGCAGCCAACTGATCGACCGGCTGCAACGTGGACAGTGTGAACTCTGCGAGAGCCGAACTGAAGTGCAAGTGCACCAAGTTCGCTCCCTCGCTGAGCTGAGCAGCGCAGGAGAACAGCCCACATGGGCGCGACTGATGCTCAAGAAACGACGCAGAACCCTCGTGGTCTGCCCGCCTTGTCACGGAAGCATCCATGTGTGACCCGGGTGAACAGCACGCAGTAGTCACTGGAGAGCCCGCTGCACCGAAAGGTGCACGGCGGGTTCGGGCCGGGGGCCGCTGGAAAAGGGTCTGCACAGCAGAAACCTCGCCAGCGGCCTACCGGTAC
>NZ_LGDW01000198.1 GCF_001280005.1 Streptomyces sp. NRRL WC-3618 | reverse complement strand
TCCGATCCGAAAACCGGTCATCCGACGACGACTTCACCTGTCCGGGCCTTGGCACACCACAACCAACGACCTGAAAACCCCAAAGTCACCGGTATTGCGTCTAGGTGTCGTCTGGATGCTCTGCGGGCCGGGCGCAGACGCAGACCTCCTTCGCACGGTGGCAGGGCCGGGCATGCCCACTCATGCGGGATCGAGGAGCTGGTCATAGCCACCGGCCCGTGAGACCTCCGCGCGATGACGATCGGTTCTGGGAGTAGTTCCCACGGCTTCACCATCTCACCGGGCCTGCGCTATCGCTCTGGCACCCGGCTGTGGGCGATCCGAGGAGGGCGGCACGGGCGGGTGGATCCATGAGGCTCCACCCGCCGGGTGGATTCAGTGCGCTCCGCGCCTGTTCACCGCTGCCGCTTGGTGTGGTAGCGCTGGGCGAGCCGGGCGAGCGCGACGGCGCCGAGGAGCAGTCCGAAGTCACGCAGGGCGACGTCGTAGTAGCCCGGGATGGTCAGCAGGTTGACGATGATGCCCGCGAGCCAGCCGGCCACCAGCCAGCCCCCGAAGCGCGGAGCCAGCGCCACGGCGATACCAGCCACGATCTCGATCGCACCCACCGCGTACATGGCTGCCTGGGCGCTGCCGGGAACGATGTCGTCGATCCACGGCGCGAGGTAGGAGGGCCAGTCCACGAGGAGGTTGGTGAACTTGTCCAGCCCGAACAGGATCGGCGCCACCGTGAAGCCGATACGCAGGATCACGAACGCCTGGTAGCCGGGGTCGGTGAGCATCGCCCGCCGCGGGGCGGCGGAGGTGGTGCTTGTGGTTGCGGAGGACATGACCCTCTCCTTCTATAGGCAAAGTTCATTAACTATAGAAGCGCCGTTTCGTTCTTTAGTCAATGGCTGTGGGTTTTACACTGGTGTTCGTGGACACCCCGAAGGAAGTACGCGACCCCGACGTCTCCGCCATCGCCGCTCTCGACGAGCCGACCCGCAGGCGGCTGTACGACCACGTGGTGCGCCAGCCGAGCCCCGTCAGCCGAGACGAGGCGGCCGCCGCCCTCGGGCTGGCACGGAAGACCGCCGCGTTCCACCTGGACCGGCTCGCCGACGAATCACTGCTCGACGTCATCTACGAGCGTCGCAGCGGACGCTCCGGGCCGGGCGCGGGAAGGCCGGCCAAGCTCTACCGCCGGTCAGCGAAGCAGGTCGCCGTCAACCTGCCGGACCGCCGCTACGAGCTCGCCGGACGGCTGCTCGCCCAAGCCGTGGAGGAATCCGACGCGACCGGTGAGCCGGTACGGACGGTGTTGCACCGCAAAGCCGAAGAACTCGGCGCCCAACTGGGCGAGCAGAACAAGACGGACGTCTTCGACCTACTGGAGCGGTACGGCTTCGAGCCACGCCGCGAGGACGATGTCATCGATCTGGCCAACTGCCCCTTCCACGCGCTCGCCCAGGAGCACACCCAGACTGTGTGCGGCATGAACCTCCACCTGCTGCGCGGTGTTCTCAGCGGCTTGGACGAGACAGGACTCGAGGCATGCCTGGCGCCCAGCCCCGGACGATGCTGCGTGCGATTGCGGCCAGCCGCCTAGTGCAACCTGCCAGGTCGGCGACCGTGCCCCCCGATCGATCGGGAGGCCGGACAGCGGCGTTGTCACGTTGTTGGGCGTGTGACTGCCTGGCGGCGCGTGGGAGCATGGTGGGCTTGGCGGTGAGCGCGTTCTGCTCGGCGGGTCGATGGTCAGGCCCCAGCGGGTTTTGATGGCGATCCAGTCGGTGGCATACGTGCAGCGGTATCCAGTCGCCGGGGGCTGCCAGGTGGCCGGGTCCTGGTCGGACTTGGACTGGTTGCTGGCGGCGGACACCGCGATCAGGGCGCGCGGGTCGTCGAGGTCGTTGGCGTAGGCCTGGCGTTCGGCCGCGTGGTCCAGGCGGAGGCGCCGGAGTCCCTGGATTCGGCGAGCGGGACGAGGTGGTCGATGTCGAGGGCGCGGGCCTGCGTGAAGTAGATGTCGTCGTACGGGGAGTACCACGAGCCGCCGGTCAGAGCGCAGTTGGCGTCCTGGACGGGCGCGGAGACGGTTCCTCCAACAACACCTCCTGCCTGGTGTTGCACGAGTCGCGGTCGGCGTCGACCCAGTGGCGGAACTTCGAGCGCTCGTACCCGGTCCGGTTCTCGGTCTGGACGGTCAGGGCGTGGAGGGCGTCGCGTACGGGCAGGGCGACGGTGTCGCCGGGGGCGGCGGCGTGCGCGGTGGCGGGGGAGAGCAGGACGGCGAGCGCGGAGGCCACGGCGGCAGCGGTATGGGCTCGGGCGGAGCGCACGGAGGATTCCTCTCGAAGATCATGAACGGTTCGTGATCTTCGTAGTGGGGCGGGGGCCTCATGCTGCCCGGCGATCCGCTGCCGGCTCACCCGTACGGATCGGTAAGTCGCGCAGGGGTCCCGACGCCGCTGTGGTCAGGCCATCGGGTCGCCGGGCCGCCT
>NZ_LGDW01000197.1 GCF_001280005.1 Streptomyces sp. NRRL WC-3618 | reverse complement strand
CCAGGTGAAGGTGCGACACGAGGTCGCGTGTGTTGAGTGGGCTCTTTTGGAGAGGGGGTCGGCGATGGCGTCGGCGACAGAGTAGCCCTGGGTCAGTGTCCGATGACCTGTCCCCACCCGGACATGCGTCGCTGGTAACGGCGGGGTGTGAAGCTCCGGGGGGAAGCCCAAGTGCCCTCGTTCCACCCGAGGGCAACAGGCAAGGGGAAGACCGGACGGGTGAATAACCGTGAACCCTCGATGACGTCTCGTGAGAGAAAGCCCCGCCGGTGGGAAGCAACAGTGGGGTGCAGGGCAGGCCGCTGGAACGCGGCAGGCGCCGGGCGGATGCTTCACGCCGCCCGGGAGGACACCGCCGCCCCGGGATATAGAGGGCACCCAACCCGGTCGCAGCTCAGGCATGCGGAACGTGGAAACCCCGACGGAAGCCGCCCGTCCATACCGGACGGGCGGTGGGCTGACCGTGAGGAAGGCTGATGTTTCCGGCGGGAGAGGACGGCTCAAGAAGCGAAGGCCGGCACGCCGAAAGGCCGGAGGAAACCAAGGCAGTTACGGGCGGTGGACTCTCCGCCGCCGCTTTGGCCAACTCGTCGGATACGGACCGATGTCCGAGTCCGAAAGGACGCTGACGTGAGCCGGGTGAGCCTGTGAGGAGGGACGATGACAGCAGCGACAGCACCGAAGGACAAGTTGGACGCCCCGGCCCCGGCCGGGGTGAACGGCCCGGAGGGCGGCTTCGTGGACTGGCCCAGCATCGACTGGGACCAGGCGGAGAAAGACGTACGCCGTCTGCGTCAACGCATCTTCACGGCATCGAAGGAAGGGGACCTGGCGAAGGTCAGGAACCTGCAGAAGTTGATGCTCCGGAGCCTGAGCAACACGCTGGTCAGCGTGCGGCGGGTGACGGAGATCAACGCCGGACGCAAGACGGCGGGGATCGACGATCAGGTCGTACTCACCGCCTTGGGCAAGTCGGAACTGGTGCGCTTCATCCAGCAGCGCGGCAGTAACTGGCAGGCTCGCGCGGTCCGGCGGGTGTTCATCCCGAAGGCGGGAGGACGCAAGCGGCGCCCGCTCGGCATCCCCGTCATCGTCGACCGGGCTCATCAAGCCCGGGTCTCGGCGGCGCTGGAACCTGAGTGGGAGGCCCGGTTCGAGGCGAGGTCGTACGGCTTTCGCCCGGGCCGGGGCTGCCATGACGCAATCGGGGTCATCTTCAATACGCTCAGCGGCAAGAACCCGCAGCGCGTGTGGATCCTGGACGCGGACCTGGCGGCGGCATTCGACCGCATCGATCACGACCAGCTTCTGGCCGGGCTCGGCACTTTCCCCGCTCGGGGACTGGTCCGGCAATGGCTGAAGGCCGGGGTCGTGGAACGCGGGAGGTTCACACCGACCGAGGAGGGGACTCCCCAGGGCGGCGTGATCAGCCCCGTGCTGCTGAATATCGCTCTGCATGGGATGGAGATGGCTGCGGGCGTGCGGTATCACCCTTCGGGCCGACGGGCCGGAGAAATCATGCCGAACGCTCCTGTGCTGGTCAGATACGCTGACGACCTCGTGGCGATGTGCCACAGCCGCGCTGCGGCTGAGCAGGTCAAGGCACGGCTTGCCGAGTGGCTCGCGCCCCGGGGGCTGGTCTTCAACGAGGACAAGACGCAAATCGTCCACGCGGAAACCGGCTTCGACTTCCTCGGGTTCAACGTGCGCCGCTACCGCAGCGGCAAGCTGCTGATCAAGCCCAGCAAAGCGGCCGTCAAGCGGATCCGGGGCAGACTGCGGGAGGAAATCCGGGCCCTTCGTGGCGCGGAGCCTGCGGCAGTACTGCGGACGCTCAATCCGATCGTTCGCGGATGGGCGGCCTACTACCGGACGGTGGTGTCCAAAGAGGTCTTCGCCTCGCTGGACGCCTACCTATGGCAGCTCACCTACCGGTGGGCGCTGCCCAGGCACCCGAAGAAGCCGAGGCGCTGGATCATGAAGCGGTACTTCGGCCGCTTCAATCCTGCACGTCAGGACAATTGGGTGTTCGGTGACCGCGGCAGCGGCGCCTACCTGGTCCGGTTCGCCTGGACGAAAATCATCCGGCATCAGCTGGTCAGGGCCGGGGCGTCCCCGGATGACCCTGCTCTGGCCGACTACTGGGCCGACCGCCGTCGCAAGGGCGCTCCGCTGCCGCTGGACCGGGCCACCATGCGTCTACTGAAGACGCAGGCGGGCCGCTGCCATCGGTGCGGGCAACTGCTCCTGCACGCAGACCGGTCCCCGCAGTCCCCAAGGGAGTGGGAGCAGTGGCTCCGCACCACCCGGAAAGCGATCAAGACCCAACACATCGCTTACCAGGGGACGAAGACGCCGGATGGGATTCAACTCCGCCTCACCCACGCCTCATGCCGTCAACGCCTATACGCGGACGGCCGCGAGGAAACCCTGCACACCGGAGAGCCTTTGGGGCTTGCTTGAGCCGTATGCGCGGATGACGTGCACGTACGGTTCTGAGGGGGCCGGGGTCCAGCAATGGACTCCGGCTACCCGACAAG
>NZ_LGDW01000196.1 GCF_001280005.1 Streptomyces sp. NRRL WC-3618 | reverse complement strand
GGTGCGGCCGGAGATTGTCGGTGGTCATTCGATCGGTGAGTTGACGGCTGCGTATGTGGCTGGGGTGTGGTCGTTGGAGGATGCGGCCCGACTGGTGGCGGCGCGCGGTCAG
This sequence comes from Streptomyces sp. NRRL WC-3618, assembly GCF_001280005.1. Taxonomy (GTDB): domain Bacteria; phylum Actinomycetota; class Actinomycetes; order Streptomycetales; family Streptomycetaceae; genus Streptomyces. The sequence continues at coordinate 2,517 of NZ_LGDW01000196.1, read as the reverse complement.
TTGATGCAGTCGCTGCCTGAGGGTGGGGCGATGTTGGCGGTGCAGGCGGCGGAGGCCGATGTGCTGCCGTTGCTGGAGGGCCTGGGCGAGCGTGCTGGTGTGGCGGCGGTGAACGGGCCCGCGCAGGTGGTGCTTTCCGGTGACCGGGCGGTTCTGGAGGGCCTGGAGCAGACGCTCCGCGGCGAGGGCCGCAAGGTGCGCTGGCTGAAGGTGTCCCACGCGTTCCACTCGCCGTTGATGGACCCGGTTCTCGACGACTTCCGCAAGGTGGCGGGGGGCCTGACGTACCAGGAACCGAAGCTGCCGGTCGTCTCCAACGTGACTGGTGAACTGGCCGAGTCGGCTCAGCTCACGGACCCCGAGTACTGGGTCCGCCACGTCCGGGAGGCCGTGCGTTTCCACGACGGCCTGACCACTCTCACCGCCCAAGGCGTGTCGACGCTGCTGGAGCTGGGCCCCGACGCGGTCCTGACCGCGATGGCGCACGACACCGTCACCGACCCGGCCGCGCAAGCAGGTCTGGTCGGTGCGCTGCGCAAGGACCGCCCCGAGGCCGACACGTTCCTGACCGCCCTTGCCACGGCGTACGTGCGCGGGGTCGAGGTCGACTGGGCGCCGCTGTACGCCCCGGCCGAGGCGCGCCGCCGCGTGGACCTGCCTACGTACGCCTTCCAGCGGAGCCGCTACTGGCCCCGTGCGGCGTCCGGCCTGGCCGGTGCGGTCGGCGACATGTCGGCCACGGGGCTCGCCTCTGCCGAACATCCCTTGCTGGGCGCGGCCGTGCCGCTGGCGGACGCCGATGGGTACCTGTTCACGGGCCGTTTGTCGGTGGCCACGCATCCGTGGCTGGCCGATCACGCGGTGGCGGGGCGGGTGCTGCTTCCGGGTACGGCGTTCGTGGAGCTGGCGATACGCGCCGGTGACGAGGTCGGCTGCGGGGTCCTTGAGGAGCTGACGCTGGCGGCTCCGCTGGTGCTGCCCGAGCGTGGCGCCGTCCAGCTGCAACTCGGCGTCGGAGCGGCGGACGAGGACGGACGGCGGAGCGTCGCCCTGCACTCCCGCGAAGAGCGCGAAGAGCGCGGCGACTACGCGGGCGACGGCAGCTGGACCGCCCACGCGAGCGGTGTGCTCTCCGACGGGACGCCGACGGCGGGCTTCCGCCTCGCCGAATGGCCGCCGCGCGACGCCGCAGAGGTCGATGTCCAGGGCCTGTACCGGCACTTGACGGAGCTCGGCTTCGCCTACGGCGAGGCGTTCCAGGGGCTGCGCGGTGCCTGGCGGCGTGGCGACGAGGTGTTCGCCGAGGTCGCCCTGCCCGAGGAGCAGCACGAGAACGCGGAGTCGTTCCGACTGCACCCCGCACTCCTTGACGCGGCCCTGCACGTGCTCGGCCTCGGCGTACTCCGCGGCGACGCGGCGGCCGAGGGCGGCGCGGCCGACGGCGCACGGCTGCCGTTCGCCTGGAGCGGCGTCTCGCTGCACGCGACAGGTGCCTCCGCCCTGCGGGTCCGGCTGGCCCCGGCGGGCAACGACGCCGTGTCGCTCACCGTCGCGGACGGACTCGGCGAACCCGTGGCCACCGTGGACTCGCTGGTCTTCCGGCCGGTCGAGGTGGACCGGCTCAGGAGCGGCGACCTCGGCGACTCGATGTTCCACGTCGAGTGGCGGCGGCAGTCCGTGGATGCGGCTGCCGACCCGGTGCCGTTCGCGGTGCTGGGTGCGGCGGTGGAAGCCGGGGAGGAGGCTCCGGCCGCGGTGGTGTGGTCGGCCGAACGTTCCTCGGGCGCCGACGGTGCGGGACTGGCTCGTCCGAAGGCTGTTTCTGCGGCGTTGGCCGAGGCTCTGGCCGTGGTGCAGGGGTGGTTGGCCGACGAGCGGTTCGCGGACGCGCGGCTAGCCGTGGTGACCCGGGGTGCGGTGGCGGTCGGCGCGGGCGCGGCGTCGCCGGATCCCGCCGCTGCGGCCGTGGCGGGTCTGGTGCGGTCGGCGCAGTCGGAGCACCCGGGCCGGTTCGTGCTCGTGGACGTCGCAGCGGGCTCGGGTGTGACCGGGGTGGCTGATTCGGACCTCGCCGCGGCGTTGGCATCGGGTGAGCCCGAGGTGGGGGTGCGGGACGGTGCGGTGTGGGTACCGCGCCTGGCACGCGTGGCCGCCGCCGTGTCCGATGAGGACGTCGCCCCGTGGGGTTCGGGCACGGTCCTGGTGACGGGCGCGTTCGGTGGTCTGGGCCGTGTGGTGGTCCGGCACTTGGCCGAGCGGCACGGCGTACAGGATCTGCTCCTCGTGTCGCGTCGCGGCCTTGAGGCCACCGGTGCGGCCGAACTCCAGGAGGAACTGGCGCAGTTGGGTGCACGGGCCACTGTCGCCGCGTGCGATGTGGCCGACCGTGACGCGCTTGCCGCGCTCTTGGAGGAGTCCGGCGCGGAGCTGTCGGCGGTGGTGCATGTGGCGGGTGTCCTGGACGACGGTGTGGTCACCTCGCTCACGCCCGAGCGTTTGGCGACGGTGCTGCGTCCG
>NZ_LGDW01000195.1 GCF_001280005.1 Streptomyces sp. NRRL WC-3618 | reverse complement strand
GCGACCTCGCTGGCCTGGGGCCTGTGGGCCGCGCAGGACAGCGACATGACCGGCGCCCTCGCGGACACCGACCTCCAGCGCATGGCACGCGGCGGCGTCGCGGCCCTGTCCACGGAGGAGGGCCTGGCCCTCCTGGACGCCGCAGTCACCGCCGCGAACCTGACGGCGCCCGACGCGCCCGCGGCCCTCGTCCCCGTACGCCTGGACACCGCGACGCTGCGGGCCGGCGCGGGTGCCGGGGGCACGGACACCGACGCGGTCCCGGCACTGCTGCGCGGCCTGGTGCGCAGGCCGCTGCGGCGCTCCGCCGCCGGTACCGCCACGGCGGCATCAGCAGTGTCGTCCGAGGCGGCCCTGCTCGCACAGCTCGCGGGCCTCGACTCGGCGGAGCGCGACAAGGTGCTCACCGAACTGGTCTGCACCCACGTGGCGGCCGTCCTCGGCTACGAGTCAGCGGCGGCCGTGGAGGCCCACCGCGCCTTCAGGGAGCTCGGCTTCGACTCGCTCACCGCCGTCGAACTGCGCAACGCCGTGAACGGCGCCACCGGTCTGCGGCTGCCCGCCACCCTGATCTTCGACTACCCGAACCCGGCCGCCCTCGCCGCGCACCTGGCCACGGCCCTGCCGCTGGGCGAAGGACCGGGCGGAGGCGGACTCTCCGCGCTCGACGAACTCGACCGCCTGGAGTCGTCGTTGCTGGCGATGGAGACCGACAGCATCGCCCACTCGAAGATCACCATCCGGCTCCAGACCCTGCTGTCGCGCTGGAGCGCACCGCAGGGCCACGGAGCGGGCGGCACCGGCCCGTCGGACGACGACCTGGACCTGGACTCGGTCTCGGACGAGGACCTCTTTAACGCGCTCGACGACGAACTCGGACTCGACTGACGTGACCGCACTCCCTGAACTGCCCGAAGTGAACCGCACGACCAGTGCCGCAGGCGCGGCCTTTATCAACACCACGAGGAGCTGACGACCAGATGTCGAACGAGGAGAAGCTTCGGGACTACCTCAAGCGGACGACATCCGACTTGCGTCAAGCTCGTCGCCGTCTGCGCGAGGTGGAGGAGCGCGACCAGGAGCCCATCGCCATCGTGTCGATGAGCTGCCGCTACCCTGGCGGGGTCCGCACCCCGGAGGAGCTGTGGCGGCTCGTCGCCGACGGCACCGACGCCCTCACCCCGTTCCCCACCGATCGCGGCTGGGACGCGGACGCGCTCGCCGACCCGGACCCCGACGAGGCCGACACCGCATACGCCCGCGTGGGCGGATTCCTGCACGAGGCCGACCGGTTCGACGCCCCGTTCTTCGGCATCTCGCCCCGCGAGGCGCTGGCCACCGACCCGCAGCAGCGGCTCCTCCTGGAGACCTCCTGGGAGCTGTTCGAGCGTGCGGGCATCGACCCGGCCTCGTTGCGTGGTAGCGCCACCGGCGTCTTCGCGGGCGTCATGTACCACGACTACGCCTCCCGGCTGCACTCGGTGCCGGAGGACGTCGAGGGCTACCTCGGCACCGGCGCCTCCAGCAGCATCGTTTCCGGCCGCGTCGCCTACACCTTCGGCCTCGAAGGCCCCGCCGTCACCATCGACACGGCCTGCTCCTCCTCGCTGGTCGCCCTGCACCTGGCCGTGCAGGCGCTGCGGAAGGGCGAGTGCTCGCTCGCGCTCGCGGGCGGCGTGACCGTGATGTTCACGCCGGGCACCTTCGTCGACTTCAGCAAGCAGCGCGGCCTGGCCTCCGACGGCCGCTGCAAGCCGTACGCGGAGGCGGGCTGCTCCTGGAGCGCCTGTCCGACGCCCGCCGCAACGGCCACGAGGTCCTCGCGGTCGTACGCGGCTCCGCCGTCAACCAGGACGGCGCCAGCAACGGCCTCACCGCGCCCAACGGCCCGTCCCAGCAGCGCGTCATCCTTCAGGCCCTCGCCAACGCACACCTGGCCCCCGAGCAGATCGACGCCGTGGAGGGCCACGGCACGGGCACAACCCTCGGCGACCCCATCGAGGCCCAGGCCCTCATCGCCACCTACGGCCAGGACCGGCCCGAGGACCGGCCGCTGTGGCTGGGCTCCATCAAGTCCAACCTCGGCCACACGCAGGCCGCCGCCGGTGTCGCGGGCGTCATGAAGATGGTCATGGCGATGCGGGAAGGCGTCCTGCCGCAGACGCTGCACGTCGACGAGCCGAGCACGCACGTCGACTGGTCCGCCGGCGCCGTCGAACTGCTGACCGAGGCGCGCGAATGGTCCGAGCGCGAGGAGGGCATGCCGCGTCGCGCCGGTGTGTCGTCGTTCGGTGTCAGCGGCACGAACGCCCACGTGATCGTGGAGCAGGTGCCGGTGGCGGAAACAACTGCTGCCGCTAAAACGGACGTTCTGTCCAGCACGCTTCCCTGGTTGGTGTCGGCCCGCAGCGCCGAGGCGCTGCGCGCGCAGGCCGGGAAGCTGCGGGAGCACGTGGCGGGGGCCGACGGCCTCGACTACGTCGACACGGGCTGGACCCTGCTGTCGGCCCGCGCGTTGCACGAGCACCGCGCGGTCGTCTTCGGCCGGGACCGGGAAGAGTTCCTGACCGGCCTCGAGGCGCTGGCGTCGGACCGGCCCGGAGTCGTCTCGGGCGCGGTCGCCGAGGGCCGCCTCGGGGTCGTCTTCACCGGCCAGGGCAGTCAACGTATCGGCATGGGAAGGGAGTTGTACGAGGCCTTTCCCGTCTTCGCCACCGCGCTGGACGAGGTGTGCGCCCACTTGGACGGCCTCCTGGCACGCCCGCTCAAGGAC
>NZ_LGDW01000194.1 GCF_001280005.1 Streptomyces sp. NRRL WC-3618 | reverse complement strand
ACTGTGGTCCTTGGAAGACGCGGCTCAACTGGTCGCAGCTCGCGGCAGGTTGATGCAGTCGCTTCCCGCGGGCGGCGCGATGCTCGCCGTGCAGGCGGCCGAGGTCGACGTGCTGCCGCTGCTGGAAGGTGTCACGGATCGGGTCGGCCTGGCCGCTGTCAACGGGCCCGGTCAGGTGGTGCTTTCCGGTGACCGCGCGGTCCTGGAGGGCCTGGAGGAGACTCTGCGCGGGCAGGGCCGCAAGGTGCGCTGGCTCAAGGTCTCGCACGCGTTCCACTCGCCGCTGATGGACCCGATTCTGGATGAGTTCCGCGAGATCGCTCGGGGCCTGACGTACCAGGACCCGAAGCTGCCGGTCGTCTCCAACGTGACCGGTGAACTGGCCGAGTCGGCCCAGCTGAAGGACCCCGAGTACTGGGTCCGTCACGTCCGTGAGGCGGTCCGTTTCCACGACGGCCTGTGCGCACTGACCGGCTTCGGCGTATCGACGCTCCTTGAGCTCGGGCCCGACTCCGTCCTGACGGCGATGGCGCACGACACCCTCACCGACCCGGCCGAGCAGGCGGGCCTGGTGGCCGCCGTACGCAAGGACCGCCCGGAGGCGAACACCTTCCTGACCGCCCTCGCCCAGCTCCACGTACGCGGCGCCGAGGTCGACTGGAAGCCGCTGTACACCCCGACTGAGTCCCGCGCCCGCGTCGACCTGCCCACGTACGCCTTCCAGCACCAGAGCTACTGGCTGCACGCCGCCGCCCTGACAGGCGACGTCACCTCGGCAGGGCTCGCCGCCGCTGACCACCCGCTGCTTGGCGCGGCCGTCCAGGTCGCCGGGAGCGACGCGCGCCTGTTCGCCGGCCTGCTGTCGACCGACGCCCACCCCTGGCTCGCCGACCACGTGGTCGCAGGCAGGACGCTGCTGCCCGGTACGGCCTTCGTCGAACTGGCCGTGCGCGCCGGCGACGAGGTCGGCTGCGACCTGCTCGAAGAGCTGATCCTTGAAGCCCCGCTTGTCCTGCCCGAGGACGGCACCGGCGTACAGCTCCAGCTGTGGGTGGAGGAGCCGGACGACACCGGACGGCGCACCTTCACCCTGCACTCGCGGCCCCAGAACGACGTCCCCGACGAGCCGTGGATCCGCCACGCGGCCGGAGTCCTCGCCACCGCCGACCCGTCCTCCGGCCCCGCCCGGCCGACGGGCGCCGACGCGGACTTCGCACAGTGGCCGCCCACCGGCGCCGTCGCCGTGGAGACCGAGGAGCTCTACGCGGGCTTCGCCGACGCGGGTCTCGGCTACGGCCCGGCCTTCCAGGGCGTACGAGCGGCCTGGCGCCGCGGCGACGACGTCTTCGCGGAGGTCGCGCTGCCCGACGACCAGCGTGGTGACGCCGCCGAGTACGGCCTGCACCCGGCGCTCCTCGACGCAAGCCTCCACGGCATCGTCCTGACCGCCATCGGCCAGGACGGGGACGAGGCGGGGGCACGGCTGCCGTTCTCCTGGACCGGTGTGTCGCTGTACGCGACCGGCGCGCTGGAACTGCGCGTCCGCCTGACGCCCGCCGCCTCCGGCGCGGTGTCCCTCAGCATCGCCGACACCTCCGGCGAGCCGGTCGCCACGGTCGACTCGCTCGTCCTGCGCGCCCTCGCCGCCGGTGAACTGGACGCCGCCTCCGACGACGACTCGCTGTTCCGCGTGGACTGGAGCGTGGTGTCCGCGCCCGCTCCCGCATCGGGGGCCTATGCCGTCCTGGGTACGGACGCGGTCGGGCTGCGCGCCGCGCTGGAGAGCGCCGGGGCAACTGTGACGGCGTACGCGGATGTGGCCGAGCTGGCCGCGGCGGTCGACGGCGGGGCTGTCGTGCCGGAGTCCGTGTTCGTGTCGTGTGTCGGTGAGGCTCGTGACGGGGACATGGCCGGGTCCGTGCGTGCCTCTCTGTACGACACCTTGAGCACGGTGGGGGAGTGGCTGGCGTTCGAGGGCGGCGACGGCTCCCGTTTGGTGGTGGTGACGTCCGGTGCCGTGGGTGTGGGCTCCGGTGACGTC
>NZ_LGDW01000193.1 GCF_001280005.1 Streptomyces sp. NRRL WC-3618 | reverse complement strand
GCGCAAGAAAGACCACGTCAGGCGAGGCACACGGCAGGTTCCGGAAAAGGTCATCACCCTTACGCCCGCAATACTTCAGTAGCTCAAGCAACGGCATTGCGCCAACGCCCGCAGATGAGCGCGTGTCTCCGCAGTGCGGTCTTGTCGCGCCGCAGAGAGCGTCCGAGGGCCGGCGGCCCCACTCGCGCGGGCCGCCGCACTCTCATGGATCGTGCTCGCACTCGTCGGGGTCGCAGCGAGGGGCACGACGAGGGCCGCGGACAGCGCAGCTGTTGCCACTGCGCGAAACCCCGTCAGTCGTGGGCACCGTCGAACGGGCACTTTCGCATTGGATCCATGCAATTCATGCTCCTTCAGAATCCGGGAAGGCCGTCGGGCACGAGCGCGGTACGGGGGGAGAACATGGGCCTCCGTTCGGCGAGTTGCCGCCTGGACCGGGGACGAAGGCCACTCCGGCAAGCCCTGCACCGGCCGCCGGGGGGTGAGGAGTCGTTCGGAGGATAGTCGAGGGTGGGACGAAAGGATGACTATCGGTCACAAAAAATACAGTGCCCCATCCAGGAAGACCTCTCGTCCAGCAGCCGGGGCGCAGGCCCCTGGGGCCGCTCAGCCAGGGACAACTTGTCCGCGGTTAGGACCGCCCTTCATCCGGTTCCTGAATCGCGTCAAGATTGTTCTGTCGAACAGAGGAGGCAGGACGATGGACCGGGCGTTGCTGGCGGATTTTCTCCGAGCCCGTCGTGAGGCGTTGCAGCCGGAGGATGTCGGGCTTCCCCGCGGGCAGCGGCGACGCACCGGCGGCCTGCGGCGCGAGGAGGTGGCGGTGCTGGCCGGGATGTCGGCCGACTACTACAGCCGCATCGAGCAGCAGCGAGGTCCTGCGCCGTCGGAGCGGATGCTCGTCGCGCTCGCCCGGGCGCTACGTCTCAACCAGAGCGAGCGTGACCACCTGTTCATCCTGGGCGGGATCCCGGCGCCGCGACGGATCCTGCGGGACGACTACATCGGTCCCACAATGATGCGGATCGTCGCCGACCTCTCGGACGTGCCCGCGATCGTACTGTCACGGCTCGGCGAGGCGTTGCTGCAGACGCCCCCGGCGGTCGCCCTGCTCGGTGACTACACCAGGTACACGGGCATGTCCCGTTACCTGGTCTACCGCTGGTTCACCGGCGATCCGCGAGTCCGTGGCCTGTACCCCGTCGAGGACCATCCCATTCGGGGCAGGGTCTTCGCCGCGGAGATCCGGGACGCCTACACGGCGGATCCCACAGGGAGGGCCGGCGAGATCGTCGCGGCACTGCTGGAGGTCAGTTCCGAGTTCGCGAACATCTGGCGGTTGCACGAGGTGGGAGTGACTCACCATCACGACCTCAAGCGCTACCTGCACCCCGAGTTGGGGGAGCTGGAACTGTACGCCGAGATGCTGCTGGATCCGGAGCAGTATCAGACGCTGCTGGTGTTCACCGCCGTGCCCGGTTCCCCGAGCCACGGCAAGCTTCGGCTCCTGACCGCCGTCTAACGGTCGCCCCCCTCACACACCTGAGGGCATGTCTCGTATCCGAGGCGTGCCCGGGCCTCACGATGATTCAGATTCGAATCATCTTCTCTGCCGCGAAAGGTGGCATTTACCATGAAAGCAGTGCGTTTCCATGAGTACGGTACTCCGGACGTCTTGCGTTACGAGGACGTGGAACAGCCGGTCCCTGCGGCCGGGGAGGTCCGGATCCGGGTGGCCGCGACGTCGTTCAACCCGGTCGACGGCAACATCCGCGCAGGCCTCATGCAGGGGCCCATCCCGGTGCCCCTGCCGCACACCCCCGGCATCGACGTCGCTGGCACGGTCGACGCGCTGGGCGAGGGCGTGGACCGGGTGAGGGTCGGCGACCAGGTGGTCGGTTTCCTGCCGATGACCGGCCCCGGCGCGGCGGCGGAGTATGTGCTCGCACCGGCCGGCCTGCTGACGACGGCGCCCGCGAGCATCCCGCTGGCCGATGCGGCCGGGCTGCCGCTGGTCGGGCTCACCGCCTGGCAGGCCCTCTTCGACCACGCCAAGCTGACTGCCGGTCAGCGGGTACTGATCAACGGTGCGGGCGGCGCGGTCGGCGGTTACGCCGTCCAGCTGGCCAAGCACGCCGGCGCACACGTGATCGCCACGGCCGGGCCGCGCAGCAGTGAACGCGTCAGGACGGCGGGCGTCGATGAGGTGTTCGGCCACGGGGTCCCCGAGTTGTCCGCGCTGGTCGACGTCGTGCTCAACCTCGCGCCGGTCGATCCGATGCAATTGGCCGCGCTGACCTCCGTGGTCCGCGACGGCGGCATCGTGGTGAACACGACGGTGTGGATGTCCGCGCCTTCCGACGAGGAACGGGGCGTGCGCGGCGTCAACCTCTTCGTCAACAGCGACGCCGCGCAGCTGGCGAGGCTGGTGACGCTGGTCGACTCCGGAGCGCTGCACGTCGATATCGCCCGCAGGGTGCCGCTGGCCGAGCTGCCGGCGCTGCATGCGGAGGCCGCAGAAGGCGCCCTCTCCGGCAAGGTCCTCATCCTTCCCCCCGCCGTATCTCTCACCTAGTCGCAATACCGGTGACTTTGGGGTTTTCAGGTCGTTGGTTGTGGTGTGCCAAGGCCCGGACAGGTGAAGTCGTCGTCGGATGACCGGTTTTCGGATCGGA
>NZ_LGDW01000192.1 GCF_001280005.1 Streptomyces sp. NRRL WC-3618 | reverse complement strand
GCGCTGGCTCGTCGTACTCCCGGAGAACGCGGCGGAACACCCGTGGGCGACAGGTGCGAGCGAGGCACTGGCGCAAACCGGTGCGGAGGTCGTCGAACTGAAGCTCCCATCAGCGGAGTTGACCCGAAAAACGCTGTCCGCGCAGCTGCGGGAGACGGCCGAGGCGGGACTCGCCGGTGTGGTCTCCCTCCTCGCCCTGGATGAATCCGCCCACGACACGTACAAGGCCGTGTCGGTGGGGCTCGCGGGCACCGTCGCCCTCGTGCAGGCCCTCGGTGACGCCGGAGTCGGAGCTCGACTGTGGGCGCTGACCGGCGGAGCCGTCGCCACCGGGCGCGGCGACCGGGACACGAACCCCGTCCAGGCACAGATGTGGGGCCTCGGCCGGGTCGTGGCCCTGGAGTATCCGGACCGGTGGGGCGGTCTGATCGACCTGCCCCAGGCGTACGACGCGCGGGCCGCGTCGCGTTTCGCCGCAGTCCTGGCGGGCGCCGGGGACGAGGACCAGCTCGCGGTCCGGGACACGGGCGTCTTCGTACGCCGGTTCACGCCCGCCCCGGTGGACGCGGGCAAGGGCGCGGAGCCGGAGTGGGCGCCGCGCGGCACCGCGCTGATCACCGGCGGTACGGGCGCGATCGGCGGGCACGTGGCGCGCTGGCTGGCCCGCGAGGGCGCCGAGCACCTGGTCCTCACCAGCCGCCGCGGACTCGACGCACCCGGTGCCGTCGAACTCCAGGCGGAACTGGAGGAGTTGGGCGCCGAAGTCACCATCGCGGCCTGCGACGTCGCCGACTGGGACGCCGTCACCGGCCTCCTCGACGGCCTTGCGGCCCAGGGCCGCACCCTGCGCTCCGTCTTCCACGCGGCGGGCGTCGGCCAGGAGCAGCCCCTGGACACCATGACCGCCGCCGACATCGCCGAGACCCTGGAGGCGAAGGTCGCGGGCGCCGCGCACCTCGACGCACTCCTGGAGACCGGCTCGCTCGACGCGTTCGTGCTGTTCTCGTCCAACGCGGGCGTGTGGGGCAGCGGCAGCCAGGGCGCGTACGCCGCCGCCAACGCCCACCTCGACGCCCTGGCCGAGCAGCGCCGGGCACGCGGCCTCACCGCCACCTCCGTGGCCTGGGGCCTGTGGGGCGGCGGCAGCGGCATGGCCGGCGAGGAAGCCGAGGACGCCCTGCGCCGCCTCGGCGTCACCGCGATGGCACCGGAGCGCGCCATCGCGGCGCTGGCCGAGGCAGTGGCGTACGACGAGACGTTCCTGGCAGTCGCCGACATTGCCTGGGAGCGGTTCGCGCCCGCCTTCACCTCGGTGCGGCCGAGCCCCTTCATCGGGGACCTGCCCGGGGTGCGGCGCGCGCTCGCCGGACCAGAGCCCATCACAGGATCCGCGGCGTCCGGCACGAAGGGTCCGGTGTCGGGCTCCGAGTGGGCCGAGCGGCTCGCCGTCCTGCCGACGGCCGAACAGGAGCGGTCCACCCTCGACCTGGTACGCGCACAGGCCGCCGCCGTCCTCGGCCACGCGGGCGCGGAGGCCGTCGAACCCGGGCGCGCCTTCCGTGACCTGGGCTTCGACTCGGTTACGGCGGTCGAGGTACGCAACCGGCTCGCCGCCGCGACCGGCCTGAAGCTCCCCACCACCCTTGTCTTCGACTACCCGGACTCCCGAACCCTCGCCGCCCACCTGCGCCGCGAGGCACTCGGCGAGGCGCCCGGCACCACGACCACGGGGACGTCGCCGGTCACGCCCGCGACAGCCGACGACCCGATCGCCATCGTGTCCATGAGCTGCCGCTACCCCGGCGGCGCCACCAGCCCCGACGCCCTGTGGCGGCTGGTCGCCGACGGTACGGACGCCATTTCCGGCTTCCCCGCCGACCGCGGATGGGAGGGCACCGGCGCGGCGGCCTACAAGGCGGAGGGCGGATTCCTCTACGACGCCGCCGAGTTCGACGCCGCCTTCTTCGGCATCTCGCCCCGCGAAGCCCTGTCCATCGACCCCCAGCAGCGGCTCCTCCTGGAGACCTCCTGGGAACTCTTCGAACGCGCGGGCATCGCCCCCACCTCCGTACGCGGCCACCAGACCGGCGTCTTCATCGGCTCCGGCTACCAGGGCTACGGCGAGGGCGTCCAGGAGCCGCCGGGGGGCGTCGAGGGATATCTGCTCACCGGCAACGCCGGCGCGGTGGTCTCCGGCCGACTGTCGTACGTGTTCGGCCTGGAGGGCCCGGCGGTGACGGTCGACACGGCGTGCTCGTCGTCCCTCGTGGCTCTGCATCTGGCCGCGCAGGCGCTGCGCCAGGGCGAGTGCGATATGGCTCTCGCCGGTGGCGTGACCGTCATGTCGACACCCACCGCCTTCGACGAGTTCAGCAAGCAGCAGGGCCTGGCCGCCGACGGCCGCTGCAAGCCCTTCGCGGAGGCCGCCGACGGCACCGGCTGGGGCGAGGGCGTCGGCCTGCTCCTCCTTGAGCGGCTGTCGGACGCCCGCCGCAACGGCCACGAGGTGCTGGCGGTCGTGCGCGGCTCTGCGGTCAACCAGGACGGTGCGAGCAATGGCCTCACCGCGCCGAACGGGCCGTCCCAACAGCGTGTGATCCGCGCCGCGTTGGCGAACGCCGGTCTCACGGCCGGTGACGTCGACGCTGTGGAGGCCCACGGTACGGGCACCACGCTCGGCGA
>NZ_LGDW01000191.1 GCF_001280005.1 Streptomyces sp. NRRL WC-3618 | reverse complement strand
CTCCCATCCCCCTCCGCACCGGCCCCCCGCGCCTCCGCGACCGCCAGCCCCGCCACCGCACCCAGCATCAGCAAGGTGCCCACGACGGTCGCCGCCGTCAGCCGCTCGCCGAGCAGCGCGACGGCGAGGACCGCCGCGCTCACCGGCTCCAGGAGCATGACCACGGAAACCGTCGCCGAGCGGACGACTGCCGCCCCGGCGAAGTACAGCCCGTACGCCAGGGCGGTCGGCACGGCAGCGACGTACGCCAGAAGCCCGACGAGCCGCAGGCCGTCGCCGGTGTGCGGCACCAGCCCCTCGGCGAGCCCGAACGGCAGCAGGCACAGCGCCGTGACGCCGAAGGCCCTGACGGACGTACCGAACGCGTCCGTTGCCCCGTCACGCCCCCACCACCGGGTGAGGAGGGTCAGCACGGCGTACCCGGCCGCCGACAACACGGCCCATGCGACACCCGACGGCCGCACCTGGGCGCCGCCGCTGCCCAGCACCAGCACCGCGAGCCCGGTGAGCGCCCCGACGACGGCGACGCTGCCGCCCGCCCCCAACCGCTCCCCCATGGTCAACCGGGCGCCCAGCGCGATGAGGACGGGCCCGGCGCCCAGCGTGACAAGGGTGGCGACCGCGAGTCCGGTGGCCTGGACGGACGCGAAGTAGGCGGTCTGGAACACGGCGAGCGAGAGTCCGGTGACACCGGCGCGCAGGATCTTGCGGCGCCGCGGCTCGGACTCCACGGCACTGCGGCCGCGCAGTGACCGGGCGAGAAGCAGCAGCACGAAGCCGCCCGCGCAGCGCCAGAAGGACAGGGCGACGGGGCCCATGTCACTCACCCGGAAGACGAGGGAGGCGGCCGCGCCCGCGGTGCCCCAGGCGGCACCGGCGACGATCAGGTAGAGCAGGCCTCGCCCGATGGGCAGGCCGGAAACGGTGTGCGACACGAGAGTCTCTCCGCAGACGCGCGGAGACGGACCCGAAGGCCGCCCGCCGCGCGGAAGTCGACGAAAGGACCCGGGCCCTCAGGGCTCCACGGGATCCTCGGACATCGTCTGCGGGCAGCACCGTCCAGCCCGACGTGGTGTGGATACGTCGGACAGGTTCTCCGGGGAGCCCGCGTCAGGCGGCCGGAGGCGGAAGAACGAGTGCGTACGCGTGCATGATCGCGACCCTAGGCGGCGGTACGCCGGGCCGCCACCTCTTTTTCGGGCCCCCGGGCGACCGGCTCCGCCGCCCCCTTGGCAGGCGCCGACGACTGCGCGATGAACGCGCCCGCGAGCACCACCGCGCCCCCGGCGAGCTGCGCCGCCGACAGGTGCTCGCCCAGCAGGACCCAGGCCAGCACGGTCGCGATGACCGCCTCCAGACACGCCACGACCCCGGCGACCTGCGGCGAGAGCCGCCGCACGGCAAGGACGCCGGTGACGTAGGCGACGACCGTGGCGACCAGCACGATCCAGCCCAGCAGCAGCCCGGCCGCGACGGGCGTGCCGTCCATGTCCGCCGTGCCCGCGAGCACGGACCAGTCCATGCGCCACGGGCGCGCCACGACGGTCAGCACGAGGGCACCGACCAGGAGGCCGTACGCGATGACACCGAGCGGGTCCGGCGCCTCGTCGCCCGCGTCACCGCCCTGGTCGGACAGGACGAAGTAGCCGACCTGGCAGCAGGCGGCGGCGAGGGCGAGCGACAGCCCGACGGCGTCGAAGCTGAGCCCGGACCACACCTCGACGACACAGGCCAGCCCGGCGACCGCGAGAACGACACCGAGCGCGGCGCCGCGGGTGACGGGCCGCCGCTGCACGAACCGCACCCAGCCCAGCACGAGGGCGGGTGCGAGGTACTCGACGAGCAGGGCGACGCCGACGGGGACACGGGAGATCGCGGCGAAGTAGCAGGCCTGGACGCCGGCCACGGCGAGCAGTCCGAACCCGGCGAGCAGCGCGGGCCTTCGCCGGACCAGCGCGCGGTGCCGTACGGCCAGGGGCAGCATCACGAGAGCGGCGCCCGTCACGCGCAGCCATACGACGTGCAGCGGATCGAGGCCCGCCTCGATCAACGGCTTGGCCGCGACCCCGGATCCGCCGAACGCGACCGCCGACACCAGCGCGAGCCCGAGCCCGACACCCCTGCCCCGACCGACCGCACCGCTCGCTGACGTACCCACGGTCACATGATGGCAGGCGATGACATGACCGTCATCCTCCTTGACACCTGTCTCACCGACTGGACGGAGGCATCTGTCTCCCGACTACACCTTCTCAGCCACCGCCGTCCACACCCCCGGCGCACTCCTCACACCCCGCCGCCATCAGGCCGACCTGCCGCTGTTCGCCCTGCCGCAGCCGCGCCGGCAGCTCACCCACGTCGACGCCCCCGCGCCCCAGCACCTCGACAGCCCGGGACTGCGGATCCCCGACGATCGCCGCGAGCAGATCGACACCCCGGGCCCGTGCGTCGCCGCGCCGCCCGGCCCGCTCACACGCCTCTTCCAGCGCACCAGCAGCGACCGGCGACCAGCCCTCCACCCCCGCAGCCCCCGCCGTCCCCACCGCCCCCCGCAGCACGGGCTCTCGCGCGCCCGCGGGGGGGCGCCCACCCGCCTCGATCTCGCCGTGCTGCTGCGCGGCGAGGCCGCCACCGTGCGGCCCTTCGGTTACTCGGTCGCGGCCGAGACGGGGCTCGTCCTCGTCGT
>NZ_LGDW01000190.1 GCF_001280005.1 Streptomyces sp. NRRL WC-3618 | reverse complement strand
CTGCGCCGCCAGATGCAGCGCAACGAGGGACGACGAGCAGGCCGTGTCGACGGTCACCGCCGGCCCTTCGAGGCCGAACGCGTACGACAGGCGGCCGGAGACGACGCTCGCCGCGTTGCCGGTGCCGAGGTAGCCCTCGCCGCGGTCTGGGGCGGTGCGCAGGACGTCTTCGTAGTCCTGGCCGTTGGTGCCGGAGAAGACGCCGGTACGGCTGCCGCGCAGGGTGGCGGGGTCGATGCCCGCCCGCTCGAAGGCTTCCCACGCGGTCTCCAGGAGGAGGCGCTGCTGCGGGTCCATGGCGAGGGCCTCGCGCGGCGAGATCCCGAAGAAGTCCGCGTCGAACTCGGCCATGTCGCGCAGGAATCCGCCCACGCGGACGTAGCTCGTCCCGGCGTGGTCGGGGTCCGGGTGGTAGAGCGCGTCCACGTTCCAGCCGCGGTCGTCCGGCATGTCGCCGATGACGTCCTTGCCGTCGTGGAGGAGCCTCCACAGGTCCTCCGGGGAGCGAACATCGCCGGGGAAGCGGCAGCTCATCGCCACGATCGCGATCGGGTCGCCGTCCACCGGTGCGCCCGGCGCGACCGGGGCGGGGACCTCGGCGTCCGAGGCGCCCTGCGGGTTTAGGCCGTCGAGGAGTTCACCGCGCAGGAATCCGACGAGGGCCGCCGGTGTCGGGTGGTCGAAGACGAGGGTCGCGGGGAGGTGGAGTCCGCTGGCGGCGCCGATGAGGTTGCGCAGTTCGACCGCGGTCAGCGAGTCGAAGCCGAGGTCCTTGAAGGGCCGGGTGGTGTCCACGGTCTTGGTCGCGGGGTAGCCGAGGACGGTGGCCACGCGCTCGCGCACGAGGTCGAGGAGCGCGCGCTCGCGTTCCGCTGCCGGCAGCGCCGCGAGTTGATCCGCCAGGGAGGACGGGGTCGCGCCCCGCGCCGATCGACGATCCGGGCCGGTGGTCGACACCTCCGTCGATACTGGCGGGCCGGTGAGCTGGTCGAAGAGGTGGCAGGGGCGTGCCATGGCGTAGGTCGGCGCGTACTGGTCCCACTCGACGTCGGCGAGGGTGATCGCGGCGGACCCCGCCGCCGAGTCTGCGGACGCGGCCGCGGCCGCGTCCGCGAGGAGCGCGCCCATCGCGGCGACGGCCAGGTCCGGTGCCATCGGGGGCATGCCGCTGTCGCGCACCCGCTGCTCCACCACCCCGCCGTCGACCGCCATGCCGCCGCCGGCCCACGGTCCCCAGGCAAGGGACAGGGCGGGCAGGCCGAGTGACCTGCGGTGCTCGGCGAAGGCGTCGAGGAAGGCGTTCGCGGCGGCGTAGTTGCCCTGGCCGCCGATGCCCAGGGAGCCCGCGACGGACGAGAAAAGCACGAAGGCCGTCAGGCGGTCGCTGTCGCGCGTCAACTCGTGCAGGTTCAGGGCTGCTTGAGCCTTGGGGCGGAAGACCGTGGCAAACCGTTCGGCGGTCAGGCCGTCGAGAACGCCGTCGTCCAGCACTCCGGCCGTGTGGAACACCCCGGTCAGCGGCACGTCCTCAGGAATCGCGTCCAGAACTCGGGCCAGGGCCTCCCGGTCCGCCGCGTCGCACTCCACGACAGTGACGCGTACGCCCATCTGCTCCAATTCCGCCCGGAGTTCGGCTGCCCCGGGGGCGTCGGGACCGCGACGGCTCGTCAGTACGAGGTGCTCGGCGCCCACGCCCGCCAGCCAGCGCGCGACGTGCCCGCCGAGCGCACCGGTACCACCGGTGACCAGTACCGTGCCCCGCGACGACCACTCCGGGGAGCGCCCCGAGGACAGCCCCGGCCGCCGCTCCCCCGTCGCCACGTCGGCCAAGGGCGCACGCACCAACCGGCGTACGAATACCCCGGATCCGCGCACCGCCACCTGATCCTCGCCAGACGGCCGGCCCAGGGCGTCGGCCAGCCGCAGCCCCGCCCGCTCGTCGGCGTGCGCAGGCAGGTCGACGAGGCCGCCCCACCGCTGGGGCTGTTCCAGGGCCGCCACCCTTCCCATGCCCCACACGGCCGCCTGCGCGGGCGCCGCCAGGCGGTCCGAGCGGCCCGTGGTCATCGCGCCGCACGTGGCGGCCCACATCGGTGCCGCCACGTCCGCGTCGCCCAATGCCTGGAGGAGTACGAGTACTCCCTCAAGGCCCGCAGCGACGGTCGGGTGGACCGAACCTTCGGAGTCGTCGAGGGCCAGCAGCGAGAGCACTCCCTGGGGGTGACCGACGCCCGACTCGACCTGCTCGTCGAGGAGTTCACGCAGCTTCCCGGCCACCACCTCGCGCCGGGCGTCGTCACGACCCACCGCGATCCGGACCACCCGCGCACCGCGTGCCTCCAGCCCGGCGGCCGCGGCGGCCACCCACGGATGCGCGCCCTCGTCGGCCGGGGCGACCACCCACCACGTGCCGTCGAAGGCTGCCGGTGCGAGGCCCGCCAGCGGCTTCCAGGACTCGCGGTACATCCACCGCCCGACCGTGGACGTCTCACGCCGCTGCCGTCGCCAGGACGAAAGGACCGGCAGGACCTCCTCCAGCGCACCGCCCCTGGCATCGCCCTCCGCGCCCAACTCGGCGCTCAAGG
Source organism: Streptomyces sp. NRRL WC-3618 (assembly GCF_001280005.1). Taxonomy (GTDB): domain Bacteria; phylum Actinomycetota; class Actinomycetes; order Streptomycetales; family Streptomycetaceae; genus Streptomyces. Next base: position 231 of record NZ_LGDW01000190.1, on the reverse strand, counting down.
ACTTCAGGTCCTCCCGCTCCACGGCCTCCCAGAAGCGGGCCTCCGCCTCGTCGACGCCGACGCCGTCCGCACGGGCGGTGGAGTCTGCGGAGGTCGCCGCCAACTCCAGCCAGTAGTGGTCGCGTTGGAATGCGTACGTGGGCAGGTCCACGCGGCGTCGGGAGTCGGCCGGTGCGTACAGCGAGGCGAAGTCGACCTCGGCCCCGCGCACGTGGAGCCGGGCGAGGGCGG
>NZ_LGDW01000189.1 GCF_001280005.1 Streptomyces sp. NRRL WC-3618 | reverse complement strand
GCGCAAGCCCCTCCCCGCCGTACCGCAGCCCTCGTACAAGGGACCGGTCCTCCTCCAGGCCGCCACCGACCTCCTCGCCGGACTCCGCCGCCACGACCCCGACCTGCTCCTCTCCGCCTGCGACACCGCCCACCTCGCCCCCGGAGTCGCCGCCTGGCTGGAGCGCGACGCCAGCCCCACCGCCGTACGGCACGCACTGGTCAGCGACCTCCCACCCGAAGGCATGCGCCGCCCAGCCGCCCTCCTGGCCCACCGCCTCACAGCCCAGCTACCGCCCCCGGCGCCGTTCAGGAGCCCTGCCACACAGACGGAGCCCCTCCGCGTCCGACACCCGCTCCGGAACTGCGACGGCTGTGACCGCGGCTTCCGCTCGCCCCAACCCGGCCTCTGCCGTGACTGCGCGGAGACAGGCCCATTGCCCGCAGCCCTCTGCGGCTCAGTCGCCAACCGGCCAGGATGAATCCCTCTTCATACGGGGTGTGTGGGACGACTGGTGGCAGCGTTGTCGGCTGCCCGACCAGCGTGACCGCTCACCATCGGAGGACAGTGCCGCCCCGGCACGTGGATATCTGGAGGTGCGACTGTGAGCGGCGACAGCTGGCGTGAGCGCAGGCGCGCGCTCCTGAGGAACGACCCGGGCGCGGCCGAGAATACGGCGCGTCTCCTCGACGAGATGGGCATCGAGGACAGGGAAGACGAGGAGATCGAGGCGGACCATCGGGCAAGCCGCCTCGCAGCGGTACACGAGTACGCACCGGATGCCCGGCTCGACGAAGAGCTTCAGCTCCGCCTGACCGGCCCGGACACGGAAGGCGACGTATGCGACCCGGCCTCGGGGACAACGTCCACTTCCGGGTCCGCTTCCGGCAGGGGCTGGACTCCGTGGGCATCGCGAGGTCCACGGAGTACACGTACTTGGGACCGGCCGCGGAACAGATCCCGCTTCCGTTCGAACCCTCGTAGGCAGAGCGCGCACGTCGAGTCCGAAGGTGCCGAAGGCGCGGTTGAAACGGACGGCGTCACTGCCCACCAGCAGCGTCAACACCCCGTCGGTGTCCGCGTGTTCAACGGCGCAGTAGGTCGGTGAAGTCCTCAGTGCCCAGCGGGGGACACGCCATGGGTTCATGATTGCCGCACCGGCCCCGGCCGGGAACCACCCGTCCCGGTGAGGCAGTCTTTTCCCTTGTGGCGATCCTGGGGAACCTTCCGAGTCAGAGCGGGCCGAGCGGTCCGGGGGCGGGCGATCCCGCCGCGCACATGATCGTGTGCGGTGACGACGGGCTCGCGCACCGGCTGGCCCACGAACTCCGCAACGTGTACGGCGAGCAGGTCACCCTCGTCGTCCCGCCCTCGGAGCGGAACATCCGGCCGCCGGTGGTCGTACGGGCCGCCGGGACCGCGTCGGCGCTGCTCGACCGGATGTCCGCGGCCGTCAACCGGGCGGCGGGCAACGGGACCACCGGCGGGGCTCCCAGCGGTCAACCCGGGCCGCACGAAGGGATGTTGGAGGCCGTCGAGGCGACCGAGGCCGTGCTCGCCGAGGCGGGTGCGGAGCGGGCCGCGGCCCTGGCCCTCGTGTACGACGACGACGAGACGAACATCCGCGCCGCGCTCACCGCCCGTCGCCTCAATCCACGACTCCGCCTCGTACTCCGGCTCTACAACCGGAGGTTGGGCCAGCACATCGAGGAACTCCTCGACCAGGCATCGGTGTTGTCGGCGGCGATCGACGGTACGGGTGACGCCGGCGGCGGTTCCGGCCACGGCTTCGACGCGTCGACCACCGTCCTGTCCGACGCCGACACCGCCGCCCCGGCCCTCGCCGCCACCGCGATCACCGGTACCAGCAAGGTCGTTCAGACCGACGGGCTGCTGCTGCGCGCGGTGGAACGCCAGCCGCCCGCGCCGGGCGAGGTCGCCGACCCGGGCCTGTACACGCTCGCCCTGCTCTCCACCACGAGCAGCGACCCGGCCGGCGCCGACGGCTCCGAGAGCAGCGGCGCCCAGGGGCCCCGGCTGCTCCCCGACGAGGCGGCGGTGGCGGCGGCGACCGGGCGCGGGACGGTCGTACTCCAGCAGGTGGCGTACACGTACTCCGGGACGTCGATGTCGAACGGGCGGGGGCGGGGCGTGGTGCCTCCGTTCGCCTCGCTGTTCTCGCGGCGGCTGCGGTGGTCGCTGGCCGGGATGGTCGGGTGCGTGATCGCCCTCGCGGTCGCGCTGACGCTCGCGACGGGCGAACACCCCGTCCACGCCACGTACTTGACCCTCCTGGACCTGTTCGCCATCAACGACCCGGCGCTCGGAGCCCCGATGTCCCGCCAGATCCTCCAACTCCTGTCCGGGCTGGTCGGGTTGCTGCTCCTGCCGGTGCTGCTGGCCGCTGTCCTCGAGGCGCTCGGTACGTTCCGCAGCGGGTCGGCGGTACGGAAGCCGCCGCGCGGGCTGAGCGGGCATGTGGTGCTCCTCGGACTCGGCAAGATCGGTACGCGGGTGCTGACCCGGCTGCGCGAACTCAACATCCCGGTGGTGTGCGTCGAGGCGGATCCCGAGGCGCGCGGGCTCGCGACGGCGCGGCGGCTGCGGGTGCCGGTGGTGCTGGGTGACGTGACCCAGGAGGGCGTCCTGGAGGCCGCGAAGATCAACCGCGCGCAGGCTCTCCTCGCTCTCACCAGCGCCGACACGACGAACCTGGAGGCGGTGCTGTACGGGCGTTCCGTACGGCCCGACCTGCGTGTCGTCCTGCGCCTGTACGACGACGACTTCGCCACCGCCGTGTACCGCACGCTACGGGCGGCGCACCCCGGCGCGACCACCCGCAGCCGGAGCGTCTCGCATCTCTCGGCGCCCGCGTTCGCCGGGGCGATGATGGGGCGTCAGACGCAGATCCTGGGCACGATTCCCGTCGAGCGGCGGGTGCTGCTGTTCGCGGCGATGCGGGTGGGCGGGCACGCGCAGTTGGAGGGGCGGACGGTGGGG
>NZ_LGDW01000188.1 GCF_001280005.1 Streptomyces sp. NRRL WC-3618 | reverse complement strand
GGGTGAGGGGGGGTCGGGTGCGGCGCCCGTTGTGGCTGGTCGCGCAGTTCCCCGCGCCCCTGGAGGGAGGGGGTATGGGTTCGCGTGCGCCGTCGTGGCTGGTCGCGCAGTTCCCCGCGCCCCTGAGAGGGGGCCTGCGGCCCCCATCCAGCAAGGACGGGCGCGCCGGACCTCTCGGGTTACTCGGGGTCCTGTGGGGGTGACCAGGGGGTGCCTGTCATCAGGTTGGCCAGGCCTGCCCAGGCGAAGTTCATCAGGGTTGTTGCCGCCTGTCTCGCTGTGACGGCCGGGGTGGTGTTGGCCCAGGCCGCCAGGGACTCGGCGGCGCCTACCAGGGCCACCGCCAGGCCGGCGACCTCTCGCTCGGGCAGCGAGGGGTCGCTGTGTGCCTCGCGGGCCGCGATCACGATCAACTCCGTGACGAACTCGACGAGTTCCTCGCGCATCGCCGCGACCTCGGCCGCGAACGGCTCGCCGTGTGTTCGGGCCTGGACGTGCAGTACCGACCAGCCGTCCGGGTTCTGGGCGGTGTGCGTGAAGAACGCGCGCAGACCGTCCCAGAGCTGGCGGTCGGCGGGCAGGGCCGGTTCGACACCGGCGCGGACGGCCTCGGTGAGCGTCCTGGCCTCGCGCCTGATGCACGCGGTGAAGAGCTCTTCCTTCGAGTTCAGGTACAGATAGACCAACGGCTTGGAGACACCGGCGAGTTCGGCGATCTCGTCCATCGACGCGGCCATGTAGCCGCGTTGGCCGAAGGTCCGTACGGCGGCGTCCAGCATCTGCTGCTCACGGACGGCGCGCGGCATCCGTTTGCTCTTCACAGCACCCATGAGGGCAAGGGTAGTTGGACGGTGAGGTCGGGAGGCTAGCTCTGGGCCGGAGCCTGGGCCTGAGCCGCCTCGTCGACCGCCTCGTCCTCCTGGCTGCGGTTCGCCTCCAGGTTGGCCTTGACGCGGTCCACCTTCTCGACGATCTGCACCGACGCCCGGTCCCGCTCCTTGCGGAGCGCCACGAAGCTGATCGGGGCGGAGATCACGAGGGAGAGCAGGATGATCCACATGCCGTTGGAGCTGCCCAGGCCGCGCGGTGCGACACCGGTGTAGACGAGACCCCAGACGACCAGCAGGCAGGCCACCAGGATCCCGAAGCGCATCAGCGTGTAGCGGAGCATCTCAATCCACTCTTCTTCCGGTCTTCCGGTACGACGGTCCGAACGTTGCCAAAAACGGACGTCATCCAGTGAAACACGCCCAGGCCACGATCTTGCAGCGGGGTACGGCGAGTGGCATCGGCATCGGCATCGGGTACTCAGGATCCTCACAAAGCCTTACGCCAGTGCCCGCGCCGCTACCTCCAGGTCCGAGACCAGGCCCCCGTACGCCGCCTTCCGGTCCGCGTCGTCCCTCGCCCGCAGCACCGACGACGGATGCACCGTCGCCACCAGCCTCTCCTGTCGACCGTGGATCTCCCGCTCCAGGAGCGCCCCGCGCACCTCTCCCACCCGGAACGACGAACCGAGCAGCGCCCGTCCCGCGCTCGCCCCCAGCAGCACGATCAGCTCGGGCTCCACGACGGCCAGCTCGGCGGCCAGCCACGGGCGGCACGCGGTCATCTCGCGCAGCGACGGCGGCTTGTGGATCCGGCGTTTGCCGGGCTCGTCCTGGGTGAACTTGAAGTGCTTGACGGCGTTGGTGACGTACGCCTCCGCCGGGTCGATGCCGGCCTCCGCCAGGGCCCTGTCCAGGAGCTTGCCGGCCGGGCCGACGAAGGGCTTGCCCTGGCGGTCCTCCTGGTCGCCGGGCTGTTCGCCGACGAGCATGACGCGGGCGGCCCTGTCCCCGGCCCCGAACACGGTCTGCGTGGCATCCCGGTGCAGGGGACACCCCCGGCAGTCGGCCGCAGCGCGGCGCAGCGCCGGGAGGCCGCCGCGGTCGGGGACGAAGGGTGCCGCGGTGTAGGCCTCCTCGGGTGCCGCGGCGGTACGTGGAGTCATCTCCGCCGAGTACCACGTCCCGAACCGCTCACACGCGCCTCACACCCGCATCGCCTGCGGCGAGTCCCGGCGCGCCGGGTCCGGGCCCTCGTACTCGCGGATGATCTCGTACCGCGTGTTGCGCTCCACCGGCCGGAATCCGGCGTCCCGGATCAGGTCGAGCAGGTCGTCGCGGGTGAGTTTGTTGGGGGTGCCGTAGTTGTCGGCGTCGTGGGTGATCTTGTACTCGACGACCGAGCCGTCCATGTCGTCGGCGCCGTGCTGGAGGGCGAGCTGGGCGGTCTGGACGCCGTGCATGACCCAGAAGACCTTGACGTGCGGGACGTTGTCGAAGAGCAGCCGGGAGACCGCGAAGGTCTTCAGGGCCTCGGCGCCCGTCGCCATCTGGGTACGCGCCTGGAGGCGGTTCCTGACCTTGCCGTCCTTCATGTCGACGAAGTCGTGCTGGTAGCGCAGCGGGATGAAGACCTGGAAGCCGTTCGTCTCGTCCTGGAGCTCACGCAGCCGCAGGACGTGGTCCACCCGGTGCCGGGGCTCCTCGATGTGGCCGTACAGCATCGTGCACGGGGTCTTGAGACCCTTCTCGTGCGCGAGGCGGTGGATGCGCGACCAGTCCTCCCAGTGCGTCCGGTGGTCGACGATGTGCTCGCGGACCTCCCAGTCGAAGATCTCGGCGCCGCCGCCGGTCAGGGACTCCAGACCCGCGTCGATCAGCTCGTCGAGGATCTCGGACGCCGACAGCCCGCTGATCGTCTCGAAGTGGTGGATCTCCGTCGCGGTGAACGCCTTGAGGGAGACATCCGGCAGGGCGGCCTTCAACTCCCGCAGGGAGCGCGGGTAGTAGCGCCACGGGAGGCTCGGGTGCAGGCCGTTGACGATGTGCAGCTCGGTGAGGTTCTCGCCCTCCATCGCCTTGGCGAGCTTGACCGCCTCCTCGATGCGCATCGTGTACGCGTCCTTCTCGCCCGGCTTGCGCTGGAACGAGCAGTAGGCGCACGAGGCGGTGCACACGTTGGTCATGTTGAGGTGCCGGTTGACGTTGAAGTGGACGACGTCACCGTTCTTACGGGTCCGCACCTCGTGCGCCAGCCCGCCGAGCCAGGCCAGGTCGTCCGACTCGTACAGCGCGATGCCGTCCTCACGGGTCAGCCGCTCACCGGCCCTGACCTTCTCTTCCAGCTCGCGCTTGAGCCCGACGTCCATGCTCATTCCTCGCTCAGCCCTCTCCTAGACAGCCTTCGTGCAGCCTCGTGAACCGCGGTCTCGTGAACCGCGGCCTCGTAAACCTACGCCCCCGCCCCTACTGCTCCTCGGGCAGCTCACCGACCCTGTTCTCCCACTTCGTGGAGAGCACGATGGTCGTACGGGTCCTGGAGACGCCCTGCGTCCCGCTGAGCCGACGGATGATCTTCTCCAGCCCGTCGACGTCACTCGCCCGCACCTTGAGCATGAACGAGTCGTCGCCCGCGATGAACCAGCAGTCCTCGATCTCGCCGAGGTCGCGCAGCCGACGCGCCACGTCCTCGTGGTCGGCCGCGTCGGAGAGCGAGATGCCGATGAGCGCGGTCACACCGAGGCCGAGCGAGGCGGCGTCGACGGTGGCGCGGTACCCGGTGATGACACCGGCCGTCTCCAGCCGGTTGATGCGGTCGGTGACGCTGGGTCCCGACAGACCGACGAGGCGCCCCAGCTCGGCGTAGGAGGCCCTGCCGTTCTCTCTCAGGGCCTGGATGAGCTGCCTGTCCACGGCGTCCATGCGATCGAGCCTTCCGATGAAGAATCCTGAAGCTGAAACTTGCTGAGGGTTGCGGGTTGCGCTTGCTGAAGGTGATGAGCGGTACTGCCAGTCGCTGATACGTACACCGGCTCAGTCGTTATCAGTACGGGACGTACGGGGAACGCGGGGAGTCCCGGGCCCGCCGCCGAGTTCGCCCTCCCAGCGGGTGTACAGCGCGTGCGGGACGCCCGCCGCGTCGAGGACCCGCCCGGCGACGAAGTCCACGAGGTCCTGGATGTGGGTGGCGCCGGAGTAGAAGGCGGGCGAGGCCGGTACGACGCTCGCGCCGGCGTCGTCCAGGGTCACCAGGTGCCGCAGTGTCTGCCCGTTCAACGGGGACTCGCGTACGGCGACGACCAGCGGGCGCCGTTCCTTGAGGGTCACACTGGCCGCTCGCTGCAACAGGTCCTTCGACAGCCCCAGCGCGACCCCGGCCACGCAGGCCGTGGAGGCGGGCACGATCAGCATCCCCTTGGTGGCGTACGACCCGGAGGACGGCCCGGCCGCCAGGTCCCCGGCGCTCCAGTGCCGTACGCCGTCGATGTCCACGGCGAACGTGCCGGGCTTGCCGTCGGCGCCCCGGGACAGCCATTCCCGCAGGTCGTCCTGCCAGTGGGCGTCGCGGAAGGGGATCCCGGTCTCGTCGAGCAACGTGAGCCGCGAGGCGCGGCTGACGATCAGATCGACGGCCTGACCCGCCCCGAGCAGCGCGCGCAGCACAGCAGCCGCATACGGCGTCCCCGATGCTCCGGACACCCCCACGATCCAAGGCGTGCGCTGCGTTTCTCCTGCGTTCACACCCTGAGCCTACCGGCGGTGACCCCGATGGGAATTCAGACCGTGAGCCCACGGACGAGCAGATCGAGCAGCGCGCACCCGAAAAGAGCGATCCCGATGAACCCGTTGACGCTGAAGAACGCCCTGTTGAGCCGCGACAGATCGTGCGGCCGCACGATCCTGTGCTCGTACACGAACGCCCCCGCCACGACGACGAGTCCCAGCCAGAGGAACGCCCCGGCGTCCGTGGCCAGCGCGTACCAGACGAGCAGCGCCGTCGTCAGGGTGTGGCAGACCCGGGCGCCCCACACCGCCGCCGGGATGCCGAAGCGCGCCGGAACCGACAGCACGCCGGTCTCGCGGTCCGTCTCGACGTCCTGACAGGCGTAGATGAGGTCGAAGCCGCCGATCCAGATGCCGACCGCGAGCCCCAGGATGACCGCGTCCCAGGACCACTCCCCCGTGATCGCCAGCCAGCCGCCGACCGGTCCCATGGCCTGGGCGAGGCCCAGGATGGCCTGGGGGAAGTTCGTGAACCGTTTGCCGTACGGGTACACCACCATCGGGATCACCGCGACGGGGGCGAGGGCCAGGCACAGGGGGTTCAGCAGGGCCGCCGAGCCGAGGAAGACGACGACGGCGACCAGGGCGCCGGTCCAGGCGTGCTTCACCGACATGGCGCCCGTGACCAGTTCACGGTGGGCCGTGCGCGGGTTTCGGGCGTCGATCTCGCGGTCGATGATCCGGTTGACGGCCATGGCGAACGTCCGCAGGCCGACCATGCAGACGGTGACCAGGAGCAGCCGGCTCCAGTGGATGTTCCGGTCCATCTGGAACATCGCCGTCAGCGCCGCGATGTAGGCGAAGGGCAGCGCGAAGATCGAGTGCTCGATCATGACGAGGCGCAGGAAGGCCCTGGTGCGGCCCGGCTGCGGCAGTGCGGCGGATGCGGAGGCGGAACTCACAGGCCGTATTCCTTCCAGCGTCTGTCGACTTTCGCGGCCGTGTCGGGGTCGGACACCACCATCTCCGGCCAGCCGCCGTCTCGCGTGTACCCCTCCTCGGGCCACTTCCGCGTCGCGTCGATGCCCGCCTTGCCGCCCCAGAACTGCTGGTAGGAGGCGTGGTCGAGATGGTCGACGGGGCCTTCGACCACGGTGAGGTCGCGGGAGTAGTCCGTGTTGCCGAAGGCCCGCCAGGCGACCTCGTGCAGGTCGTGGACGTCGCAGTCCGCGTCGACGACCACGATCAGCTTGGTCAGGGACATCATGTGGGCGCCCCAGACCGCGTGCATCACCTTCTGCGCGTGCTTGGGGTACTTCTTGTCGATAGCGACGATCGCGCAGTTGTGGAAGCCGCCGGCCTCGGGGAGGTGGTAGTCCACGATGTCCGGGACGATGATCTTGAGAAGGGGGAGGAAGAACCTCTCCGTCGCGCGGCCCAGCGGGCCGTCCTCCGTGGGCGGCCTGCCCACGACGATCGACTGGAGCAGCGGGCGCCGCCGCATCGTCATACAGTCGATGGTGAGCGCGGGGAACGGCTCCTGCGGGGTGTAGAAGCCCGTGTGGTCGCCGAAGGGGCCCTCGGGAAGCATCTCGCCGGGCTCCAGCCAGCCTTCCAGCACCACTTCCGCCTGCGCCGGCACCTGGAGCGGCACCGTCTTGCAGTCGACCATCTCGATCCGCTTGCCCGCGATGAACCCGGCGAACAGGTATTCGTCGATGTCACCGGGGAGGGGGGCGGTGGACGCGTAGGTGACGGCGGGCGGGCAGCCGAAGGCGATGGCGACCGGCAGCCGCTCACCCTTACGGGCGGCCACCTGGTAGTGGTTGCGGCTGTCCTTGTGGATCTGCCAGTGCATGCCGATGGTGCGCTTGTCGTGCCGCTGGAGCCGGTACAGCCCGAGGTTGCGGATCCCGCTCTCCGGGTCCTTGGTGTGCGTCAGCCCCAGGTTGAAGAAGGAGCCGCCGTCCTCGGGCCAGGTGAAGAGGGCCGGGAGGCTGTCGAGGTCGACCTCGTCGCCCTTGAGGACGACTTCCTGCACGGGCGCGTTGTCCGACTTCACCTTCTTCGGCGGTACGTGGACCATCGAGCCGAGCTTGCCGAAGGCCTCGCGCACGCCCACGAACCCCTGCGGCAGCTCGGGCTTCAGCAGGCCGCCGATCCGGTCGCTGATCTCCGCGTACGACGTCAGCCCGAGCGACTTGAGCAGCCGCCGGTCGGTGCCGAACACGTTCATCGCCAGCGGCATCGCCGACCCGCGCACGTTCTCGAAGAGCAGCGCGGGTCCGCCCGCCTTCTGTACCCGGTCGACGATCTCCCCGACCTCCAGGTACGGGTCCACCTCGGCCTTGATGCGCTTGAGGTCGCCCTCGCGCTCCAGCGCCCTGAGCAGGGAGCGAAGATCGTCGTAAGCCATGCGTTCCAGTATCCGTCACGCACTACCCTGGACCTGTCAGCGGGGCTGGGACGCGACCGTCGTAGCGCCCGGACAGCGACTCCGGGCAGCGGATCCGGACGGCGACTCAAGGGGACCGAATACATGCTGCGGGTGCTGTTGATCCTGGTGCCTCTGGCGCTGAGCATCTACGCGTTCATCGACTGCGTCACCACGCAGGAGACGGACGTCCGCTTCATGCCCAAGCCTCTGTGGGCCATCCTCATCCTCCTGTTCCCGCTGGTCGGCTCCGTCTCCTGGCTGATCATCGGCCGCGACCGCGCCACCTCGCAGCGCATCGGCGGCTCTTCGGGCGGCCAGTGGATCGCCCCGGACGACAACCCGGAGTTCCTGATGTCCCTCAAGGACGAGGAGTCCGGGGCCTCGGATTCCGTGGCGGACGACGACGCCCATCTGCGCGACTGGGAGGCCGACTTGCGCCGCCGCGAGGAGGAGCTGAAGCGCCGTGAGAGCGGCGAGGATCCCAAGGACTAGCCAGGCCCTGTCGTCACATTCCCGCCTGCCCCATGAGGTCGGGGACGCGGCCGGCGGGTGGTCGGCCGTTCGGCGCGTGTGACCCCCGTGGCGACCACAGGCGCGCAGCCACCGGGGAACCTCTCCGCGTCGTCCGGTCCCTGTGCGGTAGGGGCGGGTGCGGGCCCGTTCGTCGAGCACGGTGCGGCCGCTCCGGTGCCGGGGGCTGCCTGCACCACACCCACACCCACACCCACACCCACACCCACACCCACACCCAACCGTACCCATGCGCTACCCAGTTCTGCCGAATTGGGTAGAACTACACAAGATTCTGATCGCACTCAGCGCCCAGTATCGGGTCCACACACAAGGAACGGCCGGCCTCGAAGACGACCGTCGGACTGTCGTCCCCCACGACCTGCTCCTTGTGGTCGACCGAGCCACATGGCCTCGGAGACACCGGACCGATGCGAGGTACCTGAGATGCTTTCCACCGATCAGACATCCGCACCCTCTGCGGCACTCCAGAAGAAGCCCCGGCCCCGGAGACTCGGCCGCGCCCTGGCCGTCGCAGGCATGGCGTTCGCCCTCCTGGGCGGCACCATCGGGACCGCGTCCGCCACCCCGCCGCAGACGGTCTACTGCCCGCAGACCTGCTGGCAGCAGCAGGTCCCGGCAGGGGCAAACATAAACCCGGGGATGTGGCAGGACGCCAACAGCTCGGCGGCGTTCTGGGCGAACTACAACATCGACTGGAACCACAGCACGTTCGGTTGGCGCGACCTCAGCCCGCAGTGGGGTCACGGGTGGCCCGCCCAGGCCTACGGAGGCACGTGGTACGCGTACTTCGAGCCGAACTACAGCGCGGACCGGTTCATCTACTACGGCGGCATCTTCAACGACTACAACGGCACGCTCACGCGCCAGGAGAGGGCGCGGGGCGCAAGCCCCAACCAGGCTTGGAGCACTCTCCCGAACAACACCCGTCTCTCCCCCTACGTGGAGTACGACATACACATGTACAGCCACACGAACCCCTCCGGGGGGCGCGGCCAACATCGACTGGTCCGCAACCCCAACACCGGCAACGTCTACGCCACGTTCGACCACTACAACACGTTCTACTTCCTGGGCCGGTTCTAGACACCCCGGCCAGTCCGGTACAACAGGTGCGGTGCGGCGGAAACACTCCCCGTTTCCGCCGCGCCGCTCCGCCGCACCACATGGAGATGATGGGATGACCAACACGGCAGTCTGGATCCGACCACTGGCGGAACACGTGCCGTCCAGTTCGACGCTCAGGGCCGTACACGGCTCCCGTTGCCGCACCAGTCAGGGCATGTTCGCCGAATGGGCGGCCTCGCTCAACTTCCCGGACTACTTCAGCCACAACTGGGACGCCTTCAACGACTGTCTCAGGGACGTGATGATGAGAGCGCGCCACGACAAGGCGGCCTCGGAACAACCCGAACCGGCGCTGGCGGTCCTCGTCCACGAGGCGGACGAGCTCCTCTGCGACGAACCTCCGATGGCTCTGGCCATCCTCCTCGGCATTCTGAGCAACAGCGTCGGCCCGGACAGCGACGATCCCGGGCTGCTGCTGCTTCTCGACGCCGCGCCCGACCGTCTACCCCAGGTGACCGAGCGCATGACGGAAGCCGGGTTCCCACCGTTTACGGCAGACCACTAAGGCCTGCCGTCACCTTTCCGCTGTCCGCCCGGAGGGCGGGGTGGAGCAGTACGTAGGCCGGGGGCCGGAACACTGGCCCGCCGGCCTTCGGTGACATCACACGCCTCGTGGTGGCCCTGGTGAGCGCGGGGCTGGACGGGGTGCCGCAGCGGGCCGACCGCGGGAGCGGCCGTACCGACCTGTTCGCGGACGTGCCGGGCGTGCGTCCCCCCACACGCCCGGCACGTCGTCGGACACCTCAACCGAATATCATGCACGCGTCATACTGGGGTCAGGAATCGCCCCGTTCCAGTTCACAGGAAGCGCGGGTCAAGGTCAGGCGCCGTTCAGCATCGGTAGCGACGACAGGTGCTCTTCCGGGACGTCGAAGGCCTCGGTCAGGCTGCTGAGGTGCGGGGCCAGCCGGGTCGTGAGGGCGTGCAGGGTCTCCGGCAGGGCGCGTACCTGGTCGACGGTGAGGGCCTGTTCGACGAGAAGCAGGCCGCTGCGGGCGTCGACCTGACGGAGGAGGAAGAGCGCGGTCAGGTCCTCCAGGACAGCGCGTGTGATCGGGTCGGGCACTCGGGCGCACGCGGCGAGCAGCGCGTCCGCCGCCTGGCCCACCGTGTACGCCTCCACGAGGTTGAGGGCGGCGTCGGAGGCGTTGTTCCAGCGGCCGAGGCTGTCGCCGCTGCCCTCGCGCCGCAGATCGCGACGGGCGGCCTGGTGCCAGTAGCGCTCGGCGGTGGTGAGGGCGCGGCGCAGCAGCCCGGGGTCGGTCAACGGCTCGTCGCCGGTGGGCCGGACGGGTTCCGGCGCGAGTTCGTGACCGAAGATCAGCTCGGCGCCGGCCTTGCACCAGATGGCCACGTTGTCGCCCTCGGCGGTGATCGCACCGTCCATGTCACCGGCCATGGCGGCGAGCCCGTTCTCGACGAACAGCCCCCGGGCGCCGCACCGTTCCCGGCTCTCGGCCGCGATCTCCCGGGCCCGCCAGGTGACCCACCCCTTGGTGACGGCGACCAGCCGCTCGGCGGCGTCGCGGTCCTCGGGCGTGTGGGTGACCCAGCGTTCGGTGGCCGCCCGGTGCAGGAAGGTCATGGCGTAGGCGGTGGCGGTGTGGTCGAGGAGGCGGGTGTGGTGGGTGCGGTGGGCGGCGAGCGGGACGCGCTGTCCGGCGACGGGCCCGGATATGTGCCGGGTGTACGAGTACCGGACGGCGATCGCGAGTGCCGTACGGGCCACCCCGAGCCCGCTGCCGCTCATGCACAGCTTGCCCGCCACGACACGGCTGATGGCGTGGATGAACCGTTTGCGCGGGCTGCCGACGGAGCTGTCGAGGGTTCCGTCGGGCAGGAGTTGACCGTGGGCGCCCTGGATGAGGGCGGTGCGGGGCAGCCGTACGTTGTCGAAGTTCGTGGCGCAGTGGTCGACCGAGGTGCCGACGCGCTCCGGCAGCAGGGTGACCGTGATGCCGGGCAGGGTGCCGAACTCGTCGCTCAGCGGGGTGAGGAAGAGGAAGGAGCCCAGGAACTTGTCGTCGACGATCAGGCGGGCGGCGACCACGGCGGTCTTGGGGCCGCCGGCGGAGCTGGTGTTGGGCATGAATTTCTGCGCCCCGGGGTGCGGGGTGTGCAGGACGAACTCGTCGCGCTCCCTGTCGTAGCGGGCGACGGTCTCCAGCGCCGGTACGTCGTTGCCGTGCGCGCGCTCGGTGCACAGGAACGTCCCCAGCCGGGACATGGTGGCGAAGTCCGTCAGGTCGCGCGTCGGGGAGACCTCGTCGTCGACGACGCTGCCGAGGAAGAGGTTGTAGTGGATACCGGCAACGGTGACCGTTGCGCCGTCCACGGGGCAGGTCCACTCGTGCAACGCCGCGAGTGCGCGCGGGTCGTTGGCGAGGTCTTCGGGCGACGGGACGTGTTTGTTCAGGGCTCGTAGCCGTTCGTAGGCGAGTTGCCATCGCTGCTGGGCCCCGAGTCCTGGCCGATACCGGAACAGTTCGTCCGAGACCGCTGTGCGCCAGCGTGCGTGAATTTCGGTTCCGTCCGCGCCGTCGCTGAAGAGGAGGCTCGTGATGGCGTCTTGGTCAAGGACTGGATGGGGCGTGCGCGTCTCCGTGGTCATGATGATCGAGATGCCCACTGTGTTTCGAGGATCAACCAATAGTGACCAGGAGCACTTAAGAAATTGCCGAATATGCGGCATTAATGGACAGGAATCGGTCGATGCACGTCGGTAGCGGTTTAGGTACCCTCTATCCATTAATCGGAATTCAGTTCGATTAGCGCGCGATACGGGATTCCGGGGGCGACGACGGACGGAGAGCATCTGATATCCGTATCGCTCAAAGGAGCCCCGTAACGCTTTTGGCGCGGCGCCGTCCGACCACACCCGGACCGAGCGGGCCGGGTGCCGATGCCGGCCGAATACGTTGGCGCGCGGCGGCGACGGCGGGTAGAAGAGGGGGCGATGGCTACTTTCTCCTTCGCCCACGACGTGAGCGGAAGCGGTGCGAGCTTCAGCGCGCAGCTCCTGCCCTCCGAAGCACGTGCCCTCCATGAGGCCCTGAGCTACTGCGCACGAACCGAAGCCGACGACGCCTACCTGAACCTGCTGCTCGGCGCCGGCCAGGATGTGGTCGACGCTCTCCTCACCCGTCTGTGCGGGCCGCACGCGGGGCCCTTCGACATACGGCTGCGCCCGGACGAACTCCACATGCTGCTCTGCGCGTTGACCAACGCGGCCACCCATTTCGTCCAGACGGGCGGCGAGTTCTGCCAGGAGTCCTTCCACATTCGGCTGGGCCACTTCCGGCAGGACTTCGACGCCCTCGCCCTGGCCATCAACAACGCGGCCTACGTCGCGTACGAGACGCCCACGACCCACGTCACCCACGCGGTGGCCGAATGAGACTGCGCGTCCAGTTCACACGGGACGGCGAGGAGTTCATCGCCCGGGTCCGGCCGTACCAGGCCGACGTCATACACAGGGCGCTGACCGTCTTCCTCGACGACGGAAGCGACGGGGACGACGGACAGGACAGGGACACAGCGCTCGCCGTTCGGCTCGGTGCGAGCCGGGAGACCGTCCAGGCCCTCGCCGGACACTTCGCGATCGGATGGACGGAGTCACGCGAACTCCGCCTCACCGTCGACGAGTTGCATCTGCTGCACAGCGCCCTGACCGGTGCGCCCGTCCTGTTCCTGGAGCGGGGGCTCTTCTCGGAGAAGGCGTTCCACGAAGCGACGGACTCCTACCGCGAGCACTTCGACGAGCTGGCCCTGAACTTTGCGAACTACCCTCACCGACAGGGAAGTTGACAGGCGCGGGATGCAGGGCGACGCAGGACCGGGTCCGGTTCGAGGGCATCGACACCAGCAGGCCGCACCCCGCCCGGATGCGGGGGCGTGGCCCGCGAAACCGGGTGAGAACCGTGCGGAAAGGAGACATCATCGCCTCATGCGGCGGGTCCTCCCCGCCGGGCGCCACCCGTCACGGTCGGGAGGTGAGCGCCAAGAACTCCGCCCAGGCGGCCCGGCCTACGACGATCACCGGACCGCCGGAAGCCACCTTGCTGTCACGGACGGGGACGACGCCGGGGAATCCGGGGGCCACCTCGACGCAGTTGCCGCCGTCGTTGCCGCTGTAGCTGCTCTTGATCCACGTCGTCGTGTCGAGTTCGTGCCTGTGCATGATGCTCGCGCTCCTCCATCGTGGGGCTGATCAGAGCGGGCCGATTCACACCTGAGCCGCGAACCCCACGAACTCCGCCCAGGCGGCGCGGGTTACGACAACCACCGGCCCGCCGAAAGCCACCTTGCTGTCACGGACGGGGACGACGCCGGGGAATCCGGGGGCCACCTCGACGCAGTTGCCGCCGTTCTCGCCGCTGTAGCTGCTCTTGATCCAGGTCGCCACGTCGAGTTCGTGCCTCTGCATGATGCTTGTACCCCTCCATCACGTCGCTGATCAGAGCGGCGGATTCGCGGGCTGACAGGACGTCCGCCCTGAGCACATCATAGGCGTGGCTGTGCTGCGCGCAGACGGTCGGATCGTCGTTGAAATGGCCACGGTCCAGCGACTCCGAATACACCCACCGATGGCCGTCAGGCAGTTCGATCAACGACATGGAAACGTTGGGGCGGAGAAGTTCGGGGTAGCTCGCCGGGGCCACCTGGATACGGATGTTGGGGCGCTGTCCCACGCTCAGCAGATGGGCGCACTGGTCACGCATGACCTCCGGGCCCCCTACCTGGTTGCGCAGACAACTCTCGTCCAGGACGGCGACGTACAGCGGGCCGTCGTCAGCGAAGAAGCGCGGTTGACGGCTGAGCCTGGCCCGGACACGCTCCTCAACCTCATCACCGCTCGCAATCCGGGAGAACAGCGCGTGCGCGTAGCCCGGATTCTGCAACATGCCCGGCATGACGCGCTCTTGATACTCCCGCAGCGCCACCGCCTCCGCGTCCATCCGCGCCCGCCGCTCGAACCAGTCCGGATGCTGCACCTCCGGATACCAGTCCACCTTCTTCCACAACCGCAGCAACATCCCACCCGTGCCCAGGATTTCGTCGCACGCCTTTGCGAACGTGTCCTGCGGGACGCTCACTCCCGCCTCCACCTTCGCCACATGCGAGCGGTCGCACGGGATCTGCTGGGCCAGCGCCGCCTGTGTGAGGAGCGCGGCCTCGCGGAAGTGCCGCAACACCTCGCCGAACAGGGCGGCGTTGCTGACTCCCGTCCCACAACCGTCCTCTGCGTTCCGTCGAACCACGCGTCCCCCTCTGGTGCCAGTGCCCCATTCACACGCGCCAGGCGTTGATCCGGGCCGTTCCCCTCAGCCACGCTCAGTACACCCAGAGTAATCGCGAGTAGCGACGTACGTACGGAGTTGGCACATGACCTTGGAACACCGCTCGGGGCTCGAACTGTTGCCCGCCACGATCTACCCGGCGGCCCCCGAGCCCGTACCCGGCTGCGCGGCCTGCGACGAACTGGACAGGTTCCGGACGAGGGCCCGCGAAGAGTGCGACCGCACCCGCGAGACCGACGCCAACGTCCTGTTCCGGCGCCACCAGCGGCAGGCGCATCTCGGGGACGGGGCGAGCACCCCGACCCGGCGCCGCGTCTTCCGGTACGTGCCGTACTCCATCGTCCAGGACGGCGCCGCCGAGCCCGAGTACGAGGCGCGCTGCGTCTCGGGCGACGAGGACGACTGCGGGGCGGTGTCGGGACGGCACCCGGATCCGGCGAAGGTCGAGGAGTGGCAGCGGCGGCACACGCAGGAAACCCGTCACACGCGGTACCGCCGCTGCTTCGCCGACTACTCCGTCCTGGAACCGCAGGCGTAGGCCGACGACACGGCACTCGGCCCGTCGTGCCTACGGGCGGGCGTACGGCCTGGTCAGGATTTCCAGGTTGTGGCCGTCCGGGTCGGCGAAGTAGGCGCCGGAGCCGCCGAAGAGGTCGTTGACGCGGCCGGGTTCGGTGTGGCTCGGGTCGGCGTAGTAGGGGACGCCGACCGCCTCCAGGCGGGCGATCATCGTGTCGAACTGGTCGTCGGGCACGA
Organism: Streptomyces sp. NRRL WC-3618; assembly: GCF_001280005.1. Classification (GTDB taxonomy): domain Bacteria; phylum Actinomycetota; class Actinomycetes; order Streptomycetales; family Streptomycetaceae; genus Streptomyces. The sequence continues at coordinate 66,176 of NZ_LGDW01000188.1, read as the reverse complement.
GAAACGCGTAGTGCTGCGACTGGATCGGCTCGTCACGCTTCTCGTAGTAGTCGAGGGTCACGCCGTTGCCGAGGTCGACGGGCAGGAACGGGCCGAAGGGGGCGCCGACCTCCAGGCCCAGGATCGTGGCGAGGAACTCGGCCGACAGCCGGCGGTCGCTCGCGAAAACCGCGGTGTGGTTCAACTGAACGGCGGTGGTGGGCAGTTCGGGGGTGGGTGAAGGCTGCTGCATGTGTGGTGTGTTCTCCGTGTCCTGGGGTTCGCTGCAAAGGGCGATGAGGAAAGACGCGGAGGAGGGGGCGGGCCTCGGGCCCGCCTCGGGCTCACGCCGAGGCCGGGCACCCAACTCGTGTATGGCCCAAGGCCGACCCGGCAGTCACGTACCCGACCCTAGACGCGACCACGAACACGGATCAAGGAGTTGTCAGGCCGTCCCCCCTACGCCCTGTCCGGCGCTGCGGAGCGTGAACGCCCTCGCCTTCGCGCGCCGCTTCGGGTCGAACGCGTCGATCGACCCCGCGCCCTCCCCCGGGCTGTCGTTCCAGCCGCGGATCTTGCGCGCGACGCCCTTCAGCTTCGGGTGACCGGGCCTCAGCGCGATCTCGAAATGGGACTCCTTCGGGGTCTCGAAGTCGCCGCCCCACCGCACCGCGCCGTCCAGCTCCGCCAGGATGTCCCGGACGATCACCAGCTCACGCGGGTACAGGCCGCCCTTGACGCCGACCGGGTACGCCTCCGGACGGATCGCCATCGCCGTACCGGACAGGTGGTTGGACTCGTACGGAGCCCGGACCGCGCCCGAGGATCGGTGGCCGTGGACGTCCCCCTTCCGGAGCTGGTCGATCTCGTAGTGGAAGCGCCGTGCCACGTGCAGCAGAAGCACGGACGCGTCGCCGTCCGCCAGCCGCACCGACTGGCCGCTGCCCTCGATGTCGTACTCCGTGGCCTGCGTCAGGACCGGCCAGCCGTTCGCCGACCTGCCGCCCTTCCACCCCCCGGCCGGAGCCGGGACCGCGGCGGACGCCGGAGCAGCCGTTCCCACCGACCCCAGCACCACCGCACCGGCCACCGCACCCGTCGCACCGGCGAACCGGCGCCGCGACAACTCACCGAAACCGACCATCACAACTTCACCCTCTTCGAGTTTCACGTGCTCTGCGGATCCTGCGTGCACGGCGGGCCCTACGTGCGCTGCGGGCCTTACCTGCTCTGGGCCTTCGCTGATCTCTTCGCGTGGCGGCGGGTGGCCGCCGACCACACCGCGGCCCCCACGCAGACGACGATCAGCGAGGTCAGGATGACGACAGCCGGGTTGACCCACACCGGGACGAGGTCGTAGCCGGCGTTGCACTTGTTGTGCAGCGGGAACCACTGGCCCGGCTCCCGCCAGTGCTCGTCGCGGTAGCGCTGGTCCACGGTCTGGCCGACGGAGGCACAGGTCTCGTCGAGCTCGTGGCCGCCGGAGAACATACCGATGAAGTACGTGATCCCCAGCAGGAACGAGGAGGCGACGGCCACGGCCAGCCATGCCAGTGGGCCCAACCGACGCATCGGCTACTCCTTGTGTGCCCGTGCCCGCGACCTGGCCGCGCGCAGGTAGGTGTCGTGGTTCTTGCGGTAGGTGGCCGCCATCCGCGACTCCTGGCCGGTGCGGGCCAGGAGCGTATCAACGAAGCCCTGTTCGAGCCGCTCCAGATCGTCGTAGCTCAGCATGGCGGGGAGCGTCTTGATGCCGCCCCGGACCGTGACCAGCCCGAGCTGCGCCGCGACGACCTCCTTGTCGTCCGCCGCGGTGAGGATGTTGTGGGCCAGGAACTTGGCGTCCTCCGCGTTCCCGTTGAACCGGCCGTCCCAGTACCGCTGGAAGCGCCGGAGGCCTCCGCCGCCGTTGTAGAGGTCGGTGACGGCGGTGACGATGTCCTTGCCCTGGTTGCGGACCGCGTCGGCGAGCAGCCAGGCGTCCGCGTCCTCGATCAGGTCGTTGAAGCCGAAGCTGGAGGCCACGCCGACCTTCGCCAGCTTGGCCATCGCGAACGCGTAACCCGACGGGTAGGTCTCCACGGCGTGGCGCCAGTCGGCGTAGAACGTCAGCAGGTCACCGCCCCAGCCCGCGACGTCGCCCTCGTTGACGGAGCGGGGATTGCTCGGCTTCCACGCCACGAAGTGGCCGTTCGCGGACGCCATCAGGTGCTCGGCGCCCAACTCGTAGCCGGTGTACGGGTCCTTGAACCCCTCCATCACCGACATACCCTTGCCGTTGGCGAAGTTCACGAAGTCGCCGTCGTATTCGCCGATCAGGAAGTCCCAGTCGCCGCCGCCGTACGAGATGTGCCGTACGTACTCCATGACCAGCTGGTTCGGGTTGCCCTTGCCGTACTCCCGCGCGATGGCCAGGAGGCGGGTGAGGTAGCTGATGAAGCCGTCGGCCGGGCCCGCCGTCCTGTTGACGGAGCTCTGGCCGGGGTCCGCGCCGGAGATGACGTCGCGGTCCAGCTCGAAGAAGTCCGAGCCGTTGGTGATGTCGATCTCCTTGATCTGGTTGAAGGACCAGTTCGCGGGGATCGGGAAGCCGAGGTTCCCGGAGAAGCCGTAGGACATGCCCGAGACGAAGGAGTAGCGGGCGCCGGTCTGCTTCGTCACGTTCGTACAGACGTTCCGTGAGCCGTACACGCCGTGTATGTACCGCTTGCCGTTGTAGGCGAGGCCCGCGGCGACACCGTGGAAGTACGGCACGACCGCCGAGTCGATCTCGTCCTGAGTGGCGTCGTAGTCCACCGAGAAGTAGATCGTCGTACCCCGGTTGAAGCCGTATCCGACGGCCAACGAGTGTGCGTTCAGGGCGTGTTGGTAGCCGGCGGTGTAGGTGAAGTCGGCGAGCCGGCGGGCGTTGTCCTGGTAGATCGGGAAGACCTTCAGGCCGGCGCCGAAGATCGTCTCGAGCTCTCCGGGCTTGATCTCCTTGTCCAGGGTCGAGCCCGGCGGGTCGTACAGATAGCGGCCCACCACCTGGTAGCCGTTGTCGCGCATGTACCTGGCCCGGGACGGGGTGATCTCCCAGCGCGTGTCGCTGCCCGTCGCCGGGCGGTCCGCGTCGCCCATCGACACCAGCAGCTGCGCCCACGTCTGGTAGTCCGCGCGGCCCGAGTCGGGCAGCTTGGAGAAGCGCTGGAAGATCTTCACCCACTCGACGAGGGTGTCGTTGAAGGTGCTGCGCCAGGTCGTGGGCGTACCCGCCGCGCTGGTGCCGGAGGGCACCGGGGAGTTGAACACGCAGGCCGCCGAGAACATCTGGACCAGGACACCCGAGTTGCCCAGGCCCAGGTTCTGCGTCCGCAGCGCGGCCTGGGTGGCGGGGCCGAAGTTCCCGTTGGGGGCGGCGAGGCCCAGCTCGTACTGGAGCCCGGTCATCAGCGCCTTCTGTACGTCCCGGGAGTAGATCCCGTCGCACGGGCCGATACCGAAGGCGCTCTTCTGCCAGTAACGGCCGTTGAGCCACCGCTGGATGGCCCGTACCTCGTCCGTGCCGCCGACGACCCGGACGTAGGCGTCCATGTTGAGTACGCACTTGAACAGGGCCGGGGTGATCTGGCCGCCCGCGGTGCCCGCGCCGCCGTCGGGCAGGCCCATGTCGTCGCGCATCAGCTTGACGGCCTCGGTGGTGACCGCGCCGTACTCGCCGAAGCCGTTGGCGCCCCAGTACCCCTTGCAGAACAGGCCGTGCTGGATGATGCGGACGATGTTGCTGTTCGCGTTCCAGCCGAACCCGATGTCGCCGATGGCCTGGAGCTTGGCCAGCGTGCCGGGCCCGAAGCTGGCGACGACCGGGCTGATGCCCAGCTCGTGCTGGAGTCCCATGGTCAGGGCGTGCATGGTGGACCATCCGGTCCGGCCGGTCTCCGGGCACGCCTGGTAGCCGGCGACGTTCGCGTAGGTGGCGTTCACCCATTTCTGGGCGTCAAGAACCTTCTGATCCACGATCGCTTCTCCCCCTCAGGCCACAACGTCCGCTCATGGCAAGGCTGACAGCACGGCTCATGTACTGAACTGACGGAAGAAGTGAGGGGTTCGTATGCGTCGCGCGCGAAGGAAGCGAGGGACAGGGGAAGAAGGGGAAGGCCGGCATCGCCTACGGCAGGGCGGCGGCCCGTCCGGGCGGTTTCGCCGGGCGGCCACCATCTCGTGGCTCAGGTCCTCGGTCTCCTGGTCGGGGAGGCGTTCGAAGCCGTCCTCCGTGATCACCGAGACGATCGGGAAGATACGGCGGTCGATGTCGGGCCCGCCCGTCGCCGAGTCGTCGTCGGCGGCGTCGTAGAGCGCCTGGAGCGCGGCGAGGGCGGCACCACGGCCAGCCGCTGCATCTCCTGGCCCAGGTCACGCCTCCGGGTTGGCCTCCAGCCACGTCAGCATCATGTCGTCGACCATCGCGTCCAGGGGCCGCTTGGAGGCCATCGCGTCCTTCTCTATCTCCACCGCGGCCCATCCGGTGAGGCTCATGACGAGGATGCGCAGCCCGTCCGTGCCGTACTGGGCCAGGATGTCGTCTGCGCAGTCCAGGGCTTCCTGGGCGATGCGCTCCTCGGGATAGAGGCCGACCACCTTGCGCAGCAGATCGATCGAACGGCGGGTGATCTCGGGGGTGATGGCGGCCAGCCGCCGGTCTTCCTCTTCGTCCACGGCAACGACGCTAGGGGATCAGCTCCGCACCCGTACGCCGTCTCACAGAAACCCACTCGTCCGGTGGTCGTCCCCGACGGGGGAGACAGGGCCGACCACCGTCGAGAGTGTCGAGAGTTCAGAGAGGTGTGCCCACGGCGACCGGGTGGTCGCGGTCATCGGGTTGCCTCCGTGGGGAGTGGGGCGCCGCCCGCGCTGAGAGCCGCGCCGAGCAGTACGGGTTTCGTCCGGAGGCCTGTGCTGTCCGGTCGCTCCAGCCGGAGGGAGAGTGAACCCCATGGAACAGGTTCCCCAGCTGGATCACACCCAGGCACAGGCCTGGCTCTCCGTCGCCCTCGACGAGGCCCGCCTCGGGCTCGCCGAGGGCGGGATTCCGATCGGCGCCGCCCTCTACGGCGCCGACGGCGCGCTGCTCGGGCGTGGGCACAATCGGCGTGTTCAGGACGGTGACCCCTCGGCGCACGCCGAGACGGCCGCGTTCCGGGACGCGGGGCGGCAGCGTTCATACCGTGGGACGACCATGGTCACCACGCTCTCTCCGTGCTGGTATTGCTCCGGGCTGGTGAGACAGTTCGGTATCTCCCGGGTGATCGTGGGAGAGACCGTCACCTTTCACGGTGGCCACGACTGGCTCGCCGAGCACGGCGTCGAGATCATGCTGCTCGACGATCCCGCGTGCGTCGCCCTGATGCGCGACTTCGTCAGCAACAATCCCGCCCTGTGGAATGAGGACATCGGTGAACTCACCCCGTGAATCCCGTGAACCCCGTATTCCGACCGTCGATCTGCGGCCCTGGCTGTCCGGTGACGCCCAGGCGCGCAAGGAGATCGCCCGTACCGTCGACGAGGCCCTCCAGACCGCCGGTTTCCTGCTGGTCACCGGGCACGGTGTCGACCCCGCCCTGCGGGCCGGTGTCCGGGAGGCGGCCCGTGCCTTCTTCGCGCTGCCCGCCGAGGTGAAGGAGCGGTACGCGGTGAAGGTCGGCGGGCGGGGGTGGCTGGGCCCCGGGGCCGAGGCCAACGGGTACGCGGAGGGCACCGAGACCCCACCGGACCTGAAGGAGTCGCTGTCCTTCGCCACGCACGAGCCGTTCGACGACCCGGCCGTCAACGCCGAGTGGTACGCCCCCAACGTGTGGCCCACCGAGGCGCCCGGACTGCGGGCACTGTGCGAGGAGTACCTCGACCGGATGGCCGAGCTGGAGAAGGAGCTGCTCACCCTCCTCGGGGACGCGCTCGGGGTCGAACACGACTTCTTCTCCCGGCACATGGACCATCCGACGTACGGCTTCAACATCAACTGGTACCCGGGGACCGAGATCGTCGGCGAGCCGGAGCCGGGGCAGTTCCGGATCGGGCCGCACACCGACTTCGGGACGGTCACCATTCTCGACCGGCAGGCCGGGAAGGGCGGGCTCCAGGTCTGGACCGACGACGGCGGCTGGGAGGACGCGCCGTTCGATCCCGAAGCGTTCACGATCAACATCGGTGATCTGATGGCCCGTTGGACCGGCGACCGGTGGCGTTCGGGCCGTCACCGGGTGCTGCCGCCGCCGGCCGACTCGCCCGCCGAGGAGCTGATGTCCCTCGTCTACTTCGGCGAGTGCACCCCGGGCACGATCGTCGAGTCGCTGCCCGCGCCGGTGGGCCGGGTCGCGTACGAGCCCGTCGACTCGCACGTCTATCTGCGGGGGCAGCTGGACTCGATCACGGTCGACTGAGCCGACCCCTACAGCAGGGAGGACGTACAAAGACGTACGAAGCCGAGCATCGGACCGTTGATTTCGTAACACAACGGACATCCGCCGATCTGGTCCGATGCAACTCCCTTTTCTTACACTGGTGGTGTTGTGCCGCACAGCACACTGATACAGCACTTGTGGGCCGCGCCAGGGGGAGGGATGCGGTGCTCAGACGGCTGCACGGACGCGGGGCGTTCTTCGACACCGATCCGCCGGGGCTCGCGCCCCGGCTCGTCGGACTGAGACCGCACCATCACATCGCCACCCCTCTCGAACATCCGCGCGAGCTGCCGTTCGTGGTGCTCACCGCCGGGCGCGGGCTCGGCAAGAGCACCGTCCTCGGTGAGCTGCGCGCCGCCTACCAGGGGCACACCCCCCTCGCCCTGATCGACTGCGAGGACCCCCAGTTCACCCAGGTCACCCACGTCAACGGGTCGCCCGAAGCGCGCCCGGCGCAGGCCTGGTCGCCGCTCGCGCAGGCCCTCCTGGTGATCGCCGAGCAGCTCGCCGAGCCGGTCACCGGCGCCCGGCGGATCGCCTTCCCCCGGCTGATGTCGGGCCTGATCGCGGTGGCCGCCGGCGGCTGGGGCAACGCCGACACCGAGCGCATCCGGTGGGAGGTCCAGCGGATGCTGCTGCTCAACGAGAGCGCCTCGTGGTTCAGCGGCTTCGCCGCGCGCTGGGCGGGCCGGGTGGCCGCGAAGGCGGTCGCGGCGGCGATCAGCGACGATCCGCTGGTGTCGGCGGTCATCGAGGCCACGATGGAGGCGATCACGGAACGTACGCCGGGGGCGCGGCAGCGCCGGGCGTCCACCTGGTACCGGACGTATCCGAACGCCGGTCACCGCGCCGAGCTCGGCCTGCGTCTGCTCTCCGACCACTTCAGGGCGGGCGGCACCTCCCGCGAGCACGCGGAGCGCTATCTCGTACGGGCCCTGCTCGCCGACCTCACCGACGCCTACGCCGGCATGCGGGCGCATCTCCAGCGCCTGGGCCGCCCGCTCGTCCTGGTCGACAACGCGCAGGGGTCGCCGGGGCGTGAACTCATCGAGCAGGTGCTGCGCGACCGCGCCGAGGGCATCGCCGACCAGGTCGTGTTCATCGCCGCCGTGCGCGGCAGCGGCGACCGGTCCCCGCTGCGCAACGCGGTACGCCGGGACCTGCGCGAGACCGCCCAGCACACCCGTTGGACACCGGGCGACACGGCCTCCTCGCGGGCCCTGCTGGTGTCACTGCCGCCGCTGTCCTCCGACGACACGCTGCACATCGTCGACGCGGTCTGCACGGGTGCGGCGGTCCCCGTACCGCCCCAACTTCCGCCCGCCACCCACCGGTTGACGTGCGGAAACCCGCTGGGCATCGCCCTGCTCGCCGAGTCCGCCCGGCAGAACCTGCCCGGCCTGCCGCCCACCGCGCCCTTCGGCGCCCTGCTCACCGCCGAACTCACCCTGCACGAGGACCGCGACGGCCGCCCCGCCTACCGCGAGCTCCTCGACCGGCTCGTCCCCGCCGACCGGCTCGACGAGCTGACCGTGCTGGCCGCCGCCCACGACCACGACTCGGCCCGCGCCCTGGCCGCCTCCCAACTCGCGGACGATTTCGGGCCGTCGAGCGTCCGCGCACTGGAGACCCGGCTCGCGGCAGAGGGACTGCCCGTCGTGGAGGGCCAGTTCGTCGGTGACCCCTTCGTCCGCACCCTGCTCCTGCTGCGCCTGCACCACCGGCACGCCGACCACGGCAAGTGGCGCGACGTCCACGAGACCCTCATCCGGCACTACGAGGGACCCGAACCGGCCAAGGCCCGCTACCGCCTCCATCACGAACTCGCCCTCGGTGACACCGGATCGGCGGTCGCCCATCTGCGCGACACCTTCCACACCCTCGACACCCGCGTCTGGCTCGGCACCCTCCTGTTCATGGCGTCCGCGCCCTACTTCCACGCCCACGACGCCCAGGGCCACGACTTCGTCGGCGGCGACCACCAGCGCGCCCGGATCGCCTTCGGCCACACCGACGCCGAGCAACGGCCGCCGGACGACGTGGACGCCGTACTGCATCTGCGGGTACGCCGACTCCTGCACGCCGTCTGGCAGTTGACCGATCCACTGGTGCTGCCCGACCGAAGACTCTGCGGCCGGCTGCGCTTCGAGCTGGAGCAGTTGTCCAACGATCCGCGCGCCAGCAACGCGCTGCTGTGGCAGGCCTCGCAGGAGTGGCCCGACGCGGCGCTGACCGGCCGCCCGCTGCGCGTCCCGGGCGATGAGGACGCCGACGACGACCCGAACCGGAACGACGGAGGCGCGTGATGGCTCGTACGGGGTTCAGGGGCGTCGGGGCATGGCTGCGCGAGGGGGTGTGGGCGATTCCCCTGCGCCGCTATCTGGCGTTACTGGTCTTGGCGGCGCTGGTGGCCGGTACCGGGTTCGCGGTCAGGTCGCTCACGCACGACGACCGGGCCTGCGCGCCGGGGGTCGTGCGGCCGGCGGGCAGTGACGAGTGCGTGGGCGTGTCCACGACCGACTACTCCTTCGGCCGGCCGCAACTCGCCGACACCATCAGGGCGATCGACCGGGAGAACGACTCCGTCACGCGGGGCGGGGACGACTATGTCACCGTCGCCCTGTTCGAGGGGGTCACCGCGTCCGACGCGGACAACCTCGGGGATGTGCTGCACGAGCTCCAGGGCGCGTATCTCGCCCAGTGGATGCTGAACCACGACGCGAACGGCGAGGGTCCGCCGATCCGGCTGGTGCTGGCCAACCCGGGCCGTTCGGGGGCCTATTGGGAGCACACGGTCGACGAGCTGGAGCGGATGACGAACTCCTCGGACCGGCTGCGCGCGGTCACCGGGATAGGGGTGAGCACGAAGGAGAACACCCTGGCGGTGAGGGAGCTGACCAGGCGCGGTATCCCCGTCGTCGGCACGTCCATCACCGCCGACAGCCTCGCCAACGGCCAAAAGGGCAACCGGCGGGGCCTGAAACCCTTCCCGGGGCTGGCCCGTACCGCCCCCACCAACACCGACGAGGCCCGCGCGCTCGCCTCCTTCGCCAAGGTGGCGGCCGACAAGGCGGTGCTGGTGTACGACGATCCGGGCGACCCGTACACGCTCACCCTCCAGGCGTCGTTCGAGAAGCTGCTGACCGGCTCGCGCTACCAGCCGTGGCCTTTCACCGCGCCCGCCAACCGCACCGACGAGGGCACCACCGCCAACGACTTCCGCCAGATCAGGGAGCTGGTGTGCGACACCGCACCCGGCGTCAACACCATCCTGTTCGCCGGACGCCACACCCAGCTGCGTCAGTTCATCAACGCACTCGGCGAACGAGGCTGCCAGCAGCGGGAGTTCACCGTCCTCACCGGGGACGACGCCTCGTACCTCACCGGTGACAGGAAACTCGACCCCGAGGCCCTCACGCACGGCGTCTCGGTGCGCTACAGCGCCCTCGCCCACCCGGACGCCTGGCTCAGGAACCCCCCGAAGACCGGGGGTTCGGCGGCGGACGCCCAGAAGCTGAACGAACTGCTGACCGCTGCCCAGGGCAACAGGACCGGCAGGAGCGACAGGCCCTCGCCGATCGGCGCCATCGACCTGGAGGACGGCCAGCTCATCGTGGCGTACGACGCGATGCGGCTCACGGTGGAGGGCATCCGCGAGGCCACGCCGCGTGGTCAGAGCGCGCCGACACTGGCCGACGTCGGTGACGAGTGGACGTTCATCAAGGGCTCGTCGGGCCGGGTGAACGGCGCGAGCGGCTGGATCTGCCTCGACAACTACGGCAACCCGTACGACAAGGCCGTACCGATCGTGGAACTGACCCCCGACCGGCACGCCCGCTTCGTCGAGATCGCCTGGCCGACGGGCAGCCCCCCGGAGAAGGACTGCCTGCCGCCGTCGTAGCCGTCCTGCCAAGGGGATTACACGCCGGCGTACGAGTGCTTGCCGGTGACGAAGATGTTGACGCCGTAGTAGTTGAAGAGGAAGCACGCGAAGGCGATCAGGGCGATGTACGCGGCCTTGCGGCCCTTCCAGCCGGCCGTGGCACGGGCGTGCAGGTAGGTGGCGTAGGCGACCCAGGTGATGAACGCCCAGGTCTCCTTGGGGTCCCAGCCCCAGTAGCGGCCCCACGCGTCGCCCGCCCAGATCGCGCCCGCGATGATCGTGAACGTCCACAGCGGGAAGACGGCCGCGTTGACGCGGTACGAGAACTTGTCGAGGGACGCCGAGGCGGGCAGCCGCTCCATGACGGAGGTCGCGAAGGTGCCGGGCCTGCCGCCGGACGCGAGTTTGCTTTCGTACGAGTCCTTGAAGAGGTACAGGATCGTGGCGACCGCGCCCACGTAGAAGACGGCACCGCAGAGGATCGCCGTGGAGACGTGGATGTACAGCCAGTACGAGTGCAGGGCGGGAACCAGCTGGTCACTGGCGGTGTAGAGCACCGTGACGGCGAGACCGAGGTCGAGGAGAACCGTCGTGACCAGGGGCAGGCCGAGCCAGCGGATGTCCTTCTTCAGCGCGAGGAAGACGAGGTACACGGCCACGGCGGTGGTGGAGAAGGTGAGGTTGAACTCGTACATGTTGCCCCACGGCGCCCGTTGCACGGACAGCGCGCGGGCCAGCACCCCGGCGAACTCCACGAGGAACGCGACCACGGTGAGGGACACGGCGATACGCCCGTAGAGGTCGCCCTGCTCGTCCCCGCCGTGGGCGCCGGGCCCGTCCGGCACGTCCCGGGCGCCGGCGGCGGCCCGTACGACGACCTTTGGCCGCTCCATCACGGCGGTGCCGCCCGCGTTCTTGACGGTCACCTCCGGCGTCTTCGCCCCGGCGGCCCCGGCCGGCTTCGCGGTGAGCGCGGCGGCCGTACGGCTGACCTTGCTGCGGCTGCCGAAGATCCACTCGGCGATGTAGGTGAAGAAGGCCAGGGTGTAGACGGCCATCGCGGAGTAGATCAGCGTGTTGCTGATGCTCGCGAGGTGCTCGTTGGTCGCGGTGGCGAGAGTCATCATTTACTTCTCAGCCCCTTCAGCAGGTACGGCACGGGGTTCGGGGTCGGGTTCGGGGTCGGAGGTGCTGGCGTCGGGGTCGGGTGCGCCCGGCGCCTGGTCGTACAGGGTTCCCGCGAGGACTCCGAGTTCCTCGGGCACCTTGGCGGACTCGCTGCGGCCGAGGCCGCCCATCTCGACGACGGTGACGCCGTCGGCGCCCCTGACCGCCCGCACCCACACCCGTCGGCGGTGGATGAACAGGGAGCCGGCGAGACCGAAGATGGCGACGATCGCGCCGCCGAGCGCCCAGTCGGCGGCGGGCTGCCGGGTGATCTGGAAGTTGGCCCACTCCCGGGTGCCCGCGTAGGTGATCGTGCCGGCGCCGCCCGGGAGCTTCATGGTCTCCCCGGGCTTCAGGTTCTCGCGCACCTGCTTGCCCTTGGCGTCCTTGAACGCCTTCATGTGGGTCTTGTCGAGCTGGTACACGCTCTGCGGGATACCCGCGTTGACCCCGAGATCGCCGTAGTAGGGCGCCAGGTTCAGCACCGGGTTCTCCAGTGCGGGGAACTGCGAGGCGATCTCGTTGCCCGGCACGTACGTGGGCAGGAAGAACGCCTGGATGCCGAGCTGTTCCGCGACGCCCTGGGGGCTGCGGTAGCCGTCCATGACCTTGACGGCGCCGGAGGAGGTGACGTTGGAGTCGAGGGGGAGGAGAGCCACGGGCTGGTCGAAGACGACGTCGCCCTTGCCGTCGCGGACGGTGATGACGGGCGCGTAGCCGTGCGCGGTGAGGTAGACCTTCGAGTCGCCGACCACCAGCGGCTCATTGACCTTGATGGTGCGCTTCTTGGGCTTGCCGTACGCGCCCACGCTGTAGGAGAGGTCGGCCTGGTAGGTGCGCGGGGTGCCGCGGTTGGGTCCTGTCGTCTCGTACGTGCCCGTGAAGTCCTTCAGGGTGAAGCTGAAGGGGTCGAGGTCGTCGGTGTCGAAGAGGGCGCCGGACTTGAAGTCGTCGTACTGGGTGAGCGTGTTGGAGAAGCCGTCGCCCTCGAGGGTCAGCTTGTTGCCCTCGGACTTGTACAGCTGGCCCCAGGCGAAGGAGGTCAGCATCACGATGAGCGCGATGTGGAAGGCGAGGTTGCCGACCTCACGCAGATAGCCCTTCTCGGCGGCGACCGCGTCCCCGGCGAGATGTGCCCGGAAGCGGCGCTTCTTCAGCAGTACGAGGGCCGCCTCGCGGATCTGCTCGGGCTCGGCCTCCGTACGCCACGTCGTGTACGCGGGCAGCCGGGTCAGACGGCGGGGCGCGCCCGGCGGGCGGCCGCGCAGCTGGCCCACGAACTGCCAGGTGCGGGGCACGATGCAGCCGATGAGGGAGATGAACAGCAGGATGTAGATCGCCGAGAACCACACCGAGCTGTACACGTGGAACAGACCGAGCTTGTCGTAGAGCGGCCCGAGGAAGCTGTGCCGCCGCGTGAAGTCGGCGACCTTGGTGTCGTCCGTCCCGGACTGCGGGATCAGCGAGCCGGGGATCGCCCCGAGCGACAGCAGGAACAGCAGCAGCAGCGCGACCCGCATCGAGGTGAGCTGCCGCCAGAACCAGCGGGCCCAGCCGATGACACCCAGGGCGGGCAGGTTCGGCGCGTCCTCCTGGGGTGCGGTGGACAGTTGGGAGGCGGCGGCGCCGAGGTCCTGCTCGTCGTTGTGCTGGGGAGCGGGGGCAGGGGTGCCGCCGGTGGTGGTGCTGTTGCTCATCGGTCAGATCCCCACAGTGAAGCCGTTGGACCAGGTCTGCATCTCCTGCACCAGACGGTCCCACGCGCCGGTAAGAATCAGCACACCGGTGAGGATCATCATCGAGCCGCCGATGCGCATGACCCAGACATAGTGGCGCTTGACCCAGGCGAACGCGCCGAGCGCCTTGCGGAAGGCGACCGCGGCGAGCACGAAGGGCACCCCGAGGCCGACGCAGTAGGCGACCGTCAGCAGGGCGCCGCGCCCCGCGCTGGCCTGCTCGAAGGCGAGGCCGTTGACGGAGGCGAGGGTCGGGCCGATGCACGGCGTCCAGCCGATGCCGAACAGCGCGCCGAGGAGCGGGGCGCCGACCAGCCCGGCGGCGGGCTTCTTGTGGAAGCGGAACTCGCGCTGGGTGAGCCAGGGCATCAGGCCCATGTAGAACACGCCCATGAGGATCATGAGGGCGCCGAGCACCTTGGACAGCGTGCCCTGGTGCTCCTGCAGCGTCTGCCCGAAGAACCCGAACAGGGCCCCCGTGGACACGAACACGGCGGTGAACCCGAGCACGAAGAGCGAGGCCCCGGCGGCCATCCGGCCCCGGCGGGCCTCGCCGAGATCGGTGCCGGTGACGCCGGTGACGTACGACAGATAGCCGGGGACGAGGGGCAGCACGCACGGCGAGAAGAAGGAGACGAGCCCGCCGAGGACGGCGATGGGCAGGGCCAGTGCCAGGGCCCCGCTCCGCACGGTCTGGTTGGGCTCGGTGAAGGAGGCGGCCAGCGTGAGAAGGTCGGGCGCCTGGGACATCCCGCTCACGTCACTTCTCCGCGAGGACGGGGTCGATCATCTTGCGCAGGTTGTCCTCGCTGAGCGCCTCCAGCGCGCGGGCGGCGATCTTCCCCTGCCGGTCGAGGACGAGGGTGGAGGGGATGGCCTGCGGGTTGAGCGTGCCCTTCTTGAAGCGGAGCATCAGCCTGCCCGTGGGGTCGTACAGACTCGGATACGGGACCCCGTACTCCTTGTCGAACGCCTTCGCCTGCTTCGTGTCCGTGTCCCGGGTGTTGATGCCGACGAACACCACACCCTGGTCGGCGGTGTCCTTGGAGACCTTGACGAAGTTGGCCGCTTCGGCGCGGCACGGCGGACACCAGGAGCCCCACAGGTTGATGACGACGATCTTGCCTTTGTAGTCGGCGACATCGAGCTGCTTGCCGTCGACAGTCGGGCCCGAGAGGTCGGGGGCCTGCACCCGGTCGCCCGCCTTGACGGTGGCGATGCCGTCCTTGCCCGCGATGAAACCGACGTCACCCGACCCCCCCGACGTGCCGCCGGACCCGCAGGCGGCCAGGGAGAGGGCCAGAGCGGCAGTCCCGGCGAGGGCAGGGGCGATGCGGCTTCGGGTGCGATTCAGGCGCTGGGAGGCGCGGCGGGCGGCACTCATGTGAAAAGTTTCGCATGCCCGTTCTGGGATTCTTTTCGGCCCCCCGGTTAGGGCGGAATGCGCACTTCAGGGCAGGTCGAACATGCGGTCGCAGTGTGCGCCAGGGCCTGTCCGACGGGTCGGGTCGGCGGGTCGGGCCGACGTCGGACAGGCCCTGGCGGACCGGCTATGGGGGGGGTACGCGGGCCGGAGCCCTGGACTCAGCGGGTCTGGTAGTCGACCAGCTTCACGAAGTACCGCTGGGCCGCGCCGCAGGCCACCTTCGACGTCCTGTTGATGCCGACCCACGGGCCGAACGCGAGATGGGTGTCGCCGGTGATGCCGTCCTCACACGTGACCTTGACCCGCACCTGGCCGGTACCGAGTCGGCAGATCGCGGTCCCCGTGTTCTCGTCCGGCTTGCCCACCTGACAGCCGCTCGGCGTGGCACTGGCGGCGGTCGCGCCCGCTATCGGCGCGGCGACGGCGATGCCCGCGAGCACCAGCGGCGTCATGGCGAGCGACGTGAACTTCCTCTTGTTCATGGCTTTTTCCCCTCTTCGGCCTGCCAGGCAGGCGAGCAAGCACGGGCCATGGTCAGCCGGCCCGGGCTACGGCGACGAGGAGGTTATCCAAGGTCCACTCAGCGCGTCCACGCCTTTTAGGCGGGACGACGGCGCCCGCCCGGGAGACCGGGCCGGCGGCGCGGGCACGGCCTCACGCCGGCTTTCCCGCGCCCGTTCCTGCTGTCGCTGTCGCTGTCGCTCCCGCTCCCGTTCCCAGGAACCCCTTCCAGCCACCCGTCGGCTGCTGCCCGACATCAAGGGTCCGCAGCTTCTCCAGCACCTCGGGCTTCTGCACGTCCAGCCAGTCGACGAACTGACGGAAGGAGACCATCCGGACGTCCTCGCCCTTCTCCTTCTCCCGGGCGATGTGCTTGAGCGCGGCCTCGACGGCGTCCATGTATATGCCGCCGTTCCAGTGCTCGAAGTGGTTGCCTATGAAGAAGGGGGCGCGGTTCGTCTCGTACGCCCGCTGGAAACCGGCGATGTAGGAGTTGGTGGCCTGCTCGCGCCACGCGGGGTAGTTGTGGGCGGGCGCGTTGGTCGAGTTGATCGACTGGTTGGCGAGGATGTTGTAGTCCATCGACAGGACCTCGAACTTGTGGCCGGGGAAAGGCATCGCCTGGAGGGGCAGATCCCAGACGCCCCCCTTCTTCGTGGGCCACACCTGGCTGCCGCCGGGCGAGGAGGCGTCGTAGCGCCAGCCGAGGGCGCGGGCGGTGGGCAGCAGGTTGTTCTGGCCGAGGAGACAGGGCGTACGGCCGCCTATGAGCTCCTTCTCGTAGTCGAAGGGGAGCGCGGGCAGGTCGGTCCACCCGGTGTTGGTGCGCCACTCCTTCACGAAGCCCTTGGCCTGCTCTATCTCGCTGCTCCACTGCTTGGGCGTCCAGTTGGCGACCGTGCCGTAGCCGGAGCAGAAGTGGCCGTTGAAGTGGGTGCCTATCTCGTGCCCGTCGAGCCAGGCCTGCCGGACGTTGGTGAGGGTCGCCTTGACGTGGTCGTCGCTGAGGTAGCCGATGTCGGAGGCGCCGGGGGCGTTGTTCGGCGGGAGGTACTTGCGCTTCTGCGACTCGGGGAGGAGGTAGATCCCGGAGAGGAAGAAGGTCATGTGGGCGCCGTGTGTCTTCGCCAGCTCCAGGAAGCGCGGGAAGAGGCCGTTGCCCACCTCTCCCGCCCCGTCCCAGGAGAAGATCACGAACTGCGGCGGGGTCTGGCCCGCCTCCAACGGCACGGGCTTGTCCGGCTGGTGGGGCTGCTTGCCGGTGTACGAGGTGGAGCCGTCCCCGATGGGCTTGGCGGCGGGGCTGGCCTTGGGCGACGGCTTGCCGGAAGACCGGTCCCCGTTGGCACCCTTGGAGCCCTTGTCCCTCTTCGGATCGCCTCCCAGGACGGACCCGCAGCCGGCCGTACCGAGAGCGGCGGCGGCCCCGAGGCCGAGGCCGAGCGCACCACGCCGGCCGAAGCCACCGACGCCGTCGCCGTTCTTGCCGTGCATGGGATCCCCATTCGTCGTACTCGCTGGTGCTCACCCATTCAGAGGGCACGACGAACAGGGAGGTTCCCCATGGTGTTCTGGGCTTCGGAACAATTGCAACAACCGTGTCACTAGATGGGCAAAAGTCGAAAATTTCCGAAGCGATGGTTGAAAAGCAGCGCTGAGCGCTGAGGGATGAGAGATGGGGGATGAGGGATGAGGGATGAGGGATTACGCCCCGAAGGCCTTGTCCTTGCCCTTCACCGGCTTGGCGCCGGCGAGGAGGTGCGCCGGGACCAGATCACGCGCGGGCTCGGTGTAGCCGACGGACACGATCTTGTCGCCGCGGTAGGTGAAGGTCGTGAGGGAGGCGAGCGTGCACTGCCGCTTGCGGGGGTCGTGCCAGAGCCGGCGCCGCTCGACATAGCTGCGCACGATCCAGATCGGCAGCTGATGACTGACGAGCACGGCCTCGTGCCCACGGGCGGCGTCCTTGGCGGCGTCCAGCGCCCCCATCATCCGTACGACCTGGTCGACGTACGGCTCGCCCCAGGACGGCTTGAACGGGTTGACGAGGTGCTTCCAGTTCTCGGGCCGCTTCAGGGCCCCGTCCCCGACCCCGAAGGTCTTCCCCTGGAAGACGTTCTCGGCCTCCAGGAGCCGCGCGTCGGAGGCGAGATCGAGCCCGTGCGCCTTGGCGATCGGCGTCGCCGTCTCCTGCGCCCGCTCCAGCGGGGACGCGCAGACGTACGTCACGTCACGCGGCGCGAGGTGCTCGGCGACCCGGTCGGCCATCCGCAGGCCCAGCTCGGAGAGGTGGTAGCCCTCCAGCCGCCCGTACAACACCCCTTCGGGGTTGGCGACTTCACCGTGCCGCATGAGGTGTACGACGGTGATGTCGGCGTTCTTCCCACTGTTGATGTCGCTCATACTGCCGTGGCCTCCGCCGCCGCACGGGCCGCCGCCGGAAGGGCGTCGGCGATTTTCTGGATGGCCCGCTCGTCGTGCGCCGTGGAGACGAACCAGGACTCGAACGACGACGGCGGCAGATAGACGCCGTTCGCCAGCATGGAGTGGAAGAACGCGGTGAAGCGGAACGACTCCTGCGCCTTGGCGCCCTCGTAGTCGCGCACCGGCTGGTCGGTGAAGAACACGGAGAACATGTTGGACGCGTTCTGCACGGTGTGCGCGACGCCCTCCTTGCTCAGCGCCTCGCCGACCAGCCCCTGAAGCTGCGCGGAGACGGCGTCGACGGTGACGTACGCGGCCTCGTCGAGCAGCCGCAGCTGGGCGAGCCCGGCGGCGGTGGCGATCGGGTTACCGGAGAGGGTGCCGGCCTGGTAGACGGGCCCGGCGGGAGCGAGGTGGGCCATGACGTCGGCGCGCCCCCCGAAGGCGGCGGCGGGGAACCCACCGCCCATGACCTTCCCGAAGGTCATGAGATCGGGCCGGACGCCGTCGATCCCGTACCAGCCACTGCGACTGGTCCGGAACCCGGTCATGACCTCGTCGGACACATACAGCGCGCCGTTCGCGGCGCAGGCGTCCTTGAGCCCCTGGTTGAACCCGGGCAGCGGCGGTACGACGCCCATGTTGCCCGGGGAGGCCTCGGTGATCAGGCAGGCGATCTCGCCGGGGTGCGCGGCGAAGGCGGCGTGCACGGCGTCGAGGTCGTTGTAGGGGAGCACGATGGTGTCGCCGGCCTGGGCACCGGTGACGCCCGGGGTGTCTGGCAGCGCGAAGGTCGCCAGTCCGCTCCCCGCGGCGGCGAGGAGCGAGTCGACGTGACCGTGGTAACACCCGGCGAACTTGATCACCTTGGCGCGCCGGGTGAACCCACGGGCCAGCCGGATCGCCGACATGGTGGCCTCGGTCCCGCTGGACACGAGCCGCACCTGCTCGAGGGGGTCGATACGGGCGACCATCTCCTCGGCGAGCGCGACCTCGCCCTCCCCCGGCGTGCCGAAGGACGTACCGCGCGAGACGGCGTCCTGGACGGCGGCGATGACCTCCGGGCGGGAGTGCCCGAGGATCATCGGACCCCAGGAGCAGATCAGGTCGACGTACTCGCGCCCGTCGGCGTCGGTGAGATACGGACCACGCCCCGACACCATGAACCGGGGCGTACCGCCCACGGCACGGAAAGCGCGCACCGGCGAATTGACGCCGCCGGGTGTGACACCCGTCGCACGGTCGAAGAGGCCCTGCGAGACGGGTGCTTCGTATGGATAGGGCAACCCACTCGCCATTCCGCTGGCTACCCCGCTAGACGTTTCGCTCATGACCTGCGACTTCTCCGGCTTCTCGGTCTCCTGCTGCCAGTGACCCCCTCAGGGTAGGCGGCGGGACGGCGGGGCGTCGGCCCCACCCGTCTGCGAAACTGGGACCGAACACACACGGAGACTCACAGAGACACACAGCTCATCGGGCCGTACATACGGACGATAGGCGGACGATGGTGTTCAGGGGCTGCGAAGATCCTGCGGACAGGTGTTTCAACGCACGTTTCGGCGGGCGGACGTGGGGGAGGTCACTGACACGATGATCGGGTTGCGCGACGGGGTTCGCGCGTCCTAGAACAGCAGTCGGGTGGAGATATGCATCGCGGTGGCGGACTGGGCGAGGGGACTGACGACCTGGGTCCTCGACGTGCCCGGCGGGGAAGGCACCGACGCGACGTGGAGGAAGCGGCAGCGGCAGAAGCGGCACGGCAGGCCCAGGCCCAGGGGCTGGGTCCCGGGCAGGGCAGTATGGGTCCGGGTCAAGGAATCATGGGCCCCGGGCAGGGAACCATGGGTCCTGGGCAGGGCAGTATGAGTCCTGGGCAGGCCCCGGGATCGAACGGTGTGCCCGAGAGCGTCGACCGGAGGGTCGATCGACTCCGGGCAGCGAGCGGGAATGGTGGTCGGGTGGGGGTGACGTACAAATACTTCGGCGCACCGGACGGCGCCACGGCTGCCCGCGTCCCGATCTCGATGCGCCCCGAGGAACTCGGCGGCGACGAGCTCGGCATGAACGGCATGTTCACCAAGATCAAGCCCGAAACGATGGCCGCGATGGTCCTCACCGGCATCGAGGGTGTCCCCCTCCACAAGGTGCCCCCGCTGGAACTCGTCGTCCTGCACCCCGACTACGCGGTCGTGAAACTCCCGATGACCGTCGTCGACCCGCTACGAGGCATAGGCGAGGAGGCGGTGGGCGCGGCAGCGTTCATCTGGTCGACGGTGCCGGACCGGGGCGGGCCTCGGGACGCGTTCAATGTGTACCAACTGCTGCACGAGTGGCAGGACTTCAGCCATCGGTTGCATGAGGCGGGGCATCAGCCGTACTGCCTTGTGTGGCCCTGAGCCGGGATTTCGTTCGGTGCGGGCGGGGCTTTCGGGTCCCGCCTTTGTCATGCGCCAGGAGGGGCGGCAGCAGGACCGGAACAGGTTGGCTTGCGGAAGGCTTGCAGGATCCGCCGGCCTCCGGCAGCCTTACCTGATCTTCCGGCCACGCTCGACAACGCTGCCCGCGTCTGCGACCAGGAGGTTTGGGCAGCACGGAGTGCCTTTTTCGGCACAGATATTGACGCCCGGCGGGTAGGGCCATACCTTCAGTCGCTGAGCGAAGTATCGAACGTAGTTCGACATTACGAACAAGGCCGGTGGCGGTCCGCCCTCGCACGCTGACCGGTCGAAGCCCCGAAATGAGAGCACCGCTATGAAGGCGACAGGTCTGGCAGCGCCGCACAGACTGCGAAGTTCCGACGCCGTCATGCGTCTCGACGGGGTCGACGCCGTCATGCGTCTCGATGGCTTCGACGGGGTCACGCGTCTCGATGGCTTCGACGGGGTCGACGGGGTCGACGGTCAGGGCTTTCGCAACCATCGACCGGATCTTGTCGTAGATGTCGCAGACGGTCGTCCCGTCGCTCTCGACGTCCTGCCGGGCATCGCCCACTGGCGCGAGTCGTTCCCCGACTTCCGGCCGCCTTCGGAGCGAGCCTCGGCGCGGACCTCGCGCCTGCGCACCCGGCGTCGACCGCATCACCGTCACACCGCTCACCGTCACGCCGCTCACCTGCTGATGGCACGCTCCGGCAGGGGTCCGGGCGCGTGAGCCGGCCCCTGCCGGGATCCGTACCCCCGAGGCTTCCCTCCGCCCCACCATTTCTCATGTCGAACAACGACCGTAATACCGAACAGAAAGGCGGTCCGGTGGTGAACGCCGAGAACAGCGAAGACACCCAGCCCGACACCTACGTCATCGGAGTCGACTACGGGACGCTGTCCGGGCGGGCCGTAGTGGTCCGGGTCGCCGACGGCACCGAAGTGGCCGCCGCCGAGCACCCGTACACGCATGCGGTCCTGGACCGGGCGCTTCCCGACGGCACCCCGTTGCCGCCCGACTGGGCGCTTCAGGTGCCCTCGGACTACGTCGACGTCCTGCGTATCGCCGTACCCGAGGCGCTGGCCCGTTCCGGTGTGCGACCGGAGCAGGTCGTCGGCATCGGCACGGACTTCACCGCCTGCACGATGGTGCCGGTCCTCGCCGACGGCACGCCCCTGTGCGAGCTCCCCGACCTCGCCGGCCGGCCGCACGCCTACGTCAAGCTGTGGCGTCACCATGCCGCGCAGGCGCAGGCCGACCGGATCACGGAGCTCGCCGAGGCGCGCAAGGAGCCGTGGCTGAAGCGCTACGGCGGCAAGATCTCCTCGGAGTGGGAGTTCGCCAAGGGCCTCCAGCTGCTGGAGGAGGACCCCGAGCTGTACGAGCTGACCGACCGCTGGATCGAGGCCGCCGACTGGATCGTCTGGCGTCTGTCCGGCAACTACGTCCGCAACGCCTGCACCGCCGGATACAAGGGCCAGTACCAGGACGGCAGCTACCCCTCCGCCGAGTACCTCGCCGCCCTCAACCCCGGCTTCGCCGGGTTCGTGACCGACAAGCTGGACCACCCGATCGGTCAGCTCGGCGATCTGGCCGGCGGGCTGACCGCCGAGGCGGCGGAATGGACCGGCCTTCCCGAAGGCATCGCCGTGTGCGTCGGAAACGTCGACGCCCATGTGACCGCACCCGCGGCGACCGCGGTGGAGCCGGGCCGCATGGTCGCCATCATGGGCACCTCCACCTGCCATGTGATGAGCTCCGACCAGTGGGCCGAAGTACCGGGCATGTGCGGTGTCGTCGAGGGCGGCATCCTGCCGGGCCTGTGGGGATACGAGGCCGGGCAGAGCGGCGTCGGCGACATCTTCGGCTGGTTCGTCCGTACCTCCTTCCCCGCGTCGTACGCCGAGGAAGCCGCCGCCCTCGGGCGGGACGCGCACGAGCACCTGACGGCCCTCGCGGCCGAGCAGGAGATCGGCGAGCACGGCCTGATCGCCCTGGACTGGCACAGCGGCAACCGTTCCGTCCTGGTCGACCACGACCTCAGCGGCGTCGTGGTGGGACAGACCCTGTCCACCCGCCCCGAGGACATCTACCGGGCGCTCCTCGAGGCCACCGCGTTCGGCACCCGCACCATCATCGAGACGTTCCAGAAGTCCGGCGTCCCGGTCGAAGAGCTGATCATCGCGGGCGGACTCACGAAGAACGCGCTGCTGATGCAGATCTACTCCGACGTCACCCGACTCCCCCTCGGCGTCATCGACTCGGCGCAGGGTCCCGCCCTCGGCTCGGCGATGCACGCGGCGGTGGCGGCGGGAGCGTACGCGGACATCCGCGCCGCCGCCCAGGCCATGGGCAAGGCACGTCCGGCCGTCTACCTGCCCGACCCCGAGCGGGCCGCGGCCTACGACCGTCTGTACGCCGAATACCAGCTCCTGCACGACTACTTCGGCCGTGGCGCCAACGAGGTCATGCACCGCCTGCGCCGCATCCGCGCCGAGGCATCCGCCTGAGCGGCACCGCCCCGCGCCCCCGGTCGACCCCCTTCGAAAGGAACCTCATGGAGAACAACGCCACCCACCCCTATCCCGAGCAGGAGATCTGGTTCCTCACCGGAAGCCAGGGCCTGTACGGCGACGACGTCCTGCGTCAGGTGGCCGACCAGTCCAGGAGCATCGCCGAGATCCTCGGCAGCCCCGGGAAGATCCCGGTCAAGATCGTGTGGAAGCCGGTCCTGAAGGACGCCGACTCGATCCGCCGTATGTGCCAGGAGGCGAGCTCCTCCGACGTCTGCGTCGGCGTGATCGTCTGGATGCACACCTTCTCGCCCGCCAAGATGTGGATCGCCGGACTCAGCGCCCTGGACCGGCCGTTGCTCCACCTGCACACCCAGTACAACCTGTCGCTGCCCTGGCCGACCATCGACATGGACTTCATGAACCTGAACCAGGCCGCCCACGGCGACCGTGAGTTCGGGCACATCGAGTCCCGTATCGGCATCGACCGCAAGGTCGTCGCCGGTCACGCCACCGACCCCCGGGTCGTACAGCGTGTCACCGCCTGGGCCCGCGCCGCCGTCGCCCGCCACGCCTCACGCACCCTGCGGCTCGCCCGCTTCGGCGACAACATGCGCGACGTCGCCGTGACCGAGGGCGACAAGGTCGAGGCGCAGATCCGGTTCGGGTACTCCGTCAACACCTACGGCGTGAACGACCTGGTCGCCGTCGTCGACGAGGTCGAGGACAAGGCGACCGCCGAACTCGCCGCCGAATACGTCGAGTTGTACGACGTGGTGCCCGCGCTGCGCCCCGGCGGCGACCAGCACGACTCGCTCCGCTACGCCGCCCGGCTCGAAATCGGCCTGCGCACCTTCCTCACCGAGGGCGGCTTCACCGCCTTCACCACCAACTTCGAGGACCTCGGCGGTCTGCGCCAGCTTCCCGGACTCGCCGTCCAGCGCCTGATGGCCGACGGCTACGGCTTCGGCGGCGAGGGCGACTGGAAGACGTCCGCCCTGCTGCGCACGATGAAGGTCATGGGCGCGGGCAACCCCGGCGGCACCAGCTTCATGGAGGACTACACCTACCACCTCGGCCCCGGCACCCCGCTCGTCCTGGGCGCCCACATGCTCGAGGTCTGCCCCTCGATCGCCGCCGACCGCCCCAGCTGCGAGATCCACCCGCTGTCCATCGGTGGCCGTGAGGACCCGGTCCGCCTGGTCTTCAGCGCGGCCGAGGGCCCCGCCGTCGTCGTCGGCCTCTCCGACCTCGGCGACCGCTTCCGGCTGACCGCCAACGCCGTCGACGTCGTCGCCCCCAGCGAGCCGCTGCGCCGTCTGCCGGTGGCCCGCGCCGTGTGGAAGCCGCGCCCGTCGCTGGCGGAGTCGGCGGAGAGCTGGCTGCTCGCCGGCGCGCCGCACCACACCGTCCTCAGCTCGGCGGTCGACACCGAGACGCTGACCGACTACGCGGCCATGGCCGGCGTCGAACTGCTCACCATCGACGAGAACACCAAGACCGAGCAGTTCGGCAAGGAAATCCGCTGGAACGCCGCCTACCACCGGCTCGCCCAGGCCCTGTGACGTCCATGAACCGTATGCAGAAGGAGACGACCTCATGACCGCACGAGTCCGCGACGGCCTGCGGGAAGAGGTCCTGGACGCCAACCTCACCATCCCCAAGGTCGGCCTGGCGACCCTGACCTGGGGCAACGTGAGCGGAGTCGACCGGGAGGCGGGCGTTTTCGTCATCAAGCCCTCCGGCGTCCCCTACGACGCCCTGACCATCGACGACCTGGTGACGGTGCGCCTGTCCGACGGCGCGGTCGTCGACGGTCACCTGCGCCCCTCCACCGACACGGAGACCCACCGCTGCCTCTACCTGGCGTTCCCCTCCGTCGGCGGGGTCACCCACACGCACTCCACGCACGCCGTCGCGTTCGCCCAGGCCCGCCGTGACATACCTGTCCTCGGCACCACCCACGCGGACACGTTCAACGGCCCGATCCCGTGCACCCCCGACCTCTCGGCCGAACAGTGCGCGAAGGACTACGAGTACAACACCGGCCGCGTCATCGTGGACATGCTGGCGGAGGACGACCAGCGGGCGGCGGAGGTCCCCGCCGCCCTCGTCGCCAGCCACGGCCCCTTCACCTGGGGCTCCAGCGCCCGCAAATCCCTCGAACACGCGATCATCTGCGAAGCCGTCGCCGAGATCGCCCTCAACACCCTGGCCCTGGCGCCCACCAGCCCGCCGCCCCCTCACCTCCTGGCCCGCCACTACACCCGCAAACACGGCCCCGACGCCTACTACGGCAACCCGGATCCCACTGCGGCTTCGTGACCGGCACGGAGATACGTGCGGATGCCCGGCGATGACGAGCCCACGCCGGGCATGCGCCCCGGAGGGCATATCCGGGGCGCATGAGCCTGGGAAAGGGAAACGGCGTTGACCGACGAGAGCTACCGAGAGGTGTTCTCCGAGGTCAACACCGTTTCCCCGAGAAAGTCCAGGTCGGCGCCCTCACGCCCTCAGTCGCTGTACGAGGGGCAGGATTTCAGCCACCGGTTGGCATGAGGCGGGGCATCAGCCGTACTGCCTTGTGTGGCCCTGACTTCGTGAACTGCTCGACGTCCAAGAACGCTGGCGGTCCTACGCTCTCGTGCAGTAGTAGGCAGCTTGTGCGCCGACCCGCCCGGCCACCACCTCAACCGGGAGTCTGCCGCTTCGCGCTGCGAGGAACGGATCCACGGGTGCACGCGCGCCAGGCGGACGAGTGGGTATCCGTGCTCAGCGACGCACAGGAAGGGTTTCTTGTCCGAGTTGTTCAGCCTCGTCACGCCTGGGCTGCAAGGAAGCGGGCTTCTCGTTGGACAGCCAGTCTGTTCGCCAACACCCCGGGACCGATCTTGCTCAAGGCCCAGAGGCTGCTGCTCCTCCGTGCCCACTGCCAGAGCGGATCGTCCGCATCCCCAGGGGTACGGAAAGGCAGCACAGGGATGCTGCGGGCATCAAACGGATCAACGTCGAGGTAGCGCAGCCCGCCGGTGCCGCACAGATAGTGGGTACTGCTGGTGGCTGCGGCGAGATCGGCAAGGCGCTCGGACCGGCCTTGACGGGTCGGGATCTCACTACTGACCAGCACTTCTCCTGACCAGCCAAGAGCGGTGAGCAGGGCGATCGTCGATGCTCTCGTGAGGTCGGCCACGCGGTCTGTGGTGTCGATCATGTACAAGACCGCGTCCAGGACCTCGCGCGTGGCATCCCAGTAGCGGCTGTGGCCGTAGTACTGGCGCATGAGCAGTTCGACTGTCCGTCGCGAGCGGCGGGGATCGACGAGCCGAGCCTGGCTGATCCTCGTCGCGCGCCCGTGGGGAAGGTGCGTCGGGAGCGTGAGCCACTGCTGCCGACCAGGATCGTCCAAGGCGGCGAGACGGGCTCGATGCTGGTAGTCGCGCCGGGCAAACTGCACATCGTCGAGGACGATCCAGCGGTCGGCGGCAAAGAGCTTCGCCAATGTGGACAGCCGTGGAAACAAGTTCGGTTGATGAATCGCACACACCCCATCCGACGGACCGACGCGGGGTGATTCAGGCGCTGATGAGGCGGCTGTCGAATCCGGCCTGTAGAAGGCGCTCGTAGGCGTCATGGACATCCTTCGGTACGTCCTGCTCAACGGCGAAGCCGAGCTTCGGGTATTCGATCACCCGTTGCAGGTCTCCGACGAGCATGTCGACGACGAGCTTCTCGTCGCCGATGGACTTGATGTAGTCGTCCAACTCAAGTGGCTCGGAGGCGCAGACCACCTCCACGTCCGGCCACAAGTTGCGGCAGGTCGCGTACGAGCGGCGCTCCATGTACGGCTTGGAGATCAGCAGAAGCGACTCCACCTCCACGCCGGCGTCGGCGAGCAGCTCGCGGGAGAAGGTGATGTTCTGGCCTGTGTTCGCCGCCTTCGGTTCCACCAGGATCGACTCGTCCGGCACACCCAGGGCAAGCGCATGCTCGCGGAAGTGGACGGCCTCGCCGCGCGGGAAGCGGGCTCGGGTGGTGGGGCTGTTGCCGCCGCTGAACACCACGACGGGGAAGAGGCCGGCGCGGTAGAGGTCGGCGGCCGTGGTGGCCACGCCCAGGTCGTGGCTGCCCAGGCCGATCGCCGCCGAGCAGGGCCGCTGCTCGTGGCCCATCTGGTGGTAGTTCCAGATCAACGTCGCGTCGTGGAACTGCTCGTCGGTGATCTGGCGCTGCTGGTGCTCCGGCACGTGCACTCCCTGGCTCATCTTTGCTGGTGGCTCAGCCCGAACTGCTGAGCCACTTGTGCCGCCTGATCGAGGACGGACAGCCCATCATTCCGGGTCGCCGCATCCGACAGAAGGATGTGCCCGTACGCGGTGTCCAACCGCACCCGCTGCATCGGAGAGTCGACCGTGCCGGTGGTACGCGCGATATCGATGTAGTGCAGGGCCTGCTTCAGATCACCGGCGCCGCGGTGGGCCAGGGCCAGCTTCTGGTGGGCGACCGACCAGTCCTCCGGCTCGCCCAGGTCCTCGAACGCTTGAGTGGCGTCCACCATCACGTTGGTGGCGTACTCGTTGTTGCCCTCCTTACTCAAGGCCGTACCCACCCAGAGCTGGGCCCTGGCGCGGTCGCGAGGGCTCAGGCGCTCGTCGGTGGCGAGGAGTTCGTAGTGGCGGGCGGAGGCTTCGAGTTGGCCGGACATCTCCTGTACGACGGCGATGGACAGCTCGATCTGTGCCACCCGGCGCGGGATGTCGAGTTCGGTGAACATGCCACGGGCGGTCCGGTAGGAGTGAAGGGCGGAGAGCGGGCCGAGGATCGCGCCCTGGTCCCGCTGAAGGTCACCGAGGAGGACGAGCGAACGGCCGTACAGATAAAGGCCCTTGTCCTCCAGGCGGTGCGGGTCGTGACTCCCCAGCCAGCGGTTCAACAAGGTGGAGGCGAAGGAGAAGTTCTGGCGGCTGACGCAGACCACGGCCCGCTCGATGTCCTCGGTCCAGGTCTCGTAGTCCGCCGGCCTCGCGCTCTTCCGCTCCGGGAACAGCACCGCCTCGAACCGGGCATGGGCGGCGGCATCGGCACGGGCGAGCGCGGTGTCGAGGATCGCCTGGGTATCGGGCCTCGGCTGCGTTTCGGCGCGCAGGCTCTCCCACTTGGCCACCGTACGCAGGGCGACGCCCAAGTGCTCGGCGAAGGCGCGCGTACTCATCCGCAGGGCAGCGCGCAGAGCGCTCGCCTCCCGGCCTGTCCATTGCTGCACGCTGACCACGGATTACCTCCCCTCCGTCACGTATGTAAGCACCCTCTGTGACGACGCAGGGCGAGAAGTGCAACGGAAGTACAACAGCAGGTCATTTCGAGGCCGGTCACGCCGGCCGACGCTATGGACATGGACGAGGAACTCATCACGGAACGCCGCCCGGTCACCGGCCCACATGTCTTCGGCTACATACGCCACGTCACCGGTGGACAGGCCCGCCACGCGGCGTTGGTCGACTGCCTCACCGAGTACTGCCGACGGCACGAACTGACCCTGTGCGGGGTCTTCACCGACCGCGAGGCGACCGTGACCGTCCGCTCCCCCGCCTTCGTCGGCCTCCTCGACGCCCTGGAACTCCCCGACACCTACGGCACCGTGATCCCCGTCCTCAGCCACCTCGGCCCCAAGCACACCGCCAACGAGCGGAAGCGGCAGATAACCGCGACCAGCACCCGTCTGATCGTGGTCCGTTCCACCAGGGCGACCACTGGTCCTTCGCCTTCACTCGGCGCAAGTTCCAGCCTCCAATGGCAAGGAGGCACGTGATGTTCCTACGCGAAGCACTGCGGAGCGCCCTCATGGTCAACGATGTGCCCGGACTGCGCCTGCTCCAAGTCGGCGGTTACTGGGACCTCGTACGGATCCCCGCGGACATCGGCTTCCTGGCCTTGGCTCACCTCCGCGCCACCGGCGCGGCGATCGGCCCCGTGCTGTACGACAAGCCCAACGAACGCCTCTACTACGCGATCAGGACCGGCACCCTCGGCAGTTGGGACGACCTGCCCGTTCGGCATCTCTCCAGCAACTCTTGGCTGGTGGCCCCTGGCCTTGAGCTGATGGACGACTGGTTCGGCGGCTGGTGCGAACTGCCCGACGACAACACCCTCACGGACGTCGACACCCTCCGCGCCGCGCTAACCCACCCATACGTCCTCGCCGGCCAGGAGGATCCCTCCGGCGCCTGTCACAGACAGGCCGAGCTCGAAAGGGCAGGCCGGTGAATACCCGCGCGGTCATCCGCCACTTGGAGTGGACCATCCAGCCCGACCGGGAGCCGGACGCGGAGCCGACCACATACGCGATGCAATGCGCCGTCTGCGGCAAGACCTCCCCACCCAGCGTCGACTTCGGCGTACCTCAGGACTGGGTGTTCGAGCACGGCTCCCGCAACCCGTCACACCACACCTACCGCGAGATCATCACCCGGCCATGGCGTGCCTGGTGGAAACCGTGACAGGCCGCGTCGTGAGCCGATCGGCGCGCTGCACAGCCCGCTTCCGATCGCACTGATCGCCGCCTCGTCCGGCTTCGTGATCGACGTTGCGGTCTCCACCGCCCCAGTCAGCCCCTGAATTCCCGTCCCTGCCGCACGTAACCGATCGAGAGGTTCCCCCCGACCGAGAGGCCCCGGCAGGGGCGGGTCGTAGGCCCCCGCCCCGGGCGGATAGAACCGCCCGAACCCTAGACAGGCCGAGCGCCGTCCGGGGCGGGTCCGTAATGCCGTTTCATCCCGAACCCCAGGAGGAGCCATGCCGAACGACACCACCATCCCGGCGACCGGACCGGCCCAGGCCGGACTGGTCAAGGCACGTCGCCGTATCCAGGCCGCCCGCGAGCGGGGCGTCACCCCTTCCGACGGCGGCAGCACCGGCCGTACCGACGGCAACGACTGATCCAGGAGGAGAAGCGTTGTCGCCGCTGAATCTGGCGGCTCGCCTGGGCCAGGACGAGTTCCTGGCCCAGGTGCTCCACCGCCGCTACCGCCACATCTCTGCCGCCCTCCCGAACCCGGGTGAGCTGATCACTTGGGACGACGTGAACACCATCCTGGCGACCCACCGCCTGGAGCCGCCCCGCTTCCGCCTCTCTGCGGACGGGGAGATGCTGCCCGCCCACCGCTACACCGCTCCCGTCACCACCCGTCGGCACACCGTCTGGCAGCGCCTGCACCCGACCGAACTGCACGACCGGCTCGCCGAGGGCGCCTCCCTGGTCATCGACGCTGTCGACGAACTCCATCCGCCCATCGGCCGCGCGGCCATGGAACTGGAGCAGTGGCTGCGCACCGGCGTGCAGACCAATCTGTACGCCTCCTTCACCGCGCGCGAGGGCTTCGGCGTGCACTGGGACGACCACGACGTCGTCGTGATCCAGGTCGACGGCGCCAAACGCTGGAAGCTGTACGGCCCCACACGCGCCGCCCCCATGTACAAGGACACCGCCGAACCCGAACCGCCTCCGGAGAACCCGGTCGCGGAACTGGTCCTGCGCCCAGGGGACATGCTCTATCTCCCGCGCGGCTGGTGGCACTCGGTGGCCGCCTCCGAAGGCGAGCACTCCCTCCACCTCACCTTCGGCATCCAGGCCACCACCGGCGCTCAGCTCCTGTCCTGGCTCGCCGACGACCTACGCCGCCACGACGTCCTGCGCGAGGACCTGCCTGTGCACGCCACCGCAGCGCAACAGGCTGCATACCTGGAACGACTGCGCAAAGAGGTCACCACCGCCCTTGAAGGCCCCGGATTGCTCGGCCGCTACACGGCGATGCGCGACAGCACCGACCTCACCCGCCTACGCCCGAGCCTTCCTCACATCACCGGACTCCCCGCAGACCCGGACATCCACGTCCAGTTGACCAGCAGTCGCGCGCAGATAGGCCCCGCACCCGACGGGGACGGAGTGATCTTCCGAGCCTGCGACAACGAATGGGAGTTGGCCAAGGAGGCTCTGCCTCTGCTTCAGATCCTGACGTCCGCCGCACCCGGCACCGTCTCCGTCGGCGAGCTCGTCGCGGCAACCGGAATCCCCATCGCGGACGTGACGGCCGTCGTCTCCGATCTGATGAACGGCCAAGCAGCCACAGTGGTGCAAGGAGACCGACGATGACGATCCCCTCTCTCGGTCTGGGCACCTACCGCATCCAGCCGTCCGCACTGTCCGCCGCCGTCACCCGCGCAGCCACCGACCCGACCACCGCATGGATCGACACAGCACCCAACTACCTCAACGGACAAGCCCAGTCACTACTCGCCCCCGCTCTCACCCAGCACCGCGTCGCGGTCTCCACCAAGGTCGGATTCCTCACCGACCGGGCCATCAAGGACGCCGTCGCAGACGGAGCCCTCAGCACCGACGCCGCCAAACACGGACACTGCCTGAGCACCCCGTACGTCCACTGGCAGTGCTCCCGCAACCGCACCGAACTCGGCCGCGCCCACCTGGACCTCGTCTTCGCCCACAACCCCGAGCGCACCGACGCTGACCCGTACGAATCCCTGCGCGACGCCTTCATCGCCCTGGAAGCAGAAGCGGCAGCAGGCACCCTGAGCGCGTACGGCGTCGCCACCTGGGACGGCTTCGAATCCGGCGCCCTGAGCATCCCCGCCCTGCACCAACTGGCGGCCGAAGCCGCCGGCACGGAACACCACCACCTGCGAGCCGTCCAACTGCCCGTATCCCTCGTCACCGCCACCGCATTCGCCCAGGCCCTGGACGGAGGTGGTCCCATCGCTCAGGCAGCCGAACTCGGATGGCACGTGTACGCCTCAGCACCCCTGTTCGGCGGGGAACTTCCCCACCTGGCCACACCCGAACTCACCGCACTCCTCAGCCCGGATCTCACCGTCCCCCAGGCATGCCTCCTCGCCACGGCCTCCTGCCCGGGAGTGACGCGAATTCTGCTCTCCACCTCCACCCCGGCACACTGGACCGAGGCACAAACGGCTCTGCGAAGCCCGGCCATCCCGGTCCCCACGCTGCGAAAGGTGCTGGATGTACTCGCCGCCGACTGACCCCGCCGACCAACAGCGCATGCACCGGGCATTCGTCCAGGCCGCGCAGACGCTGAACACCACGGTCGTCGGTCAAGAGGTCTGGGGCTGGTACGGCCGCACCCTCAGCAGCCGCGTCCACCACCCGGACCGCGGAGTCTGCTGGCTGAGGCTGCTCTCGGCACCCGAGGACAAGGCGGCCGGGAAGATCTGGGAGGGCAACGGCCAGGCCGCCGCCCTGTTCGACGGACACGTCCGCAAACCGTTGCTGTACGACTCCTCGGACACGAGCAGCGACGGCCACGCCTACCGCGCGGAACTGCACCAGTACGTCACCGAACCCGCTGTCTCTCCGAGCCCAGTCCTGCAGACGGATCCCGATCCGCCGGTCTCGTGGTGGGACTCGCTCCGAGCGGACCTGGACTACGTGAGCAGGGTCCCGACGGATCGCGTGGCCGTACGCCAGGAGTGGGTGGACCGCAGCGTCCCCCGCTTTCTCGGCATCCCCGCCCCCCGCATCACGGACTGGACGACAGCCCACGGAGACCTGCACACCGCCAATCTCACGAGCACCACCCCCTACCTCCTCGACTGGGAAGGCTTCGGCCAGGCGCCGGTCGGCTACGACGCGGCCATGCTGCTGGGGTACTCCCTGCTCGTGCCCAGATTCACCCAGCGCGTCCGCGACACCTTTCCCGTACTCAAGACAGAACCCGGACACGTCGCGCAGATCATCGTCATCACCGAACTGCTGCAGTCCGCCTCACGTGGAGACCATCCCGAACTCGTCCCCGCACTCCGCGCCCTGGCTACAGAACTGACTTGACCAGTCCGCCCGGCGGCCAATAACAAGCCAGCCATCGGTTGCGTGAGCTGGGCATCAGCCTTATTGCCTGGTTCAGCCGTGAGCCGGGGCTTTGGCTGGTAGCGGGCGGGGTCTTCGGGCCTCGCCCTTTTCGGTGCGGGAGACGGGGCGTCGGGGGGGCAGGGCACGTTGGTTCGCTGGGGGACTGGTGTGCCGGCGCCCAGCTAACAGCTCCTCGCAGAACAGGGGAGGGGCGCCTCAGAATTCCCTCATGCTCCTCACCCGAGCTGCCGCTGCCCCGGCTCGCAACCGGCGCAAGGACGGCGGCGCTGATCCCGGTCGCGCGCCCACCCTGGGAGCGACCAGCTTCAACACTTCCTCCAAGCGGCAGCGGTCGGCCCCGCCCCCGGCCTTCGGCCGGTGAGGTTCGTACGAGCCGCTGAGGGCGCCCAGTCGCTGTTCCACTCCACCCCCTCCGGGAGAGGGCATCGCGCTGTCCGGCCAGACCCACAGGTCCCCCACAACTACGGGCTCCCCCCGCACCCACGCCTCGCGAAGTCCCCCGACCGCGCGGCACAGTGGGACGGCACCGCATCAGTCCGTCCGAGTCGGAAACCGGCCGGTCCGCCACCCCGCTTGAAGGAGTTCCCCCGTGGAGTACCCCGACCTGTCGGCCCTGCCGGCGGAACTGCGCGAAGCCGTTGCCGAGCACGGTTCGCTCAACGTCTTCCGCATGATCATGCACTCCCCCGCACTCGCCCCCGGCCTCCTCCAGCTGGGCGACGCGATCCTGCGGAGCAACTCGCTGCCGGACCAGTTGCGTGAACTCGCCATCGTGCGGGTCGGCCACGTCTACCAGGCGCCGTACGAGGTCCACCACCACGAGAACGTAGGCCGCCTCGTCGGCCTGAGTCAGGCCGCCATCGCCGCTGCCGGCACCGGATCCACGGAGGGGCTGTCGAAGGAGGAGGCGTCGGTCCTGCGCTGTACGGACCGTCTGCTCGCCCGGCACACCCTGACCGACGCCGAACGCACCGAAGCGCTGGAGTTCCTCACCGTGGGCCAGCTCTCCGATCTCGTCATCACGGTCGGTTTCTACCAGCTCGTCAGCAACTTCCTGAACGCCTTCGGCGTGACGACCGACGGCGAGACCAGCCCGTCCTGAGTCAATGAGTCGCTGAGTCACGTCACCTACAGGCCCACTCCGCCCAGGACGGTGAGGTCCGTCCGGTGCGGTGGGGACGACAGCAGCGCCAGGACGTCCGCGGGAGCCGGACTGTCTGCGGTCGGCGGAGCCGTGAGAGCTGCCTGGGCGCTGGCGTCGTCCTGCCAGACCTCGGTGACGTGCACCGTGTCCGGATCGGCCGCGTCCTGGCTGATCAGGTAGATCTCACAGCCGGGGAACCCGTGCAGCCTCTGCGCCACCCTCAGCAGGACGGCCGCGAGCTCGCCGCCCCGGCCCGGGTGCGCTGTCATCGTCATCAGTCTGCCGATCACGATCAGACCAGGGTGGTGATGCAGAAGGGGTGGCCTGCGGGGTCCAAGAGGACCCGCCACCGGCCGGGTTGCGGCTGGACGGCGGGCTCGACGGCCCCCAGGGCGAGCAGCCGGGCCTGGGTGTCGTCCAGGTCGTCGACGCCCAGCTCGAGGTGGGCCTGCTTCTCCTGCGACGGGTCCGGCCAGGTGGGGCGCCGGTAGTCGGCCAGGCGGTTGAACCCCAGTCCGGCCGAGCCCTCCTGGCCGAGCATGACGAAGTCGTCGGAGGAGTAGGTGACGGGCAGGCCGAGGGCGTCGCCGTAGAAACGGGCGAGTTCGGCGGGGTCCGGACAGTCGAAGGTGACGGCCCCGTAGCGGATCGCGGTCGTGGTCGTGTTTGTTGTATTTGTTTCTTTTATTTTGTTTGATGCGTTTTCTGGGCTCATGAGAAGGACTCTATGCCGGGACCAGGACAGATTCGGTCCTGGTCGTACGGAATCGTGCGGGACACTTCACGCGTGATCAGCACCTCCGCCCGCCTGCTCCGACTGGTCTCACTGCTGTGCGCGCGGCCGTCGTGGACCTGCGGTGAGCTGGCCCGCCATTTGGCGGTCACCGAGCGCACGGTGCGGCGGGACGTCGCGAGGCTCCGGGAACTCGGCTACGGCGTCGAGTCCGACCCCGGGCCGTGGGGCGGCTACCGCCTCCGCGCCGGAACCCAAGTACCGCCGTTGATCCTGGACGACGAGGAGGCACTCGCCGTGGCGGTCGGGCTGCGCGAGGCCGCACTCAGCGGCGTACTCGGCGGCGACCAGGCCGCGCTGTCCGCCCTGCTGAAACTCCGCCAGGTGCTGCCACGCCGGATCGCGGACCGGCTGGGCGAGATGGACGCCGCTTTCGTCCACACCCTGAGGCCCGACGAGCCGCAGATCACGCCCGGCACTCTGCTGGACCTGGCCGCCGCGTGCCGTAGGGGCGAGCGCAGCCGCATGTCGTACCGCGACCGGGAAGGAACGGCCACGGTCCGCGACGTCGACCCGTACCGCCTGGTGCGCACGGGACGCCGTTGGTACTTCGTCGCCCGGGACGTGACGCGCGACGAGTGGCGCACCTTCCGGGCCGACAGGGTGGGCCGGATACAGCCGACCGGACGCCCCGTGGACCTCGTCGACCCACCCGACCCGGCACTGCTCGTCTCCCGCTCCATCGCGGCCGGCGCCTACCCGCTGTACGTGAGGATCCGCCTCCCTCTGCCCATGGACCAGGCGCTCCGGATGATCCCTCCGACGGTCGGCACCCATCGCCCGGAAGGCCCCGGCGCGACGATCGTCGACATCGGCGGCCCCGACGCCGACGGCCTCGCCAAGTACCTTCTCAGCCTGGCCACACCACTGCGGGTCGTGTCACCGGACGAGGTACGGGAGGCGCTGGTGAGCCGTACCCGGGACCTGCTGGACAACAACAACGCGGACGGTCGCCCCGGATAGCCGCGTCACACCCGGACCGCCGTGCTCGCGGCTCGCGGCTCGCGGCAACCGGCAAGCAGCAAGCACTCGCCATGCCATGACCCGGCTGTGCGCCGTACACGAAGCGACAGGTTCTGGTCAAAGGATGTCCAAGTGTGGCGGAAACTTGCTCCGCTCGTGGTCGGCTCCCCTGCGACCGCTGTTACCGCTTGCATCAACGCCCCTTCTGGGAGGACCCGGTGTCAGCACCGACCCGTAAGAGACGACGGCTCACAATCTGCGCCATCACCGCCTCCGCCGCCCTCGTCGCGATTCCCGCGAGCGCCGCGCCCGGCGGTGGCGGCAGCCCCTTCGGACCCCGCGTTCTCGGCCAACTCGCTGCGGAACGCGAGCAGTCGGTCGGCACGTTCGCCCCCAGCCTGAAGGGCGAGGACGGTGACGGTGACGACGGCAACGAGGCCGACGAGATCGCCGAGGGCGCGGACCAGTACGCCGAGGCCCGCACCTCACCCGGTGTCGTCGCACCGGGCGCGTACGGCGCCGCGTGGCAGAGTCTGAACAAGTTGCCTCGCAGCAAAGGCAGTTGGCGCAACGTCACCGACCTTCCCTACAACTCCGACGATCCGCGCTACCGGGACATCGACTCCAACTCCAGTGGCGGCTCAGGCAATGTCACCGGCCGGATGGCCGCCATGGCCGCCGACGACGACGGGTACGTGTACGCCGGCAGCGCGGGCGGCGGGGTGTGGCGGTCCAGGTCGGGCGGAGGGCACTGGCGGCCCATCAGCGACCGGCTGCCCGCGCAGTCCACCGGCGCGCTCGCCCTCGACAAGGCCGGGCGCCTGTGGCTGGGCACCGGCGAGGCGACGACCAACGCGGACGCCTACCTCGGCAGCGGTGTCTACGTCCTGACCCACCCTCACCACGGCACGTTCTCCTCCCGCACCCGGGTCGGCGGCGACGAGCTGGAGAGCACCACCGTCCGCCAACTGCGCTTCGGCGGCGACAAGGTGTGGGCGGCGACCAGCAAGGGCGTGTGGAGCCACTCCACGAAAACACTGAAGGGCGCCTGGAAGCTGGAGTTCGCCCCCAACCCCGGCTTCCTGCCCGGCGGTTCTGAGGCCGCAGACCCCAACGCCCCGTACAAGAACATCGCCAACGACATCGCGATCGACCCGAAGAACCCGAACAAGGTGGTCCTCGCGGTCGGTTGGCGCAGCGGTGACGACTACAACGGCTTCTACACCAAGGGCGCGGGCGGCACCTGGACCCGGATCACCAGCGGCCTGGGCGATCTGCCGGCCGATGCGGACGGCGTCGGCAGCGTCACCTTCGCCCGCTCGGCCGACGGCTCCCGCTACTACGCGATCGACGAGTCGCCGGAGCAGCTGAACACCAACCCGGACAGCGGCCTGGAGGGCTTCTACGTCTCCAAGTCCGGCTCTCCGACCGGGCCTTGGACGAAGATCGCCGACTACAAGGGGCTGGCGGCCTCCGGTTCGGCGCTGACGTCCAGCGGCTTCATGCCCGGCGTACAGGCCTGGTACAACCAGTTCCTGACCGTCGATCCGAGCGACCCGCAGCACGTGTACGCGGGGCTCGAGGAGGTCTACGAGTCCAGGGACGGCGGCGGCACCTGGTCGACCGTGGGCCCGTACTGGAACTTCGGTTTCTCCTGCTGGGGCATCGACCCGGCCAAGCAGACCGGGGACTGCGACCAGACCACCCACTCCGACCAGCACGGCGTCGCGATCGGCCGTTACCACGGCAGGAGCTTCGTGTACGTCGGCAACGACGGCGGTGTCTACAAGCGCCCGCTGAACGGCCGGCAGAACGCCTCCGGACACGCCACCGACTGGACCTCGCTGAACGACGGGACCATCGACACCCTGCAGTACTACTCGGTCGGCATCGGCAAGGACCTCGACCACGGGGGCGTCCTGGTCACCGGCGGTCTCCAGGACAACGGCCAGTCCGTCCTGCGTGGCGACGACCGGGTGATGGGCTCCAACTTCGGCGGCGACGGCGGCGACACCCTCACCGACCCGGCCAACGGCTGCAACACGGCTGAGGAGTACGTCTTCCTGTCCATCCAGGTGACCCAGAACTGCGCGGTCAACGACGGCAGTTGGATCGACGATGCGAGCAAGGCCACGTCCTTCAACGTGGCCCCGCCCGACAACGCCACCAGCGAGGCCCGCTTCATCGCCCCGCTCGCGGCCGACGCGAAGAACCCCTCCACGTGGATCGCGGGCGGCCGTCACGTGTGGGTGCAGACCCACGGGTACGCCATCCGCAAGGGCGACGAGTGGACCAGCGTGTACGACCTCGGCGCCGGCCACACCGCGACGGCCGTCGCGGCCTCCGGCGGCAAGGTCTACGCGGCCTGGTGCGGCCCCTGCAACAACCAGGGCTTCGCGCGCGGGATCTCGGTCGGCAACGCGGACGGCACCGGCTGGCACGACATCACGCTTCCCGTCGACGGGACCGTGCCCAACCGCTACCTCAGCGGCTTCGCCGTCGACCCGAAGACCGCCGACCATGTGTTCCTCACGGTCAACGGCTTCTCCCGGCAGTGGACCGAGGGGCCGGGTGCGGGCGTCGGCCATGTCTTCGAGTCCAGGGACGGCGGCACCACCTGGAAGGACATCTCCAGGAACTTCCCCGACGTGCCCGCCGATTCCGCCGTGATCACGCCGAACGGCGGCCTCGCTGTCGGCACCGACCTCGGCGTCGTCTACCGCGCCCCGGGCCGGACGACGTGGCAGCGCGTCGGCGACCTTCCGGCCGTCGCCGTGCTCCAGCTGAAGCTCGGCCCCGACGGCACCACCCTGTACGCGGCCACGCACGGCCGCGGCATCTATGCGATCAGGGTGCGGGACTGCGGCTGACCTTGCGGACGTGGCTTACGGGGAGGGGTGGTCCGGCTCATCGCCGGGTCACCCCTCCTTCCCGTACGGCACCACGCTCACGTACAGCGAGAACGCGACGCGCGCCGCACCCGCGACGTCCGGCGCCTTCGCCGACACGCCGACCACGGCGGCGCCGGCACGGGTTCCCGCGCACCGCAGCGAGGCACGGGCCGTACCGTCGCCGCGCACCTGCCAGCCGGACACCAGGACGAACGCCGGCGCGGAGCTGTGCACGGCCGTCCACCGCTTGTCGTCCGTACGAGGCCGCAGGACCAGGGTCACCACCGTGCTGGGCCGTACGCACAGCCGCCGCGCGACGGCGTCACCGGGACCGACAGCGACGTCCACGTGCCCGGCGGCGCAGCGCCCCGACGTGGCGGAGGGGGACGCTGGCGCCGGGACGGACGGTGACCGCGTTGACGCGCGGCTCGCCGACGGCACGCCCGAGTGCCCACCGCCCGCCGATCCGCCGCACGCTGTCAGAAGGACCACTCCGACGGCCATCGCCACCCCGGCCCACCACCACCGCATACCCATACCTCTGCCTCCTGGCCCGCGTACACGAAGTTTCCCCCGTCACCCGCCGGAGGTGGAGATCGAGGTGGAGGTGGAGGTGGCTGGGGCGCCGACGCCGATCTGGAGAGTGCCGGGGGCGGCGCAGCAACCGCCGCCCCCGTCCTGCCCGGCGTTCTCCGGCTCGTCGAAGAGACCCGCGCCGCCGCACACGCCCGTCGCCGGGAGGGTGAGTTCGACGCGTTCGGCGGCCTCCCGGTCGCCCGCGAGCGCGGCGGTGACGGAGCGGACCTGTTCGTAGCCGGTCATGGCGAGGAAGGTCGGGGCGCGGCCGTAGGACTTCATGCCGACCAGGTAGACGCCCGCTTCCGGGTGGGAGAGCTCGCTGACGCCGTGCGGGTGGACCGTGCCGCAGGAGTGCTCGTTCGGGTCGATGAGGGGGGCCAGGACGGTCGGGGCCTGGAGGCGTTCGTCGAGGCCGAGACGGAGTTCGGAGAGGAACGACAGGTCGGGGCGGAAGCCGGTCAGGACGATGACCTCGTCGACCGGGTCCAGGCGGCGGCCGTCGTCGGAGACGAGGACGAGCCGGCCGTTCTCCCGCTCCACAGCCTGTGTACGGAATCCCGTGACCGCGCTCGCGTGACCGGCCTCGACCGCTTCCCTGGCCCGCAGGCCGAGGGCGCCGCGCGCGGGCAACTGGTCGGCCTCTCCCCCGCCGTAGGTGTTCGCGCCGATGCCGCGCCGCAGGATCCACGACGTGTGGGTGCCGTCCTCCGCCTTCGCCAGGTCGGCGAGGAGGGCGAGGGCGGTGAAGGCGGAGGCGCCGGAGCCGATGACGGCGGTGCGCCGGCCCGCGTAACGGGCCCGTACAGCAGGGTCGTTGAGGTCGGGGACGCGGTAGGTGACGTGCTCAGCGGCTGCCTTCTCGCCGAGGGCGGGCAGGCCGTCGGCGCCCATCGGGGCCGGGGTGGCCCAGGTGCCGGAGGCGTCGATGACGGCGCGGGCGGTGAGCCGCTCCTCGTCGCCCGCGGTGGACCGGAGGTGCACGGTGAAGGGCTGCTCGTCGCGGCCGGAGTCGACGACGCGGTCGCGGCCGGCGCGGGCGACGCCGGTCACCGTGACGCCGTAGCGGATCCTGGCGCCGAGGACGTCCGCGAGGGGCTGGAGGTAGCGCTCGGCCCAGTCGCCGCCGGTCGGGTAGGTGGCGGCGTCGGGGCGGACCCAGCCGGTCGGGGCGAGGAGCTTCTCGGCGGCCGGGTCGACCAGTTCGCCCCAGGTGGAGAACAGCCGGACGTGCGCCCACTCCCGTACGGCGCTGCCCGCGACCGGGCCTGCTTCCAGGACGAGCGGTTCGATGCCGCGCTCGACGAGACGGGCGGCTGCGGCCAGGCCGATCGGACCGGCACCGATGACCACGACGGGCGGCGGCTGCTCAGCCATGAGGGTCCCCTTTGTTTCGATGTTCGTCGATCTCCCGCTCTCGCCAGCATGGCACTTGTATCGACAGGCGTCAACATAGACGTTTATCGAATCAGATCGCCCGGGACCGGCCCGCGGGGTGGCTGGGGATGACTGGGGATGGCCTCTGGCTGCACTGGTTCGACGCATGTCAACATAGACACATGTCGAATACGAAGGTGCTGCCGCTGCTCGAACCCGAGGCCACCGAGGTCACGGGAGATGCCGTGCCGTGCTGCCCGCCGCTCACCGAGCGCCCGCTGACGGCCGAGGAGGCCGAGCGCACCGCCGCGATGTTCAAGGCGCTCGGCGATCCGGTCCGGCTGCGCCTCTTCTCCCTGGTCGCCTCGCACGAGGGAGGCGAGGCGTGCGTGTGCGACATCTCCGACGTGGGCGTCTCGCAGCCCACCGTCTCCCACCACCTGAAGAAGCTCAGGGAGGCCGGCCTGCTCACCTCCGAGCGGCGCGGCACCTGGGTCTACTACCGGGTCGAGGCACCCGTACTGGCCGCGATGGGCAGGCTGCTCACCATCGCGCCGACCACCGCCGGACGAAGGTGAGAACGAACGCCGGGACGAACGCCCGAACGAACCTCACCTGACGGCGGATCGGGCGGGTACGAAGACGAGCGCCACCAGCGCCAGTCCGACGACCGCCCCCACCACCTGCGCACCGACGAACCCCGGCACCGACCCCGGCGCGATGCCCGCGAACGTGTCGCTGAAGGTCCGGCCGATGGTCACCGCCGGGTTCGCGAACGACGTCGACGACGTGAACCAGTAGGCGGCGCCGATGTACGAGGCCACGGCCACGGGCGCGTACCGCAGCTGGTCGGTGCGGGCCAGGCCGAAGATCAGCAGGATCAGGCCGGCGGTGGCCACCACCTCCCCCAGCAGCAGATGACCGGCCGAACGGTCGTGCGTGGACCACTCCACCAGGGGCTCGCCGAACATCGCGTCCGCCAGGATCGCGCCCGCGACGGCACCGACGATCTGCGCGGGGACGTACACCGCGACCTCGCGTGCCGTGACGCCGTCGCCGCCGCGCCGGGCGGTCCACCACTCGGCCAGCGTGACCACCGGGTTGAAGTGCGCCCCTGACACCGGGCCGAACAGCAGGATGAGGATGCCCAGGCCGAAGACGGTGGCGATCGAGTTGGCCAGCAACTGGACGCCGACGTCCTTCGTCAGTTCCGTGGCCTGGATGCCGGAGCCGATCACGACGGCGACGAGCAGGGCGGTGCCGAGCAGTTCGGCCGCGGCCCGGGCCCTCAGCGGGGTACGGGCCTTCAGCGGGGTACGGGGTGGGGTGGCGTCCGGCGCGGGCCGTGGTCCGGTGGCGGTCGCGGCCGCCCCTGCCGCTGGCCTGGGATGCTCGGCGGCTTCGGCAGCCTCGGTCGGTGTCAACAGGACTCCTTCAATGCGGTCGCCGCAGGCGGCGGAGATCAAGGGCGGAGATCAAGGGCAGGACCGTTTGACGTTGTTCTCGGCCGTGGCGCGTGCGGTCTCCGCCAGGTCGGCGAAGCCGTCCGCGAGGGAGGCGAGGACGTCGGGCCTGAGCCGGTAGTAGGTGAACCGGCCGCACGGCTCCGTGTCCACGACCCCGGCCTCGCGCAGGACCTTCAGGTGGTTGGAGAGGTTGGTCTGTCTGACCCCCGTCTCCTCGATCAGATGGGTGCTGCAGAGCGTCTCCTTGGCGAGCAGGGTGACGATCCGGAGGCGGAGCGGGTCAGCGAGAACCCGCATCAGATCAGCGTCGACCGACTTCAGCATGGACTGATACTGTCACATCAGCTTTAACTGATACCAGCCTGGGCTGAGCTGAAATGAGCTGAACCGAGCTGAGCCCTGGGAACCACAGCCCCGCACACGCGGGGACGATCCGAGCCCCGAAAAGGACGACTCCATGACCTCCTCCGGCCCGCTCGCCTCTGTGCTGTTCGTCTGTGTCCACAACGCCGGGCGTTCGCAGATGGCCGCCGGTTTCCTCAGCCACCTCGCGGGCGACCGGATCGAGGTCCGCTCCGCCGGCTCCGTCCCCGGAGACCAGGTCAACCCCGCCGCGGTCGAGGCGATGAAGGAAGCGGGTGTCGACATCGCCGGCGCCAGGCCGAAGATCCTCACCACCGAGGCGGTCCAGGCCTCCGACTACGTCATCACGATGGGCTGCGGCGACGCCTGCCCGGTCTTCCCCGGCAAGAAGTATCTCGACTGGGCGCTGACGGACCCGGCCGGCAAGGGCGTCGAGGCCGTCCGTCCCATCCGCGACGAGATCAGGGCCCGGATCGAGGCGCTGATCGCCGAGATCGACACGAAGGACCAGGCGAAGGACCAGGCGTGAGCTCGCCGAACGTCACGAACTGAGGTTCGACGCGACTGTCGCGCGCGTTGCCTGTCCCGCCACCCTGCAAGCGTCCCTCGTAGGCCTTTCACCCGAACGAGCGCCCGCGTGCCCGGCATTGACTCCCAGGGTGCTACGAAAAGCACATGCAGAAGCACACGCAGGGGCACACGCAGAACCAGACGGACACCCACCGCACCGACGACTGCGGGGGCATACCCTGCATCGTCCGCGCGGTGCGAGCCGGCGACGACCGGCTCATCGGCACCCTCCTCCAACGGTTCGCGCAGCACGCGGAGTTGGACTCGCTCTTCCGATTACGGGACGCCCTGCAACTCGACGCCGACCCCGTTGCGCACATCTCGCCCCCGGCCTGCCGCGCGGGGCGGTGACCGGTTCCCGCGCGGGCTCAGCGACCGTCCCGCGTACCCTCGTACTCCGTGGCGAGGAGGCCGAAGAGGACGTCGTCGGTCCACTCCCCCTTGACCCACAGGCTCTGGACGAGGTGGCCCTCGCGGCGGAATCCCACGCGTTCCAGCAGCTTGGCCGAGCGGACGTTGCGCGCGTCGCAGCCCGCCGAGAGCCTGTGCAGCTTCTCCTCCGCCAGCAGGAACCCGACGATCCGCGCGACCGCCTCGGTGGCGTACCCATGTCCCTGGAACTCCGGCGCGAACGTGAAGCCCAGCACGGCCTGCCGTCCGTCCTCGCTCCGGCACACCCCGACATCGCCGATCAGCCCGGGCACGTCCCGCCGCTCGACGGCGTACTGGAACCACCCCGGAGCGCGCGGGTCCCCGGCCGAGAAACTGGCCGCCAGCGGCTCGGCCTCCGCCAACGGCACCGGCGCCTCCCAGCCCTGATACCGGCTCACCTCGGGATCCGACCGGTACGCCGCCAATGCCGGCGCGTCCGCCGGGGTGAACCGCCGGAGCACCAGCCTCGCTGACTCCATGCTGACGTTCTCCATGCTGACGTTCTCCATGCTGACGTTTCCCTTCGCTACGCGTGATGCGTTCGGCGGCGCCAAGTGCCGCTGCTGAAGTGGCGCCGGTGCCCCGCCCCCGTTCCCACCACTGTCCGGTCAGCGCGTCGCCTCGGCGTCTCGGCCGGTTCCTCCCTCGTACCGTCCGCGCATTTCCGAGAGCACCCCGAAGGCCGCCGCCGTCAGCGGTACGGACAGGAGCATGCCGAGGACGCCGGAGAGGGAGGCGCCGGCCGTGAGGGCCAGGAGGATCACCGCCGGGTGCATCTGGAGCGTACGGCTCTGGATGATCGGCTGGAGCACGTTCCCCTCGAGGAACTGCACCGCGACGACGAAGCCGAGTACCCACAGCATGGTGTCGACCCCGCCGTCCGCGAACGCGACGAGGATCGCGACCGCGCCCGAGAGGAAGGCGCCGAGATAGGGGATGTACGCGCCGATGAACACCAGCGCCCCGAGCCCGATGGCGCCCGGCACCTGGAGGATCAGCAGGCCGACGGTGATGCAGACGGCGTCGATGAACGCGATGATCGTCGTCCCCAG
Source organism: Streptomyces sp. NRRL WC-3618 (assembly GCF_001280005.1). Taxonomy (GTDB): domain Bacteria; phylum Actinomycetota; class Actinomycetes; order Streptomycetales; family Streptomycetaceae; genus Streptomyces. The sequence goes on along the minus strand of NZ_LGDW01000188.1, from coordinate 22,164 downwards.
CATGAAGCCCTCGATCGCCTGGAAGGCGCGGCGGGCCATGACCTCCAGGGTCGCGCCGGAGTCACGGGGCGCGAGCGTGTGCAGCGAGGCCATGGCCTTGTCGGAGTCGCGGAGGAAGAAGAAGAGGAGCAGCAGCGCGAGAGTTGCGGTGGCGGTCATCTCGGTGAGCAGGCTGACACCGCTCAGCACACCGGAGAGCGCGGTGCCGCCGAACTTGGACAGCAGGTCCTTGGCGTTGGTGGCGAGTTCGTCCAGTCCCTTGCCGACGGTCTCGAACCGCTCGCTGAGATCCCTCGCCGCGTGCTGCACCGAGCTGATGATCTGGTCACCGCTGTCGATCAGGGAGGTCGCCACGATGTACGCGGCCCCGCCCATCACGACGAGTACGGCCGCGCAGGCCAGCCCGGCGGCGAGCGACTTGTTGACCTTCATCCGGACGAGGCGCCGGTAGAACGGCCCCAGCAGAGCCGACAGCAGCAGCGCGAGCAGCACCGGCGTGACGACGGTCTGGAACGTGATGCAGAACCACACCCCCACGGTGATCACGCCACTCACCAGGAGCAGCAGCACGCTTCCGGCGGCGACCCGCCGGGCGGGCTCCGACAGGAGCGGGACGTTCGGCGCGTTCGGCGCGTTCATGGACGCGCCGGTGGTGCGTACGGTCGTACGCGTCCGGTGGATCCGTGGACCGCGCCGCCCCGGCTGCCTGGTTCTGCTGCCGCCGACTCTCCGGGAGTCTCCGGTACGGCTGTTCATTCTGGTTCGTCTCCGCTCACCCACATGGCCGTTCACCCGCATGGCCGATCGCTGTACGCGGCGACAGAGTAGACCGGCTGGGAGAGAGGGCGCGGGCCGGTCGCGTCGAACCTGTGAGGACCATAAGACTTTGTGTGACTCCGCCGCGGCTGGGCAGGCGCGGTCGTTATGAGCACCCCCACCGACCGGAGCACGGTAGACACGGCTGACTCGGCCATGGAGCGGAGCCCGCAGCCCCTGCTCGAGCGGGTGGCGCCACCGCGGCGCAGATCCGGCGGCGGGCGGGGCTTTCCGTCGGCGTCGCGTGGTGGTGGGCGGGTGGCGGGGCTGGACGGACTTCGGACGGTCGCGGTCGTACTGGTGATCGTCTACCACGTGAAGCCGGGTCCGCTGCCCGGCGGCTCGGTGGCCGTGGACGTCTTCTTCACGCTCAGCGGCTTCGTCATCACCCGCCTGCTGATCGCCGAGTACGCCCGCACCGGCGGTATCGACCTGCGGCGGTTCTACCGGCGCCGGTGGCTGCGGCTCGGGCCGGCCCTGCTGACGATGTGCGCGGTCACCGCGCTCCTGTCCCTGGCGTTCCCGCTGCCGCTGTTCGACGGGGCGTGGACGGCGGCGGCACTGGCCGCGATGTCGGTGGTCAACCTCGTACGGGCGGGCGAGGCCGGCTCGTACTCCGACCTCACCTCCCCGCTGAGCCACACCTGGTCGCTGGGGGTGGAGGAGCAGTTCTACCTGGCCTGGCCGCTCCTGCTGCTGGTGCTCCTACGGCACACCACGGCACGGAAGGTACTGGCCTGGGTGGCCGCCCTGTGCGTCCTGCCGCTGCTCTGGCGCCTCGCCCTGTGGGACCCCACGGCGGCCCACCGCATCTACAACGGCCCCGACACCCGCGCCGACCAGCTCCTGATCGGCGCGCTGGCGGCCGTGGTCCTGGCCCGCCTCCGCGCCGACGACCCGCGGCTGGCGGTGCTGCGCCGCTGGGCGGGACGCCTGTGCTGGCCCGCGTTCGCGCTGCTGGGGCTGATCGCCTGGCGGATCCCGATCGCGGAGGCGAGCGCGTGGAACCCGGTCTGGTACACCGCCGGTTTCCTGGTCGCCGCCGTCCTGTCGGCCACCGTGGTGACGGCGCTGGACCTGCTCCCGGGATCGTGGCCGTCCCGCCTGCTGTCGGTCGGGGCGCTCGCCTGGGTCGGCCGGAACCTCAGCTACGGGATGTACCTGTGGCACTACCCCGTCATCCGCCTCCTCTCCGACCTCGGTGTCGCGGACGACCAGCTGCTGCCGATGGGCCTGACGGCGACGATCGCCGCGGCCCTCACGTCGTACGTCCTGGTGGAACGTCCGCTGCTGCGACGGGGGTGAGAGAAGAAATGGGAGGGATGGACGCAGGTTTATGGCGTGTGTGGCCGTGGACGGCCGCCTACTGACGCGGACTCAGACGGTCGCGCAGCCTCTGCCAGACGACCCGCCAAGGAGGTCGCGTCGTCGCCTGAACGGTGACGGGGACGCCGTGGGCACTGCCGGTGACCTCGCCCCAACGGTGGTAGCCCAGGTCCCGCTTGTCGCGCCCGTAGCGCACCGAGGTCGTGAGGAAGTCCGCCCATTCGGCCAGCTCCTCCGGAGCCTGCTTGCGGCGGGCCCACGGCAGGCTGCCGGACAGTTCCGGCTCTCCACGAGTGCGACGGATCTGCCAGGTCGCCGACGGCAGACCGGCGTTCAGCAGCTGTACGAGCGCTGTCATGGCCTGGAGCTGGGCGCGGTGGACCGGGTCCGACGAAGGAACCCGTCCGGCCTCGGGCACACGTGCCCGCGCGGCCGTACCGGGTGCCACATGTCTGGAGAACCCGACCCGCACGCCATTCCGGGTCGCTTCCACCTCCAGCCCCTCCCAGTGGCGTTCCTCGGTCCGCCCCGTCGAATAGCTTGAATCGGAGCTGTCGTCCATCGGTATGCGAGCCACGCCGGACTCGGTCCGAAGCTCCGTCCCCAGAACAGCGGCCCAGTGGGAGAACGCGGCGTAGTGCTCCTGGTCGCTCAACTCGAAAGGGACGACCCCGTAAAGCACGGGTTCCTCCCCGAGCGACCAGCCGACTGGCGGAAGCCGCGCCCCCATGAGGTCGATCAGCACCTCGGCCGCACGCAACTGCCCTGCGAGAATCTCCGCCCTGGTGTCCGCTCGGGGCTTCGCTCTGTCCATGCCGGTGAGCATTCCCCTGGTGTTCACTCACGGAACCCGATGTCAGTGGGCCGCCCTAGACTCCGGCGCACCATGACCGACAACCGCACACCCCTCGCCCTCGCGCCCGCCCTCGGCTCCATGACCGTGCTGGTCGCGGCCGTCATCGTCCACGACAGGGCGGCGGGCCGCGTCGTCCTCCTCCAGCGCGGCCCGCGCGCCAAGTTCGGCCAGGGCATGTGGGACCTCCCCCTCGGCAAGAGCGAACCCGGCGAGCCCATCACCGACACGGCGGTGCGCGAGCTGTACGAGGAGACCGGCCTGCGGGTGAAACCGGAGGCCCTGGAACTCGTCCACGTCGTCCACGGCGCCCAGGGCGTGCAGGCTCCCAACGGCTACCTCACCGTCGTCTTCGCCGCCCACGACTGGACCGGCGAGCCCGAGAACCGCGAACCCGACAAGCACGCCGACGTCCGCTGGGTCGAAGTCGACGCGCTCCCGGGGGAGTTCGTGCGCACGAGCGCGGGCGCCCTGCGTCGCTATCTCGACGGCGGGCCGCTGATTTCGCTGGCGGGCTGGAGGTAGGCGGCGACTAGGATCGCAATCTTCGACCGGCGGAAGCCAGTTGGAGTCCCGTGAGGCTGTGCCGACACGATGAACCCGGCAGAAACGAACCACGCCGACACACCGACTTCCTCTTTCCCAACCTCCCCTCTCGTCCCCACTTCCTCTTTTGCCCCCGCCCGACTTCGGCTCGACCGTGCCCTGGATCGCCTGGACGGCGCCTTTCGCGGGATGACCGCACGCGCCAACGAGGTTCAGTGCACATGCCATTGGGGCAGCGCGGAGGAGCTCGCCCTGCTGAAGGTCCCGGACGTGGAGCTCGACCCGGACCTGCTGTATCGCACGTGGCATGCCCCCGACTGGGAGGACCACGGCGCGGTGCTGCGCCGCGTCCTGCCCCAGTTCGCCAGGGCGCTGGCGGGCGGCCTCGTGGAGCCGTACCGCATGGACGAGGTCGGACGCTCGTTCGCTCGGGGCGACTGGCCACGGTGGCCGGTGCGCCAGAGCGCGGCGGTGTGGGAGTTCCTGCACGCCTGGTGGGCTCACAGCCTCATCGACCCGGACCCTGTTGCCCCTGTTCACGAGCTCCTCGCGCTGTGCACCGAGGCGTCCGCCGTGATCAGCCCGTGGCTCACCGTCTGGGAGGGCCTCGAACACCCGGTGGCCGACCGGCACTTGGCGGAGGCGGCTGCCCGGTGGGAGTACGACCTGCTGAGGGACGAGCTTCCCTGGACCATGTGGGAGGACGACCACGCGGACGACATGCGCACCGGGCTCGCGGCCTGGCTGGTGCGTCACGCACCCGCGCGGCTGCGGGGGCAGCCCGGCACCGAGGAACTCCTGCACGGAGTACGGCTGTTGGGCCTCACCGGCCCCGCCCGCTGGGAGGACCCGCACTGGCCGACCCAGGGCTGCCGGACGTGGCCGTGACGTCCCAGGTGGGTCCGGTGGGTGCGTGACGGCGCGCGGCGGTCACGCCCCGCTCTGGCGCTGCCTGCCGATGTCGTCACGGAGTCGTTCGGTGTGGCGGGCTACGTCGTCGACGCGCGCCGCGAGGTCCGGGTGGGCGGACGCCAGATATGCGTGGGTGACTGTCAGGGGGCCGACAAGGGCGGCCGTGTCGTTGTCGGCGAGGGCGGCGGTGAGCTCGGCGAGCGGGGTGCGGGCGCCGGCGGGGAGGTCGGTGAGCGCGGTGATCTGGCCGGCGAGCATGCGCAGGTCGGCGGCGTTGGCGCGGGCCCAGGTGGTGACCGTACGGGCGGCGGCGCGGCGGTCGCGTGTGTCGCGTACCCGCTGCTCGCCCGTGGACCCCGGGGTTCCGGGGCGTACGCGCAGGTAGCGGCGTTCGGCGGCCTGGCGGCTGGAGACGCCGAGGGGGTGGGCCAGGTCCGCCCAGCTGGCGCCCGCCTCCCGGGCCTCCTCGATCAGGCCCGGCTCCCACTCGGCCAGCTGATCGCGGACTTCGCGGAGCAGCACGAGCGCGGCGAGCACCTCCGCCGAGCCCGTCTCCGAACCTGTCTGCGAACCGGCCTCCGAGCCCGTCTCCGTGCCGCTCCGCCGGCCGGGCCCGGAGCGCGCTCCGTCCCGCGAGCCACGGGCCGTGTGCAGCGCTTCGTGGATCGTGTTCAGCGCGGTGGCGGCGGCGAGGAAGGACGTGGGGGTGAGCCCGTGGGCCCCGGAAATGGGCTGATCGTCAAGGGTCATCGAGCCTCCAACACGCGATGTCATCGCATCAACGACGACTCCACTTGTCATCACTTGGATGACATGTTACAACCGAAGACAGGTGAACGCATTGGCGGCAAGTGCCCCAGCCCGAACCTTGGAGGTGTTCGACCATGTTGATGCGCACCGACCCGTTCCGTGAGCTCGACCGGCTCACCCAGCAGCTCCTGAACACGACCGGCACGTGGTCCCGGCCGTCGACGATGCCCATGGACGCCTACCGGGAGGGCGAGGAGTACGTGATCGCCCTCGACCTGCCCGGCGTCGCCAAGGACGCGATCGACATCGACGTCGAGCGGAACATGCTCACCGTCAAGGCCGAGCGACGGCCCGTCCCCCGGGCGGACGACGTGCAGATGGAGCTCTCCGAGCGCCCCCTGGGTGTCTTCTCCCGCCAGCTCGTCCTGGCCGACACCCTGGACACCGAGCACATCGAGGCGGACTACGACGCGGGAGTGCTGACCCTGCGGATCCCGATCGCCGAGCGCGCCAAGCCCCGCAAGGTCTCCATCGGCGGAGGCTCCGCGCACCGGGAGATCAGCGGCTGACCTCTCCCCACGACGCCGGAGACGGGGAGACGGCCCCCATCCGGGCCGTTCCCCCGTTCCCCGCGTCCTCCCCTTCGCCTCCACACACACAAGGGAGCAGCGATGGTCATGCGATGGGAATCGTTCCTGGACCAGATCAAGGAACGCGGCGCATACGGGACTTCGCAGGAAGCCGAGCGTGCGGCCCGTACCGTGCTGGCGCTGCTGGGCGCGCACCTGGTGGGCGACGTACGCACGGAACTGGCGGCCCGGCTGCCGGAGGAACTGGCCCTCATCCTGCTCAATCCGCTCCAGGCACGTGAGCCGCTCTCCCCCGAGCGGTTCGTCAGGGCCACGGCGGCATGGATCGAGGGATCCACTGAGCGAACCGCGGCCTGGGACGTGAGCGCCGTGCTCAGCGTGACCGCGGACGCGGCGGGTGAAGAGCTCGCCGGCCGCATCCTGCTCCAGCTCCCGGTGGGCTACGACCTGCTGTTCGGCCACACCCAGCACGTATAGGCCCATGGCCCGCGCGGGCACCCCCCGCCCCACGCGTACAGCCCCGGGCAGCGACCAGCGACACCCCTTCACCGAAGCAAGAAAGGCAACCGAGTCAGCCATGATGACCCAGCAACAGCAGAAGCCATGCCGCCGTTCCACTGCGGGCATGACGTTCGAACAGATGCTGGAAAGAGTGCGCTACGAGGGCGCGTACCCCACCCGCGCCCAGGCCGAGCAGCGTGTACGTGCCGTACTGGCCGCCCTCGGACGCCAGGTCACGGGCGACGAACGCGTGGAACTCGCGGCCAGGCTGCCGTACGCGGCCGCCGCCGCCTTCACCGGCGAGATCCCCGCCGCCGAGCCCCTCACCGGCTGGGACTTCGTCAAGGACCTGGCCTCTCGCAACGGCGCCACGGTGGCCACCACCCGCTGGGACACCGGTACCGTCCTGCGCGTCGTGGCCCAGCTCGCCGACGAGGAACTCCTGAGCCGCATCCTCGCCCAACTCCCCTCCGGCTACGGCCTGTTGTTCGGCCGCGCCGAACTCATCCAGGCGGCCTGACGGCGGAGTACGGACAGGAGGGAGACGACCGGGAGGGCCGCCTCCCGGATCCGCCCGGTCCCGGCCCGCCGACAGCCAACCGTCAGCGGGCCCGGGACCCACCAGGCGCAGCGCACGTCACACCCCCCGCCCCCGCCCCCCAGGGCCGTCAGCGGCGGCGTGCGGTCAGCAGCCAAGCAAGATTCGTCACCGCGATCGCACCCCAGATCCAGCAGACGACGGCGGTCGCGTCCGGCGCCAGCGCCGTGGCGAGTGCACCCAGGCCGACCGTCCCCAGCACCAGCCTGGTGCTGCTCCGCAAGGCCAACGACGAGCGCAGCGGCCCCGGTTCGGCCAGCCGGTCGGCGAGGCAGGCGTCGAAGGCCTCCGCGACCTGATCGTCGATCTCGTCCCGCGTCCGGGCGTCCAGTGACTCAGACATGGACGGCCGCCCGCCGCACCGGCGCCGTCCGAGCGGACGCCACCACCGGCGGCCGTAGCGCGGCGACAGCGCACAACGCCGCCAGAGGCAGTTCCAGCGTGCAGGCCACCACCAGCGACATGACAACATCGCCCCCGGCCGTCATGACGTCGAACCAGGCGTCGACCAGCAACAACACGGCTGTCGCGACCGTCGCGAGCGGCGCCCGGCGGTCACCGCGCCGCACGAGCAGCGCCGACGTCAGCAGCCCGGCGATCTCCAAGGCGTCGAAGCCGACCCAGGCGACCCGCCAGCGCTGCGCCGAATAGGACGCCGGCAGCGTCGCCCACAGCACCGCGAGCCATGGCACCAGGGCCAGCCCCGCGGTCAGCAACACCCTCCCGACCAGGTTTTTACGCATCCCGACCCCCGTACGGTCCTGGCGCCCGTCCGGCGCCCTCCCTGAACCAACATAGCTATTGCAGAGACATTCTGCAAACAATCTCTGCGATTACTGCAGAGAGTCTCTGCAGTACGCTGGTCGGCATGGTCGAGCGCCCCGAGAAGAGAGTGCTCACCGGCCCGGACCTCAAGGCCTTCTACAAGGCGCTGTCCAACCCGGTGCGCCGCGACATCCTGAGCTACCTCGGCGAGCACGGCGAAGCGAATTCCACCAGCGTCGCCAAGGCCCTCGGCGAAAGCACCGGCACCACCAGCTACCACCTGCGGAAGCTCGCCGACCTCAAGCTGATCGCCGAGATCGAGGAGCGGTCCACCGGCCGGGAACGCTGGTGGAGGTCACTCATGACGGACATCTTCACGCCGCCGGGCCTGGAGTTGACCGCCGACGAGCGCGAGGCCGCGGTGAAGATCGGCGCCCTCAAGATGACCCATGACCTGAACCTGGTCGTGAGCGCGTACGCCGGGTACGACACCTCGGCAGGCTGGAACCAGATCTATCGCGCCGGCCTGCGCATGACGAAGGAGCAGGTCGCCGCGTTCACCGAGGAGTACCAGGCGCTGGTGGGCAAATACCTGACGGAGCCCGGCGACCACCCACCCGACTCACGCAGCATGGCCGTACGTCTGGTGGTCGTGCCCGACGACGGCCCCCGGCCCACCCTCCCGACCGAGCCGGACGACGGGTAGCGCCACGTGACGACGAGGTACGAGTGGCGCGGCGACTTCGACAACGCCTCCCTCAACGCGCTGCACGCCCAAGGCTTCGGGGGCCGGCCGGGAACCACCGACTGGCGGGCACGAGTACGGCGACACAGCCTCGGCTGGGTCTGCGCGTGGGACGGCGACTCGCTCGTCGGGTTCGTCAACGTCGCCTGGGACGGGGGAGTTCACGCCTTCGTGCTGGACACGGTGGTGTCCCGGCGCTGCCGTTCCCAGGGCATCGGCGCCGCACTGATCACCACCGCCGCGCAGCACGCCCGCGCCGCCGACTGCGAGTGGCTGCACGTGGACTTCGAGGAACACCTCCGCCCCTTCTACCTGGATGCCTGCGGTTTCCGGCCGACAGCCGCCGGCCTGATCCCCCTGTAGCCGACATAGCCGACGCACCCGACGCAGATCTACGCGAGCCCCCATTGCGCAGACGACTTGCGCAGACGACACACACGACGGCCCGCCGGTTTCCCCGGCGGGCCGTCGCCTGCTCTCCGTACACGTCCGCTCAGCTGGCCGGCCGCCGAAGCCGCCCGCCGTAATGCCGCTCGAGCCCCAGGTTCCCCTCGAACCCTCCGGGCACGTTCGCCGACACGTACACCGGCGGACGCTCGCCCGCCGCGATCAGTACCGCCGCTGTCTGGGCCACCGCCATCTGTACGAGCATCACGCCGGTCAGTGTGGACAGCGCGCATACGGCGCCGCCGCCCGGGAGCTCCAGCAGCGCGTCCCCCGTCGGTGCCTCGTTGTCCAGGACCACGTCCGCGATGTCGGCGAGCTTCTTACCGCTGGCGTGGCCCGCCGGGACCGTGCGGGTGTGGGTGAGGGAGGTGATCGCGAGGATCTTGTGGCCGCGTTCCTGCGCGTGCAGGGCCATCTCGACGATGACGTTGTTGACGCCCGAGTTGGAGATGATCACGAACAGGTCGGCGGGGTGCGGCGCGGCGAGGTCGTACAGGCGCTCCGCGATGCCCGGCCTGCGTTCCAGGAGGGGGTCGTCGAGGGCGCTGGGGTCGTCGCCGCCGTAGAGGACGAGGTCGGCCATGCTCAGGCGGTTGGTGGGGACGAGGCCGCCCGCTCGACCGGCCAGTTCCAGGACGAGGGCCTGGGAGTGACCCGTACCGAAGGCCTGGATCACGCCGTCCGCGCGGATGCAGTCCGCGATCAGGCCGGCGGCGCGGGCGACGGACTCCTGGACCGGCTCCGAACCGGTGATGCGGTCGAGGACGGCCCTGCTCTCGCGCGCGAAGCCCTGGGCGCTGACGGACTCGACGGACACTCGACACTCCCCACCGGTGGATTGAACCACCCGCTCTACCTCTACCGGTGAATCAATAAATCACAGTCTACGGGCTGCGGGCAACGGGACCGCGGAGGGTGGCGCGCTCCCGGTCCTGGGATTCAAACTGTCCCGCACACGGTGGCTGGTACATTCACCGATACCATCAAGTGCAGAAACACTCACGCACAGACACACAGACACACAGCCGTACAGCAGCAGAGCGGCACAGCGCCGAGGAGATCGGGTAACCCCATGGAACGGACCGCCTCCGGCAACGGCATGCCCCCGACCGACGTCACCACCCTCATCCGTACGGAGCTGCCGCGTCTCGCCGGCTCCCTGCGGAAGGTGGGTGAGCTGATCCTCGAGGATCCCGCCGCCGTCACCCACTGCTCGGCCGCCGAGCTGGGCCGCCGTACCGGCACCTCCCAGGCCACCGTCACCCGGTTCTGCCGCGCGATCGGCCTCGACTCCTACCAGCATCTGCTCATCGAGCTGGCCCAGGAGCGCGGTCGCGGCGAGGTCTCCGACTGGGGCACCGCCGAGATCGGGCCCGACATCTCGCCCGACGACAGCCTGGAGCGGGTCGTCCAGGTCGTCGGCAGCGCCGATCTGCGCGCCATCCAGCAGACCATCGACCGTATCGACCTGGACTCCGTCGAGCGCGCCGGGCAGGCCGCCGCCCGCGCCCGACGTATCGACGTGTACGGCGTCGGCGGCAGCGGCGCGGTCGCCCAGGAGACCGAGACGCGGCTCTTCCGCATCGGATGCGCGGTGCGCGGCTGGACCGAGGTGCACTCCGCCCTGACCTCCGCCGCCCTCCTCACCCCCGCCGACGTCGCCATCGGCATCTCGCACTCCGGCTCCACCCGCGAGACCATCGAGCCCTTCGAACTGGCCAAGCAGCGCGGCGCCACCACCGTCGCCATCACCGCCGATCCGAAGTCCCCGCTGGCCCGCGCCGCCGACGTACGGCTCATCTCCTCCTCCTCGGAGACCAGTTTCCGCACGGAGAGCATCGGCGCCCGCCACTCGGTGCTCGTCCTCATCGACTGCCTGTACGTCCGGGTCGCCCAGCTCTCCTACCAGCGCGCCAGCGCCTCCCTCGCCCTCACCGACCACATCGCCAGGGAGCACGCGGTGAGGTCCCGCCGTACCCGCTGAGACCCACGACAGCCACATCAGGCAGGGCGCGGAACGCCACAGACGCCGCCTCGGGGCAGTACCGCCCGGGGCGGCTTTCGCATGGATGAACCACCAAGGAAACCTGAGCATGGTTGTTTGAACCATCCGCCGGTGCCACGATGGGCCCGCCGACCGCCCAGGTTCCCCCCACCTCGGTTCCGGAACCTAAAAGCAACACGGCACCCCATTGACCTCCGATGAATTCTGGTCCACATTTTCATCACTCGGAGTCAATGTTGGTGAATTGAACCAGCACCCTGCATCCAGGAGGGCAGCAGCAATGCGCGCAAGAAGACTGACCGGATCCCTGTCCTGTCTCGTCGTACTGACGTTGACGGCCGCCGGCTGCGGCCTCTCCGGAGGCTCCGACGACGGCGGCGCCACCGCCGGGGGCTGCTCGGTCGACAAGGGCAACGTCGGCTCCGGAAAGCTCACCGGCGACGTCAAGGGCAAGATCACGTTCCAGACGACGAACCTGAAGAAAGACTTCGGCACGTACTTCAACGGGGTCATCGCCTCCTTCGAGAAGGCCCACCCGGGTACGACCGTCAAGTGGATCGACGACCCGGGCGACAGCCAGTTCACCCAGCGCCTGGTCGCCGACGCACAGGCCTGCACCCTCCCCGACGTCGTGAACCTCAACGTCAACACGTCGATCTCCCTCACCAAGGCCGGCTACCTCCTCGACCTCGACAAGAAGGCGCCCGGCTCGGGCGCGCCGTTCGGCCCCGCGATCTGGAAGTCCAGCATGTTCACGGACGCCTCGGGGGCGAAGACGCACAGCGCGTACCCCTGGTACTCCGGCGGTATCGCCCAGACCTTCAACGTCGACCTGATGAAGAAGGCTGGCCTGGACCCGGCCAAGCCGGCGACCACGATCCTCGGCATGTTCGATGACGCCCTGAAGATCGCCAAGGTGTCCGGCGGCAAGTACTACGCCACCGTCGCGAACCCGATCTGGCGCATCCCGGCCGACTGGCAGCAGATGGGCGTCAAGGTCCTGTCCGACGACGGCAAGTCGTTCACGTTCGCCGACGACCCGAAGACGGTCGCGTGGGTGACGGCGATGACCAAGATGTACCAGGCCGGCGCGATGCCCAAGGACTCGCTCTCCTCCAACCAGGACGCGTCGACCCTCTACGCGCAGGGCAAGCTGGTCTACGGCTCCACCAACCCCAACTACCTGCGCTTCATCCAGCAGAACAACCCGAGCGTCTACAAGAAGACGGGCGTCGCCCAGTACATGCTGGACGACCTCGGCCACACCGTGGGCGCGCCGCAGTACATATCGGTGGCCGCGACGAGCAAGAACGCGGCGACAGCGTTGTCCTTCGCCCAGTTCCTGACGAACGCGCAGAACCAGCTGGAGTGGGCGAAGGACCCGAACGTGGTCATCTTCCCGTCCACGACAGCCTCGTTGGACGACCCCTTCTTCCAGTCGGTCAAGGGCACGGACCCCTTCTCCCAGGCCCGCAAGATCGTCGCCGAGGACCGCAAGACCTCCACGGCCGACGAAATCGCCCTGTCCCCCGGTGAGTTGAACGCCATCACCGCCCAGGTGCAGCTGGCGATGCAGGGCAAGAAGAGCGCCGAGGACGCCCTCAAGGAGGCGCAGTCCAAGGCCGACGAGCTGCTGAAGCAGGGCAGTTGAAGATGACGGCCGTACGTACGATGCCTGACGGCGAGGCGCCCGCGACCGCTCCGGCGGCCCCGGGCGCCCCGGCGCCGCGAGCACCCGGCAGGACACGCCGCGCGCTGAAGGCGATCACCCCGGGTCCGACTCCGGACGCGGGCGGCGCGGCCATCTACCGCCGCTGGTGGCTCCCCTGGCTGTGGATGCTTCCGGCGATCTTCGGAGCGGCGGCCTTCGGTGTCTTCCCGTTCCTGAACACGCTGGTCCTCTCCTTCACCGACGCGAAACCGCTCGGCGGGGCGGCGGGCTTCGTGGGCCTGGACAACTACACGCGCATGCTCGGGGACTCGGACTTCTGGCTGGCGACCCGCAACAGCGTGCTGTACGCCGTGATCGTGGTCCCGCTGATGGTCGTACTCCCGCTGCTGCTCGCGGTGTTGGTGGAGAAGAACCTGCCCGGCATCGGCTTCTTCCGCTCGGCGTTCTACACCCCGGTGCTGGCCTCCAGTGTGGTCGTCGGCCTGAGCTGGCAGTGGCTGCTGGCGGACCAGGGCCTGGTCAACACCTGGCTGGAGAAAGCCCACGTCATCCGGGGAGCCATCCCCTTCCTCTCCGACAGCTGGCTGATCCTGCTGTCGGCGATGGGCCTGACCCTGTGGAAGGGCCTCGGCTGGTACATGATCTTCTACCTCGCCGCCCTCGGAAACGTCCCCAAGGAACTCCACGAGGCGGCCTCGGTGGACGGCGCCGGTGCGGCCCGCCGCTTCTGGCACATCACGGTGCCCGGCGTACGCACGTCGATGATGCTGGTGGGCACGCTGACCGGGATCGGCTCCCTGCGCGTGTTCACGGAGATCTACATGCTCGGCGGCTCGACCGGCGGCCCCGGCGGCGCCGACCGCACGCTCCCCTTCTACATCCGGGACGTCGGCCTCGATCCGCTGAGCGGCAACGCCGGTTACGGCGCGGCGGTCAGCGTCGCCCTCTTCGTACTGACCCTGGGCCTGACGCTGCTGGCCCAGCGCCTGACCAAGGAGGACGAGTCTTGACGACCGCATCCCCGGCCGCGCCCGGGGCGCCCCGACGTTTCTGGCCCCGCTGGCGGGACTACGGCCGCCCGCGCGAACTCGTCGTCCGCTACCTGCTGTTGCTGTTCGTCCTCGCCATCACGATCGGCCCGCTGCTCTGGCAGCTCCTCGCGTCGCTCAAGGGCGTGGGCGAGGACGTCTTCGGCTCGAACGCCTCCCTGATCCCCCACCACCCGACGCTCCGCGCCTACCGCGAGATCTTCGACCAGGTCCCGGTGGGTACGTACATCAGGAACAGCGTGATGATCGCGCTGCTGTCGATAGCGAGCCAGCTCGCCTTCTCGACGCTGGCCGGCTACATGCTGTCCAAGCCGGGCTGGAAGGGCAAGAAGGCGGTCTGGGTACTGCTGTTGGCGTCGATGATGTTCCCCTTCGAGTCCATCATGGTGTCGCTGTTCCTGAGCATCCGGGACCTGAGCCTCGTCGACCACCTGGCAGGCGTGTGGCTGCCCGGCTTCGTCGGCGCGATCAACGTACTGATCATGCGGGCGGCGTTCCTGGCGGTCCCGCGCGAGATCGAGGACGCGGCGATGCTGGACGGCGCGGGCGAGTGGAAGCGGTTCCGCCACCTGTACCTGCCGTCGGCGTACGGCGCGATCCTGGTCGTCACGATCAACACGTTCATCAGCGCCTGGGACGACTTCCTCTGGCCCCTGATCGTGCTCCGCTCGGAGGAACACTTCACGCTGACACTGGGATTGGCGAGGCTCCAGACGTCGTCGTTCGGGTACGACCAGCGGATGGTGATGGCGGGGTCGGTGATCTCCGTGGTGCCGGTGCTGGTGCTGTTCGTGATCACGCAGCGGTGGTTCTACCGGGGGGTGGCTTCCGGGGGCGTGAAGCTCTGAGGGGACGCTGAGGGGCTCTGAGGGGACTCTGAGGGGGCCGCCCGCCCTCCACCGAAGGGCATGGCCTGGCATGGCACGGCACGGCACGGCACGGCACCGAACGGCCCGCACCGCACGGCACTTGTGACACCCTCGTGACCGGAACTATGGCCTCCGTCACAGGCACGCGGGTCCGGCCCTGATCAGATGACCGCATGCGTAGACCCGCTCCCCTTCGTCTGTCGGTTCTCGCCGTGACCGCTCTGCTGCTCGCAGCCTGCGGGACGGAGACGGGCCGCGCGGGCACCGGCGACACCGGTGCCGGCGCGGCCGATCCGCCGCCCGCCACGCAGGTCGACGATCCGGGCAAGGACGGCGTACGGATCACCGCGCTGACCCTCCCGTCGCCCTCACCCTCGCCCTCACCCTCGCCCACCCGCGATTACTCCGTCTCCGCCGACAGCCTCGACCTCGCCAGGGACTTGGGGGTCAGCGCCTCCTACGAGGTCACCAACAAGGGCACCGAGACGCTGACCTACTCGGTCGTGGTCACCTTCCTTGGCGTTGACGGCGGGGCCGTGACCAACCAGACCGTGACGGTGCGGGGCGTCGGCCCCGGGAAGACCATACGGGGCACGGTCCGGGCCGGGGATCTCCCGCCCCGCGCGCCCCGGGTGACGCGGGCCAGGGTGCTCGAGGTGACCAAGGTCCCCGCGAGCGAGGCGCCGGCCGATGCGGGCACCTGCCCCGCCTCCGGGATCCGGGTCAGCGCCGACGAGGGCGACGCGGCCATGGGGTTGCGCGTCGTGGGCCTGCACCTCGACAACTGCGGGACGCGCGACTACACCGTCGAGGGGTACCCGCTGCTGGAGCTCCTGGACAGCACGCGCAAGCCCGTCACGGGCGTCAGGATCCTCCACGGCAGCGCCGAGATCACCACCGGCGCCGGACCCGACAACCCGCCCCGCCCCGTCACGCTCAAACCCGGCGAGTCGGCGACCGCCGGCCTGGTCTGGCGCAACACCACCGAGTTCGGCACCTCGGTGAACGTGCCCTACGTACGGGTCCGCGCGAAGACCGGCGCCGCCCCGGTGACGGTGACTCCGAACCTCGACCTCGGTACGACCGGGAAACTCGGGGTGAGGCCATGGGAGAGGGCGGCGGGCTAGATTTCGAGCGTGGGCAGCCATGGCTCAACGTCGTCCTTTACAGGAACGGGGACGGGGACGGGGACGGGAACATTCCTGCGGCGTACTTCGACGCGATGATCGCCATGGCCGACACAATCCACAACGAACCACGCTGGCGCGCCTGGTGGTCCGGCGCGGAGCAACGCGAACTGACGATTTCCGTCAACTACTCGGCGAAGTCCGGGCGCGGCAGCGTCACCGCACGCGGAGGTCGGACGTGGGCCTCGTTCCGGATGGAGGAGTCACGGTTCAGGGGTCGAGGCGCCGGCGCCCTGGCTCATCTTGCGCACACCGACTTGGCGACGGTCTTCGCCCGGGTCTCGACGGCACTGGACATGCCGGTGCCGGGAGACATCCCTCGTCCGGCCGATGCCACCGCCCCCACGCCGGAAAACGTGGCGTCCCGCGAACGGCTGGCCGACCTGCGAAAACGCCGCCGCACGCAGCCCCAGCCGTAGCCCGCGTGCACACGCACCCACTCACGCTCACGCCTTGACGGCCTCGGCGATCTGCTGGGCGGCCTGGGCGGGCGTGATGTGTGTGGTGTCGATGACCTCGGCCTCGGCGTGCAGCCAGGTGCGCGCGGCCTCGGCGTAGGGCTCGAGGTAGGTGAGGCGGAACGGGGAGTCGGGGCCGATGACGGTGTCTTTGGCGATGCGCGCGCGGAGGGTGTCCTGGTCGGCGTGG
Organism: Streptomyces sp. NRRL WC-3618; assembly: GCF_001280005.1. Classification (GTDB taxonomy): domain Bacteria; phylum Actinomycetota; class Actinomycetes; order Streptomycetales; family Streptomycetaceae; genus Streptomyces. The sequence goes on along the minus strand of NZ_LGDW01000188.1, from coordinate 5,885 downwards.
AGGACGAAGTGCCGTACCAGGATGGCGTGTTGGGCGAGGCCGGCACTGATCTCGCGCCAGTACTCCTCGACCAGGACGGTCATGGGGATCACCAGGGTGCCGCCGGTGTAGTCGAGGACGCGGCGGGCGGTCTCCACGACGAGGGGCCGCCACGGCGCCCAGTGCTGGAAGTTGTCCGTCTCGGGCAGTCCCGGGGTGATGTCCATGAGTGTCTCGCCGACCTTCTCGGCGTCGAACACCCGTGAGTCCGGGATCAGTTGCTGCAGGAAGGGGCTGGTCGTCGTCTTGCCCGCACCGTGGGTGCCGTTGAGCCATACGATCATGGGAGTCGACGCTAGCAAGTCTGCGCGGCGGGCGTTCGGTCCCGGCTAACGTGGCGCGAATGACGACCCAGATGATCATTCTCAACGGTGGTTCCAGCTCGGGAAAGTCCACGATCGTACGGTGTCTGCAGGCCCAACTGCCGGATCCGTGGCTGGCGTTCGGGTGTGACTCGTTCGTCGAGGCCCTGCCCGCGAGGATGCGGGAGTCGGACGCGGGGATCGAGATCGCGGCGGACGGCCTGGTGAGCGTCGGGGCGGACTTCCTCGCCCTGGAGGCGGCCTGGCGGACAGGCGTCGTGGCGATGGTCCGCGCGGGCGCCCGGGTCGTCATCGACGACGTCTTCCTCGGCGGAGCGGCGTCCCAGCAGCGGTGGCGGAAGGCTCTCGGTGACCTGCCTGTGCTGTGGGTCGGCGTCCGCTGCGAGAGCGCCGTCGCCGCGCACCGCGAGGCGGCCCGGGGAGACCGGGCCCGGGGAATGGCCGCGGCGCAGGCGGATGTGGTGCACGAGGGTGTCGTCTACGACCTGGAGGTCGACACGTCGCACACCGGCTTCCTGGCGTGCGCGCGGGCCATCGCCGGCCGCGTCCACAACGGCGGGTGGCGATGACCGACCCGGTCAGCCTGCGTGACCGAGGACGACCGGTACGGCGTCCAATGCCCCCCGCGCCGACCCCGCCACCCGGATCTCCACACTCCCCGGCAGTACCGCCCACTCCAAGCCCCCGCCCACCTGGGCGAGTTGATCCACCCCGAGGCGGAAAGTGACCGTACGGCGCTCCCCCGGAGCGAGGTCGACGCTCTCGAAGGCGCGGAGTTCCAGGGTGCGCGGCCACACGGTCGTACGCAGCGGGCGGATGTACAGCTGGACGACGGAACACCCCGTCCGATCCCCGGTGTTGGTGATGTCGACCTCGCAACCGGCCCCGCCCTCAACGACCTTCGGAGTGCCGTACGCGAACGTCGTGTACGTCAGGCCGTGCCCGAAGGAGTACAGCGGCTCGGCGTCCTCGTCGACGTACGACCCGTACTCCGTGTCCTTGTGGTTGTAGTAGACGGGGAGTTGGGCCGCCGAGCGCGGGACCGAGACGGGGAGGCGGCCGGTGGGGGCGGTGTGGCCGAGGAGGATCTCGGCGATCGCCTCGCCGCCCCAGGGGCCCGGGTACCAGGCCGTCAGCAGCGCGGCAGCGTGTTCCGCCGCCTCCGGGACCGCGTGCGGGCGGCCCTGGATCAGGACGACGACCGTGGGGGTGCCCGTCGCCGTCACCGCGTCCAGCAGGGCGTGCTGGGCCTTGCCCAGGCGCAGGCCGGCCAGGTCGACGCCCTCGCCGCAGGTCATCTCCGAGACGATCGTCCGGGCGGCGCCGTTGGCGTCGAACTCCGTGTCCGGGGTACGGGCGCTGCTGCCCCCGAGGACGAGTATGGCCAGGTCGGAGGCGGTGGCCGTCGCGACCGCGTCGGGGATGCCGGAGAGGTCGTCGCCGGTCAGGGCGCAGCCTCGGGCATGGCGGACCTCCGTCCCGGGGCGCGTGAGGCGGTTCAGGGCCGCCAGGACGCTGGTTCCGGTGCCGGGGCGCTGGGGTGCCGTGTAGTCGCCGAGCTGGTGGGCCGTGGTGGCGGCGTGCGGGCCGACGACGGCGATGCGGGTGACCCTCGCCGGGTCGACGGGCAGGACACCCGCGTTGTCGTGGAGGAGGGTGACGGCTGAGCGCGCCAGAGCGGTGCTCAGGGAGCGGCCGTCCTCGGCGGAGGGCAACTCCGCTGTCGTATAAGGGTGTTCGAAGAGGCCGAGGCGGAATTTCAGGGTCAGGACCCGGGACACGGCCGCGTCGAGCACCGACTCCTTCACCAGGCCGCGTTCCACCGCCTCCGCCAGGTGCGTGAAGCCCTCGTCCCAAAGGCTCAGGTCGATACCGGAGTTGAGGGCCAGCGCGCCTGCGGAGACCTTGTCGCCGGTGATGCGGGCGAGGCGGTCCACCGCCAGGCCGTCCGCCATGACCAGCCCCTCGAAGCCCCAGCGGTCGCGCAACAGCCCGTTCAGCAAGGGGCCGTTGGCCGAACACGGGATGCCGTCCACCTCGTTGTACGCGGCCATGACCGCTGCGGCACCGGCCCGTACGCCGGCCCTGGCCGCCGGGAGATGGATCTCGTGGAGTTCACGGGGACCCAACTCCGACTCGGCCGAGTTCCGCCCTCCGACCGTCGCCCCCTGCCCGGCGAAGTGCTTCAGGACCACCGGGGCCTTGTCCGACGCGAACCTCCCCGTCTCCTCCGCGTCCCCCTGCATGCCTCGCACCAGCGCCTCCGTCAGGCGCGCGGCGAGGTACGGGTCCTCCCCGAAGCACTCCTCCGTACGTCCCCAGCGGGGGTCGCGGGCGATGTCCAGCGCCGAGACCAGCGCCAAGTGGGCGCCCCGGGCACGGAGTTCGGCGGCGGCGTGGGCGGCGGCCCGCTCGTACAGGTCCGGGTTCCAGGTGGCGCCCACCGCCAGGTTGACGGGGAGGACCGTGCCGTCGAGGGCCATGAGCCCGTGCGGCACCTCCTCGACGAAGAGGGCGGGGATACCGAGGCGGCTGCGTTCGAGTACGTGGCGCTGGACCAGGTGGGCCAGTGCGGGGCCCGCGTCGGCGCCGGCGCCCGTCGAGTGGTCGACGCCGGACCAGGCGTCGGCGCGCAGGAGTCCGTACAGGGCGCCGATGCCTTCGAAGCGGTCGGTTTCCTCGTACAGGGCCTCGGTCAGCTCGAACTCGCCGTCCGGGCGGCGGCGGTAGGCGTCCCAGCCGTACATCCGCTGGTTGAGCTGGCCGGCCTTCTCGCGCAGGGTCATCCGGGCCAGGAGGTCGGCGACGCGGGCGGAGACGGGGGCGGCGGGGTCGCGGTAGAGGGGGGACGACGCAGGGGACACGGTCACTGGTTCTTCTCCGGCTCCGGGTGCGTGACGGGGGCGCCTTCGTGGGCGCCGTCGTGGGCGAGCCGGGCCAGGGCCACGGCACCCCGGCTGCCGTCGGGGACCCAGTGCGCGACCAGGCCGAGGGCACCGAGATGCCGGTCCAGCGGGGCGGTCAGGGGACCTTCCGGGCCGAGGAGGCCGCCCGTCGCGACCACCGACTCGCCCGGCTTCGGCTCCAACGCCCGTACGCAGTCGGCGAGATGACCGGCGGCCTCGTCGAGGACCGCCCGCGCGAGGGCGTCCCCCGACCGGGCCGCCCCGGCGACCAGCGGCGCGAACCGGGCCAGCCGGACCGGCAGTTCGGCCATGACGGCGGGCAGAACATACCGCCGGTAGGCCTCGCGGGCGGCGCGGGGCCAGCCGCCCGCCTCCGCGCCCGTACCGGTCGGCCCCTCGGGGGAGAGACCCGGGAGCACCGCCGCCGGCACCCCCAACTCCCGCCCCACCAGCGCCGCCAGAGCCGTGTCGCCGCCGCGCCGGTCCGCCATGCGCAGGGCGAGCCGGACCGCTTCCCGGCCGATCCAGAAGCCGCCGCCGTCGTCACCGAGGAGCCAGCCGTCACCGCCGACGGTCTTCTCGCAGTGGCGGGCGGTGATGCGCATCGCGACCGCGCCCGTCCCGGCGACGAGGGCCAGACCGTCCGCCGGGGCGCCCGGGGCGGCGGCGAAGGCGGCCTCGATGTCGCTGCTGATCCGGACCTCGCGCGCCGGAATGCCGAGGCGCCGCAGAGCCTCGGTCAGCGCGGTGAGGGCGTTGACGCGGCCGGGTTCGTCGGCGGTGCCGGCGGCGCCCGCGAAGCCGCCCGCGACGGCGACGACCCGGGGGCGGGCGGCTTCCGGTACGGCACCGGCGAGCGCCTCGACGAGGTGCTCGGTGAGCTGCGGTACGGGGACGGTGAGGGCGTTGCCCGGCCCGGCGACGGCCTCACCGAGCGGGCGTCCGTCGGAGGCGGACGCCAGCACGGCGCGCGTACGGGTGCCGCCGGCGTCGATCCCGACGACGAGGGCGCCGCCCGCCGGAAGACGGTGTCCGCCCAGGCGGGAATCGGAATCCGGGCCCGAACCCCTGCCCGAACCCTCGCCCGAACCTCTGCCTGAATCCGCACCCGAATCTGGGTTCAATTCATTACTCATCACGCACTATGGTGGTTCATACATTCGCCGAGGACAAGACCCGACTCGCGGCCCGGCGCAGTCACGTACGTCCGAGGAGGACCCGTGAGCACACTCCCCGCCCCCCGTTCCGGCCCCCGCTTCGGCGTCAACTACACGCCGCGCCGGGGCTGGTTCCACTCCTGGTACGACTTCGACCCGGCGCCGGCCCGCGAGGACCTCGACCAGATCGCCGGGCTGGGCCTGGACCACGTACGGATCTTCCCGCTCTGGCCGCTGCTCCAGCCGAACCGCATGCTCATCCGCGCATCCGCCGTCGACCAGGTGGCGCAGCTCGTGGACGTGGCGGCCGAGGCGGGCCTCGACGTCATGGTGGACGGCGTACAGGGCCACCTCTCCAGCTTCGACTTCTACCCGGAGTGGACCCGCAGCTGGCACCACCGCAACGTCTTCACGGACCCGGAAGCGATCGAGGCACAGGCCCGACTCATGCACGCCCTGGGCACCGCCCTGGCCGGCCGCCCGAACCTCCTGGGCCTCCAGCTCGGCAACGAGCTCAACAACCTGGTCGAACACAACCCGGTGACGGTGGCCGACGTCGACCACTACCTGGACACCCTGCTGGCCGCCGCGCGCACCGGACTCGGCACGCCGGCGGGCCTGGTCACCCACTCCGCGTACGACGCCGCCTGGTACAGCGACGACCACCCCTTCACACCGGAGGCCTCGGCCCGCAAGGGCGACCTGACGACCGTCCACCCCTGGGTGTTCTCGGCCGACTGCGCCCGCCGCTACGGCCCCCGCTCCCCGCAGGTCCGGCATCTCGCGGAGTACGGCGTGGAACTGGCCACCGCGTACGCCGAGAACCCCGCCCGCCCGGTCTGGGTCCAGGAAACCGGCGCCCCGGAACCACACATCCCGGCCGCCGACGCCCCCGACTTCGCCCGCGCGACGGTACGCAACGCCGTCGAGTGCGCCAACCTGTACGGGGTCACGTGGTGGTGCTCCCACGACGTGGACCGCTCCCTCGCCGACTTCCCCGAACTGGAGTACACCCTCGGCCTGTTCGACTCCACGGGCCACCCGAAACCCATCGCCGAGGCCCTGGCGGAGACGGTGGCCGAGCTGCGCGCCGCGCCCCGTACACCCGACCCCCGCACAACCGCCCTGGTCCTGGACTGCACACCAGGGAACCGTTCGATTTCCGGTCCGGGCGGCGCGTACTTCGAGGCGTGGATGCGGCTGCGGGCGGAGGGCGCGCGCCCGGCGGTGGTACTGGCGGAACGGGCGGAGGACGAGGAGTACTTGGCGACGCGGGGCATCAAGGAGGTCGTCCGGGGCCTGTGACGGAGCGGTAGCCACAGGGGCGCGGGGCTGTGTCCTATAGGCGGCTCCGCCGCGGGGCGCGACCCGCCCCCACCGGCCCGCACCCCACACACCACCTCAGCCACACGCCACCTCAGCCACACGCCACCTCACACACCCCCCACCAGCACCTCAGC
>NZ_LGDW01000187.1 GCF_001280005.1 Streptomyces sp. NRRL WC-3618 | reverse complement strand
ACGATCGACGCCACGGACAGCCCGGCTGTCACGCTCGGTTCCCTCCGGCGTGACGAGGGCGGTGCCGACCGCCTGGCCGCCTCGCTCGCCGAAGCCCACACGCGCGGCGCCGAACTCGACTGGAAGGCCCTCTTCCCCGGCGCCCGCACCACCGTCGACCTGCCCACGTACGCCTTCCAGCGCGACCACTACTGGATGGTGGCCCCCGACGACGACACGGACGGCGGCGATGCCGCGCGGACCGTGGACGAGGTCGAGGCCCGCTTCTGGGAGGCGGTGGAGCGCGAGGACCTGGAGCAGTTGACGTCCACGCTCGTCGACGTCGACGAGCGTTCGCTGGGCGAGGTGCTGCCGGGACTCGCGTCGTGGCGTCGACAGCGGCGCGAGCGGTCGACTCTCGACGGCTGGAGCTACCGGGTCATCTGGAAGCCGCTGTCGGGCGGGCTCCCGACTCCTGCCCTGTCGGGCCGCTGGCTGGTCGTGGCACCGGAGAGCGCCGGGAGCCACGCGTGGGCGACGGGCACCGTCGAAGCGCTGACGCAGGCCGGTGCGGAGATCCTCGAACTGAGCCTGTCCGTGGAGGAGTTGACGCGCGAGGTGCTGGCCGCTCGCCTGCGTGCCCTCGTCGGCGATGCGGGGCTCTCCGGTGTGGTCTCGCTGCTCGGCTTCGAGGAGTCGGAGCACGCGGGGCACGAAGGGGTGCCCGCCGGGCTTGCGGGCAGCCGGGGTCGGTGCGCGGCTGTGGGCGGTGACGTCGGGTGCGGTGTCGACCGGTCGCAGTGATGTCCTGGAGTCTGCGTTGCAGGCGCAGGTGTGGGGTATGGGCCGGGTCGTGGCGCTGGAGCACCCGGACCGCTGGGGCGGGCTGATCGACCTGCCGGAGTCGTACAACACCCGTACGGGCTCCCGGCTCGCCGCGATCCTGACCGGAGCCGGCGACGAGGACCAGCTCGCGGTGCGGGGCACCGGTGTCTTCGTAGGCCGGTTCGCGCACGCCCCGGTGGACGCGGCGGGCAACGGCACCGAGCCGAAGTGGACGCCGCGCGGCACGGCACTGATCACCGGCGGCACGGGTGCGATCGGCGGGCACGTGGCGCGCTGGCTGGCCCGCGAGGGCGCCGAGCACCTCGTACTGACGAGCCGTCGCGGTCTCGACGCTCCGGGCGCCGGTGAACTGAAGGCGGAACTGGAGGAGTTGGGGGCCGAGGTCACGGTCGCGGCGTGCGACATCGCCGACCGTGCGGCGGTTGCGGGGCTCCTGCAGGAACTGGCCGCCGACGGGCACCGGATCCGCTCCGTCTTCCACGCCGCCGGTGTGAGCCCGGCGCACACGGTCGCGGACATGTCCGCCGCCGACATCGCGGAGGTGTTCGGCGCGAAGACGGCGGGCGCCGCGCTCCTCGATGAGCTGGTGGCTGGCGAAGACCTGGACGCTTTCGTCCTCTTCTCATCCAACTCCGGTGTGTGGGGCGGTGGCGGCCAGGGTGCGTACGCGGCTGCCAACGCCTACCTCGACGCCCTCGCGCAGCGGCGCAGGGCCCGCGGCCTGACCGCGACTTCGGTCGCCTGGGGCGCTTGGGGCGGCAGCGGCATGGCGGCGGCCGAGGAGGCCGAGGAGCACCTGCGGCGCCGTGGTGTGACGGCGATGGCGCCGGAGCGTGCGGTGGCCGCGCTGGCGCGGGCGGTCGCGTACGACGAGACGTTCCTGGCCGTCGCCGACGTGGACTGGGAGCGCTTCGCGCCCTCCTTCACCTCGCTGCGGCCGAGCCCCTTCATCGGCGACCTACCGGAGGTGCGGCGTGCGCTCGCCGAGCCCGAGGCGACGGCCGACTCGGCTACGCACGGCTCCGGTGCGGGCTCGGAGTGGGCCGAGCGCCTCGCGGGCCTGGCCGAGCGGGAGCAGGAGCGGCTGCTGCTCGGTCTGGTGCGGGGCCAGGCTGCCTCGGTCCTCGGCTACGCGGGCGCGCAAGCCGTCGAACCCGGGCGTGCCTTCCGCGAGCTGGGCTTCGACTCGCTCACGGCGGTCGAGGTACGCAACCGGCTCGCCGCCGCGACCGGCCTGAAGCTGCCCACCACCCTCGTCTTCGACTACCCGACCTCGGCCGTCCTCGCGGGCTACCTGCGGGCACAGCTGGTCGGCGACGACGCGAAGCCGACGGCGATGACGGGCGCGGCCGTGGTTCCGGCCGGACGGGCGGCGGGCGCCGAGGCCGACGACCCGATCGTCATCGTGTCGATGAGCTGCCGCTACCCCGGCGGCGCCACCAGCCCCGACGCCCTGTGGCGGCTGGTCGCCGACGGTACGGACGCCATTTCCGGCTTCCCCGACGACCGCGGCTGGGGCTCCGACACCAGCTCCGCCGACGGCACGAGCTTCGCCGCGCAGGGCGGATTCCTCTACGACGTCTCCGAGTTCGACGCCGCCCTGTTCGGCATCTCGCCGCGCGAGGCCCTGGCCATGGACCCGCAGCAGCGGCTCCTCCTGGAGACCTCCTGGGAACTCTTCGAACGCGCGGGCATCGCGCCGTCGAGCCTGCACGGCAGCAGCACCGGTGTCTTCGTCGGTGCCTGCTCCCAGGGCTGGGCGGCGGGCCTGGCACACGCGCCGGAAGGCGTCGAGGGCTACCTCATGACTGGCGACGCCACCAGCGTCATCTCCGGCCGCCTCTCGTACAGCTTCGGCCTCGAAGGCCCGGCGGTGACCGTCGACACGGCCTGCTCGTCGTCCCTCGTTGCCCTGCACCTGGCCGCGCAGGCGCTGCGCCAGGGCGAGTGCGACATGGCCCTCGCAGGCGGCGTGACCGTGATGGTCAGCCCCGCTGCCTTCCTCGAGTTCAGCCGCCAGCGCGGCCTGGCAGCCGACGGCCGCTGCAAGCCCTTCGCGGAGGCCGCCGACGGCACCGGCTGGGGCGAGGGCGTCGGCCTGCTCCTCCTGGAGCGGCTGTCGGACGCCCGCCGCAACGGCCACGAGGTCCTCGCGGTCGTACGCGGCTCCGCGATCAACCAGGACGGTGCGAGCAACGGCCTCACCGCCCCCAACGGTCCGTCCCAACAGCGCGTGATCCGCGCCGCGTTGGCGAACGCGGGCCTCACGGCCGGTGACGTCGACGCCGTCGAGGCGCACGGTACGGGCACCACGCTCGGCGATCCCATCGAGGCCCAGGCCTTGCTCGCGACGTATGGACAGGAACGGCCCGAGGACCGCCCGCTGTGGCTGGGTTCCATCAAGTCCAACATCGGGCACACCCAGTCCGCCGCAGGCGTCGCCGGTGTCATCAAGATGGTGATGGCGATGCGGGAGGGTGTCCTGCCGCGGTCACTGCACGTGGATGAGCCGAGCACCCACGTCGACTGGTCCGCCGGCGCCGTCGAACTCCTCGCGGAGGCGCACGACTGGCCCGAGGCCACGCGGCCGCGTCGCGCGGGTGTGTCGTCGTTCGGTGTCAGCGGCACGAACGCCCACGTGATCGTCGAGCAGGCTCCGGTGGCGGAAACAACCGAGCCCACCAAAACGGACGTTCCAGCCGGCGCGCTTCCATGGTTGGTGTCGGGCCGGAGCGCGGACGCCCTGCGCGCACAGGCCGACCGCCTGCGCGAGCACTTGGTGACACACACCGACGCCGACCCGGTGAACGTGGGCTGGTCACTGGACACGGGCCGGTCGCCGCTCGAGCATCGTGCTGTTGTTCTGGGCCGGGGGTCAGGACAGTTCCTGTCCGGGTTGGAGGCTTTGGCTTCCGGTAGTGGTTCGGGTGTGGTGTCGGGGTCGGTGGTCGAGGGCCGTCTGG
>NZ_LGDW01000186.1 GCF_001280005.1 Streptomyces sp. NRRL WC-3618 | reverse complement strand
CCATCCTCCTGCGGGCCCTCCTCGTCCTCGCGAACACCGAGATCCAGAGGTGACCGACGATCTCCCCAGGACGATCACGATGCTGACCGGCACGAGTCCTCATCCCCGACCCACACCAGCCCCGTGACCTGCGAGATCAGGATGAAAATCTCTCAATCAGGTGACCTGTCGTCGCATTCATCAGATGACTCCTTCGGGAAGGATCACACCTAATTCATGACACTCCCGGATGGCATGATGAACCTGCCCACGACGGAGACCCGCGGGGGGAAAATACGCGCGGAGCACATCACGCAGGATGCGCCATCCGACGACCATGGACGGCACGATGGCCCAGCGCGTTTGACTCGGGCCGGGTCAATCGACCGGAGTGGCAGCAATGGCAGCCTGAGCGGGCGTGGCGGTGGCCATCATGTGAGCCAGTTCTACATTTGGCTGTCTGGTGGCAGCGCCGGTTGCCGCAGTCCTGAGAAACCGTTTGTCGACCTCACTGGTGATGATCCGCGCTCCGCCGACACCGGCCAGGAGCGCGCCAATCAGCGCAGTGACTGTCAACGAAGCGGTGACCTCTCCCGCCGGTGCCGTCCCCAGCAGTACTGCGTCCTTGAGCGGCCCGTACAGACCCCAGGAGACGATCGCCGCGAACGCGCCCAGGAGTACGTTGCCGACCACGCCGGGGCGGACAATGCCCTTGTTCACCTTCGGAATGACGAAGCCGTTGTCGGTCAGCAGCGCGTTGATGACTCCACCGATCGCACCTGCGGCGGCGATGGCGCCCAGGATCGCCCAAACCGAGGTCGCGGTGGATCCTTGCTCAACGGCGCCGAACAGATCCGCAGCTCGAGTCGACATCGCGCTTCTCCTGAATAGTGGGTAAGGCTGAGCCCTTGCTCATGATGATGGGATGTCGCCTAGCGCAAGATGGTTGCAGGGCAGCTGGTGTCACGACTTTCCGGCGCGGGCGTTGTGCTCAGCTTGATCTCAAGAATGAACCGGTGGAGACGGAACTGCACACCGCCGTCTGCAGGGCCAAGTCACCCTCGCGGCCGCGCAGCAGGCCATTGTCACCGACTTGACCACCGCCCTGACCGCCCTTCACCTCGGCTGACGAGGCAGCTGCTGGAGGAGAGTAACCGTCGTCAGGGCGGGACGCCCCCACGGCCCTGGGCCGATCGTCAGCGCAGGGGCGGCCGTCACGGAAGAACCTGCGCGACCGACTGCTGCTCCGTGGCGAAGGGGGCAAGGGGCCTCTGCCGGTGGGTGGGGGACCGGGATCGTGGTGCAGCATTCGCACGACCGGTGCAGCGTCGGCCGCTGCTGTGCAGCAGCGTGCCGAACGAATCGCGCCCCTGGCGGCCGTGGGGACATGGAGTCGTGGGCCGTAAAGCCCAGCCGCCAAGTCGCACCTGCTCATCGCGCTGGGCACCGAGGCGGCGATGGCCGGTCTCGGGGCGAGTATGTCCCGGCCACCAAACTGGTCAACGAACTCGTCGAAGCCGCTGACGACAAGCTGCTGACCAAGACCATCGCCCGCTACCGACGCGTCGATCTGACAGACGGCCGCCCCACGGCACTGAGGAATGTCTCGGCCCACCCGGTGGGCGTCAGCAACCGTGAGTCCTGGGAGAATGGCGTTCCGACCTGAGCACGCTGAGAAGCGGCGCTCCCTCACAGCAGGAGCTCACGCACGTTGTCCCAGAAGCGCGAACACCCGGCTGCCGACATTGCCGATCTCGGCCTGCAATCCGACTGCGGCAGCTGTTTCGGGCTGTGCTGTGTCGCCTTGCCCTTCGCGGCCTCGGCGGACTTCGCGATCAACAAGGACGCCGGGCAGCCCTGCCCGAACCTGCAAGCGGACTTCCGCTGCGGCAGCCATGCACAACTCCGCCAGCAGGGCTTCTCAGGATGCACCGTATTCGACTGCTTCGGCGCGGGACAGAAGGTCTCCCAGGTCACCTTCAGCGGACAGGACTGGCGGCAGGCCCCGCACACGGCCCGGCAGATGTTCGACGTGTTTCCCGTCATGCGGCAGCTCCATGAACTTCTGTGGTACCTGGCCGAAGCACTGACACTGCCGCCTGCTCGCCCCATCCACGGCGAACTGCGCCGCGCGCTGGAGAAGACCGAACAGCTCACGAGTGGCAGCGCCCAGGAGCTCACGGAGTTGGACGTGGCAGCACACCGGGGCGACGTCAACGCCCTGCTGCTGCGCACGAGCGAACTCGTGCGGGCCAAGGTCGCGGGCCGCAAGAAGGACCGGAGAGGAGCCGATCTCATTGGTGCCAACCTCAAAGCCGCCAACTTGCGGGGCGCCAACCTCCGTGGGGCCTTCCTCATAGCTGCCGACCTCAAGGGCGCCGACCTCAGAGCGGCCGATCTGATAGGTGCCGACCTGCGAGACGCCGACCTGAGCGGCGCAGACCTCACCGACACCATCTTCCTCACCCAGTCCCAGCTCAATGCGGCCAAGGGCGACACCGCCACGAAACTGCCGTCGGCCCTCAACCGCCCCACCCACTGGTAGTCCCTCTGGCCGGGGTTCCAGGACAACTACCAGGAGCCACGGGCCCGGTGGGGTCAAAATACTTGTGCGGCGTGGATGCCTGGGACGGGACACCGTAGGTCTTGCCGGAAGCGATGTGCAGCATGGCGATCTCGTGTGCGGGTGCATCGTCGGCGACCCGACGGGCGCGGCGGGCGGCCTCACCGTCGCGCCAGGCGTAGTACGAGGGGCGGGCGACCTTCAGCACCCGGCGCAGAAGGACGATCGAATAAGTCGCCTTCTCCGCACGGATCGACCGGTACAGCTCGCTCACCGGTCGCTCTCGTTCCACGACTGATGGGGCTGCGCACCGCTAGATCTTGCAGAGCGCAGCCCTCCGCGATGGCTCATGGCTCGGGGGAAGACGCGACGCGATCGCCGTGCCGGAACCGGTCGACTAGGTGCAATACCGGTGATTTAGGTGATTTTCCGGCGGGTCGGTCTGGCCTTGGTCGGCCCGACCAGGGTCATGCGGGGAGTGTCCGGCCGGGGCGGATTGTGATGCTCGGCGCGTTTGAGCTTCCAGTTGGACATCTTGC
>NZ_LGDW01000185.1 GCF_001280005.1 Streptomyces sp. NRRL WC-3618 | reverse complement strand
CTCGGCGGTCGGGTTCGAGAACAACACGATGGGCGTCAACCAGGTGCTGGCGGTCAGGACCGACGGTGACGGCCGGTCCGGCATGCCGTTGCGCAGGGACTTCTTGAGGACCTCGGCCTCGGCGCTCGCCTGACGCGGTGTCGGTCCGGTGCCGTCGGTGGGTGGGTCACGCCGCAGCCTCCGTGACGTTCCGGCCTGCTGACGCCGTCCTGCTCAACGGCTATGTCTGGACCGCGGACGCCCGCGACCGGATCCAGAAGGCCGTCGCGATTCGCGCGGGCCGATCGTCTGTCTCGGCACCGACGCGGGCGCCCGCCGGTACGTCGGTGAGCAGACGGAGGGGCGTTGTCACGTTGTTGGCTGTGACTGCCTGACGGCGCGTCGGGGCAGGGTGGGCTTGGGAGCCGGGCCTGTGCTCAGGCCGCGGTGGCAAGGCCGGCGACGCCGGTGATCTGCTCCCAGATGGCGAAGCGGACGGTCATCTCGGCTCGGTAGTTGTGTGCGGGCATCAGATGGCGGCGGGGCCGGAAGTGGGGCGGAGCCAAGTGGCAGCTCAGTGCCCCTGTCGGTGGGGCGGGGTGGGAGCCGGAGAGGCTGGATGTAGAGCGCGCGGAATGAACCCCCGAGCCGTTCAGCTGTGACGGGTCACACCGGAACCGTCAGCGTCGCGGTGTACCCCTGCTCGACGGTGCCGGTGACTTTCGCGAGCTGCTGGTTGTAGCCGTCGCTGAAGACCATGTCCGACTCCAGGGAGAGCTCGCTGAGATTCCTCACGCTCTCGCTGTAGCCGTCGGTGGCGTACACCCTGTCGCTCACGTCCTTCGGCAGCGCGAGCTGCGAGGTGTTCGTGATGGACCTGGCCGCGGTGGCGTCGGCCAGGCTGTCGTAGACCTCGAAGTGGACGTGCGGCCAGCGGCCCGGGTAGCAGCCGGGGAAGATGCTCTTGAACGTGACCTGTCCCTTGCCGTCCGCCTCCTGGACGCCGCGCAGGTAGTTCTCGTCCGTCACGCCGTCGTTGTACAGGGAGTACCTGCCCTCCCGGTCGCATTGCCAGATGTAGACGGCGGCGCCCTTCTTGGGGGTGCCGCAGCCGGAGGCGGCGTCCACCACCGTGAGCGTGATCGTCAGGGGCACGCCCTCGGCGGTACCCCCCGCGGAGTCGCCGAAGCTCTGCGTGATGTCGCTGCGGACGACACCGCTCTCCCTCAGGACGTTGACACCGTTGGAACCGTCGCCGGGGAAGGGGCCTTCGGTCTCCTCGGGGATCGTCTCGCACTGAACGGGCGACGACAAGGACGACGGGGAGAGCGACGGGGACGAGGACGCCGTGGTCTCCTCCTCGGAAGTGCAGCCCACCAGCGGCACCAGGCTCACCCCCGCCAGCAGTCGTACCATCCGGCGACGGGCGAGAAGGGGAAGGTCGTAGGAGAGGCCCCGGTCGTGCTCGTGCACTTCTTCCTCGTGGTTTACGGTCATGACAAGACGGTATGGACCGGTTGCTGTAGGCCACCAGGCATCTGGCCTGTCGGTCCCCTACCGATCGACTGTCACCTGCCTGTCACTGCCCGGACCCGTCTGTCGGTGACCAGGCGGGTGACGGTCTTGTAGTGATGGCCGAGTGCCTTCGCGATGACGGGGGCCGGGGCCTGGAGGACGAGCTGACGGATCGCGGAGGTCCTGCGCACTGCGGAGGGACGCCGATCTGACGCAGATGGACTTGGAGCTGACCGGGCTGTCCGGGCTGGCGGCCGGAGAAGAGCCACTGCGAGCTGGCTATTGCCGGACGTGGGAAGGTCTTGGCGGCTTCGGTACGCAGTGTCAGTGCCACGGAGACGGACGTGGGGCGCTGTCACGTTGGCTGGGCGGGCGGGATGATCGCCGGGCTGATCATGCTGGAGGGGTGCCCTCGAGAGCAGGTCGCCGTCGTACAAGGGGCACCGGTACCCGGCCGAGGTCATCTCCCACTGTGTGTGGCTGTACTTCCGCTTCCCGCTCAGCTTCAGTGAGTTGGTGCCATCGTGATTTCCGCTGCTCAGCGGAGCTGGTGTGACGTTTGGGCGAGGTGCTCGTGCTGGTCGGGGTGGAGATCGGTAGCACGTGATCGTCCGTCACGGGTGGTCTCTGGGGTTCCCGGGCGGGAATCACGGGCCGCTGCGTAGGTTCCGTGGCGGGAGGGGTGTGGATGACGGACGTGCTCACGTGGACGATCGAGCGGCGGGTTCAGCTGACCGAACGGGCTGAGCTGCTGCGCAAGGAGCTGGCCGGGCTCGAGGTGGAGGTGGCCCGGCTGGAGGCCGCGCCGAGATGGTGTTCGGGCAGTGGTCCGAGGCGACCGACGGCGGACGCCGGCCGTCGGGCATCGTGGAGCCGGAGCCGGTCGTGGTGGGGCCGGAGCCGGTCGTGGTGGGGCCATGTGCCGGCGGGATGCGTCTGGTGCCGGACTGTGCGGAGGGTATGGGGACAGAGGCCCTCACGCCGGACTATCGGCAGATCATGAAGATCGTGGCCGACGCGGACGGACCGGTGATGGCCAAGGACGTCGCGAGGGCGCTGGGTCGTGAGCTCACGCCGGGCAAGGTCGAGCCGGTCCGGGGGCAGTTGCGCAAACTCGCCGATCGGGGCTGGCTGGCCCGGACCGGATCGGGTCGCTACCTGCCGCGCTGACCGGCCAAGGGCGTCGGCGGACCGGCTGATTCCTGCCGTAACAAGAGGGCCCTCAGCGGAAGTTGGGGTGTTTGTGAAGACAACCAGCCCCACCGAGGGCTCTCAGCATGCTGTCTGCCAGGTTCAGCTTCCGGTGTCGAAGCGGACCCTCGACCTCGTCGGCAATCTGATACGCCGCGAGCGCAACCGGCTGGGCACCCGCTGGCGCAAGGTCCCCGCGGGCACCCAGGGGTTGATCGTGCTCGCCGTTCTCCGCCATGACCAGAGCCTCGCCGACATGGCCGGCGGCAACCAGGTGTCCGCCTCCACCGTGCGCCGCTGGGTGACGGAGGTCCTGCGTCTGCTAGGTCCTGTCTGGAGTTCGGATCTGGAGTTCGGTAGATCGCCTGCGCGTGTGGGCTCGGTCTTGATAAGCCGTCAGTCATGGCGCGAGGCGATCTCA
>NZ_LGDW01000184.1 GCF_001280005.1 Streptomyces sp. NRRL WC-3618 | reverse complement strand
GCCGCGGTGGCGAGGGGGCGCAGGTCGGTGGGGGTGGTGGTGGCGGTGGGGGGGAGGGGGACTTCGCTGGGCAGGACGGCGACGTTGTCGGCGACTGCGTGGAAGCGGGAGGAGCCCAGGGCCTGTAGGGCCGCTGAGTGGGCTCGGGTGCGGGCGAGGGTCAACTGGCGTTCCAGCAGGGCGCCTGCTTTCGCTGCGCCTACTGTCAGATTGCCGCGGTCCGGGGGTGCGGCCGGGTGGGTCGGGGGGCCGGCGGTGCCGGGTTCCGCTTTCAGTGGGATGGGATCCGCCCCAGCGGAACGACTGCCCACAGCGGTGGTCGCCTGTGTGGGGAAGGGGGGTGTTCCTGACAGGCGGTGCAGGGCCAGTAGGAGGCGTTCCTGGCGGGCTGCGTAGGCGTGTTCTCTTGCCAGGATGCCTGAGAGCCAGGCCAGTTCGGGTTGCAGCGCCTCCGACCAGGTGGGGTCGAGGAGGGGGCGGAAGGTGTGGAGGGTGCCTGTGATGCGGCGGGCCGCGTGGCGCAGGGCGCGGGCCGCGTTCACGGGCTCCTCCCCCGGGGAGGCGGAGCCCGGGCCGGACTCCCTGTGCAGGCGCAGGGCGCGGAGGAACTCCGTCGCCTGCGCGCGCAGGTAGTCCGCCAGGGCGTCCGCCGTCACGGGGCCGGCCGTCGTGGGGTCGGTCGGGTCAAGGTGTTGCTGGGCCACGCCTGCGCCTCCGGGCGTCAATGAGCATCTCCTGGACGTGCCGCAGTGGTTGGCCCTCGGAGTCCGTCGCGTGCCGGGTCCACTCACCGTCGGGGCCCAGGTGCCAGGACTGGGTGAGGTCGGACATGCCGGTTTCCAGCATGCGGCTGAGCGCGGCCCGGTGGGCCGGGTCTGTCACCCTCACGAGTGCCTCGATGCGGCGGTCGAGGTTGCGGTGCATCATGTCGGCGCTGCCGAACCACACCTCGGGCTCGCCGCCGTTGCCGAAGGAGAAGACCCGTGAGTGTTCGAGGAAGCGGCCGAGGACGGACCGGACCCGGATGTTCTCGGACAGGCCCGGGACTCCGGGCCGTACGGCGCAGATGCCGCGCACCCAGATGTCGCACGGGACGCCTGCCTGGGAGGCGCGGTACAGCGAGTCGATGAGCGCCTCGTCCACCATCGAGTTGACCTTGATGCGGACGAACGCGGGGCGTCCGGCACGGTGGTGCTGGACCTCCTTGTTGATCCGCGAGATCAGGCCGTCCCGCAGGGACTTGGGGGCCACCAGCAGCCGGCGGTAGGTCTCGCGGCGGGAGTAGCCGGACAGGCGGTTGAACAGGTCCGAGAGGTCCGCGCCCACCTGCTGGTCGGCCGTCAGGAGGCCCAGGTCCTCGTACAGGCGGGCCGTCTTGGGGTGGTAGTTGCCGGTGCCGACGTGGGAGTAGCGGCGCAGCGTGTCGCCCTCCTGGCGGACCACCAGGGACAGCTTGCAGTGGGTCTTCAGGCCGACGAGGCCGTACACGACGTGGCAGCCGGACTCCTCCAGCTTCCGCGCCCACTTGATGTTGGCCTGCTCGTCGAAGCGGGCCTTGATCTCGACGAGGACGAGGACCTGCTTGCCGGCCTCGGCGGCCTCTATGAGGGCGTCCACGATCGGGGAGTCGCCGGAGGTCCGGTACAGGGTCTGCTTGATGGCGAGGACGTCGTCGTCGCCGGCCGCCTGCTCCAGGAAGGCCTGGACGGAGGTGGAGAAGCTGTCGTACGGGTGGTGGAGGAGGACGTCCCGTTCGCGCAGGGCGGCGAAGATGTCCGGCGCGGACGACGACTCGACCTCGGCCAGGTCGCGGTGGGTGCCGGCGATGAACTTGGGGAACTTCAGCTCGGGCCGGTCGAGGGAGGAGATGCCGAAGAGGCCGGTGAGGTCGAGGGGACCCGGCAGCGGGTACACCTCCGCCTCGGTGATCTTCAGCTCGCGTACCAGCATGTCGAGGACGTACCGGTCGATGGACTCCTCGACCTCCAGGCGCACCGGCGGCCCGAAGCGGCGCCGCATGAGTTCCTTCTCCAGGGCCTGGAGGAGGTTCTCGGCGTCGTCCTCCTCGACCTCGAGGTCCTCGTTGCGGGTGAGGCGGAAGGCGTGGTGCTCCAGGACCTCCATGCCGGGGAACAGCTCTTCGAGGTGCGCGGCGATGACGTCCTCGAGGGGCACGTACCGGCTCGGGGAGGCCTCCAGGAAGCGGGACAGCAGCGGCGGTACCTTCACGCGCGCGAAGTGCCGGTGTCCGCTCACCGGGTTGCGGACGATCACCGCGAGGTTCAGGGAGAGGCCCGAGATGTAGGGGAAGGGGTGCGCCGGGTCGACGGCCAGCGGGGTGAGGACCGGGAAGATCTGGTGGCGGAAGAGGGTGAACAGGCGGGCCTGCTCCTTCTCCGTCAGTTCGCTCCAGCGGACCAGGTGCACGCCCTCCTCGGCGAGCGCCGGGGCGACGTCCTCCTGGTAGCAGGCGGCGTGCCGGGCCATCAGCTCGCGGGAGCGGGCCCAGATCATCTCCAGGACCTCGCGCGGCTGGAGACCGGACGCGGAACGGGTGGCCACACCCGTGGCTATCCGGCGCTTCAGGCCGGCCACCCGGACCATGAAGAACTCGTCCAGGTTGCTGGCGAAGATCGCCAGGAAGTTAGCCCGTTCGAGGAGGGGTGTATTCGGGTCCTCGGCCAGTTCGAGCACCCGCTCGTTGAACGCGAGCCAGCTGCGCTCCCGGTCGAGGAAGCGGCCCTGCGGCAGCAGTTCGCCGTCGTAGGGTGCCTCCTCGTACTCGTCGAGGTCGGCGTCGATGTCGGGTTCCAGGTCGGAGACCACGGCCGACACGGTGTGCGGGCGGTGGGAGGTCAGGGAACCGACGGACGGCTGCGCGTGCTGTACCTGCGACTGGGCGTTTGGCTGGCTCATAACCCCATTGTTCCGCGCCCGGCCCGCGACCGGCGCGTCGGAACGCGCGGGCGGGAGCGCGGCGGGGGTCGGCAGGTCCGCTCCGGTCCCGTTGGCGCTCTCTGGGGGTGGTGAAGGCTCAGGCACGGCGGGCGTCATTGGGTGAGCCTCGCAAGCCCCGCTGAATCACTGGTTACGAGGACATGACGTGCGGGATATCGGGGGGCGGCTCGCGGGTGCGGGCGCCTGCGGCGGGCGGCGGTGTGG
>NZ_LGDW01000183.1 GCF_001280005.1 Streptomyces sp. NRRL WC-3618 | reverse complement strand
GAAGTGGAGAGGGCGGTCGGCTGAGGTCCGGCGCCCGGGAGCGTTGACGAGTGGGGGCCAGGGGTGTGCTGGGAGCGCTCGCGCGGGGGATCGCCGGTGTGGGCGGCTCGGGCGGGGGCCGGGCGGGCGGCGCGCTCGGCGTCGTACGCGACGTGCAGTGGCTGGACGTACGGCGCCTCGCCCGGTGGGCCGTTGGCCGCAAGCCGGCCGAAGTCGTGGACGGAGAGCCACTGTTGCTACTCCGCGTCGGCGCGCGGGCGCATCCCACGGGTGGATCAGTATCGGGATCAGAGGGCCTCGAGGTAGTCGGGGAGCTGGGTGTCGGGCGCCAAATCGGCGTCCGCAACCGGGAGTTCGTATCCCTTGCGTAGGGGGACCACGCCGGCCCAGTGGGGGAGGGTGAGGTCCTCGGGCTCGTCGTTCACTCCGCCCGTGCGGACCTTCGCGGAGACCTCGCCGAGGTCGATGCGGACCACGGCGGTGGCGGCCAGTTCCTTGGCGTTCGCGGGGCGCGAGTCCGCCGAGCGGCCGGCTACGACGTTGTCGACCAGGACGTCCAGGGCCAGGCGCTTCTCGTCGGGGTCCGTCACCTGGTGGGCGATGCCGTGGACCACCACCGAGCGATAGTTGATCGAGTGGTGGAAGGCCGACCGGGCCAGGATCAGCGCGTCCACGTGCGTGACCGTCAGACAGACCGGCAGGCCGGGGTCGGCCTGGCCGGTCATCCGCAGCGGGCGCGAGCCCGTCGACCCATGCACATAGAGGCGCTCGCCGACCCGCCCGTAGAGCGTCGGGAGCACGACGGGGGCGCCGTCCCGGACGAATCCGAGGTGGCACACATAGCCCTCGTCGAGGATCGCGTGCACCGACTCCTTGTCGTACGAGGCCCGGTCGGCGGAGCGGGTGGGGACCGTGCGGTCGGTGGGGGCGTAGGTGTCGTCCTGTGCGGTGGGTGCGTCCTGGGCGGTCCCCGACATCGCGGTCTCCTTGCGGTAGCTATTGCACTAGTGCATAATCGGTGTTGTGCTAGGAGAATATCCGATCCATGGTCGGGGTGCGGCAGAGATTTCCGCCAGCGTCGAGCGCGCAGTGGGCGCCGGGGAGCTGGAACCCGGACAACTGCTGCCGCCCATGCGGGAGTTGGCGGAGCGGCTCGGGGTGAATCCCAACACCGTCGCCGCCGCCTATCGCACGCTGCGGGAACGCGGGGTGATCGAGACCCAGGGGCGGCGGGGCAGCCGGGTGCGCTCCAAGCCGGCCACCACCGGGCGCGAGTACATCCGGGTGGAGGTGCCGCCGGGTGTGCGGGACGTGGCGCACGGCAACCCGGATCCGGAGCTGCTGCCCTCGCTGGCGGCGGCGTTCGTGGCGGCCGGCGAGCAGGGTGACCGGGCGCCGGTGCTCTACGGTGACGCCACCGTCGAACCGGAGCTGGCCCGGATCGCCCGCGCCGACCTCGACGCCGACGGCGTGCCGGACGGCCCCCTCGCCGTCACCTCCAGCGCGCTGGACGGCATCGAGCGCGTCCTCGCCGTCCACCTCAAGCCCGGTGACACCGTCGCCGTCGAGGACCCCGGCTGGGGCGGGCTGCTGGATCTCGTACCGGCGCTCGGGCTGCGCATGGTCCCGGTGGGCGTCGACGACGAAGGGCCACTCGCCGAAGGAGTACGGCAGGCACTGGCGGCCGGGGCGCGGGCGCTGATCGTCACCGACCGGGCGCAGAACCCGACCGGGGCAGTGGTGAGCGCCACGCGCGCGCGTGCCCTGCGTGCCGTGCTCCGGGAGTATCCGCGGACCCTGCTCGTCGAGGACGACCACGGCTACCGGATCGTCGACCAGCCCCTCCATTCACTGGCCGGGGTCACCCGGCACTGGGCGTTCGTCCGCTCGGTCGCCAAGGCGTACGGTCCTGATCTGCGCCTCGCTGTCCTCACCGGGGACGCCGTCACCGTCGACCGCGTACTGGGGCGGCAGCGGCTCGGGCCGGGATGGGTCAGCCGACTGCTGCAACGGGCGGTCGTGCGGCTGTGGTCCGACGACGCGCTGGACGCGCGGGCGGTGGCCTCGGCGTACGGGCAGCGCCGGGACGCGCTGATCGACGCGCTCGCGCGGCGCGGGGTCGCCGCCCATGGGCGCAGCGGACTGAACGTGTGGATCCCCGTCCCGGACGAGACCGGCGCGGTCGCCCGGCTGCTGCACGCCGGTTGGGCCGTCGCCCCCGGCGCGCGCTTCCGCATGAACGCCCCGTCCGGTATTCGGGTGACCGTCGCGACGCTGACGCGAGCGGAGACGGGGCCGTTGGCGGACGCGATCGCCGCCGCAGTGGGGGCGGTGGGGGCGCGGAGCTATGTCTGAGCGGGGTGGCGGTGGCGGTTTTACGGTCGCGTCATCGATCTTTTAGTGCAAGCGAGGTTTGTTTGTTATTTCTTTTAGTATTGCTTACATGTTGAATCTGGAGCGCCTGCGCACTCTCGACGCCCTCGCCCGGCACGGCTCGGTCAGTGGGGCCGCCGCGGGGCTGCATGTGACGACGTCGGCCGTTTCGCAGCAGATGTCCAAGCTGGAGCGGGAAGTGGGGCAGCAGCTCCTCGCCAAGAACGGGCGGGGGGTGCGGCTCACCGACGCCGGACAGCTGCTCGCCGACCATGCCGCGCGCATCCTGTCCCAGGTCGAACTGGCCCAGTCCGACCTGGAGGCGCAGCGCGGGCAGGTGGTGGGGGAGCTGCGGCTGTCTGCGTTTCCCACCGCCGCGCGCGGGCTGTTCCCGGCCGCGCTCGCGACCCTGCGCGCGGAGCATCCCGGGTTGCGGGTGCGCTCGTGCGAGCTCGAACCGGCTGCCGGGGTCGCCGGGGTGGTTCGGGGGGATCTGGACCTGGCGGTCGTCCTCGACTGGTACAACAAGCCGATGCCGTTGCCCGACGGGCTGGTGAAGGCGCCGATTCTCGACGACCCGGCGGATGTGGCGTTGCCGGTCGGTCATCCGCTCGCCGGACGGAGCGAGGTGGATCTCGAGGAGTTCGCCGAGGACGAGTGGATCACGTGGGGCGAGGGGGAGTTCTGTCATGAGTGGCTGATGTTCACGTTGCGGTCCATGGGGGTGGAGCCGTGCGTGGGGCATCGGGCGGCTGAGACGCATACGCAGTTGGCGTTGGTGGCGGCGGGGCTTGGTGTGTGTATCGCGCCGTTGCTGGGGCGGCGGCCTGTGCCTGCGGGGGTGGTGATCGTTCCGCTGCGGCAGCGGGTGCGGCGACATGTGTACGTGGTG
>NZ_LGDW01000182.1 GCF_001280005.1 Streptomyces sp. NRRL WC-3618 | reverse complement strand
ACGTACACGGCGCCGAACTCGACTGGAAGGCCCTCTTCCCCGGCGCCCGCACCACCGTCGACCTCCCCACGTACGCCTTCCAGCGCCAGCACTACTGGCTTCTCTCGCCGGAGCAGGAGGCGGGCGCGCCAGGCGTCGAGCCCACCCTCGCGGTGGACGAGGTGGAGGCTCGGTTCTGGGAGGCCGTGGAGCGCGAGGATCTGGCGGAGTTGGCGGCCGAGCTGGAGGTGGCGGACGGGTCCGCCGCCGCCGAACTGGCCGCCGTACTGCCCGTCCTTTCGTCGTGGCGCAAGCAGCGGCGTGAGCGGTCGACCCTCGACGGGTGGCGCTACCGGGTCACCTGGAAGCCGCTGGCCAGTGGCGCTCTTCCCGGTCCGGTTCTGACCGGGCGTTGGCTGGTCGTCGTTCCCGAGGAGGCGGCCGCCCACGCGTGGGTGGCGGGTGTCACGGACGCGCTGACGCAGGCCGGGGCGACCTTCGCCGAAGTCCGCGTCAGCGGCGCCGAGTTGACGCGCGAGACCCTGGCCGAACGCCTGGGTGAGTACGCGTCCGGCGCTCACGACGCCTCCGACGTCTCCGGCGAGGCCGAGCGGATCGCCGGAGTGGTCTCGCTGCTGGCCCTCGCCGAGCAGCCGCACCCCGCACACCCGGTCCTGCCGACAGGCCTCGCGGGCACCGTCGCCCTCGTACAGGCCCTCGGCGACACCGAGATCGACGCGCGCCTGTGGGCCGTCTCCACCGGAGCCGTCTCCACCGGACGCAACGACCGGGTGGAGAGCCCCGCCCAGGCGCAGACCTGGGGCCTGGGACGGGTCGTGGCCCTGGAACACCCCGAGCGCTGGGGCGGTCTCGTCGACCTGCCGCAGACCCCCGACACCCGCACCGCGGCCCGGCTCGCCGGGATCCTCGCGGGCGTAGGCGCCGAGGACCAGCTCGCCGTGCGCGGCTCCGGAGTCTTCGTACGCCGCCTCGTGCGGGCGGAGTCCAGCACCCCCGCCGGCCCCGCGAAGGGGAACACCCCCGAACCCGCCGCCACCCCGTGGACTCCCCGCGGCACCGTCCTGATCACCGGCGGCACCGGCGCCCTCGGCCCCCACCTGGCGCGCTGGCTGGCCCGCGAGGGCGCCGAGCACCTCGTCCTGACGAGCCGCCGCGGCCCGGACGCCCCCGGAGCTACCGAACTCCGCGCAGAACTCGAGGAGTTGGGCGTCCAGGTCACCATCGCGTCCTGCGACGCCGCCGACCGCGAAGCCGTCTCCGCGCTCCTCGAAGGGCTCGCCGCCGACGGGCATACGCTGCGCGCCGTCATCCACGCCGCCGCCCTCATCGAGCTCGCCCCCCTCGCCACCACCACGCTCGGCGGCTTCGCCGAGATCGTCGCGGCGAAGGTCGCGGGCGCGGTCGTCCTGGACGAGCTCCTGACCGAGACCGGACTCGACGCGGATCTCGACGCGTTCGTGCTGTTCTCCTCCATCGCCGCCGTCTGGGGCAGCGGCGACCACGCCGCGTACGCAGCCGCCAACGCCCACCTCGACGCCCTCGCAGAGCACCGCAGGGCGCGCGGCCTGACCGCCACCTCGATCGCCTGGGGTGTGTGGAACGTCGTCAACCCCCACGAGAGCGGCAGCGCGCCGGTCGACGTCGACCCGGAGCAACTGCGCCGCCAGGGGCTGCCGTTCCTCGACCCGGACCTCGCGTTCGCGGGCATGCGCAAGACCCTGGACGACGACGAGACGTTCCTGGCCCTGGCCGACGTGGACTGGGACCAGTTCGTGCCGGTGTTCACCTCGCGCCGCGCCCGCCCGCTGCTCGCCGACCTGCCCGACGCCCAGCGCGTGCTGGCCGCCGCCGAGGACGGTGCCGCCGGTGAAGGGGCCGACGCGGGTGCCGGGGGGGTCTCGACCAAGGCGTCCGCGCTGCGCGAGCGCCTCACCGGCCTCGCCGGGCCCGAGCGGGACCGCGTCCTGGTCGACCTCGTGCTCACGCACGCGGCGGCCGTGCTCGGCTACGAGTCCGCGCAGGCCCTCGACCCCGAGCGGGCCTTCCGCGAGTTCGGCTTCGACTCGCTCACCGCCGTCGACCTGCGCAACCGGCTCGGCGCCGCCACCGGTCTGAAGCTGCCCACCACGGTCGTCTTCGACCACCCCAACGGCACCGCCCTGGCCGCGTATCTGCGCACCCAGATCCTCGGCGCCGACACTGCCGTCGCCCGCCCCACGGCCTCCCCCGTCGCGGCGGCCACCGACGAGCCGATCGCCATCGTCGCGATGAGCTGCCGCTACCCGGGCGGCATCAGCACCCCCGAGCGGATGTGGCAGGTCCTCAAGGACCGCGCCGACGTCGTTGGCGGCTATCCGGCGGGCCGCGGCTGGGACACCGCCCACCTCTACGACCCGGACCCGGAGACCCCCGGCACCACCACGACCAGGGGCGGCGGCTTCCTGCACGACGCGGGCCACTTCGACCCGGCCTTCTTCGGCATCTCGCCCCGCGAGGCCCTGGCCATGGACCCGCAGCAGCGCCTCCTCCTGGAGACGTCCTGGGAGGCGTTCGAGCGCGCCGGCGTCGACCCCCGTTCCGTACGGGGCGAGGCCGCCGGAGTGTTCGTCGGCACCAACTACCAGGACTACGGCACGGGGCCCGGCCAGGTCACCGCGGGCTCCGAGGGTCACATCCTCACCGGCAGCGCGCCCAGCGTCATCTCCGGGCGCATCGCCTACACCTTCGGTCTCGAAGGCCCGGCGGTGACCGTCGACACGGCCTGCTCGTCGTCGCTCGTCGCCATGCATCTGGCCGCACAGGCCCTGCGCAACGGTGAGTGCTCGCTCGCTCTCGCGGGCGGTGTCGCCGTGATGTCGTCGCCGGGCGCGCTGATCGCCTTCAGCCAGCAGCGCGGCCTCGCCGCCGACGGCCGCTGCAAGGCGTTCGCCGCCGGCGCCGACGGCATGGGCATGGCCGAGGGCGTCGGCATGGTGCTCCTGGAGCGCCTGTCCGACGCGCGCCGCAACGGTCACCGCGTGCTCGCGGTCGTACGCGGCTCCGCGATCAACCAGGACGGCGCGAGCAACGGCCTCACCGCCCCGAACGGTCCCTCCCAGCAGCGCGTCATCCGCGCCGCCCTCGCCAACGCCCGCCTCACGCCCGCCGATGTGGTGACCCGATCGAGGCGCAGGCCCTGCTCGCCACGTACGGGCAGGAGCGGCCGGAGAGCGGCGAGCCCCTGTGGCTCGGCTCCATCAAGTCCAACATCGGGCACAGCCAGGCCGCCTCCGGCGTGGCGGGCGTGATGAAGATGGTCCTCGCCATGCACCACGGCGTACTGCCCCAGACCCTGCACATCGACGAGCCGACCCCCGAGGTCGACTGGACCGAAGGGGCCGTCGAACTCCTCACCGAGGCACGCGACTGGCCCGAGCGCGAGAGCGGCGGACCCCGCCGCGCGGGCGTCTCCTCCTTCGGGATGAGCGGTACCAACGCGCACGTGATCCTGGAGCAGGTGCCGTCGGCGGAGGAGCCCGACCCCGCTGTGGCCGCCGGGGACGCCGGGGATGCCGGGGAGGCCGCTCCGTCGGTGGTGGCGGGTGTCGTACCGCTGGCCCTCTCCGCGAAGACCGAGAGCGCCCTGCGGGAGCAGGCCGCCCGGCTCCGGGAGCACGTGCTGTCGCACGGCGAAGTCCAACTCGACGATGTCGCCTGGTCGTTGGCGACGACGCGGTCGCGGTTCGAGCACCGGGGCGTCGTCCTCGGGCGGGATCGGGAGGAACTCCTCGCCGGGCTCGAAGGACTCGCCCAGGACGACGCGGCGGCCACTCACGTGGTGTCCGGCCGCGCGCAGACTGGCGTGGTCCGTCCGGTGTTCGTGTTCCCGGGGCAGGGGTCGCAGTGGGCGGGGATGGCGCGTGAGCTGCTGGATTCCAGTCCGGTGTTCGCGGAGCGGATGCGGGAGTGTGCGGATGCGCTGTCG
>NZ_LGDW01000181.1 GCF_001280005.1 Streptomyces sp. NRRL WC-3618 | reverse complement strand
GCCCCAGGAGTACCCCACCGACGTCTACGTGCTGCCCAAGCACCTCGACGAGAAGGTCGCCCGCCTCCACCTCGACGCCCTCGGCGTCAAGCTGACGACACTGCGCCCGGAGCAGGCCTCGTACATCGGTGTCGAGGTCGAAGGCCCGTACAAGCCGGACCACTACCGC
Source organism: Streptomyces sp. NRRL WC-3618 (assembly GCF_001280005.1). Lineage (GTDB taxonomy): Bacteria > Actinomycetota > Actinomycetes > Streptomycetales > Streptomycetaceae > Streptomyces. The sequence continues at coordinate 3,183 of NZ_LGDW01000181.1, read as the reverse complement.
TACTGAGCCGGTATCCCCGCCGGTGGTGAACACGTCCGCGCACTGACGCGCTCACCACCAGCAGGTCCTCAGAGGCAGGCCCCCGCACCCCCGTGCCGGGGGCCTGCCCCTTTACTGAGGCTCAGCGGCTCGAAGACTCGAGCGACAGCCCGAAAGACCCAGGACGCCCATGCCCCGCGGCCGTTATTCGCTTCACGACGCGCACGATCACATCCCCCTCGCAGAAGAACACTTCCACTGCGCCCCCGGCCCATCCGGCTGGCGCTACGTCTCCCAACTGACCGCCCCCTCGGGCGACCACACCGGCTCCGTCGACCTCACCCTCGACGACCTGGGCCGTCCGATCCGCCTCGAACTCCACGCGGCGAGCTGGCAGGTCCGAGGCGCCGCACTCGACGGCGTCACCTGGGTCCGCACCGACCCCACCGGCACCCACGCCACCGAAGGCAACGTCCGAGCCCACGCCTTCACCGGCACATCCCCCGCGTTCCTGGTCGCCACCGCCCGTCTCCTGCGCCTCACCCCCTCCACCACCGCAACCCGCGTACGCCTCGTCGCCTTCACGGACCCCGTCCTCGCCCCCCGCACCGTGGACCAGTCCTGGGCCTTGGTGAAAAGAGAAGCACACGCCACTGACAACGGACCCCTGACCGTGGACGAATACCAGGTCACAGCCCTGGACACGGGCGAACAGCACGCCGTACACCTCGCCGGCGACGTGATCCTCTCCGCCCCGGGCATCGAGCTGGAACACCTCGAGTCCCCGCCGTCGACGTTCGCCGACTAGGCGGGCGGCGCGAACCCGCCAGAGGAGCGGCGCTCGCCGGCCGGGTCCGACGGCGCGACTTCGACGACCGGGACAGGGACGCCTGCTCCGGCGGCCGAAGGAGAGGGAACCCCAGCCGACGGATGAGGAGCCACAGCGGGCGACTGCGGCGCCCTGGCCCCGGAGGCCCGCCGAGCCTCCCGCACCTGCCGCTCCTGCACCACAGCGGCCAGATAGGCCGCCGACGGAACACCCTGCGGCGCTGGAGTGCCCGTGCAGGCCGCCACTTCGGAGGCCAGCTGCTCGGCCATAGCCCAGCCCACCTGCGGATCCAGTTGACCCATACGCGTCAGATACTGACGTACGGCCAGCCACAATCCGTCGGGCACGGCCGACAGATCGAGTTCCGCGAACCGTCCGGACAACCACGGCGGCGGGGGAGGAACGAAGCCGGTCCGACCAGCGGGCACCCGCTCCCGTACGACGAGCGTGCCCGCGACGACATCACCGAGCCGCCGTCCTCGCGCCGACACGAGCGAAGCGATACAGGCCACCACCCCGAACGTCATCAGAATCTCGACCACACCGACCGCGCCACGCACCAGCGCATGCCGGAACCGGATCGGCCCGCCGTCGTCCCGCACCACCCGCAGACCGCACGCCATTTTCCCGAGCGACCTGCCATGGCTGAGGGTCTCCACCGCGATCGGCGCGCCCACCAGCACCAGAATGAACGCGGCGACGGCGAGAGCGGCCTGCGCCGCCTCGTCGAGTGAAGCCGTGGACATGACCACAACGATGGTGACCACGGTGTAGACCAACCCGATCGCCACGAGGTCGAGCAACATGGCGAGCGCCCTGCTGGGCAGTTTCGCGGGGCGCAGCTCCAACGCCACCGCCTCGCCCGTAACCAGCTCACTCACGCCTGCCGTCCTTCCCCTGACCTGCCTCTGGAACCGCCAGTCTGCCAAGCTGACAGGGCATCGCGCCGCAGTACGACAAGCCGACACCCACGTCGGGCAGTCGACGAACAGCCGAGGAGCAGGAAAACCGATGGACCTCGACGTCTTCGTCTCCGCCCACCGCGCCGAGTGGGACCGCTTGGACGCACTGCTCCGCCGCCAGCGCCGCCTCAACGGAGCGGAGGCGGACGAACTCGTCGTCCTCTACCAACGCACCGCCACCCACCTCTCGCTGATCCAGTCGAGCGCCCCGGACCCCCAGCTGACCGGTCGGCTCAGCCAACTGGTGGCACGCGCGCGTAGTGCCGTGACAGGAACCCGCCGTGCCTCATGGCGCGACGTCACCCGTTTCCTCACGCGCGGTTTCCCCGCGGCGGTCTACCGATCCCGGCACTGGTGGGTCCCCACCGCGCTCATCTCCACGGCGGTGGCGGTCCTCCTGGGGTGGTGGATAGGCACGCACCCCGAAGTGCAGTCCTCCATAGCGGCCCCCGACGAACTGCGCGCCCTCACCCGTCCCGGTGGCGAGTACGAGACGTACTACTCCAGCCATCCCGCCGCGTCCTTCGCCGCTCAGGTGTGGACGAACAACGCGCAAGCCGCCGCGATGTGCCTGGTCCTGGGAGTCTTCCTCTGCCTCCCGGTCATCGGGATCCTCTTCCAGAACATGCTCAATGTGGGGGTCGGCTTGGGCCTGATGTCCTCAGCGGGTCGACTCGACACCTTCCTCGGCTTGATCCTTCCGCACGGCCTCCTGGAGCTGACGGCTGTCTTCGTAGCCGCCGGCACGGGCCTGCGCCTCGGCTGGACTGTCATAGATCCGGGCCCGCGTTCCCGCCGCACAGCGCTGGCCGAGGAAGGACGAGCAGCCCTGGGCATGGCGATCGGCCTGGCCCTGGTCCTCTTCGTCTCGGGCGCCATAGAAGGCTTCGTCACCCCGTCCGGCCTGCCCACATGGGCCCGCCTCACGATCGGTGTCGTCGCTGAACTGGCCTTCCTCGCGTACGTGTACGTCCTCGGTGGGCGAGCGGCGCGCGCCGGCGAGACGGGCGACCTCGAGGCGGCCGAGCGCAGCTCGTCGGTCCCCACTGCCGCCTGATGTGCGGACACAGCTGCCGGGCTGCTAGTCTCCTCTTCGCCCCACAAGCACCGTTGACGCGGAGCGCGTGTGGAGGTAGATTAGAGCAGTTGCCTAGAGCCGGACAGGTTCGGTGGCGGCCGTGAAAATCTACTGGCTTCTCGAGAACTTGGATTCTTGAGGGTCACATCCCGATGAATCTCAGGAATGAACAGCCGGTCAGACCGGCCAAAAACTTCTGATAAAGTCGGAGTCGCCGGAAAGGGAAACGCGAAAGCGGAAACCTGGAAAGCACCGAGGAAATCGGATCGCGAAGCGGTCTGATAGAGTCGGAAACGCAAGACAGCAAGACAAGAGCAAGACAGAAGAAAAGTAAG
>NZ_LGDW01000180.1 GCF_001280005.1 Streptomyces sp. NRRL WC-3618 | reverse complement strand
GGATGTGGCGGGTGGTGAGTTTGGCTTGTTTGAGTGCTCTGCGGGCTTCGCCGTTGGTCATGGGTTTGCGGGCGGCGCGGCGGCTGCGGGCTTCGTCGGCGAGGGTGATCTGCCGGGATAGGAGGAGTGCCTCGGCGCAGCGGCCGGTGGCGCGGTCGCGTTGGGCGCTGGTGAGGGTGTCGAGGAAGTCCTGGACGAGTGGGTGCAGGGCGGGTGGTTGGTCGGCGCGGGCTGCTGTGCCGGTGAGGGTGGCGCCGCGTACGGAGAGGGCGGCGGCGACGGTGGGGAGTATGCCGTCGCGGCGGTGGCGGAGGGTGGGGATGTGGGGGGTGTCGCTGCTGCTCCAGCCGACGCGTGGGTCGCCGCCGGGTCTGCCGGCTGTGCCGGGTGTGGCGGGTGCGGGTGTTCCCGTTGGGCTTGTTGGCGGCCGTTCGGACGGCCGTCCTTGGGTCCCTGTCTGTGTCGCGTTCATGATTGTCATCCCCTCCGGTGCCTCCCCCGTGCGTCTTCCCGGCGGTCACAGAGTGCCAAATGGCGTGGCTGGTGCGGTAGCTGGGGCGGTGTGACACGCCAGGGCTTCGCCGTACCGTCACGGCAGGGTGACGGCAGGTCACGGAAGGCGGGGGTGGGTGGCTGGCGCCGGTGACCGGTGTCGGCGTACCGCATAGGCTGTCGGGCAGCCGCGATCCGCAGCGCCGTCCGGGCCGCTGTCCGTACTGATGTGCTGACAGGAGGCACGGGGGTGATGCGGCGTGACGTGATGTGACAGACGTGCGGGTCGTACTGACGTACGGGCCTTAGAGAGCGCCGCAGGGGGCAACCGCCATGACGACAGGTCGGCTCGGTCAGCGAGCCGTGCCGCCGAACGCGGCCTATGCCGGGCAGGTCGTGCACTTCCCGGATCCGGTACGGGCCACTCGGCATCCGAGAGGGGTGCGGGTCGACGAGGGCGGATATCCCGACTTCTCGCTCTACGCGCGTGCGGTGGCGGAGATCGCCGAGCCGCCGGAGGGTTTCGGCGTCGACGAGTTGCGGCTGACGGACTACGTGTCGGCGAACGCGGCGCTGGCGGCGTCCGGGCATGAGTTGTGGGACACGATTCCGGCGGTGGCGACTCCGCACGGCTGGACGTGGCATCACGTTCCGGGCGGGCGGCGGTTGGAGCTTGTTCCGGTCGAGGTGAAGGCGCTGTTGCGGCATCACGGTGGGATCGCGACGTCGCCGGTCGACCAGCACAAGCGGGGTACGCGGCCGTTGCAGGAGACGCGGCCCGCGCATTTCGCGTTGCCGAAGTCGGCGGTGGCGGTGACCGAGCAGCAGGTGCAGGGTGTCGAGGAGGACCTCGGTTATCGGCTGCCGGGGGCGTACCGGTCGTTCCTGAAGGCGGCGGGCGGGTGTGCGCCGGTGGGTGCGGCGCTCGACGCCGAGCTGGGGCTGCTGGTGGATCAGCCGTTCTTCACGGTGCGGGACGAGGCGGCGGTGAACGACCTCGTGTATGTCAACAAGTGTCTGCGTGATCATTTGACGAAGGACTATCTGGGTGTGGGTTTCGTCCAGGGCGGTCTGCTGGCGGTGAAGGTGAAGGGTGAGCGGCCCGGTTCGGTGTGGTTCTGCGCGTACGACGATGCGCGGGATGTCGATCCGACGTGGCCGCCGGCGGACCGGGTGCAGCGGTTGCTGTTGCCGTGCGGCGACGACTTCGACGAGTTCCTGTCCCGGCTCGCGGGTAATCCGCCGGAGCTGGAGACGGTGGCGAACCTGATGGTGGACGGCGGTTTCGCGCGGGTGGTTCCGGTGCCGTCCCAGGCGGTTTCGGCCTCTTCTGCGTCTTCGGTGGGGGAGTGAACTGACCGATGGTGACTTTCGCGCAGGCGCAGGAGCGCGCCGAGGAATGGGTCAACGGGGATGTGCCGTCGTATCAGCACCGGGAGGTGCGGGTGCGGGAGTTCGAGCTCGGGTTCGTGGTCTGGGCGGAGGACCGTGCGGAGGGTCCGCGTTCGGACGGCGGTGCGCAGCGGCTGGTTCTCGCGCGGGACAGCGGTGAGGCCACGCTGTGGCCCGCGTTGCCGGTGGGTGAGGTGATTCGCCGGTACGAGGAGGAGTACGGCCGTTCGGCGGCCGTGGAGGACGCGGTGCCGGCGCCTCCGGCGAGGGTGGACCTGAACCAGACGTCGTTCCTGCTGACTCCGCCGGAGTGGTTGCAGGAGGCGGCGGACAGGTTGGGGATTCCGGATCGGCGGGCGGACTCCCCGGCGGGGGGCGGCGGGACCGCGACCCCGTCCTCTCCGGCTCCGGCTGCTTCCCCGGAGCCCCCGGCTCCCCCGACTCCCTCGGTTTCTGTGGCCTCTTCGGCTACCGGGGCCACGCCCTGGACCGGGACCGACACCACCAGCGTGGACGCGGGAGAGGACCGTTCCGTGCCGCTGCCGGCGACGGTGTTCGCGCCGCCGCTGAGCGAGGACGTTCCGCGCTCGCGGGATGCCTTCGACGGGGGTCTGGCTCCGACGTACGGGTATCCGCAGGGGGCGAGTGGTTCCTCGTACGGGTATCCCCAGGGGGCGTCCAGTCCGCCGGGGCGTGCCCTCGCGTCCAACGCGGGTGAGATCGCCGACGCGGCGACCAGCAAGGCGCCGCCGCCACGTGGCAGCCGGGGCGCGAGCGCCCCGCCTCCGCCGGGCGCACCGGGAACTCCGGGCGCGCGCCCGGGAGTTGCGTCGCCTCCGGCGGGGCCTGGGCCGACGCCTGGTCCGGCGGGTGGGTATGTGCCCACGCAGTTCGTGTCGCAGCTCAGGGAGGGTGACTTCGACGAGGGGGCGGATGGGGTGAATCCGCCGGGTGCGCCGGGTGCTGCGCCCGGTGTCCCGGGGGTTCCGGGGGTTCCGAATCCGCCCGGTCACTCGCCCGGGGGCGCGGCTCCTGGGGGCGTTGATCACGCCGCGACGATGTTCGCCGACCCGGGGCGGCCCGGTGGGCCTGGTGTGCCCCAGCCTCCGGCGGCTCCCGCGGTTCCGGGCGCCGCGCAGGTTCCGGGCGCGCCGAAGCCGCCCGGCGCTCCGGGCGCCCCGCACCGGCCCGGCGTTCCGCCCTCGCCCGGGGGTACGCCTCCCGGTGGAGTGCACCAGGCGGCGACGATGTTCGCCGACCCTGGTCAGGGCGGCCCCGGCAACGTGCCCCGCCCGCCGGGTCCTCCTGGTGCTCCGCAGCCGCCGGGTGCGCCAGGCGGACCGTCCGCTCCCGCTGCTCCCGGCGTCCCTGGGGCCCCCGACGCCGTGCACCGTGCCGAGACGATGCTGGCCGGTCCCCCGGTCGGCGGCCCCCGCATGCCCCCGCCGCCCCCGGCTGCCGGTGTGCCCGGAGCCCCGGGTGCGCCGGGCGCTCCCGGTTTCCCGGGCACACCTCCGCCCGCCCCCCAGC
>NZ_LGDW01000179.1 GCF_001280005.1 Streptomyces sp. NRRL WC-3618 | reverse complement strand
ACAGTGCAGATCCGTGCCCAAAGCCGAGGTCAGAGCAGTATTGAGATGCGCTTCACCTCCCCCGTGAACGGGGGAGCACTGCGCAAGATCAAAGGTAGAGCTTCTTGACCGCTGTGGTCGTCGTCTTCTTGAAGGCCTTCACCGGGGCGTTCCCGAAGTCGCCCAGCTCGCCCCACTGCACGATCGTGACGGCGCGGCCGTCCCGGCCGACCGACAGGAGATGGATGTCGGTGGCGCCGTACGAGGTCCAGGTGTGCAGTCCGTAGACGTGCGCGCCCTCCTCGACCGGGAGGGTGCCGTAGTCCCTGAGCTCGGCCCCTTCGTCGGGGTCGGACTGCTCGATCCGCGTCTGGCAGGAGCGGATCTCCTTGTTGAGCCGGGCCGCAAGAGCCTTGGCCTTGGTGTCGCTGGCGGCGACGATCGTGAGCTGGACGGCGCCGGTGTCCAGTTCGGTGCGGAACTCGCGGTACCGGGAGTCGTAGCCCGGCAGCGCGTCGCCCACACAGGCCATCCCGTCCGGCACCCCCTTCTTGACCCGGTCCGCCGTCCAGGCGGAACTGCGGTGCGGCGGCAGTTCGGTGGGAGAGAGGAAGGCGGGCGAGGCCGTAGCGCTCGCCTTCGCCGCGGCGCCGGCCGGAGCCGCGAAGGCCACTCCCGCCGCTGCCGCGGCGAGGGCGGTGAGTGCGGACAGCGCGGTGAGCAGGCCGGCCCTGGCGGCGCGGCTGGGGCGAATGGTGGGGTGATCGGTGGTGGCGTGGACATCGCGAGTGGGCATGGGTGTCCCCCGTGTCTGGGTGCACGACTGTGCACGGATTCGCATGAGTGGGTGCTGTCGGATGTCGCCGCGCCGGTTGGTCGGTCCGGCTGCGGTCGGTGCGACCTCCAAAGCATCGGCCGCCACCCGGGGCAACCGCAACCGGCGACACGCGATCCGCGACGGTGGAACCATCCCATCCCCTCTGACGTGCAGGTATATGGGGTGCCTGGGATGACGTTCCCAGGATGCGAAGGACCGGACGAGGACGGGGGAAGGCGTGTCGACGCACGAGGACGTGGTGGAGTTCGCGGCGCTGCTGACGCTGCTGAAGGGGCGTACGGACCGCAGTTACGGCTCACTGGCCCGCCGCCTGGCCATGAACACGTCCACCCTGCACCGCTACTGCTCCGGCGACACGGTCCCCCTGGACTTCGCCCCGGTGGAACGGTTCGCCGCGCTGTGCGGAGCGTCGCCGCAGGAACGCGTGGAACTGCACCGCCGGTGGATGCTGGCGGTCGCGGCGCGACAGCGGACGCGTACGTCGGCGGACCCGGGCACGCCCGAGGAGGCGGACACAGTGGAGGCGGACACATACGCCGGACCGGGTACGTCCGAACCGGGAACGTCCGATGCGGGTACGTCCGATGCGGGCGACGCCCCGTCAGTGCCCGCCGCGCCGGGCGAGCCCACCCCCGCCGACCGTCCCACCGGCCGCCGTCCCTGGTACCGCCACCGTCGGATCGCGGTCCCCCTGGCCGTGGCCGGCACGCTCGTGGCCACCGTGGGAACACTGGGCAGCCTGTCGGCCCTGTCCGCCGACCACTCCCCGTCCAAGGCGCCCCCAGCCCGGTCGTCCTCCCCGGCGCCGACTTCTGCCGGGGCTTCCCCGGCGCCGATCGCCTGGACCGCCAACTCCCAGGCCTGGACGTTGGGTTGCGGCCACGACTACGTCATCGCCAAGTCTCCGAAGCAGGTCCCTCCGCCGCCCGCCGCGCAGGACGCCGGCCCTTGGGCGGCGACCCAGCACGCGGTGCACGGCGGCGACACCAACGTCGAGATCTCGGTGCAGGGTCGGACGTCGACCGCGGTGGTCCTGGAGGCGCTTCGGGTCCGGGTGGTCGGGCGGAGCGCTCCCGCCAAGGGCACCGCCTACTCCATGGACATGGGCTGCGGCGGCTCGATCACTCCCCGGTCGTTCTCCGTCGACCTCGACAAGGAGCGGCCCATCGCCCGCTCGACCGCCGGCGCCGACGTGGACACGCCGATCCCCGCGGTGCGCTTCCCCTACCGTGTCTCCGCCCAGGAGCCGGAGGTACTGCTGGTCAACGCCCGGACGGTGACCTGCGACTGCCGCTGGTACCTGGAGCTCGACTGGTCCTCCCAGGGTCGCGCCGGCACCGTCCGCGTCGACGACGCCGGACGCCCGTTCCGGACCAGCGCCATCAAGGGGCTGCCCCGCTACGTGTACTCGATGCGCGAGTGGATTCCGCGCACGGACTGAGCAGCAGCCCCTTCCACCACCTCATGTGACACCCGGTCACGTCTCCCAGACCGCGGCGGCCGTACGGTCGTCCGCGTAGCCCTTGACCCGTACCTGGGTGTCCGCGAGGAACGCCGCGAGGCCGGGCGGGGTGCCGCCGGACCACCGCTGCGTGAGGTATTCGCACAGCTCGGGCTCGCCGCGCAACGGATCGGCGAGACCGCCGGTGCACAGCAGGAGCGTGTCCCCGCGGCGGGCGACGGAGGCGCGGAAACGGAAGGGCTCCCGGGGCGGTTCGGGGGCGGGCTCGTACGGGCTCGGGGGTGTCGTGATCCCGAGATCCATGGTGAGCCGGTCCCCGTCCGGGGTCTCGTGGGGCGGCGAACCGAACCCGACGACCGGCTCACCGGCCGGGATCTCCGCGACCCTCGGTTCGATGTCCTGCCACTCGCCGTCCCGGAGCCGGAACAGTCCCCCGGCGCCGACGCCGAAGAAGACGCGCGTACGGCAGTCGGGGTCGGCGGGGAGCAGCAGGCAGCGCAGGCCCGCCGTGTACTCCTCGGGTGCGACGCCCTGCTCGGCGGCGCTCGCCCGGAGTTTGCCGAGGCTGCGGTCGGTGAGCCGGTGCAGCCCCGACTTGAGCTCGCCTCGTCGGGCGGCCCGGAGGTCCTCGGCGAGCCGTACATGGCTGCGCCCCACCGCCCGCCCGATCCACTGGCACGCCTCGGCGGCGGCCCGGTGCGCGCCCGGCGTGGCACGGGCGCCGGTCGCCATGGCGATGAGGACGAGCGCGTGGTCGCCCGTTCCGAAGCGGGCGGTGAGGAGGGAGTCGCGGCGGGGTTCCCCCCTGAAGCGTGCGGAGTCCCCGCGCAGGGAGACCGCCCGGAGCGTGGAGGCACCGTAGTGCGCCCCGTCGAGCACGGTGTCGGCGACGAGGTCCGCGAGGTCGTCGGGGTCGGCGGGCGGGAGGGCGGTGGGTTCGGGCGCGTAGGTGGGCGGGCCGGAGCCGACGTGGTCGACGGTGCTGGGAGGCCCGTCGACGTCGATGACGGAGGAGGCGAACCCCGGGGCTACGGGGCTCTTCGGCGCCTCCGTCGGGAGGGCGGGGAGGTCCCGGCGGGTGGGTGTCCGCAAGGGAGGGAGGCCGTTCTGAGCGGGCGGGGCGTCACGCGGGGGCTCGACCGGCGGGCACGGCCAGACGGCACGGGGGGGGGCCCCCGGGACCCCCCGGCCCGGCCCGGCCCCTCCGGCCGCAAAACCC
>NZ_LGDW01000178.1 GCF_001280005.1 Streptomyces sp. NRRL WC-3618 | reverse complement strand
ACCCGGAGCCCACCCCGACCCCCACACCCACGGCGTCGGTGACCGCCACCCCGGCCGACCCAGGTGGCTCCTCGCCGCCCGTCGAGAGCGACAGCCCGAGCCCCGTGACGGCCTCCTGAGTCCGTCGCGAGTCCGTCGCGTCAGCGAACGGGATCAGCGGGATGCGGAGCCAGCAGCGGCAACTGCGAGGCCAGCCGCTCCTCACAGAGCTCGACCAGCCGGTCGTACCCCGCCTTGCCCATCAGTTCGATCAGCTCCGGCCGGTAGGACACGTACACCGCGTCGCCCGCGCCGTGCGCCGAGGTCGCCGACGTGCACCACCAGTGCAGGTCGTGGCCGCCAGGACCCCAGCCGCGCCGGTCGTACTCACCGATCGACACCTGCAGCACGCGCGTGTCGTCGGGCCGGTCGATCCAGTCGTACGTCCGCCGCACCGGAAGCTGCCAGCAGACGTCCGGCTTGGTCTCCAGCGGCTCCAGACCCTCGCGCAGCGCCAGGATGTGCAGCGAGCAGCCCGCGCCGCCCGCGAACCCGGGCCGGTTCTGGAAGATGCAGGACCCCTGGTAAGGCCGGGTCTGCCGCGACCCTTCCTCGTCCTCCGAGGTCCAGCCGGACTCGGTGCCGACGTCATGGTTCTGCCAGATCTCGGGCGTGAGCCGCGCCACATGTCCGGCGACGCGTTTCTCGTCGTCCTCGTCGGAGAAATGGGCACCCAGCGTGCAGCAGCCGTCGTCCGCGCGTCCGGCCTGGATGCCCTGGCAACCGCTTCCGAAGATGCAGTTCCAGCGAGAGGTCAGCCAGGTCAGATCACAGCGGAAGACCTGCTCGTCGTCGGCGGGATCAGGGAATTCGACCCACGCGCGCGCGAAGTCGAGCCCCTTCTCGTCGCCCACCTTGGCCGACTTCGAAGATTTTGTGGGCTTCGAGGGCTTCGGGGACTTCGCGGAGGGGGCTGACGTTGCCGACTTGTCGGCCTTTGCCTTATTCGTCTTTGGCACGGGTCCAGGGTAAGACGCCCGGACCCCTTTTCGGCAACGCTCCGGGGACGGATGCGGGCGCGGCTGGCAGTAGCGTTCCGTCCATGAGACTCGGTGTCCTCGACGTGGGATCGAACACGGTGCATCTGCTGGTGGTGGACGCACACCCCGGCGCGCGCCCCCTGCCCGCGCATTCGCACAAGGTCGAGCTGCGGCTCGCCCAACTTCTCGACGGCGCCGGAGCCATCAGCCCCGAGGGGGTCGACAAACTCGTCGCGGTGGTCCGGGACGCGCTCCAGGCCGCCGAGGACAAGGGCGTCGTGGATCTGCTGCCGTTCGCCACCTCCGCCGTGCGCGAGGCCAGTAACGCCGACGACGTCCTCGCGCGCGTGCAGGCCGAAACAGGCGTCGAGCTCCAGGTCCTGACCGGCTCCGAGGAGGCCCGCCTCACCTTCCTCGCCGCCCGGCGCTGGTTCGGCTGGTCGGCCGGCAAACTCCTCGTCCTGGACATCGGCGGGGGTTCCCTGGAGATCGCCTACGGCATAGACGAGGAACCCGACACGGCCGTGTCCCTCCCGCTCGGCGCCGGCCGCCTGACCTCGGGCTGGCTCCCCGGCGACCCGCCCGACCCCGACGACATCAGGTCCCTGCGCCGCCATGTACGCGCCCAGATCGCAGGTTCGGTGGGCGAGTTCAGCCGCTTCGGCGCTCCTGACCACGTCGTCGCCACGTCGAAGACGTTCAAGCAGCTCGCCCGGCTGGCCGGCGCGGCCCGCTCCACGGACGGCCTCTACGTCCAGCGCGAACTGAGGCGCGAGGCCCTGCAGACGCTGGTCCCCGAGCTCGCCTCCATGACGACGGCGAAACGGGCGGCACTCCCCGGCGTCTCGGAAGGCCGGGCCAACCAGCTTGTCGCGGGCGCCCTGGTGGCCGAGGCGGCGATGGAGCTCTTCGCCGTGAAAACCCTGGAGGTCTGCCCCTGGGCCCTGCGGGAGGGCGTCATCCTGCGCCGCCTGGACCACATGGGCACTCATATGGGCACCGAGTAGACCGAACCCCAGTGGCGAACAGGCGCCCCACCACTGGCCAACCCACTCACCCCGTAATCTGTCCCCATGGCGGAGCCAGTCGTACGCATCCCGGATGCGAAGGTCGCGCTGTCCACAGCCTCCGTGTACCCGGAGTCGACGGCGACGGCCTTCGAGATCGCCGCACGTCTCGGATACGACGGCATCGAGGTCATGGTCTGGACGGACCCGGTCAGCCAGGACATCGAGGCCCTGCGCAGACTGAGCGACTACCACCAGATCCCCATCCTCGCGATCCACGCGCCCTGCCTCCTCATCACCCAGCGCGTCTGGTCCACGGACCCCTGGACCAAGCTCAAGCGCGCCCAGGCGGCCGCCGAGAAGCTCGGCGCGTCGACCGTCGTCGTCCATCCCCCCTTCCGCTGGCAGCGCCAGTACGCGCGTGACTTCGTCACCGGCATCTGGCGCATGGCGAACGAGACGGACGTCCGGTTCGGCGTCGAAAACATGTACCCCTGGCGCTACCGCGACCGCGAGATGCTCGCGTACGCCCCCGACTGGGACGTCACGAAAGAGGACTACCGGCACTTCACGATCGACCTCAGCCACGCCTCGACGGCCCGCGGCGACGCCATGGAGATGATCGGCGTCATGGGCGGCCGGCTCGGCCATGTCCACCTCGCCGACGGCAACGGCTCCAACAAGGACGAGCACCTGGTCCCGGGCCGCGGCACGCAACCCTGCGCCCAGGTGCTCGAACGGCTCGCGCTCACCGGATTCGACGGCCATGTCGTCATCGAGGTCAACACCCGCCGTGCGATGTCCGGCGTCGAGCGTGAGGCCGACCTCGCCGAGGCGCTCGCCTTCACCCGCCTCCACCTGGCATCGGCCGTCAGAGCCGTCCCGGGCGGGGGGCCGCGCCCATGACCAGCGCGGCCCCCCGCCGCCGGGGACGTCCCTCCCGTACGGATGCCGCGGACGCCCCCGCCGCCCGCGACCGCATCCTGGCGGCGGCCCGCGAGGAGTTCGCCGAGCGGGGCTACGAGAAGACGTCCGTACGCGGCATCGCCAAGGCCGCGGGCGTGGACCCGGCGCTCGTGCACCACTACTTCGGCACCAAGGAACAGGTCTTCGAGGCGTCCATCGAGGTCGCCGTCGGCCCTCTTCTGAACGCCCCCGGCTCGATCGCCGAAGGCCCCCTCGACGGCGCCGGGGAACAACTGGCCCGCTTCTTCTTCGGCGTGTGGGAGAACCCGGCCACGCGCAATGCGCTGCTCGCGATCGTCCGCTCCGCCATGAACAACGAGGCCGCGGCCGGAGTCTTCCGCCGCCTGATCTCCGCCCAGCTGCTGCGCCGTATCGCCGCCCAGCTGGACCTCCCGGACGCCGAACTCCGCGCCGAACTGGCCGCCGCCCAACTCGTAGGCATAGCGATGCTCCGCTACGTCATCAAGGTCGAACCCCTGGCCTCGGCAACCCCGGACCAGATCATCAAAAGGGTGGCCCCAGTGATCCAGTCCCACCTGGCAGGCCCGTGAGCTTAGAGGGCGGGCGC
>NZ_LGDW01000177.1 GCF_001280005.1 Streptomyces sp. NRRL WC-3618 | reverse complement strand
TGGACGGCGGCAGATAACCGCATCCACGACGGAAGTTGGGGGAACTTCAGAGTGCTTCACACACATGAAGGACACGCTCGTACGGGCTCAAGATAACGGGCGGAAGCGGCACATCGTGACCGACTGCCTCGGCCTACCGTCTGAAGCACTGCCTCAGGGCCACCGGCCGGGACACCAACGTGGCCTGACGACTGGCCACGTTCAAGCGTACCGGCCCGGCCGCGCACCGGAGAGTACGCGGAAACCAGGGCACGCTGGGCACGCTGGCAACTATCTCTGCGCAGTCCGACGTACCGGTGGCGCGAGCTGAGGCTGGAGGTCAGTGCCCGTAGCGGTGCACGGTCTCCGGGTGGATGACGACGCGGAGTGGGTCAGCGGCCAGCATCATGGCGAGGTCGTGGGCCCGGGCCTGGTCGTTGAGGTCCCAGTAGCGAGCGGCGAGGCGGGAACACAGGTCGTGCGCTCCGTCGGCCGCCATCGTGGTGCGGCCGACGACGGACACCCAGCGCTCACGCTCACCTACCGGGGCTGCGACAACGATCGAGGCGCGGGGGTCGCGGTGCAGGCGCCGCACCTTCAGCGAGCCCGGCTCCGTGAAGAACTGGATCGTCCCCTCTGCGGTGGCCTCGAACCACACTGGCCGGGGCTGTGGCGGCTGCGTTCCCCCGGCCACGGACAGGAACCCGTGCAGGGGGCGTCCGAGGAACTTGAGGTCCTCGGCGGTCAGCCGGCTGGTGGCGGTGCTCATTGCGGTCCTTTCGGAAGATGCTGGCGTGACGGTGGATGGAGGTTTCGCTCCGTTCGCTCACCGCGATCACGGCGGGCTGACAGCGCGGACCGGATGCGCGGCGGCAACCGTTGGGAGACCACCCCGGCGCGCAACACCCCCACCGCCGGAGTCCGGCGCAGCCGCTGGACGGCCGCCCGAGAGGTCATGGCCGCCAGGCTCCCGCTGCCGCGGCCCGCACCACGTAGTCCTCGAAGTTTCGGGGCGCTCGCCCCAACACGGTGGCGATACCGTCCGTCGTTTCGGCAATCACCCCGCGCTCCATCAACACGAACATCTCGGCGACGTGGTGCGCGTCGTCCTCGCCCCACCCCTCCGCGACCAGCGCCGCGGTGTACTCGGCGGGGGAAAGCCGCTTGTAGGTCATGGGCAGTCCGGACGCCCGGGAGATCAGCTCGACGGCCTCCTCGAAGGTCAGCGCGCGCGGCCCGGTCAGCTCGTAGATCCGCCCGGCGTGCCGGCCGGGCTCGGCCAGCACCGCGGCCGCGGCGTCGGCGACGTCCTCCAGGTCGATGAACGGCTCGGGGACAGCACCGGCCGGGAGCGCCAGTTCGCCGGCGACCAGCGGGGCGTGGAAGAGGTCCTCGTCGAAGTTCTGGTTGAAGTTCGACGGCCGCAGGACGGTCCACTCCAGTGCGGAGCCGCGCACGGCGTCTTCGGCCGAGCGCATGTCCAGGCCGAACGTGGAGTCGCCCCAGGCGTCGGCGCCGTGCCCGGAGAGCAGGACAAGGTGCTGCACGCCGGCGGCCTCGGCCCGCGCCACGAACTCGTGTACCGGTCCGGGTACGGGCGGGGGTACCACGTAGGCGGAGGTGATGCCCTGCAGGGCCGAATCCCAGCCGTCGGGGTCGGACCAGTCGAAGCGGGTCCGGCTGGATCGGGAGGCGGCGCGCACCTGCGTGCCGCGCAGCCGCAACCGGGCGGCGACCCGTCGGCCGGTCTTGCCGGTGGCGCCGAGGACGAGGGTGGTGTCGTTGCTCATGGCAGCGATTCAACGGCGTCTGCCCGGACGAATACATAGGCGAAAAGCCGGATCGCATGTGTGATCGTCTAACCTCGGTGGGATGGACGCGTTCGGTGACCTCTTCCGCGGGATGCGGGCCCAGGGCTCGTTGTTCGGCAACTCGATCCTGTCCCCGCCCTGGGCGTTGCACTTCGTGGACGGCGCGCCGCTGACGTTGTGCACCGTCCTCGGCGGGGCGGGCTGGATCGTGCCGGAGCACCGCCCGCCCGAACAGCTCCGCGCCGGCGAGACGGTCATCGTGCGGGGCCCCGCACCGTTCACCTTCGTCGACGAGGTCGGCACCCGGGCCGAACCGATCGCGTGCGGCGAGCACTGCGCGACGCCCGAGCAGGGCGGGACCCGGCACCGGCTCGGCTGGAACGACTGCGACGGCGACGCCGGCGACGGAGCGACGACGCTGATCGTCGGCGCCTACCCGGTATGCGGCGAAATCAGCCGCAGGCTGCTGGACGGGCTGCCCGTCGTGCTGCGCGTCGTATCCGGCGGCGGGACCGACGCCGTACTCGACCACCTCGCCGCCGAGGTCGCCACCGACACCCCGGGCCAGCAGGTGGTCCTCGACCGGCTGCTGGACTGGATGCTGGTGTGCGCGCTGCGCGAGTACTTCGACCGGCCCGGCGGCGAGCCGCCCGCCTGGTACGCCGCCCAGCGGGACCCGGTGGTCGGCGACGCGCTGCGCCTGCTGCACGCCGAACCAGCGGCCCCGTGGACGGTGTCCTCGCTGGCCGACCGGACCGGAGTGTCACGTTCCACGTTGGCGAAGCGGTTCGCAGACCTGGTCGGCGAACCGCCGCTGACCTACCTCACCCGCTGGCGCATGACGCTCGCGGCGGACCTGCTGGCCGAACGTGAGGCGGCGACCGTCGCGGAGATCGGCCGCACCGTGGGCTACTCCGACGCGTTCGCGTTCAGCGCAGCGTTCAAACGGATCCGAGGCGTCAGCCCGAGCCGGTTCCGGCGCACCGGTACGGTCGTTCCCGAGCGGCCGACCGTCCCGCCCCTGCGGCCTCCGGGCACCGAACTGCCCGTCGTCCCCGTTCCTCCTCCCGGCGTTCGTGTGCGGTCCTGATGCCAGGACCGTAGACCTGGTATCACCGAATCTGATCCATGCTGAGCGGCGCTGAACTGCGGTGGATCAGATTCGGTGAGAAATGGGGTAGCCGACCATATGTCAATGAAGTTGATCCGCCTCTGGTCAGACGGAAACAAGGCCTCAGCGGCGGTCAGAGACGCGCCGAGCACCGTTGCGGATGGCCGGCACGGGCAAGCCTATTCCTGCCATCCGCTATACGGGTCCAGACGCCGGCGCGGCGGCCTCGCGGGCGTAGTCGGTGAGGTCTTTTGGTTGGCGGCCCGGGGCCTCCTGGACGTGGATCTTTACCTCGCCGTCGACCGGCGGCCTCTCGACAACCAGTGTGCCGGTGTCGGCCTTGGGCACGCCCCGGGAGCTTCGTGACTACTTCAACCGTTGGCGGATGCGTTGCCGTGCCCAGAGCGCCGAGACCGTGGGCACGATCGCGGGGCGTTCATCGCGGCCGGAGGCTCAGGAACCAGCCACGTTTGTGGGCGCGGTCCAGCCGGTAGCTCGGATCCACTCGACCAGGTCCAGGGTGGCCGGCTCGATCGAGCGCACCACCGCGAGGTCCGAAGGGTATTCCGCCGCCTTCGCGAACTGGCGGAACATCGCCTTGTCGAGGTCGTTGGGAAGCACGCTCAACGGGAGGGCCTCGTACCGTGCCGGGAGCCCGGCGCGCGCGCCGAACGCCGCGGCGATCTGGGGGCCCGTCAGCTCGTCGCCGACGAGCTCGACGGCTCCGCCGGGCGCCTGCGCGGTGTCGAGCAGGAGCGCGGCGGCGACCCGGCCGATGTCCCTGACCGAGATCATCTTCAGAGCGACGTCCTCCGGCAGCGGCAGCCTCAGCACGATCTCCCCATGCTCCAGGCTCGGTGCCATCACGCTCGCGAAGTTCTCCATGAAGGCGGTCGCGCGAACCATCGCGGCCCTCAGGCCGGACTTTCTCAGGTGCTCCTCGATCCAGTGCTTCGAGTCGTGGTGCGGCACACCCGACTCCCGGTCCGCTCCGAAGACCGAGTTGAACACGACGTGCGGGACGCCCGCCTCGACCGCCGCGTCGACGAGCGCGGTACCGATGCGGATCTCCGCCTCGACCTCTTCGAGGCTGTTCGCCTCCGGGGTCATGAAGTAGAACCCCTCGACCGTCGCCAGCGCGGCGGCCAGCGACGCCGGGTCGTCGGCCCGGATGGCCGCCAGCTCGACGCCGCGGGCGGCCAGCGCCTGAGCCCGGTCGGACTGCGGGTTGCGGACCAAAGCCCGCACCCGCGCCTTGTGGTCCAGCAGCGCGTCGACCACCGCCCCGCCCTGTTGCCCCGTCGCGCCTAAGACTGCGATCGTGCCGGTCGTCTGTGTGCTCATCGCTGCCACCCTTCACTAGTTCACGGCATGAACGAAATTAGTTCACGGTATGAACTACGTCAAGGTGCGGGTGTAGCGGGACCTCACGGTGTGATGGGTTGGTTCGAGGTGGGCGAAGAGAGGTCCGAGGTGTCCACGATGGCGGTGGCCACGCGCTCGAAGTCGCGCTGGTCGTCGGCGTCGAGGTTCCTCGCGATCTCGGGCAGGCGCTTGGCGACCTCGGCGTACACGGCCTCGGCGAGCACCTTCCCCGTGGGCGTCGCACTGAGCATGACGACCCGTCGGTCCTGCGCCGAGCTTGCCCGGCCGACCAACTCGCGCTGCGCGGTGCGATCGACCAGCTGGCTCAATGCGTTCTTGGTCATACCCAACGACGCGGCGAGGTCAGCCATCTGCCGCGGCTCGTTCCTGACTGCGCAGAGCAGCGTGGCCTGCGAGGGGGTCAGGTCGAACTCGGCGCAGATCTGCGCGTACTTGCGTTGAATCACAACCGAGAGCCAGAAGAGCTTGTCGCCATAGTCCACGCCGGCCTCCACGTCCGATGACGAACGATCAGCCTACTCGTCGCGGGCCGGCAGGCCACGCCACTCACCAGGAGATGCACACCTCTGCGAGACCGGCCTGGCACTCCTACCCCAACCACTTTGATCGACTTACCCTGTCCCTTCACCCTCAGGTGGCGCCTCTACCGGCGCGCGCCGGGTCTCGCGCCGGTGCCATGTCACTTCTGTGCCGCGTCGAGGGTGGGGTAGGCGGTGTATCCGGTGCGGTCGCCGCCGTAGAAGGTGGCCGGGTCGGCCGCGTTCAGTGGGGCGTTCGCCTGGAGGCGGGCCGGCAGGTCCGGGTTGGCCAGAGCGGCCGCAGGTGATCGCGTTCCAGCCAAGACTCGAAACCCACATGGGCGACCGCGCCGCCGCCCAGGCCCTACTCGGGCAGGTCGCCGACGCACACCACCAGTTGGAGCTGGTCTGGGCCGACGGCGGCTACACCGGCCCCCTCGTCGAGCACTGCCTCACCGCGCTCGCGCTGGTCCTGGCGATCGTCAAACGCAGCGACGACATGCGCGGCTTCGTGGTCCTGCCCAAACGGTGGATCGTCGAGCGCCTCTTCGCCCACCTGATGCGCACCCGCCGCCTGGCACGCGACTACGAACGCCGCACCACCAGCGCCGAAGCGATGATCTACTGGTCGATGATCCTTCTCATGACCCGCCGCCTCGCCCGGCCACACCCGCAGCGAGCGTGAACCGGCCCGGCTGCCCCTCGGCCAGCCAGCCCCGCGCGACCAGGCGTTTCGCCTTCGACCGCAATGCCTCCACCCGCGCTGGCACCGCGTCCAGGCCGAACAAGACGGCCATCTCCTGGCAGGTCAGCGGCCCTTGATGAAGCTGATGAAGCCGGAGACGGTCCGAGAGTGCCTGCAGAATGCGCTGATAGTCCACCGACAGCACCGACCGGGCCAGCCCCGCACGCCACACCGGCACCTGCGACTTCGACTTCGCCGCGGTCGGCGCTGACGATGTCTCCTTGGCCTGTCCCATGGCCGGCGCTGTCCCATCGGCCTGGGCGTGGCTTTGCCCGGGCTCGTCCACGGGGGCCAGTACCTCGCCGACCCGCGAGCGGGCGATGGCCCACTCCCGCCATTCCCGCTCGGCCACGGCCAACTCGGCCTGTGCGGTCGGCCTCTTCCCTCAGCCCATCCACGCGACGGTGCGTGACTGACGGGACGCGGTAGTTGGAACCCGGACCGGCTGGTGACCTGGTGGTTCAAGCCGCGCGAGACACGCTGGTTGGAACCACACGGTCACGCTTCCTGGAACCTGCGGCGCATTGCCATTCTTGTTGGAACCAGGTTCGGCCAACGACGGGGATGATGTGTCGCTATGGACACCAGGCCCCCGAGTCACGCCCTCGTCGAAGCAGGTTGGCAGAAGGTCCGCGCCGACGGGCGGGTCCGCCCGGAACTGCTCGAAGCGGCCTACACCGAACCACGCCTGCGCCAGTTGTTTCCATGGACAGGAATGGGAGAGCTGCACTTCAGCCGCTGCACAGAGCAGCGTTGGACATGGGACATTCCCTACATCCAGCCCGCAGCAGGAGGCGAATATTGGGTCTCCGGCCCCCTCCGCAGCGAGTCCGTGGGCCCAGCGGCGACGCCTGCGCAGGCCGTCACGATGGTGGTCGAACGCCTCCCTCCCGGCTGCGGACCTGCCTTCGTCGGCACCCCAGCAGAACTCGCCATCCACGACGCCACCGCCCTGTCCGCCACCCCCGAGCCTCCGGACACCGACCTCTCCACGAGCTGACCTCACCAGTTCCACCCATCATTGCCAGGTTCCAACTACCGTGTCCGGGCTCACTGTCGTCTGCCATGGCAACGTCAGCTGTTCTGCCACGGGAAGTGTCAGTGGCCCGCGTGGCGGGTTCCAACCGCCCGCAGGGTG
The DNA here is from genome assembly GCF_001280005.1 of Streptomyces sp. NRRL WC-3618. Taxonomy (GTDB): domain Bacteria; phylum Actinomycetota; class Actinomycetes; order Streptomycetales; family Streptomycetaceae; genus Streptomyces. The sequence continues at coordinate 93,628 of NZ_LGDW01000177.1, read as the reverse complement.
TGCGACATCCCGCGAGTTCCCCTGAGTCTGGCTGCGTCCCCAACCCCGTTGCCAGGGGATTCTTCTCCTTTGGGTGCACTGCGTCTTTGTGATGTAACTTCGGGATTCTTGAGGCTTTATCACCTCGTCCGACCGATCCGCAGTCGGGCCGAAGGCGAGGAGGCTCGGGTTGACGGCGCTGGCGGTCGTACGGGACCTGCGTGAGCACTGGGCGCCCGCGTCAGTGGAGGAGTTGGAGTGGTTCGAGATCGACGCGGTGTCCGGGTTCGTCCTCGCGCGGGCCTCGGCGGGCCTGGCGGATGGCACGATCCGCGGGGACGTCGGGCACCTTGAGCAGATCAGGACCTGGTTCGGTCGGCCGCTATGGGACATGGAGCTGGCCGATGCCGACACGTACTTCGGGAAGGTGCTGCGGAACTCACCCAGCGGCACCCGGCTGGCCCGGTCGCAGGCGCTGACGACGTACTTCCTGTTCTTGGAGCTGCGGCACAAGGTCAAGCTCCACCGGATGACCGGCCGCGCGGGGCCAAGGAGCCCAGCTGCGGATCCCGCCGACCGGGCCGGAGGCCGGGACGCTGTTCACAGGCTGGGGCGGCGGGCTGGCCACCTGCCGCAAGTTCGCTGCTACCGCCAGGAACTACACCGCCTCCAAGCTGATGTCCCAGGTCGGACTGCGGGTCAGTGCTGAAGCAGGCCGCCGAGACCGGCCTAGCGACTCCACCACAGGGCCAACGGCCCCCCTGACGTCGGGGCACCGCACCCGAGGGTTCCCATCGAATCACGCATGACTGCCAACGGCTTGGAGACAACCTCCGTACGGGAAAATAGGCTCCGAGGGAGGCTGATATGCCTGAGGACCCAAGTGCATCAACGCCACAGCCTGACAGTGACGCAAGGCAGGAACCAGAACCGCAGCCTGAGCCGGGCCCAGTGATACAGCCATGGACACCGTTACGGGACCGGACGCACTGGACGACGCTCGTGGTACTGCCGCTACTAGGGGCCACCGCATTCTGGGCAGTTCAAGGTCTGTGGGGATGGATCTGGGACGAGATCTCCGGGCCACCCGGGCTGACGGCGTACACACCGGGCCCCATGCCCTGCACACCAGCCACGCTTCCCCTCGTACTGCAAGCGAAGACCGACGAGGCCATCGTGGTCACCGGCATCAAAGTCAACGTCCTGTCCGCCGAGGCTCTCCCGAAGGACGGAGAAGAGCCTTCTCATTCGGCCGAGGACTTCGCCTTCACCGATGCCGAAAAGGACCAGGTTCACAAGGGGGCTCAGGCGATGGTCCTGGCCTCCCGTGTGCACCGCCTCGCCGAGTTGCGGAAGCGGCAGCACACCACACAGGTCCAGGTTGCCGAAGCCATGGGTGTCACCCAGGCTCGCGTCTCGCGCATCGAGAAGGGCCAACTGGAGCGCAGCGAGGTCGACACCCTCGCTGCCTACGTCAAGGCACTTGGCGGCAAGCTGAAGATCGTCGCTGACTTCGGTGATGAGACCTACGTCCTCGGCTGATCCGATCGACATGCTGCGACCCAGGTCCATGCGTAGTCCGGTGGGCAGGATTGCCTCACGCAGGGATGATGCTCCACCTCGGTATCGGGGTGGAGCATCATCGCGTCGGTAAGGGACTCCGCTGCGCGAAGGGTTCCAGCCCCTCGGCTGAACTGGGCGGACATGGCTGCTGCTGTGGTAAGCGCCTAACTCATCGACCCCCAGGGGCCATTGAGGGGCCACAAGGACAGGAACGGAACGACAAGGACCACACAGGACTGACACTGATCGGCGCGTCTGACCTGGGAAAACGACAGAGATGAACGTTGGTTGGCAAGGGCCGCCAAGATCCTCAGGGGACTCATAATCCGTCGGCCGTGGGTTCGAGTCCCACCCGCCCCACCTGCGCAGGTCTCTGACCTGCGGAAACGTTCGTTTTTGGGTGTCGGAGCGTCAACTTTGCCTGAACGGACTGAATCCGCTGCTCGTGGGTTTGGAGTCCGGCGGTGGTCGGGGGAGTTCCCACCCCTCTGGCCTGCGGCAGAGCGCGTGATCGAGGTTGCCGCTCTCCGTGCGGGCGGCTGCGCTGAGGGCCGATGCCATGACCCAGGGGCCGTACAGGGGCCGTACAGGGGCCGGGGTGGCGCGGCCGTGTCCAGGCCGACGGTGTCTCCGAGGTGATTCATCCGCTGGTTGCGCTGCATGGGCTGCGGTCCATGGGGCTGCCGGCTGAGAACCGGGCCGGCGGCCAGGTCGCCTTCGTCACCGGTGTCGGCTCCGGAACGGGCCTGGCCACTGCCCGTGCTTCGCTGAATCCGGGACCGCTGTCGCCCTCTACCGACATCGACGCGAGTGGCGTGGACGCGGCTGCGTCCCGCCGGCCTGACCGCGAGCCCGCTGCAGTCGGAGGGGAGCCGATCGCATCCCCGACGGCCGCCTGCTCCACACCGTGAGCGTCCGCGCCCCGCACCCCACGTCGGTGTGCCCGCGTCCCGGCGACCACCGCTTCTTCGTCACCACGGTCCGGTACGGGGTGAGGAGTCCGACCGTCACTTCCGGCGCGGTGCTCAGTGTCCACGTACCGGTCAAGGGAACAGTGGCCCGCTCTCGGCGCACCAGCCGCCCAAAGAGGTGGCCCACCTGGCCGTTCGGCCGTCAGACATGCTCGTCCGGTTCGTCCACGCGGTTGATCCGGGCGCCGTTACCGAGGGTGACTCGCCCACACCCCGTGTGGCCGACGCCCGGATCCGAACCGCTCAGCCAGCCATCGCCTCGCGGACGAGGGCGGTGTCGACGAACTGCTCGAAGCGGACGATGAGCCCACCGCGCACCACGAAATGGTGGGCGACGCGGATGTCGATCGGCTTGCCGGTGGCCTTGTTGGTCGCGGTGTAGCGGGCGAGGACGACGACGTTCTCGCCGTCGACGACGTAGGTGTCGTCGTGGGCGGCCCAACTGTCCCAGTCGTGGCCGAGCTTCTCCATGACGTTGGCGGTGACGCCCTCGGGGGTGCGGTAGGTGCCGGCGAGGGGGAAGCCGGCCATCTCCGTCCACTCGACGTCGGGGGCGAGGGTGGCCCGAAGGGCCTCCAAGTCACCTGCCGCAGACGCCAGGTACTGACGCCGTACGACATCGGCGGGGGCGGTGGAGGTCGTGAACTCGGCCATGGTCAGCCCCACTTCATTTCGCCCTTGGCGACCTTTGCGCCGATCTGGGCGGCGATCAGCATGCCGTTGCCGGGGTAACGCTTGACCAGAGCCTCAGTCAGCGTCGCACCGTCGGCCGCCGTAGCAAGCTCCTCCTCGAAGGCCAGAAGGTACTCGCGGGTTGCGGTGATGGCGGAGGCGTCGGCCGCTGTGGCGGGCAGGCGGTGGCCGGGGACGACCAACTCCGGTTCGAGGACGGCCATTTCGTCGAGCAGGTCGATCCACGCGGCACGGTCGCCGGGGGTGGGGGTGTCGGCGACCCAGACGTGTTCCTGCTGGAAGAGGAGGACGCCGCCGAGGAGGGCGCGGTGTTCGGCCTGCCAGAGGTAGTGGCGGTCGGGCAGCGCGGCCGGGCCGCCCTTGAGTTCGAAGCGGTGGCCCTCCAGGGTGAGGTCGCCGGTCAGCGGAGTGAGGTCGACCAGGCGGGTGGGCAGGTTGGGGCCGAGCGCGGCCCATGCCTTGAGCTTGCCCTCGTAGGAGTGCTGGATGTGTTCGATGACGATCGGGGTGGCGACGAAGGTCGCGTCGGGGAAGGTGTCGGCGATGACTTCGGCGCCGAAGTAGAAGTCGGGGTCGGCGTGGCTGACGAAGACGGTGGTGAGCTTCTTGCCGGAGTCGAGGATCTCGGCGGCGAGGCGGTGGCCGTCGGCGCGGGTGAAGGCGGCGTCGACCAGGAGGGCCTCGTGCTCGCCGGTGACGAGGACGGCGGTCTTGTTCTTGCTGCCGGCCGGGAAGTCCAGGTCGAGGATCTTGAAGGAGAGGGTGCTCATCGATGACTCCTTGCGGGGAGGGGGGAGGGAGCGGGAGGTTCAGTGGGTGGGGAGCGCCGTGAGCCGCTGGTCGATCTCGTCGGCGGTGCCGTGGCCGTGGGCCACGGCAGTGACGGAGTCGCCGTCGACGGCCAGCAGCGTGGGGAAGGCGGTGACGCCCAGCGAGGCGGACCGGTGGAAGTCGGCGCCCGCCGCCACCCGAACCTCGGATCCCTCGAAGGCGGTGACCACAGCGTCGGCATCCAGTCCGGCCTCCTCGGCGACCTTCCGGTAGGTGGCCGCCTCGGACAGGCTCAGGCCGTCGACGTAGAAGGCCCGCTGCAGGGCGATCGCCAGCTCTGCCGCACGGGCCGGTGTGGCCTGGCGCAGGGCGGCAACACCACGCGCGGCGGCCTCGGAGTCCATCACGAACGAGCCGTCGGCGATCAGCCGCTCATACGCCTCGCCGAACTCGGCGCCGGTCAGCTCGGCGATCTTGGCGTTCGCGCCCTGGACGTAGCCGAACTCGCGGACGGATACCCGGCGCGACCCGGTGAACAGGCCGCCGGAGACGACCTCGACCGGCAGTTCGGGGTGACGGGAAGCGACTTCGCTCAGTGTTCCGGAGAACCCGTGCGACCAGCCGCAGTAGGCGTCGAAGACATAGACGAGCTTCATCGAAGACCTCGGCAGGGATGCGCGCCCGCCGGTTGCGGGCGATTCATCTGACAGAACAGTAACTGACTCGTCAGATATTTCAAGGTTCGTGTGAGGTGGGGCACACCAGGACGACTGGCAACGTCATTACACCAACGGTGTCGCCACTTCGCAGGTCAGGGCAGGCGGGGCAGCAGATCCCGAGCCGTGTGGCTGAGGATGCGGAGATCCTCCGAGAACCGCTTCCGGTCCGCTGCGGGCAGGGGGTCCACGAGGTACCGCTTGATGTGTCGTTTTCCAGATGGACCCAGGACGCGCGTACGACGGTCTCCTCGCCCAATGCGGTCAGCCGGACCAGTCGCGCGCGCCGGTCGCCTGGATCCGCTGCCCGCTCGACCAGTTCGGCCGCCTCCATCCGGGCGGCTGATCCGCGTGCCCCGCTTGTCGGTGCCTGCCTGGGCGGCCCGCAGCGGGGCGCCGGCCGGCTTGTTGGAGAGAGCGACGGGTCTGGCGAGGGTCCGGTCGGTGTCGGAGGCGCGGACGATCTGGTCGAGGCCGTGGTGGTCGTCGTAGGCGGCCTTGAGCTTGGACACGTTGATCAGGGCCCTGAACACCGGGTTGATCCGGGCCAGTCGTCTGCGGCGCCCTGCGTGGAGGTCACGACGATCCGGCGGATGTTCTGCTCGCCCATCACAGTGAGGGCGTCGCGGGTGACGTGGGTCATGAACATGGGCGGGCTGACGGGTGTGGCCCAGAGGTTGTCGGAGGCGTGGGAGTTGTTGAGTGCGCTGATCACCGCCTCGCTGCCCTGGGCTGCCTTGCGGATGGCGTCGATGTCCGAGGGCGTGCCCTGGATCAGCTGACGCCGGCCGGGGCCTGGACGGCTTCGGGTTGCGCACCAGCGCGCGGACGCGGTGACCGCGCGCGGCGGCCCGCGTCGGCGGTGACCGCGCGCGGCGGCCCGCGTCAGGACATGAATCCCGAGGCGGCCGCTGCCGCCGAGGATGAGCAGGTTGGTCATGAGGATCTCCTTGAGGGAAAAGAATCGGTGGCGGGGGTGCCGGTCGCGGACCGCTTCAGGGTTGGGCCGAGCGCGTTGGTCACCGCATCCGCCCGGTTCCTGGCGGTAAGGGTCAGAAGCCGCACCCAGGGCGGTGTTGCACGAACGTCTGCCCGGCCAGATCAAGGTGCGGAGGGGTGGTCAAATTGCTCACGGCGAGTTTTTCAGGCTGCCACTCATGGCGCATTGAGTCACAATAGTCTTTGTGGGACTAACTCAGCGCAAGGTAGCATCGGAGTCGTGGCGGATATGAACGCAGCCCCAACGGCCAACATCGCGGAGCGCAAGCGTCAGCTCGTACGCAACGAACTGGCCTTGGCCGCAGTGACGTTGCTGGCTGATCAGGGATTCGAGGAGACGACGGTCGACCAGATAGTGGCCGCCGTGGGGATGTCACGTCGCACGTTCTCCCGCTATTTCCAGTCCAAGGAAGACGTTGTGGTGCACCTGCTCGCGGGAGCCGGTGCGCAGATGTGCGCGGAACTGAGCGCCCGGCCCGACGATGAGCCACCCGCGCCGGCGCTGCGCCACGCACTGTCCGTTTTCACCTCCCTGTGCGACGCCGATCCGGACAGGACGCTGCACGTGAGCAGGCTGATCCTGGACACGCCGGCCCTGCTGGCCCGGTTCCTGGAGCGGCAGTCGCAGTGGCAGGCCGAGATGGGCGGCATCCTCGCCCGACGCGCCGGAGTGGAACCCGACGCCGACCTGCGCCCCGCCCTCGCCGCCGGCGTCGCCCTCACCGCGTTCCAGACCGGGTTGCGCCGGTGGGTGGACAGCGACGGCACCAAGGCCATGGACGAGCTGGTCGACCAGGCTTTCGCGATGATCACCCCGGCGCTCGACCTGAGCGCGGACCCGAGCTGAACCTGCCCGCGGCCGGGCAGGCGTCGGTCCCGCTGTCGAGGCCGAGCGCCTCCAGTGGTTGCACCCGCAACTCTGACGTGCAGACGCTCCGCCGGGACATCGGCCACCGTCGGCTCGTGAGGGCCGCGCACACGGCCGGACCGTGCCCGCAGCGGGACGTGCACTCCGTCCTGTGCCACGTCCGCGTCCGCACGACGATCCGCTCGCCCCTTGGGAAGCGGTCTCACAGGGCATGGGCATGCGGTGTCCGGTCCCCGATGCGCGGACCGGGCACCGCATGGGTGGCTGGGTCAGACGGCCGACCAGCCGTTGTCGACGGGGAGCACGGCGCCGCTGATGTTGCTCGCCGCGTCCGAGGCGAGGAACACGATGGCTGCGGCGACTTCCTCCGCCGCGGCCAAGCGGCCCACGTTCTCCCGGTAGCGGCCTACGATCGAGGCGCTGTCGCCGTCGAACGTGACGGTGTCGGTGATGTGGGTCCGGGTGCCGCCGGGGGCGATGGCGTTGACGCGGATGCCGCGGTCCCGGTACATGACCGCGGTCGACTTCGTCAGGCCGATGATTCCGTGCTTGGAGACGGTGTACGCGGTGCCGGCGGCGCTGCCGCGCAGAGCCGCCTCCGAGGCCGTGTTGACGATGGCGCCGTTGCCACGGGCCAGCATGTGGGGCAGGGCGGCGCGGGTGAGCAGGAACGGGGCGGTCAGGTTGATGCGGATGATCCGCTCCCATTCCGTGTCGCTCACGTCGGCGGTGGCGGTCATCGTGTCCATGATTCCGGCGTTGTTGACGAGCACGCCAAGGTCGCCGAAGGACTCGACCGCGGTGGTGATCACCTCGTCGACCGTGCCCTGGTCGCTGAGGTCGCCGACGACCGTGCGGGCGGTGCCGCCGTTCGCCTCGATCTCCTTGGCGACGGCCTCGGCGCCGACCGGATTGATGTCCGCGACAAGAACTTTGGCCCCGAGGCTCGCGAACCGCAGCGCGGTGGCGCGTCCGATGCCGGACCCGGCGCCGGTGACGACGACGCTCCGTCCCTCGAAGTCGGTGGTGTCAGTCATGCTGCCGCTCCTTCCAGGAGGGATGTGGCCTGATGCCAGGTGGTTCGGGCGGCGATGGCCTGCTGCCAGGGGCGGGTGGTCCTGGGCGGCATGCCGACTGCCAGGACGCCGGTGAGACGGTCGCCGGTGCGGTAGACGGCGGTGAACTCGCGTTCCGCCAGGCTGCCTTCGGCGATCCGCATCTCCTCGTGGCCGCGCAGGTAGCCGTAGGCGCGGATCTTCATGTCGTACTGGTCGGACCAGAAGTAGGGGACGGGCGCGAACGGCCGCCGGGCGCCCAGGAGGTTGCGGGCGGCGGCCATGCCCTGCTCGGCGGCGTTGGTACGGTGCTCGATGCGCATCGAGGTGCCGAAGAGCGGGTTGTGCCAGCGGGCCACGTCACCCGCGCCGTACACCCCGCGGGCGGCGGAACAGAACATGTCGCAGCTCAGCCCGTCACCGACGGGAAGGCCACTGCCGGCCAGCCATTCAGTGTTGGGCCGTGAGCCGATCGACACCAGCACGGTCTCGGCCTCGACCACGCTGCCGTCGCCCAGTCGTACGCCGCCGGGGACGACCTCGCTGACCCCGGTCCCGGTGCGCAGGTCCACGCCGTGGTGGAGGTGGGCCTGGGCGAGCATGCGGCCAACGTCCTCGCCGACCGCGTGGGCCAGCGGGACGGGCGCGGGCTCCAGGAGGGTCACCTGGGTGCCCAGGCCGGCCGCCACCGACGCGGCCTCGGCGCCGAGGAATCCGGCGCCGACCACGGCCAGGGTGCGGCCGGGGCCGAGGCGGTCCTTGAGGGCGAGGGCGTCGTCCAGGGTGCGCAGGACGTGGGCCGGTGTGCCGGGAAGGCGTCGGGGGCGGACTCCGGTGGCCACGATCAGTCCGTCGTACGGCACCTGCGTACCGTCGGCCAGCAGCACGGTGCCCGCTGCGACATTCACGCCGATGGCCTCGCGGCCATAGCGGGCGTCCAGGCCAAGGGCGTCGAGGTCGGCCTGGTTGCGCAGGGGCAGTCGGTCGGGGGGCCAGGCGCCGGAGAGGATCTCCTTCGACAGGGGCGGGCGGTCGTAGGGGGCAGCGGGTTCGTCACCGATGAGGGTGAGGGGGCCGGTGTGGCCCTCCCGCCGGAGGGTTTCGGCGGCAGCAAGGCCGGCCGCGGAGGCGCCGACGATGACCACGCGACTGATCGTGGTCGCGGTCACGACTCCTCCAGGCGGATGGCGGCCGCCGGGCAGACGGTGGCGGATTCACGGACGGCGTCGTGGAGTTCGGCCGGCGGAGTGCCGTCGAGGAGGACGACCATGCCGTCCTCGTCCCGCTGGTCGAAGACGTCGGGGGCAAGCAGTACGCACTGGCCCGACGCGACGCACTTGGGAACGTCGACTTCTACACGCATGACGTTTCTTCCCTGCTCTCGGTGGGGGGATCGGGGGGTTGCGGTCACCAGGTGACGGGCAGTTCGCGGACGCCGTAGACGGCGGTGGCCTGCTTGAAGGCGACCTCCTCCATCGGTACGGCGATCTTCAGGCCGGGAAGCCGGCGGAAGAGTTCGGGCAGGACGATCTGGAGTTCGGCGCGGGCCAGCGGCTGGCCGAGGCACTGGTGGATGCCGTAGCCGAAGGCCAGGTGCCGGCGGACGTTGGCACGCTCCAGGTCGAGGTCGTCCGGGTCGGTGAAGATGTCCGGGTCGCGGTTGGCGACGTGGACGGGAATGATCACGCCCTCGCCCGCACGGATGGTTACGCCGCCGATGATGACGTCGTCGATGGCGGTGCGGCGCAGTCCCAGGTGCACGATGGACAGGTAGCGCAGGAGTTCCTCCACCGCGCTCGCGACCTGGTCCGGTCCGCCGAGGATGTGCGGGATCTGGTCGGGGTGCTGCAGCAGGGTGACGGTGCTCAGCGCGATCATGTTCGCCGTCGTCTCGTGCCCGGCGAACAGCAGGAAGGCGCTCAGGTCGGCGGCGTCCTGGTCGGTGATGACGCCCTCGTCCACCTGCGCGGCGAGCCGTGTGACCACGTCGTCGCCGGGGGTGGCCCGCTTGGTCTGCACAAGGCGCAGCAGATACTCGCCGAGGTTGGCGAACGCCCGGGCGGACTCCTCTCCCGTGGCGTTCAGATCGACGAGGGTCTTCGACTGTTCCTGGAAGAACGGGTGTTCCTCGTACGGCACGCCCAGCAGTTCGCAGATGACCAGCGAGGGCAGCGGCAGCGCGAAGTGCTCCACGAAGTCGGCGGGGCCGCTCAGCTCACTCAGGCCGGTGAGGAGTTCGTCGGTCAGGCGGGCGATGGCCGGACGCAGCGCGTCGACACGCTTGACCATGAACTCGCGGGTCAGGGTGCGCCGCATCGCCGCGTGGACGGGGTCGTCGTGGCCCGCGAAGAAGCCGCGCGGGACCGGCTGGGCGTCTTCCGTGAAGTTGGGTGCGCCGGGGCGCGTCAAGTCGGAGCTGAACGCCGGGCTGCCCAGCACCGCCCGGGCGTCCTCCCAGCGGGTCACCAGCCACGGACTGAGGCGCCCCTCCCACAGGGAGACACGCGTGACGGGCTGTTCCTCACGCAGCCGCGCATACAGCGGCGGGGGGTCCAGGGGAGCGTCCTGCGGGCGGGTGACCGTGAACGCGGGGACGGTCGGAGACGAGGCCATGACTGTGCCTTTCCACCATCGGTTAACGCTGTTAGTCGAAGCGTCGTTAGGCTAACAGTGTTAACCGATGAATCGGAAGCGGCATCGGACCTGACGGAGCGCCGACTGTCGTAGGCGGAACGCACCGAGGGTCGGTAGGCTGCTGCCGGCAGCGAGGAGGGGGCCATGAAGTCGCAGGTCAAGCGGGTGCCCAATGTGCGGGGTGAGGGCGAGCGGTTGCGGCAGGAGATCCTCGACGCGGCGACCCGCATCCTGGAGGAGACGGGGCGCGAGGACGCGCTGTCCCTGCGTGGGGTCGCCCGCGAGGTCGGCATCTCCGCGCCCAGCGTCTACCGGCACTTCAAGGACAAGGGCGACCTGGTCTCCACCGTCCTCGACGCCGCCTACCGCACACTGGCCGTCGCGATGAGCGAGGCCGGCGAGTCGGCCGCCGCGGCGGGCGCGGACCCGTGGGCGCGCATGCGGGCCACCGTCACGGCCTACCGCAGGTTCGCCATCGACAAGCCCCGCCGCTACCGGCTGATGTTCAGCCTGGAGTACGAGCCCGAGCGCCGCCCCTCCGCTGGCCACCCCATCGACACCGTGCTCCAGGCATGGACCGATACGGCTGACGCCTACCTCACCGAAGCGGCCCGCGGCCGTCGGGCGGAGGCTCAGGACTTGGGTATCCACCTGTGGACCGCCCTGCACGGCCAGTTCGTCCTGTGGCGCACCCTGCCGAGCCCCGCCGCCGGCAGCGAAGACGTCCTGATCGAGCTGGAGGAGTCCCTGCTGCGACGCCTGCTCCCGACACCGGAGACTCCGAGCCCCGCCGAGTGACAGGCCAGGAACACTCCCTGCTCCCGGAAGACAGGCAGGAGCGCCCGATCACTCGTCGAGCGCGGCCAGTTCGGCGGCGTCTGGGCGCAGAACGCGACCCGCAAGGCCGCGGGCATCGGCGGCGCCAGGGTGCTGGAGGACGCCAAGCCGTCCATCGCCGGTTCCGTGGTCCGTTCCGCCGAGACGCACCCCCCGACGATGCCGAGGTCGCCGCGCAACTGGTCGAGGTCATCGGTCTGATCCATGGCGAGGCCACGTCCGCCGCCTGATCGATGTACGCATGATGGAGGGCCGAAGCCGCATGGGCTCCGGCCCTCCTTCCGGTTTCCGGCCTCAGCCCGGCTCGTTTTTTCCGGTTCCCCGGTCTCAGCCCAGCTCGGCCGCGCGCCGCACCACCGGGGCCACGAACCGCGCGATCCCGGTCGCCGGCTCGCCCGTGCGGGGACCCAGCATCAGCGACTCGATGCCGAATTTCGCGTAGCCCTCGATGTCCCGAACGAAGGCCTCGACGTCGTTCTCCTCCAGGGCGTCGCCCATGTAGAGCAGCGTCTTGGTGATGTCCTCGTACGGGCGTCCCACGCTGTCGCAGTGGCCGCGCAGGACGTCGAGCTTGTGCCCGACCTCCTCCGGGGTGCTGGCGAACAGGTTGCACACGTCCGCGTACTGGGCGACCAGCCGCAGGGTCTTGCGCTCACCGTCACCGCCGATCATGATCTCCGGGCGCGGTGAGCTGACGGGCGCCGGGACGCAGAGGGTCTCGGCGAGCCGGTAGCGCGTGCCCGCGAAGGGGCCGTTGTCGTCCGGGTCCCACATCTGGAGACAGATCCGCAGAGTCTCCTCCAGCCGCTCGAACCGCTCGGCGATCGCCGGGTACGGCACCCCGGCAAGGTCACCAACTGCCAGGCGGGCGTGTCCTTGCACCTGGCCTCGGACACCGCCTCGGCAGCGGTCGACTGGCGCCTGTTCCTGCCCAGGAGCTGGGATCCCGCCTCGCCGCAGGCCGATCCCGCCAAGGTGGCCCGCCGCGAACGGTGCGGCATCCCGCCGGAGAAGTGGCAACTGGCCCTGGACATGATCGACGAGACCCGGTCCTGGGGCGTCGATGTTCCCCTCGTCGTGGCCGACGGCGGCTACGGAGACACCGCGGCCTTCCGCTCGGCCTGGAGGAACGCGGGCTGCATTACGTGGTGGGCAGCTCGAGCACCGTGACGGCCCACCCGCACGACGCGAGGCCGCACACTCCGCCCCGCGGCGGCCGCGGACGACCACCCCAGCCGGCCTATCCCGAGGCGCCGAGGAGAGTGAAGGAGCTGGTCATCGCTGGGGGGGAAGCAGGCGGCCCGGCCCGTGCAGTGGCGGGAGGGATCCCGCCCGGGAACCGGCCGCAGCGGGTTCAAGCGCATGTACTCGCGGTTCGTGGCGCTGCGGATCCGGCCGGCCGGACGCGAGATCCGCAGGGCCGTCGACGGCCCGGAACTGCCCACGTGCCGGCTGCCGGCCGAGTGGCCCGTCACCGAGCCGGAGCCGGTGCAGTTCTCTGGCGGATCGAGCACGACTACCGCGAGATGAAACAGGCCCTTGGCCTGGCCCACTTCGAGGGCCGCACCTGGAACGGCTGGCACCACCACGTCACCCTTGTCTCCGCCGCCCACGCCTTCTGCACACTCCAGCGACTGGCCCGGACCTCAAAGAGACGGCGTCGGCCTGACCCTCTACCAGGTCGTCCGCGAGATGCAGTTACTCCTCGCCGTCTGGACCGGCGCCTGCCCCACCTGTCACCGCGACATACCCACGGCGATACCAACCTGACCAAGGACTACTACTGCCGCATCAGGCAACGTTCGCCCTGTTGACGACTGTGCGTAGCTCCTCGTCCTGGACGTGTCCGCTGCCCGGTGCGCCGCTAGGTCATGACCGTCAGCGGCAGCCGGACCGCCGGGGGCAGCGCCGGAATGGCCAGCTGGGCACGCATGCCCTGGATCAGCAGCGCGGCGAAGCGCCGCGAGGCGGCCACCGCGGTGGCCGGCGAGGGGGTCCGGATGCCGCCGTTGGCCATGAGCACCATGATCAGGTCGTCCAGGACGAAGTCCGGGCGCAGCTCGCCCGTCTCCTTGGCCCGGCGGGCGAGCTCCGCGACCTTGCCCCATGCCTGCTCCCGGTTCGCGGCGAAGTCGATCGCGCGGGGGAAGGCCGAGACGAATGCCGCGGTGAAGCCCCGGTCCCATGCGTGCATTTCACACATTTTCTCGACCACCCGGCAGAAGCCGTGCCAGGGATCCGGATCGGCCAGTCCTTCGTCGACGAGGGCGGCGCAGGCCGTCATCTGCTCGCTGAAGGCTTCGGTGACCAGCGCCTCCTTGGTCGGGAAGTGCCGGTAGAGGGTTGCGGGGCCGACCTCGGCACGCCGCGCGATCTCGCGCATCGCCACGTCCAGCCCCTGCTCGGCGAACGTCGTGCGGGCCACTGCGAGGATGCGCTCGCGGTTGTCCCGGGCATCGGAGCGCAAGGAGTGAGGCAAACGGTTCGTCACCGCTCCCACTTTAGTCAAACGGACGGGGCGTTCCGTTAGTGTCCGACGCCATGAGAGCACTGACATTCTCCGAGTACGGCCCTACAAGCGTCCTGGAAGTTTCCGACGTGCCGGAACCACACGCGGGACCGGGCCACATCCGGGTGGCCGTACGGGCCTCGGGCGTCACACCTTCCGACTGCTACCTGCGCGCGGGCAGGTTCCGCGACATGATGCCGCTGCGCCTGCCCCACGTGCTCGGCGTGGATGCCGCGGGTGTCGTCGACGAGGTCGGCCAGGGAGTGACCGGTGTCCGGCCGGGCGACGCGGTCTTCGGCATCGTCCATCTCGCGGTGCTCGGCGGCACGAACGCCGAGTACGCCGTCCTGGCAACCTGGGCGCCGAAGCCGGACGAGCTGAGCTGGGAGGAGGCCGGCGGCGCGGCCGCGAACGTCGAGACCGCCACGCGCGTCCTCGACCGGCTGAAGATCGGCACCGGCACGACCCTGCTGATCGAGGGCGCGGCCGGTGGGGTCGGCACGGTCGCCATCCAGCTCGCGGCGGCCCGCGGCGCGACCGTCATCGGTACGGCCAGCGCACGCAACCACGAGTTCGTCGCGGGGCTGGGGGCGATACCGACCACCTACGGCGCCGGGTTGGGCGAGCGGGTCACCGCCCTGGCACCGGACGGCGTCGACGTCGTCCTGGACTGCGCCGGATCCGGCTCGCTGCCCGATCTGGTGGACCTCACCGGAAGCCCGGACCGGGTGGTGACAGTCGCCGACCTGAACGCCGCGAAGTACGGAGTCCATCTGACACGCTCTGCGGGCCCCGGAGCGGACCCGCAGGCGGTCGAAGGACTCGCAGCGGCCGCCACCCTCGCACAGCAGGGCCGCTTCACCGTGCCGGTCGCGGCCTCCTTCACCCTCGGGGACGCGGCCGCGGCGCATCAGTTGAGCGAGACCGGCCACGCCCGGGGAAAGATCGTGCTTACCCTCTAGCGCCGCATCACGGCAGTGTTCGCCCTGTTGTGATGTGACGCGCCGCCCGGGTGATGGCTCGGGCGGCGGCGGGCCGCAAGGCTATGCGGGTGGCAGAGCGAGCACGGGTTCGGGAGATCGACGAAGGCGAGGGCAGACGGCTGTTGCGGATCATGCGTCGCGGTACGGGGTCGGTGGTGACATGGCGGCGTGCCCAGATGGTGCTGCTGTCCGCCAGGGCATGCCAGTGGCAAAGATCGCCGAAGTGACGTTCACCAGCGCAGACCGGGTCCGGGACCGTGATCCACAACTTCAACGCTGACGGCTTCGACTCCCTCTATCCGAAGTACTAGGGCGGGCGGCCGAGGACCCTCACGCTGCCCGAACGCCGTGAGATCAAGAAGTTCGCCAAGTCCCGACCGGCCGAGCACGGTCTGCCGTTCTCAACCTGGAGCCTGGCCAAGCTGGCGGACTTCCTGGTCGCCGAGGGGGTGGTCGACGACATCAGCCACGAGGGCCTGCGCATTCTGACTCCGCGAGGAAGGCGTGTCCTTTCAACGCATAAAGACCTGGAAGACCTCCCGCGACCGGGACAACGCGGCCAAGAAGGCGAGAGTGGAGCACCTGTACGCGGTCGCCGACAGCGAGGTCATACCCGAGGACGGCGAGCCGGAGGCGGTGTTCTGCCTGGACGAATTCGGGCCGCTGAACCTCCAACCGCACCCAGGCCGGCCGTGGGCCGAACGAGGCGGCCGGCACAAGGACCCGGACCGCCCGAACAAGCACGCCCAGGACGAGCGGCTATGCGCAGTCGTCGACAGGGCGAACGTTGCCTGATGCGGCACTGGTTCCTGGAGCGCACACGAAGGTAAGCTCTGGCGTCACATTGAGATCTGATTGACACACTGAGACATCAGGGGCATGCTGGGTCGCATGATGGAGAGTAAGTGGACAGCTGACCGGATCCCGGGCCTGGCCGGAAGGACCTTTGTCGTCACTGGGGCCAACAGCGGCCTCGGGATGGCCACCACCCGGCACGTGGCCCGCCGCGGCGGGCATGTCGTGATGGCTGTGCGGAACGAGACCAAGGGCCGCCGAGCCGCTGCGGAGATCAGTGACGCCCATCCCGGGGCGAGCCTGGAGGTGCGCCACGTGGACCTCGCCGACCTGAATTCGGTGCGCGCGTTCGCCGACGGGATCCACGCCGACGGGCTGAAGGTGGACGTCCTGGTCAACAACGCGGGGCTGATGGCGGCGCCCCGCCAGTTGTCCCCGCAGGGGCACGAGTCGCAGTTCGCCAGCAATCACCTGGGCCATTTCGCCCTCACCGGCTTGGTCTTGGACCTGCTACAGGCGGGCAGCGATCCCCGGGTGGTGACGGTCACCTCGCTGGCGCACCACAGTGGCGAGATCTTTTTCGACGACCTGACCGGCGCAGAGAAGTACGCACCGGTGACGTACTACTACCAGTCGAAGCTCGCCAATGTCCTGTTCGGGCTGGAACTCGATCGCAGGCTGCGCGCCGCGGGCAGTCCGGTACGCAGCCTGCTGGCCCATCCCGGGTTCACGGCCACGAACCTGACGTCCACCGGCCCGACCGGCATGCTCAAAGTGACCGGCGCGCTCGCCAAGACCCTGCTCTTCCAAAGCGTCGAACGGGGCGTGCTGCCCCAGCTGTACGCCGCGACCGCGCCGCACGCCCGCGGCGGAGAGCTCTACGGTCCCGACGGCTGGAAGGAATCCCGCGGACATCCCACGACGGTCCGTCCCAGCGACGCGGCCCAAGACCCGGACACCGCCCGCCGACTGTGGGAGCTGTCCGAGGAGCTGACCGGGATCCGCTACGCCCTCGCCACCCCATCCTGACCCGGGCTGTCAACTTCAGCCCTCCTCCAGACCAGCCCGAATTTCACCACCTGACCACTTTTCCCGGAAGGACATTTGTCGTGCCCACCATCGCCATCGTCGGAGCCGGCTCCGGCCTGGGCCTGTCGATCGCCAAGATGTTCGGCCGTAACGGTTTCTCCGTGGCGCTCGTGGCGCGGACCCAGAAGACACTGGACGGGCTCGCCGCGGAATTGCGTGAAGCGGGGATCGAGGCGGCCGGGTTCGCGGCCGACGTCACCGACCGGCCGTCCCTGGTCGCCGCGTTCGCCCGCATCAAGGAGCGGTTCGGCCAAGTCGACGTAATGGAGTACTCGCCCGCGCCGAAGACGTTCACCGATGCCATGATCGCTCCGTTGGACGCGACGGTGGAGAACCTCCAGCCGGAGCTGGACTATTACCTGTACGGCGGTCTCACCGCGGCCCAGCAGGTGCTCCCCGAGATGATCGAACGCGACGCCGGCACCCTCCTGTTCACCACCGGCGGGTCCTCTCTGGACGTATTCGCCGGGCCGCCGGAGTACGGCAACATCGCTGTCGCCGCGGCCGCCCTGCGGGCCTACGTGCTCAAGCTCACCCAGGTGCTCACCGGGACGGGCGTGTATGCGGCGCACGTGCCGATCTTCGCCCGGATCGGCTCCGGTGGCCCGGAAACCCAGGCCGACACCATCGCCGAGCTCTACTGGGACATCTACACCAAGCGCGAGGGCGCCGAGCACCCCTACGACATCCGGTGACAGAACGCGCGCGAGAGTGAACGCCGACGAAGAGCATGGCATGCGGTGTGGGGCGCCGCGGGCGGCCGCACCGCGTTCTGTCGGCGGAAGCCGGGGTTCCGGGGTCAGTTCGCGTCGATGGCGAGGTCGAGTGTCGGCGGGACAGCCGCGAAAGCCTCCTCGACCATGGCCGTAGGCGGCCGCCCGGTCCTACGACCGCTCCGCGCTTGAGGCAACTCACTCGCGGCTGTTCTGCGCATGAGGGCGCCGACGTCGGAGCGGACATGTTGCAGTCGTTCGATCGTGGCGGCCAGCTCATCGTCGAGAGCCCGCAGATCACGCGGGTCCGGGTCGGAATCCGGGCCGTCGCGCATGTCCGCGATCTGGGAGAGGGAGAAGCCCAGAGCGGTGAGGCGCTTGATCCGGAGGAGTCGGACGAGGTGGCTGACGCCGTACTGCTTGTATCCGTTGGAGCGGCGCCCCGGCTCCTCAAGCAGGCCGATGTCGTGGTAGTGCCGTACGGCCCTGAGGCTGGTGCCGGCCAGCTCCGCCATCTCCCGGGTGCTCCACGCCACGATCGATGTCCCCCGCACCGTCCGGTGCCGTCGGCGCGGTCGCGCCGTGGGCCCCTTGAAAACCATGACGCAACGGCAGGTCGGAGCAGGGAGAGCGTATGAGGGTGCGGTCCGCACCCTCTCCGTGATGTGCGGAGACCATCGAGGTTCAGAAGCCCGGTGGCTGCGGTCCAGACGATGCGTACCGAGTACCTGAGGGGGAACACGACGCCCGCCGGAGTCTTCCCTCGGCTCAGCGGCCTGCTGGCGAACCAGGGTCTGTTGCGAAAGTGGATCAGGAGTCGTGGTCGGCTCGGGCGGCTGTCTGGTCTGACCAGCCCCGCGACAGGGGGAGACGGCCGGATCGGAGCGTGTCGCGCTGTTCGGTCACCCATTGCTCAACCTGATCTACGGATTCCGCGACAGGCTGGTCCGTGGTGTCGAGCAGGTGGGTGCACCATCGCCGATCGTCGGCGGTCCACCCGGTCCAGCGGCGCCAGGCCATGCGGGGCCAGCTGTCGTCGATGATGACGTCGGGTCGGGATCGGGGATCCTCGGCGTGCTTGCGGTGCCAGGCGGCCCAGCCGAGAAAGGCGTCGACCGCCGGAGCGTCCCATCGGTCCGAGTCGCGCTTGGTGAGCCTGCCGCGCCGGGCCTCGTCGGACACGTCGACCAGACAGACCGCGATGCCATCCAGTAACGGGGCGGAGGGGCTGGCCAGGACCTCTCCCAGCGGGGACTGCCCGGTCAGCAGGAGGTCGACTCCGCGGGCCTGGTATTCCAGCGCGCGACGCACCCACATCTCGGTCATGCGGTTTCGCCACTGGCGATCGGCGCCTTCCGGTACGCCGAGCTCGTCGAAGTCGTGCACGGCAATCCGCCCCAGCCGCTCGCCCACGGAGTAGGCGAGCGTGGTCTTGCCCGAACAGCTGGAGCCGGTCAGTTTGAGCAGCATCTCACCAGGGTGGCAGGTCAGTAGTGATGTCCTCGAAGGGTTTTCCCGGAACCCTCCGCCCCGCTCTGGTGCTTGTCACAACCACTCATTGATGGCAGCGACCAGTACGGTCGCTTCGTAGCGGACAGCCAGCTTGTCGTATCTCGTCGCCACCGCGCGGTGCCTCTTCAGCCGGTTGGTCCCGCACTCCACCGCGTGGCACTCGCGGTGGTCGACCTTGTCGAACTTCGGCGGTCGGCCGCCACGGGAGCCGAGCTTCTTGCGATTGCGGACCTGGTCGCCTTCTCCGGGATTGTGCAGCCGATGCCACGTCTGCGCAGGTAGGCGCGGTTCGCGCGGGAGCCGTAGGCCTTATCCGCCCGCACCTTGTCCGGCCGGGTGCGGCCGGCCCCGACCCATCCGGGACACCCGTATGGCCTCCAGTACCGGCTGGAACTGCGGGCTGTCATGCCGATGCCCGGCGGTGACGATGAGCGAGAGCGGCTTCTGACCCTGCTCGACCGCCAGGTGCAACTTGGTGGTCAGTCCGCCGCGCGAACGCCCGAGGCCGTGGTCGTCGGGCTCAGTGCCGACGCCGCCGGGAGACTCCCTCTGCTCTGCCCCCTTTTACGCGCCCCGGCGGCGTGCCGGTGCGCCCGGGCGCCGAGCAGATAGCCGCACTGTGCCCCGGCGAGGGCGCCCACGGCCGCGGCCCTGTCCGCCAGTGCCGCGACGGCCGGCACGGTCGCCTTCCACCACGAGGTCGAGGTCGCTCAAGGCGAAGCTCCACGCCGAGTCGAGTCGCAACGGCATGACATGACCTGGCGCATCTGACCAGAATCCGCATGAATGCCCGGCACGCGATCGCCCCACTGCGAGCCCTGCTCGTCCTGGCGGACACTGAAGGTCAGAGGTGACCGGATCAGTCGGCATCCTGAAGGCGTGAAGAAACATCTCGGGCGGCGCTATGCCGCCCATCCGCAGCAGTCCTCGGAGAGCACACGATTGCGCCGCTCCAGCACGAGCAGTACGAGCAGCACGAGCAGTACGAGCGTCTTAGCGATGGTGCTGCTGATGACGCTCACCGCACTCGTCACCGCGTGTTCCAGCTCAGAACGGGACCGGAAGGCTGAGCCGACGACCCGCCCTCGGACCTCCGCTCCGGCGGACGTCCCGGGCGAGGGGCCTCTCGTCCCTGCCCACGGAGCGCTTCTCGGTCATTACTACGGTGCGGGCACGGCGGCCGAGACCGACGCGCGGACAGGACGGACACCAGCCGTCCATCTCACCTACTACAGCTGGGAGGACGACTGGGCCCGTTCCTCGACCACGCGTGCGGATCTCGCTGACGGTCGTATCCCGTTGATCAATTGGGAACCCTTCGACGTCGACTTCGACGACATCATCAGCGGAGAACAGGACACGACGATCCGGGAGCGCGCCGACGGGGCCAAGGCACTCGGGGAGGAATTCTTCCTCGACTTCGCGGCCGAGATGAACGAGGAGGAAGGCTGGGGCGGCCACGACCCGGCGAAATACGTCGCCGCGTACCGCCACATCCATGACATCTTCGAGGCACGAGGCGCCACCAACGTCGTCTGGGCGTGGTGCCCGAACGTCACCGACAGCCCCGACGCCCCGCCGGCCATGGCCTACTACCCCGGTGACCGATACGTCGACTGGACCGGCGTCGACGGATACAACTGGGGCACGTCCGACCCGGACTTTAGGTGGCAGAGCTTCGGCCAACTCTTCTCCGACATCTACGCCAAGCTCGCGGCGAAGGGCAAGCCCATCCTCATCGGCGAAATGGCCTCCGATGAGGTCGGGGGCAGCAAAGCATCATGGATCGACGGCGTCGTCCCGACACTGAAGACCGAGTTTCCACTGATCAAGGCCTTCGTGTGGTTCGACATCGACAAGGAACGCCACTGGCAGATCGACTCCTCGCCGTCGTCGCTCGCGGCCTACGCGCGCATGGCGAAAGACCCTTACCTCAATCCATGACCTGCTCGAACAACTCCCCGGACTGATCCACCGCCACCCGGATGTGTCCGGCAGCAGCGAGGACTTTGCCGCTGCCGGACGGGCTCAACACGACGGCGAAACGCCGCTTACACCGCCGGGACCTGCGTCAGAAGGTCAGGTTCCAGGCGTCGATCTTGCCTGTGTCGGAGGCGGCGTTGTCGTTGACGCGCAGCTTCCAGGTGCCGTTCGCGACCTCCGAGGAGGCGTCCACGGTGTAGGTCTGGGCGATGTCGTCGGCGCTGCCGCCGGCGTGGTTGTGCAGCGTGTAGACGGTGCCGTCCGGCGCCACCAGGTCGACCTTCAGGTCACCGATGTAGGTGTGCTTGATGTCCACACCCACCTTGAGGGCGGCCGGGGCGTTGCCGGTCACGCCGGTGACGGCGATCGGGCTCTCCACGGTCGCGTTGTCGTTGATGGCGAAGTCCGCGAGGTTCTCGAAGTACTTGCCGGGCGGCGGCGGGGTGGCCCCGACGGCCTTGAGGGCGTCGACCTGTCCCTCGCCGAAGAACGAGTTGTCGGCCGTCGTACCCGTGCAGCGGCTGTCCGAGGGGCAGGCGATGTCGTTGGCCTGGGCGGCCAGCTTGGCGCGGATCTGCGCCGGGGTGATGCCCGGGTTGGCGCTGGCGATGAGTGCCGCCACGCCGACCACGTGCGGGGTGGCCATCGACGTACCGCTCTTGCTGCCGTAGCCGCCGCCGGGGACGGTGGAGTACACGTTGCTGCCCGGCGCCGCGACGTCGATGACGCCCTGCCCGAAGTTGGAGAACGAGGCCTTGGTGACGCCCGTGCCGTTGGCCGCGACCGTGACCACGCCCGGCAGTTCGGTCGGGATGTCGAGGCAGGCGTTGGTGATGGTGCGGGTGCCCGGCGTCGAGTCGTTCGGGCTCGCGGAGTCGGTCGTCTTGTGGGCGAGGTCGTAGTTCTCGTTGCCCGCGGCGGCGATCTGGAGGGAGCCCTTGCCCTCGGCGTACTCCTGGGCGCGCTTGACGCCCTCGATGATGGCGGCCTGGTCGATGTTGTCCGGGCAGTTGAACTGCCACGGGTCCGTGTAATAGCTGTTGTTGGTGACCTTGAAGCCGTGGTCACCGGCCCAGACGAAGCCGCAGATGGTGTTCTCGGCGAAGAAGAAGGAGTTGCCCGGCTCGGCGACCCGGACCGCCGCGATCTTCACTCCGGGGGCCACGCCGACGACGCCCTTGCCGTTCTTGGCCGCCGCGACGGTGCCCGCTACGTGGGTGCCGTGCGTGTCGACGTCCCGCCAGGCGCCGGTACGGGTGTCGGGCTTGCCGTAGGCGCAGGAGACCGAGTCGGCCGCGTCGAAGTTGGGCGCCAGGTCCTGGTGCTGGTCGTCCACACCGGTGTCCAGGATGCCGACCGTGACGGCGGCGGAGCCCGGGTTCACGGCCCAGGCCCGGTCGGCCTTGATCTGGCTCATGTCGGCCCGGACCGGTTCTCCGGCCGGGGTCGAGGCCTGGGCCGGATTCGCCGGGAGCGCCGGGTTGTAGGCCTCGGCCGGGACGTCCGAGGTACGCGTGGCGCCGACCTGCTGTACGCCGGCGACGCCGCGCATGGTGGCGGCGAATGAGCTGGACGCCGAGTGGGCGACGATCACGCCGATGGCGTCGAAGCTCGAGAAGACGGTGCCGCCATTGGCCGCGATCGCGGAGCGGACCGCCGAACTGTCACCGGGGGCGGTGATCACGAGGTAGGCACGCGTGCCGGCCACCCAGGTCGCACTCTGCGAAGCCGGTACGGCGGCCGGTGTGCGGGCCGGTGCGTGGGCCTTGGCGGCCGGCGCGGTGGAGGAGGCGACGGGGAGCGTGCCCGCGAGGGCGCCCGGGGCGCCGAACGCGAGAGCGGCGCCGAGTGTGGCCGCCAGCACCAGCGTGCGTCTGGGGCGGCTGGATATGTGGGGTATCAATGCGTCCTCCGGAGACGGCCGGGCCGTGCTGAGGGCACTTGCTGGGCCGTACGAAACGAGTGGTGGATGCAAGATGTCAGGTGCATGCTCCTGTACGGAAGTACCTTTCCGTGCAGGGACGGTTTAGGGGCATGGCTGAAAAGCGACGTACGCCGGGCAAGGAGAGTGGGGCCGCGGTGGCTACGGGTACGGGCGCCGGGGGTCGAGGCCTGCGGCGCGCAGGTCCGGCTCGGTGCTGCTACCCGGGTGGCGCGCCTTGCCGGGTCGCCACGCGAGGTGAGGTGATGAATTGGTTCGGATCCTGGATGGAGGCATCCGCGCAATGAGCGGTACCGAGCCCGAGCCGGTGGGGCTGCTGCAAGTGGAAAGCATGTACGAGTGGCCGTCGGCGAACAGGGTGATCTGTCACGCTCGTTGCGTCAGTGTGGGGCGGAGCGTCTTCCCTGGTGATTTGGTGCTTGCGGTGGACAGCCCGCCGGGGTCGGGGGTTTCCCCGGCTCGGGTGGTCCGGATTCACCGGCCGCCGTTCGGAGAGTTCTCCGAGCTGCCCCCTGTCCGGCACGCCGCCGTCGAACTCGAGGGCCCTGCGGGCGCGGCCCTGTTCTGGGTGCGGCCCGACGCGAACCTTCGGGTGGTTCTTCCGGCGGCCGGCGGGGAGGAGGGGCAGACGGGCTGAGCATCGCCCTCGGCGGCGGCCGACCGGAGCGTTCCAGCAACGCGACGTGCGGACCTGGCACCGTGGCCCGTGGTCAGCCCGCACTTGGTTCAGCCGCTCCCGTTCCGCCCTCGTGGCATACCTTCCCCTCCGGCGGGGACGCTCAGCGGAGGGATGGTCGCGGCAGGGCCGCCCCAGTGGCCGGGTCCAGGACGACCCGTTCGAAACCGGTCGCATAGGCTGGTCCTCATTGTCGCCGGTGAAGAGGCGCAGGCTGCGGCAGCGAGCGCTCGCCGTCCGTTCGAGGGAGGCGTTCGAGTGGCAGTTGGCGGCCGGTCGACGAAGCGGCTCCAGCGGGGCACCCTCTCCCAGGGGCTCATCGTGGGAACCGCGCTGCGGATCCTCGACGAGGACGGCCCGGACGCGCTGACCTTCCAGCGGCTCGGCAAGGAACTGTCCGCCTCCGCGACCGCCGTCTACCGGTACTTCGCGAGTCGGGACCACATCATGGTCGCCGTCGCGGAGGAGCTCGACAGGATCTCCCTCGAGGGGTACGAGCCGCACGAGTCGTGGATCGACTCGCTGCGGAGCCTGGCGATCCGGGCCTGGAACACCGCGCTGGACCACCCCGCCGCCGCCGCGCTCTGCATGGGGCGAGTCACCCGGGGCGTTCACGAGTTGCGGGCCGTCGACGCCGTCCTCGAAGCGTTCCACCGCGGCGGCTGGCGCGGCCGGGCGGCCGTCCTCTACTACCAGGCGTTCTCGAACTTCGTTCTCGCCATGGCGAGCAACAACGCCTGGCGGCTCGTCAACCAGCGGTTCGGCGCAGAGGTCAACTGGGTGCAGGAGTACCAGCCGGCGGACCCTGACGCGTACCCCTACGCCGAGGCGGCGAAGGAGCACCTGCGCAGCGTGGACATGACCGAGGTCTTCCACCGGCAGGTCGACATCCTCCTCGCGGCCCTCGAGGCAGAGGCTCAGACGTTCCCGCGCGACTGACACGCGTCAGTCCTCCCGGCCAACCATTCAGCGGCGTTCTCGCGGCCGGAAACGGCGGTGAGCGTGGCGCGCGAAAAGATAGTTAACGCTATTGACTACGCCGTTCACTTGGCGGCATCCTCTCCCTACCGAGTGCTCCACTGCTCGTTCACATGCGGCGTCCTCCGAGTGCCGCGCGCACCGCCTCCGCCCCGAACTGCTCGCGCTCGCCCGCCAGATTCGTGCGACCTGCGCAGAGCGTGACACCCCTCTCCAGGAGCACCCATGCGCCAGACCCGTACCCGTACCCGCGTGGTCCCTGTGACCGCCGCCGTCGCCATGACGGCCGTACTCGCCGGCTGTACCACTACGGGGGCGACGGCCGGAGATCCGAGCGGCGGTGGTGCCGCCGGTGCGACGAAGATCCGTACGACGATCGATGTGCCGGCCAGTTTCGACCCGGCCAAGGCGTTGTCCCTGCCGGACTACCTGCTCGCCCGGGACAGCTACGACACCCTGGTGCGCAAGGACGACGGCGGGCTCGTCGGCGGGCTCGCCGCCGAATGGAAGAACACGCCGACCTCGGCCACCTTCACCCTGCGCGCCGACGCGACCTGCGCCGACGGGACGCCGATCACGCCGACCGTCGTCAAGGGCTCCCTCGACCGCTTCGTCGACCCGAAGACGGCGGCGCCCGATCTCCCCACGGTCTTCGGCCCCGGCAACACGGTGAAAGTGAGCGCCGACGACGCGGCGCGGACGGTGAAGATCACGCTCGCCAGGCCGTGGGGCGACATGGTCACCGGCCTGTCGGTCGCGAGCACGGGCATCGTCTGCCCGGCGGGACTGGGGGACCTCAAGGCCCTCGCCGCCGGTAAGGCCAAGGGCTCCGAGTCCGGCCCGTACCTTCTTCAGAAGTCCCAGTCGGGCGTCTCGTACTCGTACGCGCTTCGCCCGGAATACAAGGCATGGCCGGCCTGGCGTACGAAAATCCCCGGCAAGGTCGCCGCGACGATGGAGTACCTGGTCTCGCCCGACCCGACGGCGACCGGCAACCTCGTGACGAGCGGCCAGCTCGACATCGGCAAGATCGACGCCTCGGGCATCCCGCGCTTCGACGGCGTGGCCGGCTACTCCGTGAGCGTCAGCCGCTTCTCCGACTTCTACCTGCTCTTCAACGAACGACCCGGCACGGTCTTCGCCGACGTCGCCGCCCGCCGGGCAGTCGCCCAGGCCGTCGACCGCGCCGCCTTCACCAGGGTCGTCTCGAAGGAGACCGGCGAGCCGTCGACGATGTTCGTGCAGAAGGGCATCCCCTGCAACGACCCCGGCACCTCCTTCCTCGTACCGAAGGACAAAGCCGCGGCGGCGGGCGTGCTCAAGGGCAAGAAGATCCGCCTCGTCGGCCCCCAGGTCGTCGGCCCGGCCGGCGCCGGAAACCAGTACGTCCAGGAGGCGCTGCGGGCCGCGGGCGCGGACGTCACCCTCGCCAACGTCGACGTCGGCACCTGGGTCGGGACCGTGTTCGGCAAGCCCGACGCCTGGGACGTCACGGTCTTCGCCGACCTCAACTTCCTCGGCAGCCTTGCCAACCCGCTCGGCCACTTCGTGGGTCCGACCGTCCCCGAGGGCGGCGGCAACCTCGGCGCGGTGAAGAACCCCGTGGTGAACAAGGCCTTCGCCCAGGGCGCCGAGGCGACGACTGAGACGGCCCGCTGTGCCGCGTACCAGACGGCCACCAAGGCACTGATCTCGCAGGCGGACGCGGTGCCGATGGTCAACGACCCGTTCATCTACGCGCTGCGCAAGGGATTCAGCGCACAGATGCTCGGCGGCTCGCTCGACGACCCCATCCTGCGCGTCACCGGCTGACAGACACACAGGCAGAGGGACAGACCGACCGACTTACCGTTCCGACAGGAGCCCCCTGGTGATCGACCCATTCAGCACCGCCCAGCAGATCGCCGACCTCATACGCGCGAAAGAGGTCAGCCCGGTCGAGGTGGCCGAGACCTACCTCGAACGCATCGAGCGGATCAATCCCGCCGTCAACGCCGTCGTCTGGCTCGACGCCGACGCCGTCCGCGCGGCGGCCGTCCGGGCCGAGCAGGCGGTGCTGCGCGGCGATCCGCTCGGCCCGCTGCACGGCGTCCCCGTCCCCATCAAGGACCTCAACTCCGTTGCGGGACAACCCAACACGATGTCCTCACTGGCGATCCGGGACACCCCGCAGACGGTCACCGACCCCGACATCCAGCTCCTCCTCGACGCCGGCGCGATCCCCCTCGGCCGGACCAACTCGCCGGAGTTCGGTGCGCTGACCGTCTCCGAGAACGCCCGGCACGGCAAGACGCGCAACCCGTGGAACCTCGCGTACACCTCCGGCGGGTCGAGCGGCGGCGCGTCCGCGGCCGTCGCGGCCGGGCTCGCCCCGGTGGCACACGCCTCCGACGGCGGCGGATCGATCCGGGTCCCGGCGTCCGTCACCGGCCTCGTGGGCCTCAAGCCGAGCCGGGGACGCGTGCCCGAGTTCGTCCGGGGCTGGGAACACTCGACGACCGGAGGAGCGATCACCCGCACCGTGCGCGACGCGGCCCTCATGCTCGACGTCATGGGGCGTCCCGACCGGCTCTCCTGGTACAGCGCGCCCGAACCGGCCCGCCCGTACCTCGAGGAGGTGGGCGCCGATCCCGGACGGCTGCGGATCGGTCTGCTCCTCGACGCGCCGACCGGGCTGCCGGTCGACGAGGAGTGCCGCAAGGCGGCGCTGACGACCGCGCAGGCCCTGCGCGACCTGGGACACGATGTCGTCGAGGCCCGCCCGAAGATGTTCTCGCCCGCGGCGATCATGGGCTTCACCTGGACGATCATCAGCGCCTCCACCTACGCCATCGAGCTCGACGATCCCGAAGCGGTGGACCCCTACATCCGCCGCCGCCGCGAAACCGCCCTCGAGGCCACCGCGGGCGACTACGCCCGGACGGCCGCGCTCCTGCAGGCCGAGTCCCGCGACGTGGTCGCCCAGTGGGGCAGGGACTTCGACGTTCTCCTCACTCCGACCACGGCGGTCGTGGCGCCGCCGGTCGGCCCCGTGTACGACGAGGCGAACTCCGACCCCGACGGCCCGCGGGCCACGGAGACCCGGATGGTCTCGTTCACCGCGTTCGTCAACATCGCCGGGCTGCCCGCCATCTCGCTGCCCGTCCACGCGACCGCGTACGGACTGCCGGTCGGCGCGCAGCTCATCGGCGCGCCCTACGACGAGGCGACGCTGCTGCGCCTGGCCGCCCAGCTCGAACCGCGGTTCCGCTGGCACGAGCGGCACCCGGACGACGCGTCACTCGCGGTGGCGCTGTGAGCGCCGGGGCCGCGGTCCCGACCGGACCGCTGACGGCCGCACCCGCCCGGCGCGTGTCCCGGCTGCGGCTGGGCGGTGGCTGGGCCGGGTTCGCCGTACGCCGGGCGGGCGGCCTGCTGATGTCCATGCTGCTGCTCGTCTTCGTGACGTTCCTCATCGTGCCCCTGCTGCCCGGTGACCCGGCCCGCGCCATCGCCGGCACCAACTCGTCCCCGGCCGCGCTCGCGGCGATACGTGAACGACTGGGCCTCGACGAGCCGATGGCGACGCGGTTCGTCCACTACCTCGGCGACATCGCGTCCGGACGGCTCGGCACCTCGTTCCGGTTCAACACGCCGGTCGCGGACATCGTCTCGACCCGGCTGCCGTACACCGTCCAGCTCGTCATCCCGGCCGTTCTGCTCTCGCTGGTCATCGCCGTCCCGCTGGGCATGGCCGTCGGCGTCCTCACCCGTGACGGACGCCGCCGCCGGCTCGGCGTCGGATTCGGCACGGTCGCCGGGCTGCTGGCGTCGGCGCCGGTCTACGTCCTCGCGACCCTGCTCATCGTCCTGTTCTCGATCAGCCTCGGGCTGCTGCCGTCCGGCGGCGCCACGACACCGAGCGCGCTCGTCCTGCCGATCGCCGCGCTCTGCACGGGCCCGGCCTTCGCCATCGCCCGGGTCGTCCGGCAGGAGACGGCCTCGGTGCTCGCCCAGGACTACATGCGGACCGCTCGCGGCCACCGCCTGGGATCCGTACGTCTCCACCTCCGCCACGCGCTGCCCAACCTCGTGACGAGTGTCCTCACCCTGAGCGGTCTCGTCCTCACCTCGCTGCTCGGCGGGACGATCATCCTGGAGAACGTCTTCACGTATCCAGGGCTCGGCACCGAGGTCGTCCAGGCGATCATCTACAAGGACTATCCGGTGATCCAGGGCATCATCCTCGTCGTCGGCATGCTCGCCCTGCTCGTCAACCTTCTCGTCGACGTCGTCCTCGGAATCGTCGACCCCCGCACCCTTGAGGGAGGTCGTCGTGGCCACTGAAACGACCCTGCGCCGATGGCGCCGCAACCCGTCGCTGCTGGCCGGCGCCGTGATCCTCGGACTGCTCCTCGTCGTGGCCCTGGTGGCCCCGCTGGTGCTGAGCGGCTCCGCCGAGACCCTCACCGACGACGCCCGGCTCGGGCCCGGTGCCGAGCATCTCCTCGGCACCGACGCCTTCGGCCGTGACGTCCTGGCCCGGGCGCTCGTCGCGACCCGGCTCACCCTGCTCATGGCCGCCGCCGCCACCGCCGTCTCGTTCGTCTTCGGCGTCGCGATCGGCGCGCTGGTCCACCTGGCACCCGGGTGGCTGCGCGAGACCTGTCTGCGGCTCATCGACTCGGCGGTGGCCTTCCCCTCGCTCGTGCTCGCCCTCGTCATCGCGGCGGTGCTCGGACCGGGCATGGGGTCCGCGATCGTCGCCATCGCCGTCGCCGGTGTCCCCGGGTTCGCGCGGCTGACGGCGAATCTCGCCGCGACCGTCGCCGACAAGGACTACGTCCTCACCGCGCGCCTGCTCGGCGTTCCCGGCCTACGCATCCTGGGCCGCCATGTCCTGCCGAACATCAGCGGGCCGCTGCTGGTGCTCCTCAGTTCGAGCTTCACCCTGTCCCTGCTCGACATCAGCAGCCTGTCGTTCGTCGGCCTCGGCGTGCAGAGCCCGCAGTACGACTGGGGCCGGCTGCTCAACGAGGCGCTGCCGTCGATCTTCGCCCAGCCGTCGGTCGTGTTCGCCCCGTCGATCATGCTCATCGTCACCGGTGTGGGCGCCATGCTCCTCGGCGACGGCGTGGCCTCACTCGTCGACCCGCGAACCCGCGGCAAGGCGCCCGCGCCGGCCAAGGCGGCGGACGCGGCGGGACCGATCGTCCCGGCACCGGCACCCGAGGCGTTTCAGGCGTGGGACGGCGCGGGGGCGGCGGCCTGCACGGAGCCGGACGTCGGCCTGCTGACCGTCGACGGGCTGACCGTGCGGGCCGGCGAGCGGACACTCGTCGACGACGTGTCGTTCACCATCGGGGCCGGTCAGATCATCGGCCTCGTCGGGGAGTCGGGCTCCGGCAAGTCCACCATCGCCATGGCGGTCGCGGGCCTGCTCCCCGAGGACGTACGGGCCAACGCGTCCCGCCTCGCCCTCGGCGACCTCGACCTGCTCGGCACACCGCCCGAGCGACGCCTCGCGACCGAGATCGGCATCGTCTACCAGGACCCGATCGGTACGTTCAACCCGGCGCTGCGGCTCGGCACCCAGCTCACCGAGGTGGCCAGGGTGCACCTGGGGACGCCCCGGCGGCAGGCCGCGCGGGACATGGTCGGCGCCCTGGCCGACATCCACGTCACCGAGCCGGAGCGGCGGCTGCGCCAGCACCCGCACGAGCTCAGCGGCGGCATGCTCCAGCGCGCCTCGATCGCCTCCGCGATGACGACGAAACCGCGGCTGCTCATCGCCGACGAACCGACGACAGCCCTCGACGTCACCGTCCAGGCGGAGGTGCTGCGGCAGTTCCGGCGCATCAACCGCGAGCACGGCACGGCGATGCTGTTCATCTCGCACGACATCGGCGTGGTCGGCGTGCTCTGTGACACTGTCCTGGTGCTCCACCAGGGCCGGGTCGTCGACCGGACGACGGGCGACGACCTGCGCCGGGGGACGGTCACCCACCCCTACACCCGCGCGTTGCTCGCGGCGACGCCCGCCGCGGTCGAGGCCGGTGGAACCCTCAGCGCGGTCCGCTGGACGGCCGACGCGCATCCGGCGCAGCCGAACGGGTCGCCGTCGGACGACCTTTCCGACAAGGACGCGGACCGCTCCCCGGCCGCCGAAGGGAGCCGCTGATGTCCGCCACGGCCACAGCCACCGCACAGGAGCCACAGCCGGGCGATCCCCTGCTGCGCGTCGAGGATCTCACCGTCGAGCTCGGCCACGGCGCCGCGGCCCGCAGGGTCCTCAAGGGGGTCTCGTTCGACATCCCCCGGGGCAGCACTCTCGCACTCGTCGGCGAGTCCGGGTCGGGCAAGACGACGCTCGCGCGGACACTCGTCGGCGTCAACAGGCCGTCGAGCGGCCGGATCCTCGTGGACGGCGCCCCGCTGCGCACCTCGCGCGGACGGGCGGGAGCGGCGACGGTCCAGATGATTCCGCAGGACCCGTACTCCTCGTTCGACCCCCGGCGCACCGTCGCGCAGTCGCTCGCCGAGGCACTCGATCCGATCCGGGCCAGGGTCAGACCGGCCCGGACCCGGATCGCCGAGCTGCTCGTCCAGGTGAGCCTCGACCCCGACGCCATGGACCGCTATCCGCACGAGTTCTCCGGCGGCCAACGGCAGCGGCTGGCGATCGCACGGGCCCTCGCCCCGGGTCCCCGGTTCGTCATCGCCGACGAGATCACCTCGGCCCTCGACCTGACGACCCAGGCCGAGATCCTCAACCTGCTCGCCGATCTGCGCCGCCGTCTCTCGCTGACGATGCTGTTCATCTCGCACGACCTGGCCGTCGTCCGGCACGTCAGCGACGCGGTCGCGGTCCTGCTGCACGGGGACCTCGTCGAGCTCGGCCCGACCGCGGCCACCTTCGCGAAGCCGAACCACCCGTACACCGCCCAACTCCTCGCGTCGGTCCCAGGCGCCCCGGGGTTCAGCCTCGACCAGGAGCCCGCCACGACGTGAACCACCCGGACACACGCGGCGCGGCTTCCCGCCCGCCGACCGGCCCGTGCCGGTCGGCGGGCCGGGCGGCGTCTGCGGCGCCCGGGGATTAGAGCGGCGCTCAAATTCATTCCCATGCAGGGGTCGCTTTACTGAGTCACCTCTTCACCCGCAGGTATTCCGCCTTTAGAGTGATGCTCTAACCCGAGTGAAGCGAGGAGGTGTCCGCGCCATGAGACTGACTCCCACGGAGCGTGACCGGCTGCTGCTCTTCGGAGCCGCCGAGCTGGCCCGCGCCCGCCGCGCCCGCGGCCTGCGGCTCAACGTGCCGGAGGCGACCGCGCTGATCGCGGACACCGTCTGCGAGGCCGCCCGCGACGGCGCCCGGCTCGCGGAGGCCCTCGAGCGCGCCCGATCCGTGCTCGGCCCGGACGACGTGCTGCCCGGTGTCGCGGACATCGTCACCGAGGTGCATGTCGAGGCCGTCTTCGACGACGGTTCGCGGCTCGCGGTCGTGAGCGACCCGATCGGCGGGAGCATCGGTGAGCGGGCTCCGGGCGCGCTGCTGCCCGGTCCCGAGCATGCCGAGCCGGAGGCGGCCGTCCGGCTGACGGTCACCAACACCGCCACCGTGCCCGTCTCCGTCACCTCCCACTTCCACTTCTTCGAGACCAACCCGCGGCTCGACTTCGCCCGCGAGAGGGCCTACGGGATGCGGCTCGCCGTACCCGCCGGGTCGTCCGTGCGGTTCGGGCCGGGGGAGAGCCTCACGGTCGGCCTGGTGCCCATCGGGGGCGACCGGGTCGCCATCGGGTTCGCCGGTCTGGTCGACGGGGCACTGGACGCGCCCGGCGCCCGCGAGGAGGCGCTGCGCCGCGCCGCCGCCTGCGGCTACCTCGGCGTACCGCGGACACCTGATCAGGAGGTCGGGCGATGAGCCGCCCAGGAGGCCACCCCGCCGAGGCCCGCAGCCTCAGCCCGTACGAGTACGCCGCCACCCACGGCCCGCGCGCGGGCGACCGGATCCGGCTGGGCGACTCCGGCCTGACGATCCGCGTCGAGTCCGACTCCCAGCGCTACGGCGACGAGTTCCTCGCCGGGTTCGGCAAGACCGCCCGGGACGGACTGCACCTCAAGGCGGCCGCCGTCCGGGAGACCTGTGACGTGGTCATCAGCAACGTCGTCGTGATCGACGCGGTGCTGGGGATCCGCAAGGTCTCCATCGGCATCAGGGAAGGCCGGATCTGCTCGATCGGGCGGGCCGGGAACCCCGACACCCTCGACGGGGTCGACGTCGTCGTGGGCACCGGGACCTCGATCGTGTCCGGCGAGGGGCTCATCGCGACCGCCGGAGCCGTCGACACCCACGTCCACCTGCTGTCGCCGCGCATCATGGAGGCCTCGCTCGCCTCCGGCGTCACCACGATCATCGGGCAGGAGTTCGGGCCCGTGTGGGGCGTCGGGGTCAACTCGCCGTGGGCACTGCGGCACGCGTTCAACGCCTTCGACGCCTGGCCGGTCAACATCGGCTTCCTCGCGCGCGGTTCGTCGTCCTCCCCGGCGCCCTTGGTGGAGGCGCTCGCCGAGGGCGGCGCGTCCGGCTTCAAGGTGCACGAGGACATGGGCGCCCACACCCGCGCCCTGGACACCGCCTTGCGGATCGCCGAGGAACACGACGTCCAAGTGGCCCTGCACAGCGACGGGTTGAACGAATGCCTGTCGGTCGAGGACACCCTGCGCGTGCTGGAGGGCCGGACCATCCACGCCTTCCACATCGAGGGCTGCGGCGGCGGACACGTCCCGAACGTGCTGAAGATGGCCGGCGTCCCGAACGTCATCGGCTCCTCCACCAACCCCACCCTCCCCTTCGGCCGGGACGCCGTCGCCGAGCACTACGACATGATCGTCTCCGCCCACGGCCTCAAGACCGACCTGCCCGGCGACGCCGCCATGGCCCGCGACCGCATCCGCGCCGGGACCATGGGCGCCGAGGACGTGCTGCACGACCTGGGCGCGATCGGCATCACGTCGTCGGACGCGCAGGGGATGGGGCGGGCGGGCGAGACCGTCCGCCGTACGTTCGCGATGGCCGGGAAGATGAAGGCCGAGTTCGGCGCACCCGACGACCACGACAACGAGCGTGTCCTGCGCTACCTGGCCAAGCTGACGATCAACCCGGCCATCGCGCACGGTCTCGCCCACGAGGTGGGGTCGATCGAGACCGGCAAGCTCGCCGACATCGTGCTGTGGCGGCCGGAGTACTTCGGCGCCAAACCGCAACTCGTGCTCAAGGCCGGCTTCCCGGCGTACGGCGTGGTCGGCGACCCCAACGCGGCCACCGACACCTGCGAACCCCTCGTCCTCGGCCCGCAGTTCGGCGCCCACGGCGCCACGCCCGCCGACCTCTCGGTCGCCTTCGTCGCCCAGGCGGCCCTCGACCAGGGAGGCGACGCGATGCCGACCCGGCGCCGCAGGGTCGCCGTACGGGGCACGCGCGGCATCGGGCCGGCCGACCTGCGCCTCAACTCCCGTACCGGAGCGGTCGATGTGGACCAGCGCACGGGGGTGGTCACGCTCGACGGGGAGCCGCTGCACTCCGAACCGGCCGAGTCCGTCTCCCTCAACCGCCTGTATTTCCTCTGACATTTCCCCTGACATTTCCTCTGATATTCGGCCGAATGTCACCGCCTGTAAGGATCACTCATGTCTGCTGCCGCCGACGGCTTCCGCATGCCCGCCGAGTGGACCCCGCACGAGCGCACCTGGATGGCGTGGCCGGGCCCCAACCCGACCTTCGACGACCCCGAGGGCCTCACCGCCGCCCGCCTCGCCTGGGCCTCGGTCGCCCGTACGGTGCGCCGCTTCGAGCCGGTGACGGTGGTGTGCGGCCCCGGACAGTCGGCCGAGGCGCGCGCTCTGCTCGGGCAGGGCGTCGACACGGTCGAGCGGGACCTCGACGACGCCTGGATGCGCGACATCGGGCCCACGTTCCTCACCAACGACGCCGGTGAACTCGCCGCCGTCGACTGGACGTTCAACGGCTGGGGGGCCCAGGACTGGGCGCGCTGGGAGCACGACGCGAAGATCGCCGGGTACGTCTCCGGCCTCGCGGGCTCGGTGACGACGTACACCTCGGAGCTCGTCAACGAGGGCGGTGCCATCCACGTCGACGGCGAGGGCACGGTCCTGCTGACGGAGACGGTCCAGCTCGGGCCGGAACGCAACCCGGGGTGGACCCGCGAGCAGGTGGAGGCCGAGATCCACGCCCACCTCGGCACCCGCAAGGCGATCTGGCTGCCGCGCGGCCTCACCGGCGACTACCCCCCGCACGGCTACGGCACCCTCGGCCATGTGGACATCGTCGCCGCGTTCGCCCGTCCCGGGGTGGTCGTCGCCCATGTGCAGCCGGACCCGGCCCACCCCGACCACGAGGTGACGCGGGAGGTCGTCGGCCTGCTGAAGGCGCAGACCGACGCGAGCGGCCGCCGCCTGGAGGTCGTCGAGGTGCCCGCCCCGACCGTCCTGGAGGCCGACGGCCGCTGGGCCGACTACTCCTACATCAACCACTATCTCTGCAACGACGGCGTCGTCCTGTGCGGCTTCGACGACCCCCGGGACGAGATCGCGGCCGACATCTTCCGCAGGCTGTTCCCGCAGCGGACGGTGACACTGGTGGACGCGCGGCCGATCTTCGCGGGCGGCGGCGGCATCCACTGCATCACGCAGCAGCAGCCGAGGGCGATGGTCAGGTAGAACGTACGGGTGAACGTACAGCTGCTCTGCACGGCCTGCGGCCATCCCCTCACCGAACCGCTCCGCCGGCTGCCCGAGCTGCCGCAGCGCCCCGAGTACGACGGGCTGCCGGGCCCGGACGGCTCCCGGCACGCCCCGCCGACGGTGCCGCGCGGCACGTGCGCGGTGGATCCGGAGCCGTCCGGGGCCCCTTTCGTGCCGCATCCGGAACCTCAGTGGGAGGGAGCGGCGATCCCGGGGCTGTGCATGTCGAACCCCGACGGCGACGGGTGCCTGATGTCCGCCGGGCCGCGCGACCCCCTGGTGACGCACCCGGAGGACACCGCCGGGCGGCTGTCCCGCAACCCCGGGTCGTCGGAGGTGCCCGACGCCGTACGGGTGAGCCCGGTATGACCGCGCCGGGAGCTCGCCGCCGTACCCCCGCTCCGCCCCGCGAGGACGTGCTCGCCGCCGCCATGGGCATGGTCGCCGAGCGCGGTCTGGAGAAGCTCACCATGGCGGCGCTCGGCCGTGCGGTCGGGATGAGCAGCGGCCATCTCCTCTACTACTTCCACTCCAAGGACGAACTGCTGCTCCAGGCACTGGAGTGGAGCGAGGGCCGGCTCGGCGCGGAGCGCGGCCGGCTGCTGACCCGCACCACGTCCGCCCGTGAGCGGCTGGACGCGTACGTCGACCTGTACGTGCCCGACGGCCACCGGGACCCGCACTGGACGCTGTGGCTGGAGGTCTGGAACCGCTCACAGAACGCCGACGACGCGGCCCGCGACCGCCAGGCCGCGATCGAGGGCGCCTGGCATCGCGACCTGGTGGCACTGCTGGCGGAGGGCGTGTCGAGGGGAGAGTTCCGTCCGGTCGACCCGGACCGCTTCGGCACCAGGCTGCGGGCACTGCTCGACGGGTTCTCCATCCAGGTGGCGATCGGCCTACGGGGCACGGACCGGGCGCAAGTCATGGGCCACGTACGGGAGTTCCTGGACGAGAGCCTCGTCGGCTGACGTGCCCGCGGCGGCGGGGTCTTGGGGCCGCCATCCGTGGCACGGCCGGTCGAGTACCGGGCAGGCATCCGATGCGGCGCAGCTGTCGGCACGTCTGCGGTGGCGCGCCGGGCGGTCAGGCTGTCATCAGGCCCATCGAAGCGACCATGGCCAGTTCGCCCGCGTACGCAAGGAATCGGAAAGGGCGTCGGCGGTCGGCCGAGACGGTGCGTGACATCTGCCGTACGAGGAGGAGGAGCCTGCCGGTTGTCCACAACGCGATGAGCAGCCACGGCAGCCGGCTCCCATGATGCAAGTCCGCCATGGCCGCCATGTCCGGTGCGGGGTGGCCGGTTCCGCCGTACTCGTGCGGCATCAACATGGTCATGACCAGGCAGGCCATGCCGGTGACGTCGTTGACCGCACGCAGTTGGGACGGGAAGCCCAGGGGCCCGCGTACCACGCTGTGCAGCGTCGTTCCGGCGAGGAGGAGGAACACCAGGGTCCACCCGAGGGGGCCGAGGGGGTCGGCCCGCGGGGCGGTCATGGCGAGCATGGCGCCCGCCATGACCAGGTGGGGGAGGTGGGTCCGCAGCGGGCGGCGCGGGTGAGCCGCCACGCTGCAGAAGGCGCCGAGCGCACTCAGCCCGGCGACCCAGGGGCTCATTCGGGTCGGCCTCGTTCGTGGCAGTGCCCGCTGGTGGTGGGCGGTACGTCGAGGGTGGGGTTGCGGTCGAAGAAGCCGACCGGCTTGAGGGTGAAGCCGGCGTAGTCGACGGGCATGACGGGCCAGTCCTCGGGGCGGGGGAAGTGGGTGAGGCCGAAGGTGTGCCACAGGACGATGTCGGCGCCGTCCAGGTCGCGGTCTGCGGCGGTCCAGGCGGGAAGGCCGGCGCCCCCGGGGTGCTGGTTGACGAAGTCGCCGGCCGGATAACGCTCGGCCGGGTCGTACGCGGTGACCCACAGGTGGCGGGTGGCGAACGCGGCGCGGGCGTGGACGGACGAGCCGGAGTCGGCGAGCAGGGTGGGCTGGCCTTCGGGGTAGAGGGCGTAGCCGGTGTTGCGGCCGAGCCGGTTGAACTTGGCGGGGTTGACGACCTGCCAGACGCGGGCGTGTGCGTTGTCGGCCTGCCGCTGGGCCCCGGCCTCGGTGGCCAGGCGCGTGCGGGATTCGCGGAAGGCGTTGCCATAGGGGTTGGCGGCGCTGACCGGCACCGGCAGGGCTTCGACCTCGTCGACGGCGTTGAGCGGGCCGTCGACCATCATGTCGAGGCGGGCGGAGAACAGATGCTGGTGGAAGGGCGCGCCGAGGCCCGGGGCGATCTGGGTGGCGAAGTCATGGCCCTCGGCCGGGTAGGCGGAGGTGAAGACGATGCCGGTGGCCTTGGCCTCGCACTGGATGGTGCCATCGAGGTAGAGGTACCAGTAGAAGCCGTAGTCGTAGTTGCCGATCGTGGTGAAGAAGGAGACGACCAGGCGGCGCTGGCGGCGGGTCTCGTGCGAGCCGGTGAACATGTCGCTGTGCTTCCAGAGGACGCCGTAGTCCTCCTCGTGGACGCAGATCGCGTTACGGATGGTGCGCGGGTCGCCGGCGTCGTCGGCGATCACGGCGTCCAGGTACGCGATCTCGCCGAGGCAGTCGCATCCCAGTTCCAGGGAGTTGGTGTAGCGGGCGAACATGTACTCGCCCGCGTCGAAGTAGTTCTGCCAGAAGCGCACCGGGGAGGGGTCCGCGTAGGGGACGACCATCTCGGCGATGGAGGCTCGGTAGACGATCGGCCTTTCATCGAAAGACAGTTGATGGAGCGTCAGGCCCTCGCGTTCATTGAAGCCGACGCGCAGGCTCCAGTTCTGCCAGGTCAGCAGGTTGCCGTCGAGGGTGAAGCTGGGACCTTCGGGCTGGGTGATCTCGATCGGCTTGAGCGTGGTGCGCTGCGGGCCGGTCTGCTCGGCGTCGTCGAAGTTGCCCGGCTCGGTCGGGACCGGCAGCTGACGGTCGTCAACGATACGGATCACCTCGCGGCGGGTCAGGTCCACGAAAGCCACGAGGCCGTCCACCGGGTGTGCCCAGGGGTGGTCCTTGTCGTGGAACTGCTGGAAGCCCAGGACCCGTACGATCCGACGGCCCGCCTCGTCCGGATAGTCGTCGTACACGCCCGCCGACAGCGGAACGGTACGCACGCCGGCGGGATCGAGGCCGCGCCGTTCGAGTGCCTCGCACCACTCCGCGCTGTCCAGTGCGATCTTCTCGACCAGCTCGAATTCGGTGTCGATGATTGGCAGTTGCCCGTCGGTCTCTGGGTTGAGGACGGTCATCCGCTCCACGGTGGAGCGGGTCGCCGAGACGATCACGTCGTAGGAGGCGCCGCCCGTCAGGTCCAGCAGCAGGACGCGGAAGCAGCGGTCCACCGGGGCACCTGGAGTGAAGGCCAGCACGGCGGACTTGTCCGGCTCTTCCAGGCCGCAGAAGGCGAACCGAACGTTCTCCGTCAGCAGGCCGGCCACTGTCAGGGCCTCCTTGACCCGCCGGATCTCGTCCTCGGTGACGGGGCCCAGGGGGTGTGCGGCGTTCGTGCTCACGGTCGTGGTCGTGGTCATGACGGGTCTCCGTATCGGGGGGGGGAGTTCAGACGGCTTCGGCTTCGGGCACGGGCACGGGCACGGACACGGGTTGCGTGGCAGCTGTGGCTTCGGTGCGTCGGCTCCGCACGACCGAGAGCAGCGCGCCGATCGCGAAGAACACCGGGGGCACGGCTCCGATGGTCACCGCAAGGGCGGTCGAACCGCCGATCAGCAGGGGGAAGTTCACGGTCACCAGCCACAGGCACGAGCCCAGGCCCAGCAGCCCCAGGCCGGGCGCGAGCAGCGTCTGCCAGAGACGGCTGTCGAGCCGGGTGCGGCGGAAGAAGACGATGACCGAGAGGCAGGTCAGGCCCATGAGCAGCAGGGCACCCAGGGTCGCGGTGCCGGACATCCAGGCGAAGACCTGAGTGACCGGGTCCAGGCCCGAGGCCGCGCACACGGCCAC
Organism: Streptomyces sp. NRRL WC-3618; assembly: GCF_001280005.1. GTDB lineage: Bacteria > Actinomycetota > Actinomycetes > Streptomycetales > Streptomycetaceae > Streptomyces. Next base: position 54,638 of record NZ_LGDW01000177.1, on the reverse strand, counting down.
CAGGACCACCGCGCTCGCCGACTGGAGCAGCGAGGCCGCGTGCGGGGATCCGTGCCTTTCGTGACGGCCGCCGCAGACGCGGGGCAGCAGACCGGAGTTGCCCAGGGCGAAGCCGTAACGGGCGAGCACGTTGTGGAAGGAGAGCAGGGCGGCGAACAGGCTGCTCAGCAGCAGGACCTGGGCGACATCGCCGGCGGCCGTGCCCAGATAGCGGGTGATCGTGGTGATCAGCATGCCGCTCGGATCCGCGCCGGCCGCCTCGACCGCCTGGGCCTCACCCCAGGCCGACACCACAGCCCAGCTGGACAGTGTGTAGAAGCCGCCGATCAGGAGCAACGACAGATAGGTCGCGCGCGGGATCGTGCGCTCCGGATCGCGGGCCTCGTCCCGGAAGACCGCGGTGGCCTCGAAACCGAGGTAACTGGCGATGGCGAAGACGATGCCGATACCCAGTGACCCGGACCCGATCCGCTCCGGCCGCAGGAACGCCGTCGACAGGCCGGACGGGCCGCCGCCGCGGACGGTGACCACCGCGTCCAGTGCGAGGACGATGCCCACCTCGCCCAGCAGCAGCACGCCGAGCACCTTGCCGCTCAGCTCGATGTTCCGGTAGCCGAGCACCCCCACGGCCGCCGCGGCGGCGCACGCCCACAGCCACCACGGCAGCGCCGGGCCGCCGTAATCGCGCACCAGCCCGTCCGCCACCACTCCCAGGTAGCCGTAGACCGCCAGTTGCACCAGGCTGTACGTGGCCAGGGCCAGATAGGCCGCGCCCTGTCCGGCGGTCCGGCCCAGCGCCTCCTGTATGTAGGTGTAGAAGGCGCCCGCTTGCGGCACATGGCGGCTCATGGCGCTGTATCCGACCGCGAAGAGCAGCAGGACGACGCAGCAGATCACGAAGGTGGCGGGGAAGGCGGCTCCGTCGCCCAGCAGGATGCCGAGCGGCACGACCCCGCTGACCGCGGTGAGCGGCGCGGCGGCGGCCACCACCATGAAGACGATCGAGCCGACGCCGAGGGAGCCGGTCAGGGCCGGAGCCCGGTCTGTGGACATGACACCTCCAGAAGGGGACGAGGGGGGTGCCGAAAGACTGGAAGGCCGTCGTTGCCGGGTGGTCACCCACACGTCAAACCCTCGCCACTCGCGTCAGGAAGACCACCGGCTCCGCTCTCGTACGCGGAGAATCACCAGCCCGGAATTCTCGTTCGCCGAAATGCGACAGTCATATGCCGGATACGTCCGGAGTCGCTGAGGCGGTCTACGGTGCCGCTCATGACGACATACCCGGAGCAGGTCGCGGCGGCTGCCGCCCAGGCGGCCGGCGTGCGCCCCGGACCCCGGCTGCCGGGTCTGGACCGGCGCAATCTCGGGCCGGTCCAGGTGTTCGCCCAGTCGGTGTCGGCCACGGCCCCTGCCGCCGCGATGGCCACCGCACCCGCGATGGCGGCGCTCAACGCCGGGCCCGGGGTCGTGTGGTCCTTCGTGGCCGCGACCGTCATCGCGCTGCTCATCGGATCGTGCGTCGGGCAGTTCACCCGGCGGATGGCGGCGGCCGGCTCGCTGTACAGCCTCGCCAGCAAGGGGCTGGGGCCCGCCGCCGGCTTCGCCTGCGGCGGCGCGCTCCTGGTCGGCTACGGACTGCTGGTCTCGGCGGCGCTCACGGGCTGCGCGGTGCACTTGCTGAAGCTGCTGGCCCGGATCGGGGCACCCGTGGCGTCCGGGGCAGCCGTGGCTGTCGTGATCGTTGTGCTGGGGCTCGCCGCGGCGTTCTTCGCGGTCCGGGGCATCCGGCTCTCGGCCCGGGTGGTCCTGCTCGTCGAAGGGGCGTCGATCACCCTGATCCTGGCGGTCTTCGGCCTGCTGCTCGGCCACGGCGTCTCCTGGCCGGCCGCCCCGCACCGTACGGAACCGGGTGGGGGTGGCATCGGCGGAGTGGCCGCGGGGGTACTGCCCGCGCTCGGGGCGTTCATCGGGTTCGAATCCGCGGCGGCCTTGGGGGTCGAGGCCCGCCGGCCCTTCCGGACCGTCCCCCGGGCGGTGCGGTGGACCGCGGGCGCGGCGGGGGCGATGTTCATCTGCGCGGCCGCCGTCCAGGTGCTGGGCTTCGCGGCCGTCCCCGAGGGCCTGGCAGGGCAGACGGACCCGCTCGGAGTGCTGGCCTCGGCCCAGCAACTGCCCTGGATCTCACCGCTGCTCGACGCGGGCATCGCCACCTCCTTCTTCGCCTGCGCCCTGGCGACCGCGAACGCCCTGGTGCGGGTGCTGTTCTCGATGGGCACCGAAGGCATCGCCCCGAGCGGACTGCGCCGTACACATCGCACCTACCGCACCCCGTACGTCGCCATCGCGATGGCGCTGCCGGTGACCACCGCGGTGCCGCTGACCGTCCTCGCCACGGGCACCCGCGCCGAGCGGGTGCTGGACCTGCTGCTCCAGGCATCGACGGTCGGCTACCTCGTCGCGTACCTGCTGGTCTGCCTGGCTGTGCCGTTCTTCCTGCGGGGCATCGGCGAGTCGACCCCCGGGCCGGTGGCCGCTGTGGTGGTCGTCGTGCCGGTGCTGGTGGCGGCACTCTGGGCATTCGCGGGTTCGGCGGCGGGGAGTTCGTACGCGGTGGTCTTCGCCGTACTGACCGGGGCGGGACTCCTCTGGTACGGGTGGCTGCGGCGGCGCCATCCCAGCCGGCTCGCGGGCATCGGCGTGTACGACGAGACCTCGTTCGCCGACCTCCTCGGCGGCGGCCCGGACCTGGCCCCGGACCGGCGAAGATGAACCCACTGCGTAACGCGCTGTCGGTCCTGGAGGAGGTGGCCGCCGCCGGCCCCGGAGTGACCGCCAAGGAGGTCTCCGCCGCCCTCGGGCTGGCGCCCGCGACCACCTACCGCCTGCTCAACCTGCTGGTCGCCGAGGAATACCTCGTCCGCCTTCCCGATCTGCGCGGCTTCGCCCTCGGCCGCCGTGCCGCCCGGCTTTCCGTACCGCAGGTGCCACGGCCGTGCACCGCTGCCCGCGCCGTGGTCACCGAACTGCGCCACCAGGTCCGCTGGGGCGTGCACCTGGCCACGTTCACCACCGGCCGCCTCGCCATTGCCGACCCCGACCCCGACCATCCGCCCACTGAGGAAGCCCTCTTGGCCCGCTATCCGCACGTCTCCTCACTCGGCAAACTGCTGCTCGCCGATCAGCCCGCCGCCCACCGCGCCGACGCACGGGAACTGCGGCGTTTCACCCCGCACACCATCACTGAACAAGCTGGCCTCGACCGCGAACTCTCAGCGGTGTCGGACGCCGCCGTCGCCCGCCAGCGCGGCGAACTCCGCCCGGACCGCGGCTGCCTCGCGGTCCCCGTACGCAGTCCCGCGACCGGCGTCCTCATCGCCGGACTCGCCCTTTGCGGTCCGCCCGACCGCATCGACGAACCCAACACCGGCCTGATCGCCCTCCTCCACGACCACGCCGCGCGGCTCGCCCCGCTGCTCTCGTGACGTCGCGGTTCCGCGCGCCGAATCGACAGCGGAGGAGAACGCGGCGGACGGACGGCGATCGCACATACGTACATGAAATACGTACTCCTACCGATGTGCCCCTGACAACTGTGCCGTTTCCTTGGGTTCATGACGACACCGAGCGTGAGAGCGCGGATGCCGAGGAGTGTCAGGCTGGCGGTGGTGGGGGTCTGGGTTCAGGCCGCGCTCAACCTGGCGGCGGGATTCCTGTTGCTGGCCGTCGTGAACGACGCGGTCGACCACGGTCAGGACGAAGGGGCGGGGCTTCTCCGGTTCGTGGCGGTGCTGTCGCTGCTGATCGCCGGGGCGCTGCTGCTGTGCGGCATGTTCGCGGGCAGTCGGTCGAACGGGCTGCGCGTCACGGTCATCGTCATCGAGGCGCTGAGCATGCTGAGCGGCGGGCTGGGGCTGCTCCAAGGGGGCGGCTTCTCGGTCGTCCCGGGCATCGTCTTCTCCCTCGCCGTGCTGCGGGGCTTCAGCTCCGCAGAGGCCAGGAACTGGTTCGACCAGTGAGGCGCGTACCCCGGGCGAATCGTTCCGCCCTGCCCGCTGTCGCCGCTCTCACCGTGGCCGTTCTGTTCGCCGGCGGCTGCTCGAGCGGCGACGACACCTCGCTTTCCGGGGATCCGTCCGAGAGCGCGACAGGGGTGTCCGAGTCGCCAACTCCCTCACCGACCCCGTCCCTCACTCCCGCGTATCCGACCGGAGCATCCGGCTGCCACTCCAACCAGGGGTGGACGACGGAGGAATCCACGGAATGGGTGCGGCGCTACGTCGACACGCCCGAGGACAACTACCAGGGAGGCGGGCTGAGGGTGGTCAGCCTGCCGGGATACAACGGCCCGCTCTGCCGGAAGATCACCGTGCAGATCGAGTTCTGGAAGCTGGTGTACGGAGTCGCGAACGGCGACGACGGCAATCGGCTGTCCGACGGCAGGAAACCCGACTACTACTTCGACATCAGCCGGGTGAAACGCGTCGAGCTCCATGTCGACGGGAGCGTCGACCAGACGATCGCCCTGCCCACGTCCCTCTACGCGACGGACCGCAGCCCCTGCGTGGGCACCCTCGTCTCGGTCACCGTGGGCAAGCCGCTGACGAGCAGGGAACTGCCCAAGGAGGTCGGGGTCAGCGGCTCGTCCCTCCAGCGCGACACGGTGGACTTCCGGTCGAAGCGGGTCGCCGACCACGAACTGACCGAGCCCTCGGCACCGCAGGTGTGCAGTCCGGACGGCAAGCCCACCGCCGACCCGGCCGATGTGCCCGCCCCGGGCTCCCAGCCGACGCGCCTCCTCCCGACCGACCTCTACCCGTCGCCCGACTACAGCTTCGACATCGACGACATCCTCCGCTCTCCCACGCCCTGAGCTTCCGCAGGGGACCTTGGGTGTGTTTCGAGCTGGTTTGGATTCTTACAGACATGCGATAGATAGCATCAACGGGCCCTGCCGCAAGGCTAGTTCGGCAGAGCCCCTCGACCTCACCATGGGGGAATCACATGCGTATACGCACTGCGGCCACCGCCCTTTCCGGCGCCCTCGTACTCTCGGCGCTCGTTCTTCCGGGTGCCGTCCAGGCGGCGGAGCGCCCTGAGGCGGCGACGGGTCTCAGAGCCTTCGCCTCGACGGGTGTCCTGCCGAAGGACGCGCTGGGCGGCACCACCTTCAAGAACGGGGTCGTCAACAAGGGCAAGGACGTCGTTCTCGGTGTGACGGGCAAGAAGGCCGTACCCGTCACGTTCACCGCCTTCGACAAGGAAGGCGTAGCCGTCACCCAGGCCGACCTGTGGCAGGGCACCGACAGTTCGAGCACCGACACCATCACCGGCGGCCTGCAGTCGGACGACAACCCCAGCTGCACGGAGACGCCGGTCCAGGACGGCTACAGCTACAGCTGCAAGACGGTCTTCAGCATCGACCCCGCGGTCGCCTTCAAGGACGGCAACGGCACCGCCGGGACCTGGAAACTCTTCCTCGGCGCCTACGACCTGTACGCGAACGCCAGTTACAACGACGACGTCGCCAGGACCAGGATCAAGCGCGCCGCCACGCTGACCGTCAACGCCTCCCCGGAGCCGGTGCGGCAGGGCAGGACCATCACGGTCACCGGCAAGCTGAACTACGCCAACTGGACCACGCACAAGTACGTGGGCTACGCGAACCAGCCGGTGCTGTTGCAGTTCCGCAAGAGGGGCGGCACCACCTACACCACCCTCAAGACGGTCAGGACCAGCAGGACCGGCACCTTGAGCACCACCACCAGGGCCGGCTCCGACGGCTTCTACCGCTTCGTCTTCGCCGGCACCACCACCACCGGCTCCGTGACCGCCGCCCCCGACTACATCGACGTCGTCAGGTAGGCGGGCCGGGTCGGTCCTCCTCCGCGCGGGCCTCCCCGAAACGGCTCCCGGGGCGGCGGCGGGCCATCAGCGTGGCCAGGGCGGTACGCGAGGAGACCCCGGTCTTGCGGAAGGCGCGGGAGACATGGGTCTCGACGGTACGCCGGCTGACGTAGAGCCGGTCGGCGATGGCCTGGCTGGTGAGCCCCTGCGCCACCAGCTCGGCTATCTCCAGCTCCCGGGCGGTCAGGGTGGCCAGCCGTCCGGAGAGTTCGGCGAGTTCGGGACGGTCCGGGGAGCCGTACGGGGCCTCGGAGCCGCCGCCGGGCGGACGGGTGGCGTCGGCGAGGCCGACCAGCATGCCGCTGCCGCCCGCCTCGGCGAGCCGACGTCCCCTGAGCCAGGCGTGCGTACCGCTGCGACCGCGGCCCGCCGCCGCTTCCAGCGGGGCGCCGAGCAGAAGGGAGTGGGCCTCCCAGAAGACCGCGCCGCAGCGGGCGCTCTCCGCCGCGGCCTCCGCGAACAGGTCCGCCGCCGCTGCCGTGTCCCCCTGGGCCAGCGGCAGATGGGCCGCGCTGCGCAGCGCGGAGGCCCGCTGCATCGGCAGCCCCAGTTGTTCCGCCTCCTTACGGGCCCGCTCGGCCCAGCCACGAGCCTCCCCGGTCTCGCCCGTCAGCAGCGCGGACGTGACCAGGATCTCCAGGTACAGCGGCCGCATCGAGGGCTGGATCCGCTGCAGTTCGGGGCCGCCGGCCTGGAGCATGGCGTCCCGGGCGCGGACCGGATCGCCGGCCATGAGCGCGGCCCAGCCGAAGATGCACCAGGCCGTGGAGGCCCACCAGTTGACCCCGGTACCGGCCGCGGCCACCGCTTCCTCCGCGACGGCGAGAGGGCGCGTATCGCCCGGCGGGCAGGCGGCGACGAGGGCCGAGGCCTTGCTCGCCAGCACGAACGCGAGCAACTGGTCGCTGCCGATACCGCGCGCTATGTCTTCGGCCTGGTCGGCGAGTTCCACCGCCGAGGAGACCCGGCAGGTCTGGACCCGGACATGGGACGCGCACAGCAGCAGATGGGGCACGACATAGAGCTGGCCGCTGCGGCGGGCGATGTCGAGGCCGCGCTCGGCGTGCCGCTCCGCGTCCGGGTACTGCTCCAGGAAGGCCTCCGCCCAGCCGAGCCGGGCCAGTGGTTCGCACAGGGCGGTGAGGTCGTTGTCGGGCAGGGAATCGACCAGGGCGGCGGCCTGCCGGGCGAGCCCGTGCGCCGCGGCCATGTTGCCCTCGTACGCCTCTCCCAGGGCGGCGACGGCGAGGACGCCCGCCTCTCCGATCTCGTCCCCCGTGGACCGGGCCGCCGCGAGGGCCGCCTCGACCTCGGTGCGCACCTGTGCGTACGAGGTGGCGCTGTCCAGGGGCGCGGCCGAGCCGAGCTCCAGGCCGAGCCGGACGACATGGCCCGGCGCGGGACCACGGGCCAGCTCGCGGCGCAACAGCGCGACGGCCTCGGTGCAGCGCCCCAGGTGACGTTCCACCAGTGCGCACAGGACGACCGCGCGCACTCTGAGGTCCTGGTCCTTGGCGGTGGTCGGGGCGCAGTGTGACCCCTGCTCGGTGGCGATCAGCTCCTGGAGCAGGTCGCGGCTCTCCCGCAGGCCACCGCACGCGGCCAGGGCGCGGGCCCGCCGCAGGGTCAACTCCCTTCGGCGGGCGGCGTGTTCGGGAGTGTGCGGCAGGTGGCGCAGGGCCACCTCGAGCCAGTGGGCGCAGCTCGCCGGGGCCGTTCGCGCGCTGCGTGCGGCGGCCTCGTCGAGCACGGCCACCGCTTCCGGGTCCCAGGCGGTCAGGGACTGTTCCACATGGTGGGCCCGCTCGGCGGCGGAGACACCGGCGCGGGCCAGCTCCTGCGCGGCGAGCCGGTGGATCTCGACGCGCCGTAAGAAGGGTGTGCTCTCGTGGACGAGGGTGCGGACGACCGGGTGCCGCAGGGTCAGCAGGCCCTGCGGGCCGGAGCGCAGCAGGTCGCGGCGGGCCAGGGCGTGGACGTCGTCGGTGAACGCGGCGCCGGAGCGGCCGGTCACCCGGCTCACCATCGCCGGGGTGGCGTGCTCGCCCAGGACCGCCACGGCCTCGACGATGCCGCGCCGGGAGGGGGCGAGCGCGGTCAGCTCGTCCAGCAGCAGCGTGCCGAGCCCGGGCGGCACCGAGGACTCGGGCGTCGTACCCCCGCGGTGGGCCTGAAGGAGGGTCAGGAAGTAGAACGGGTTGCCCTCGCTCGCGGCGTACAGCGCGGCGGTCTCGGCGGGCGGCAGGCCGGGGCCGGCCAGTTCGGCGCAGTCGCCCGCGCTCAGCGGCCGCAGTCCGAGTCTGACGACCGCGCCGGTGTCGAGCCCCCGGGTGAGCCTGGCGGCGAGGGACTCGGGGCTCTGACGGTCACGGCGGGTCACGGCCAGGACGACGGGGGCGTGCACGGGATGGCGTACGAGATGGTCCAGCAGCTCCTGCGACGCGGGATCCGCCCAGTGCAGGTCGTCCAGGGCCAGCAGCAGCCCGGACGGGGCGGCGAGCCGGGCGAGCAGGGCGGCCGTGGACCGGTGCAGTCCGAAACGGTCGACCGCGGCGCCGCTCTGCTGAAAGAGGGGCGCCACGGCGTCGGTCTCCTGGAAGCCGGCCGGCGCGTGCGGGTCGAGGTGGGCGAGCGCGTCGGTGAACACCTGGAACGGCATCTGCCGCTCGTACTCCGTGGCTCTGCCGCGCAGTACCGTCATTCCGCGTCGGCTCGCCCGCGCGCAGACCTCGCCGAGCAGCCGGCTCTTGCCGATGCCGGCCTCACCGGTGATGTCGACGAGCCGGGAACGGCTGCTGTCACGGGGCTCCGCGCCCCTCGCCGGGCCGCGTGCGTCGCGGGCCGCGCGGTCGAGCAGCTCGTCGAACAGGGCCAGTTCGAGGGACCGGCCCAGCAACGGAGTCCCGTGCCCGGCGTCCCCCATCGCCCCGTTCGCCCCCACAGTTGCCCCCTTGTGTCGATATCCCCCTCACACATCATTCACTTCTGGTGATCGTCGTAACCGCCGCGTCGGCGAACCGGAGGCTGGACGAGGCACGATCTCGACGACGCCGCCGAGGGCGCCCGTCAGAGCTGACGCAGTCCGGCCAGCACCCTCTCCATCAGTGCCAGGGTCGGGGCGTCGCCGGCGTCGGTCGCCGCCTCGTGGACGACGATCATCCCGCGATCCGCCAGGTCACCGAGGAGAACCTTGGCCACACCCAGCGGCACCGCGACGAGCGCCGCCACCTCGGCCACCGACATCGGTTCCCAGCACAGCTCGAGCACCGCGCGGTCCCACTGCGAGGCATCGACGGGGACACCGTTCGGATCGGTGGCGGTGACCAGGGTCTCGACCTCGAAATGGTGGTGCGACCTGGTCCGGCCGCCCGTCCACGCGTAGGCGCGGACGAATGAGGCCGGTGACCCCGGCGCCACGTGCCCGGCCTCCCAGGTGGCCGACTGGTGGTCCACCGGGGCAGCCGGCCCGTACGACTCGGGGGCGGGCGGCGGCGAGGCCGCGTCGCTCTCGTCGTACGCCGTGTCCTGCGGCGTGCCAGGCGTGTCGGAGGTCTTCCGCTTACGTCGTCCCGTGCCGAAGCTGAACGCGTTCATGACGTCGGCGAAGGTCTGTTCGTCCTCCGCTTCCGGATCTCTTCGAGGGCCGGACGGGCCTTCCCCGGTGCTCATGTTCTCCCCGTCCGGCTATCGGGCCGCAGTCTGCTGGAACTGCTGGAACTGCTGCAGTTCGGTACGGAGTTCCGGGGTCAGCATCTCGCCGACCTGGTCGACGAGCACGGTCATCTCGTAGGCGATCTGGCCGATTTCGCATTCCGGAGCCGCCAGGGCGACCAGGCACGAGCCGTCTCGGATCGACATCATGAGCATGTTGCCGTGCTCCATCTGGATCACCGTGCGCAGCGCGGTCCCGGTCTCCAGACAGTGGGCGGCAGCCTGGACCAGGCTGACGGCGCCCGCCGCGATGGTGGACAGCTGCTCGGCTCGATCGTCCGCCAGCTGGTCCGACGCGGTGAGCAGCAGTCCGTCGGCCGAGATCACGACGGCGTGCGCCACATTGGGCACTCGCTCCGTGAAGTTGGTGACCAGCCAGCCGAGCTGGCTCACCTCCGGGGAGTGGGTTGATGTCATGGGTTCGTCCTGCCCGTCGCCGATGGATTGTGCGTCTGATCGGGCTGCGCCCGACGGATGCCCGACTGGTAGCTGCTGAGGAAGCTGTGGGCGCGACTGGCGTTCCGGCTCGCAGCCGCCCCGTCCTCGGTGACGGGGGCGGGCGGCTCGGGCCGGGCCGGAGCGGACCGGGTACGCGGAACCCTCTTGGGCAGCCCGGACTCTGTGAGGCCGGCCGGCTGGTCGGGCTCCCGCACACCGTTCCCGGCCGGGCGTGGGACAGCAGGTGGCGCGGGGTGGCCTGTCGCCCTCGGGGCGCCGGGTGCCTCGGTCGAGGACGACGGGGCAGGTGGGGGCTCCTCCGTCGCGGCGCGCGGCGCCGGTGCGTTCACGCTGTTCCCGGTGCTGTGGGCTGCCGTCGCCGGTGCGGGGAGGTCGAACCACGGCGGTCCGGCGTGTGTTGGACGCGCGCCCTTGTCGGCCGGTACGGGCCTCGTCGCCGCGGCGGCGACGGCGAACGGCCGCTGCGGCGGGCGCGACGCGGCGGTCCCGCTGTCGGTCCGGCCGCCGTCCGTGCGGCCGCCGTCCCTCCAGCCGCCGCGCGTCCGCGTCGGAGCCATGGCAGAGGGGCGTTCAGCCATGATGCCCGGCTCGTCGGTGCGGGCCGGTGCCCGCGTCGTGACCAGCTTGGCCGGTACCAGCACTCGGGCCCGCAGTCCCCTGAGGCCGGGCTGCGAGCTCAGGTTGACGGCGATGCCGTGCCGACCGGCCAGGCGACCGACCACGAACAGTCCCAACTGCCGGGACGCGGGCGCATCCGTGCCGGCGTCCGTCGCCAGGCGCCGGTTCGCCTTGGCCAGTTCGCCCTCGCTCATCCCGATGCCCGCGTCCTCGATCTCGATCAGCAGCGAGCCGTCGGGCTGCCGGGCACCGCCGATGACGACCTCGGTGTGCGGTGGGGAGAACGCGGTGGCGTTGTCGAGCAGTTCGGCGACCAGCCGCCCCAGGTCACCGGCGATGTACCCGACCACCTCGACGGAAGGGCCGGGCTGCACGAGGACGCGCTGGTAGTGCTCGATCTCGGAGACGGCACCCCGCAGCACGGTGTCCAGCACCGCACCGTGGGAGGAGCGCACAAGGCTGCTGCCGCACAGGACCATCATGTTCTCGTTGTTGCGCCGCATGCGCGTCGCCAGGTGATCGAGCGTGAAGAGGCTGGCCAGTTGCTCCGGGTCCTGTTCGTGCCGCTCGAGCTGTTCCATCAGCAGCAGCAGCCGGTCCACCAGACTCTGGCTGCGCCGTGAGAGGTTGACCAGGGTGTTCCTGAGGTCACCGCGCAGCGCGGCCTGCTCCGCCGCCAGGCGCACGGCCTGCGAGTGCACCGTGTCGAACGCCCTGGCGAGCTGACCGAACTCCTCCGTGGTGTGGACGGGCACGATGTCGACGACGGCGTCCGCCTTCCGCCCCTCGCGCATGCTCTCGACCGCGGCGGGCAGCCGGCGTTCCGCCACATCGAGCGCCGTCGAGCGCAGGACGGACAGCGACCGCAGCAGATGCCTGCCGATCCCGAGTCCGATGGCGAGGGCGAGCAGGAGTGCGGCGAAGAGGATGACGGACGCCATGCCCGCGCGGTTGCTCGTCTGGTCCTGGAGCGTGGCCGACGATGTGCGCAGCTTGTGGAGGAAGCCGTCCGACACCTTGTCGACGAGCGCTCCGGTGGCCTTGGAGTCGCGGCTCCAGCTCTCGGCCGCGACAGGCAACGACAGGGTGGCCTTCTGCGTGGCGTTCTGCCGTGTGCCCGACGCGAGGGGCTCGGCCAGCACGGTGCTCACGACGTGCGCACGCCGGCTGACGGCGGGGCCGGCGACCGTCCGCTGGTATTCGCTCAGCTCCTTGGCGGTGGCCTGCGTCCGGAAGTCACCGAGCTTGTCCCGCAGCCGTACGTCGGCCTCCTGCAGCGCCTTGATGATCGCCGGGGCCGGCGGAGGGCGTCGGCCGGCCGCCTGGAGCAGGATCGCGTGCTCGAGGCGGATCTGCTCCTCGACAGCCTCCAGGTCGTACAACGCGGTGGCCGACCTGGCGAGTTGGGGGGTGCCGAACCCGCTGACGAGTGCCTGGTCCAGATTGAGCAGCCCCGTGATGATCGTGCCGTAGTCATTGAGCGTGGCCCAGGAACCGATGCGGCCGGACGCCACCTGTGCGCGCAGGGCGGGCAGTCGGTCCAGGAGGCCGGCGGCGTCGCGGTAACGATTCGCCGTGACGCCCGTGAGGGAGACTTCGTGCTTCCTGGTGGTGGCGACGGCGGTCCGGGCCTTGTCGAGACTCCGCGTCTGCTGCCGCAGACCGGCGTCGGCGGTGGTGTCGTCGGTGGCCTCGATGCTCAGCCGTTCGACGGACATGATGCGTTCCCGCTGCAGGGCGTCCAGCAGAGTCCGCAGCTCACCACGCATCTTGACCAGGCGTTGCATGTCCGCGTAGGAGCGGGCGCCCTTGACGTCGTCACGGATCTGCACGACGCCCAGGCCGACGGCGAGCAGGGCGGGTACGACCAGCACCGCCGCCAGCTTCACCAACAGCCGCCAGTTCCGCCATTGCACGAGCGAAGCCCACCGGGACGGCCGTACCGGGCGCGCGGCCGCATGCCTGGCCGCCGTCACGATATGAGCTCCGCACTCGGAACAGCTTGCTCGCAGATACCTGTCACGATGCTGTTTTCTCCCGGGTTTTCACCTGAGCAGGACGGGGACGCCCGGCAGCACAGGGTGGTGCCGGAGGGATGGCGTGACTGACTGCGGTGTCACGTCACGGTGGGCGAACCAAGGAGCAGGCATGTGCCCCGGGCAGGGGAGGATTGCATTTCACAAACTGCGGGACGGTTCGACCAAGGGCCCTCAACCGACCCGGCGACTTCGCGGGTGCGCCCAAGGAAATCCATTGTTCCGTCTCCCAGCTCTCGTATGCGAACCGATCCCCGCACGCCCTGTACCGACCTGTCAAGTGCTACGGGATCCAGGCGAGTTTAGGGCAGCAGGGCGAACGGCAACAATGCGGCCCGCCGCCCCGAGGTGCCAACGGACCAAACCGTTACGCACATGTTCTCCACATTCAGTGGTTCGGTCGGCGACGCCGTGCGCCCGCCGTCCCGTTCGGTAAACGTTGGTAAAAAGAAGATCAAGCCGCCTTCAGTTCGCAACCGCCGAGGGCATTGAATGGTCGAACGGTTCTCGGGGGCGCGTCAGGACACCCGTGTCGGTTCCGGCGCCCGCCGCGTGAGTCGTGGGGTGTTGGTTGACGGTGCGTCGCGTCTCACTACACTTTCCACCGCTCGGGGGCTCTGGCTTGCTCCTACCCCTCGCTCGCCGCAGGAGCGTCCACGCGTCGTCCTGCCGAATCCCAGGAAGAGGACCGTGACCAGACCGGCGGGGCCGCCCATCTTCGAAGCGCCCGAGCGGCCTGCCGGACGGGAGTTCATCGACCCCCGTCACGATGGCGAGCCCAACTACCCGGCGATTCAGCAGAGCGAGGAGTTCTCCCGGCTGCGCCGACGGCTCCGGTTGTTCGTCTTTCCGATGAGCGCGCTTTTCTTCTGCTGGTACATGACGTTCGTTCTGCTTTCCGCCTACGCCCACGAGTTCATGAGCCGGAAAGTCACCGGCGAAATCAACATGGGCACCATTCTCGGCCTGATGCAGTTCGCGTCCACGATCACGATCGTTCTGACTTACCGGCGATTCGCCCGGAAGAAACTTGATCCGGCAGTGGACAGGATCCACGAACTGGCAGGAGTCGACAGAGAATGACATGGCAGACAGCCGCCGGCGCGACCGGCAGCCCCATGCTCAATCTGAGCGTGTTCCTGGTATTCGTGGCCATCACTCTGTTCATCGTCTACAAGGTCACCAACAGGAACCAGACGGCATCCGACTACTACGCCGCGGGCAGCTCCTTCACCGGTGTGCAGAACGGCATAGCACTGTCCGGCGACTTCCTCTCCGCAGCTTCCTTCCTGGGGATTTCCGGGGCGATCGCCGTTCATGGCTACGACGGGTTCCTCTACTCCGTCGGCTGGCTGGTCGCCTGGCTGGTCGCCCTCCTGCTCATCGGGGAGAGGCTGCGCAACACCGGGCGGTTCACCGTGGGTGACGTGATGGCCTTCCGTATGAGGCAGCGCCCGGTGCGGGCCGCCGCGGCCAACGCCACCCTGGTGATCACGTTCTTCTACATGCTCGCCCAGATGGCCGGCGCCGGTGGACTGATGGCCCTGTTGCTGAACGTGCACACCAGGGGCGGGCAGGCGCTCCTCATCAGCGGCGTGGGCGTCGTCATGCTCCTCTACGTCCTGGTGGGCGGGATGAAGGGCACGACCTGGGTCCAGATCATCAAAGCCGTCCTTCTCCTGATCTGTGTGACTTTCATCAGTGTGTTCATCATCGGCAAGTTCGGATTCAGCTTCTCGGCCCTTCTGCGACAAGCCACGCAGAACAGTCCGTTGGGCGAACGACTGCTCGAACCGGGCAGTTTGTACGGCCATAACGCGACGAGCCAACTCGAGTTCGTCTCTCTGGCCCTGGCGTTGGTCCTCGGTATCTCCAGCCTGCCGCACGTGCTGATGCGGTTCTATACCGTGCCCAATGCCAAGGAGGCGCGCAGATCGGTGGTGTGGTGCTCCTGGTCGATGTTCACGTTCTACCTGGGAATCCTCGTCGTCGGTTACGGCGCCACAGCGCTGGTCGGTTCCGACGTGATCGTTCACGCCCCGGGCGGCGAAAACTCCGCAGCGCCTCTGCTCGCCTTCCGTATCGGCGGAGTTGTGCTTCTGGGCGTCGTTTCGGCGGTGGCCTTCGCGACGATTCTGGCGGTTGTGGCCGGTCTGACCCTGGCCGCTTCGGCGTCGTTCGCCCATGACGTCTACGCCAACGTGATACGGCGCGGTAAGGCCGATCCCCGGTCCGAGATCCGGGTGGCCCGACTGACAGCGATCGTGATCGGCCTCCTGGCCATCATCGGCGGCATCGTGGCCGACGGGCAGAACGTCGCCTTCCTCGTGTCGCTGGCCCTGGCGCTCGCCGCCTCCGCCAACCTGCCGACGATGCTCTACACGCTGTACTGGAAGCGCTTCAACACCTCGGGGACGCTGTGGAGCATCTACGGCGGTCTGGTGTCGTGCCTCGTGCTCATCGTCTTCTCACCGGCGGTCTCGGGCACCCCCACGTCGATCATCAAGGGCGTCGACTTCCACTGGTTCCCGCTCATGAACCCCGGCATCGTGTCGATCCCCCTCTCCTTCGTGTGCGGATACCTCGGCACCGTATTCAGCAAGCGCCCCGCGGATCCGGACAAGCAGGCGGAGATGGAGGTCCGGGCGCTGACCGGAATCGGTGCCCAGCTGTAGCCGCTGACCGCCGCTGTCGGTAGTGACGCGGGTCCGCCGGGTTCAGTCCGCGTCGGCGACGACGGAGCCGACGCGTTCGGCCAGGGTCGGGTCGCGGCGGACCAGGAGGGCGGCGTAGCCGACGGCGGCGACCAGGGCGGCCAGCGCCGCGTAGGGGAACCAGTTGTACGGAGCGGGCTGGCCCGGCTTGGCGAGGTAGTACAGCGGGACCAGGATCGCCAGGGTGCCGAGCGCGGGCAGCACCAGGTGCCGGACCACCCGGAACTCCTGCGGCCGGTACCTGCGGTAGTACAGCGGCAGGGCGATGTTGGAGGCCAGGTAGACCAGCAGGATCAGGATGGCGCCGAGGGTCGAGGACTCGGTGAAGAAGACCACCGGGTCCATCGAGCCGCCGCCGGATCCCAGCAGATGGCCCAGGCCCCAGCCGCCGATGATCAGCAGCGAGGTGGCGGCGAAGGTGATGATGGCGTTGTTCGGTGTGCGGCGAGTGGGGTGCACGTAGCCGAAGAAGGACGGGAGCAGTCCCTCGCGCCCGGCGTTGAACACCAGGCGGGCCTGGGAGTTGATGCCGGCGATCAGCACGCCGAGCGTGGAGGTCAGACCGCCCAGGTAGGTGAGGAACGCCAGCGCGCCGAGGGTGTGGTGGGCCACCGCGACGAAGGGGATCGGGGAGGCCCCGAGTCTGGTGACGTCGTAGTCGAAGCCGGTCACCGTGGCGTAGGCGAAGAGTACGTAGCTCACCGTCATGATCGCGATGGAGGAGAACACCGCGCGGCCGACGTTGCGCCGCGGATTCTCCGTCTCCTCGGCCAGCGCGGCCGAGTTCTCCCAGCCGACGAACAGGTACACCGCCAGGGGGAATCCCGCCGCCAGCCCCCTGAAGCCGTGGCTGATATGGCTGGGCAGGAACGGGTCGAGGGAGAGACGGCCGCGGTGTTCCACGAGTGCCGCGACCGAGACCACGAGCAGTACGAGCATCTCCACACCGAAGAAGTAGCCGGCCCACTTGGTGGAGACCACCACCCCGCGCAGCATCAGCCCCACGGCCAGCCCGGTGAGCAGCAAGGTCCAGATGATCCACGGCAGGTCCACGCCGGTGTAGTGGTACAGGGTGATCTGTACGAACCCGCCGGAGATGGCGATGACGGAGGCCATCGCGATGATGTAGCCCAGTCCCGCGAGCAGCGCGGTGGTCACCGCGCTGACCGGTCCGAAGGTCTTGCCCACGAAGGTGGTGAAGCTGCCCGCCGAGGGATGCGCCCGGGAGAACTCCGACAGTGTGTTGCCGAGCAGCGCGACCGCGATGCCCGCGGCGATGATGGTCAGCGGTGACGCCACGCCCGCGGTGGTGGCCAGGAAGGCGAAACCGAAGAAGAAGCTCATGGCCGGACCGACGTTGGCCATCGTGGCGGCGGCGATGTCCGCCATACCGAGGACGCCGCCACGCAACCGCTGCGGCGCGCCGCCGCCGGGACCCGGCGGGGGCAGGGGACCGGCTCCGGGGTCGGGCATGGCGGCTGCTCCTTGTGCGATGGGGCCTGATGGGTACGCGGGTTCTCGACGGTCGGGCGGCACGGACCGGGCGTCAGAGGTGCCGGGAACGCTGGTGTGCCTTCACCGCTCGCACGGCTGGATCGGTCGCACCCCGGCCCAGTTCGGCGAGCAGTTCGGCGTGGTAGTGGTTCTGCGCCCGTACCACCGCGGGTTGCGGTGCGGGCAGCAGCAGGCAGAGCCGGCCGAGCAGATCGGCGGCGAACTCGCGGATTCCGGCGCCGCCGAGCAACTCGGCGAGATCCAGGTGGAAGCGGGCCTCCAACTCGCCCAGGCGCGCCGGGTCGTCGGTCAGTTCCATCTCCTCGATCAGCGGCCGAAGCCCCTCCAGCCGCTCGGCCGGGACCTCACCCGAACTGTGCGCCACGAGACCGCATTCGAGCAGCAGATGGAAGGCGTCCAGCGAAGCCGCCTCCTCGGCGTCGTGCGTCACGGCGACGACGGTGTCCCAGTCCTGCGCGACGAAGGTGCCGCCCGCCCGTCCGCGCCGACGGTCGAGCAGGCCGTCCTGGCACATGCCCTCCAGCGCGCGACGTACGGTGATCTCGCTGATCCCCAGTTCCTCGGCGAGGACCCCGGCATCCGGGAGCCGGTCCCCGGGCCGCACGGAACGCAGGCGTACCCGCAGTGCGATCCTCGACCGGACGAGCTCGGATCCGCTCTGGCCCGAGCCGGGCAGGGCGCGGGCGTGTCCCACGCCGTTGACCGGCGTCGTCCGAGCCGGGCCCGGCTGGTTGTAGGGCCCGAACTTGCCCGCTGCGTTCACCACGACGCCACCCTAACGGCCTGCTGAACGCGGTCGCGGTCGGCGACGGCCGCGCTCCGGCGCGCCAGGTCGGGCCCGGTACGTGACCGGTGGTTCCCGGGACGGCGCCACGGTGTGGTGCATGAGGGCTCCCGGGGTGCGGGGAACGTCGGAGGAGGGTCCGAAGCAGCCCGGAACGGCCGGGCCACGGCGGTGACGCGGGTGTCACGCCGGGGGCGGCGGGCCGCGATGCAGGAAAAATTAGAGCAAGGTGAACAGTTAAACAAGACCCCGCTGTCGGCGGTCCCGGAGCCGGGGGAGAGGGGCGGTCCTGCGGCTGAGCCGTCATGGCCCTGAACAGGGGATTCGCACCTCGGCGGGCGCGTCCGCGGGGTGCGTGGACGGGGTGCGGGTGAGGGTCCGTGACGTATGGGCGCCCGGGGAGGGCGGCGCGCGGATGTCATCAGCTGGACGGCTGGACCTCTTGTTTTTTTTGATCGCCGTGAACTATTTTCCTGAACGTCACCGGCGGCCGATACGGCAGATACCGCCCGGCGGCCGTGGTCCACCATGCCCTCCCCGCGACCGTGATCGCCACCCCTTCGGCCCCGTTCCCGACCGGCACCCCACCCGCACCGCACGGCGGAATCCATACGGCCACCCCCGTCCGATCCCGTCGTAGCCTCCCCTGTCCCCGCCAGTCCCCTGGATGTCGAGATGACAACACGTCCCCCTGAGATCGCCCCCGACAAGCTGACCACCACCGAAAGCACCTCCGCGGGATCCGGCCTGCAGGCCGGGCTGAAGAACCGTCATCTGTCGATGATCGCCATCGGCGGTGTCATCGGCGCGGGCCTGTTCGTCGGCTCCGGCTCGGGCATCGCCGCCGCAGGGCCCGGCATCCTGGTGTCGTACGCACTCGTGGGCGCCCTGGTCGTGCTCGTGATGCGCATGCTGGGTGAGATGGCCGCCGCGAACCCGACCTCCGGCTCCTTCTCCGCCTACGCCGACCGCGCGCTCGGCCGCTGGGCCGGGTTCTCCATCGGCTGGCTGTACTGGTTCTTCTGGGTCGTCGTACTCGCTGTCGAGGCGACCGCCGGCGCGAAGATCCTGGAAGGCTGGATACCGGGTGTGCCGCAGTGGGCCTGGGCCCTGATCGTGATGATCGTGCTGACCGTCTCCAACCTCGCCTCGGTCTCCTCCTACGGCGAGTTCGAGTTCTGGTTCGCCGGGATCAAGGTCGTCGCGATCGCCGCGTTCATCGGGGTCGGTCTCCTGGCGGTCTTCGGGATCCTGCCGGGCACCCACAGCGACACCGCGGGGCTGTCCAACCTCACCGCGCACGGCGGCTTCCTGCCCAACGGACCCGGCACGATCCTCACCGGTGTGCTGATGGTGGTCTTCTCCTTCATGGGCAGCGAGATCGTCACGCTGGCGGCCGGCGAGTCCGAAGACCCCCAGCGCGCGGTCACCAAGGCCACCAACAGCGTCATCTGGCGGATCGGCGTGTTCTACCTCGGCTCGATCTTCATCGTGCTGACCCTGCTGCCCTGGAACTCCCCGGCCATCACCAAGGACGGCTCGTACGTCGCCGCCCTGAACTCCCTGGGCATCGCGCACGCCGGGCAGGTCATGAACTTCATCGTCCTCACCTCGGTGCTGTCCTGCCTGAACTCCGGCCTCTACACCGCCTCCCGCATGGCCTTCTCCCTCGGCCGCCGCGGTGACGCGCCCGCCGCGTTCGGCCGCACCAAGCGCAAGGGCGTACCGCAGGCCGCGATCCTCGCCTCGGTCGTCTTCGGCTTCGTCGCGGTGTTCTTCAACTACGCGTGGCCCGACACCGTCTTCCTGTTCCTGCTCAACTCCTCGGGTGCCATCGCCCTGTTCGTCTGGCTGGTCATCTGCTTCTCGCAGCTACGCATGCGGAAGATCATCGAGCGCGAGTCCCCGGAGAAGCTCGTCGTACGCATGTGGCTCTTCCCGTATCTGACCTGGGCCACCATCGCCGTGATCGTGTTCGTGCTCGGCTACATGCTCACCGACACCGCCTCCGGCGGCGGCCGGGACCAGGTGGTCCTGTCCACCCTGGTGGCCGGGGCCGTGGTCGCCTTCGCACTGATCCGCCAGCGGGCGAAAGCCCGACGGTAGGTGATCGTCGCCCCCTCGTAGGAGCCCTTGGCCCGCACCGGCCGCTCCTGCGAGGGGGCGACGCCGTTTCCGGCGTCGGGTCGCGAACGTCGGGTCGCGGCGCACAGGCATGCGTGCTGTCCTGGAATCAGCCGCCAGGAGTACACGCCTATGCGTCACATCCGGACTTCCGCCTTCGTGTCCACCCGGTCGCCCGCGCCGACCGGAGCGGGCGGAGGCCTGTTGCCGACGCGGGATCTCGCGACCGCCTGGTTCCTGATCGTGCTGATCGCGGTGCCCGCCTGGGCGCTGACGGTCGGGCAGGCCCAGGACATGGGGGTCGAGCCCGGCACGATGGGGATGGCGCTGCCGGTCTTCCTGCTGCTGTGGGTGACGATGATGGCGGCCATGATGCTGCCGTCCATGGCGCCGGTGGCCATCACATGGGTGCGCGGGATCGGCCGGCAGTCCTCCGGCTGGACGCGGACCCTGCGTACCGTCGAGTTCGTGGGCGGGTACCTGCTGGTGTGGACCGCCTTCGGACTGCTCGCCTACGCGGGCCTGGCCCTCACCGGCGGCCTGGTGGACGACCATCCGACCGCCGGGCGCTGGATCGGCGCGGTGACCTTCCTGCTCGCGGGCCTGTATCAGCTCGGCCCCCTCAAGTACGTCTGTCTGCGGCACTGCCGCGACCCCCTGAGCCAGCTGGTGCGCTACGCCGGGTTCCGGCAGCCGGCCCGTGACCTCCGGGTGGGGGTCCATCACGGCGCCTACTGCGTCGGCTGCTGCGCGGGGCTGATGGTCGTCCTGATCCCGCTCGGCGTGATGAACGTGGCGGCGATGGCCGCCCTGGCAGTGGTGGTCTTCGTGGAGAAGCTGTGGTCCCGTGGCCCGCTGCTCGCCCGGGTGGTGGGCGTCGCGTTTCTCGTGCTGGCCGCGCTCGCGCCGTTCCAGGACTGGCTGCTGCCGGGGCTACAGGGGTCGACGCCGTCGATGGGCGGCATGTGACTCACCAGCGCACAAGCGCACGGCCCGCTGGACCACCCAGCCCAGTTCCAGCCCAGTTCCAGCCCAGCTCCTCAGTCAGGACCGCTCCAGTCGAACGGGAAGTGTTTGCTCGACTTCCCCGAGCGGTCCCAGGAGAAGCCGAACGCGTCGGCGCGGTCGACGGTCGCCCGGCCCCAGGTGGCGACCTGGCCCGGCCCGACCTCGGCGCCCGGGGCGTTGTGGACCTGGACGCGTGCGCCCTCCGGAGCCGTCGGGCCGGTGAGCGCCTCGGCGGTGGCCGTGACCCGGCCGGGAATCTCCGCTCGCCAGGTGGCGAGGTCCTCGGCGATCTCCACGTGGATGGGGGCGAAGTCCATGCCACGCATCTCGGGGCTCAGCATCGCCCCGAACTGCGCCGGCCAGCCGCCCGCCTCACCACCGAAAATGGTCCCGAGCGCATCACGCTGCTGTTCGTCGGCGCGCTCGTCGAGGAAGACCGCGGCGTACGCGTCGCTGTGCTCGTCGGACCAGATGTTGCCCACGAAGGAGCCGAGCATCAGGACGTTGAGATCGTCGAGCCGCACGTCGCCGAAGGTTCCTTCGCGGATGTGCCAGACCAGCACGCCTTCGCAGTCGCCGTAGGTGGGGGGCTGCGCGAACGTACAGGGACACGGTATGGCGCACTTGCAGACATCGAACCAATCACCGGCCAGGCGCCAACGCGTACCGGTGGAGACCTGCTCTGTCATCTCGCTTCCCTCCTGGCCGGGCTCAGGGAGCCCACTCGGAGTGGCGAGACCACGTGTGCCGAGCCCGCCCGGGATCGCGACGCGCGGCCTCCCCTCCAGCTTGCACCTGATGTGCCCCTCGGGGGAAACCCGGCCGCCGCGTGTGCCGCGCCCGGGCCCTACTGAAGCGCGTGGACGGCGGCCGAGAACAGCGGGGGCAGCCGGGACGCCGCGGGGACGATGAGGCGGGCGGTGCCAGGTCGGCGGCCGGCGGCCAGCAGGGCCCCGGTCAGCAGCCGATGCCGCCGGGTCAGCCGGGCCCAGGCGCGCTCGTACGCCTCCGGTTGCCCGGCAGCCAGGCAGCGGACGGCGGCCCCGGCCGTCGCCAGCGCGAGGGCGACACCCTCGCCGGTGAGGGCGTCCAGGTAGCCCGCGGCGTCACCGACGAGCAGGACACGACCGGCGACTCTGCGCCGCACCCGCTGGCGCAGCGGTCCGGCGCCGCGTACCTCCGTCGTCGCCGGGCCGCGCAGCGACGCCGCGAGGGCCGGGAAGGCGGTCAGGTGGTCGTCGTACCCGCGACGGCTGCGGCTGAGGACCGCCACGCCCACCAGGTCGTCGCCGACCGGGGTCACATACGCCTCGCCGTGCCGCGACCAGTGGACCTCCACGAAGTCCGTCCACGGTTCGACGAGGTAGTGCCGGCGCAGTCCGTAGCGGCCGTGGGGGCGGCGCGGCAGCTCCAGACCCAGGGCGCGGCGCACCGGGGAGTGCAGGCCGTCGGCGGCGATCAGCCAGCGGGCCGTGGTTCCGGCGGCGGTGACGGTGTCCGCGTTCTGGCGCACCTCGCCGACCCTGCCCGGCAGCATGCGTACGCCGAGGCCGAGCGCGCGCTCGTGCAGCGCGGAGTGCAGCGTCGTACGGCGGACTCCCAGCCCGGTGCGGCCGCGGAAGGACGCTTCGGCGTGGGTGGCGCCGTCCACGTACCGGATGCCGCGCAGTTCGCGACCGGTGATCTCCTCGACGCCCAGGGCCCGCAGCGCGGCGACGCCACTGGGCATGAGGCCCTCTCCGCAGGCCTTGTCCACCGGCGAGGACCGGGGTTCGACGACGACGGCCTCCAGACCGGCGAGCGCGGCATGGATGGCGGCGGCCAGACCGGCCGGTCCTCCGCCGGCCACCAGTACGTCGATCACATCGGAGCCGGTGCGGTCGACGTGGTCGCGGCGGCGAGCGCCCGGTTCTCGCAGCGGATACGGACGCTGAGCAGGGCGGCGTTGAGCACCGTGAACGCCGTAGCGGTGATCCAGGCGGTGTGGACCAGGGGCAGGGCCAGGCCCTCGGCGACGACGGCCACGTAGTTCGGATGCCGCAGCCACCGCCACCGGTAGGGGCCGCCCGTCACCAGCGGCAGGCCGGGGACGACGATCACCCGGGTGTTCCAACGGGGCCCCAGGGCGTGGATGCACCACCACCGCAGCGCCTGGGCGGCCGCCAGCACGGCGAGCATCGGCCAGGCGAGAGCGGGCACGAAGGGCCGGTCGGCCAGCCACACCTCGGCCGGACAGGCGACCAGCAGGCCGGTGTGGAGGGCGACCATCGCCGGGTAGTGGCCCTGCCCGCTCACGGTCGCGCCCCGGGCGATACTCCACCGCTCGTTGCGGCGGGCGACGCCGAGTTCGGCGACGCGCTCGGCGGCGACGGCGGCCACCAGCAGTCCGTACCAGATCATGTGTCGAGTCCTTCGAGTCCTTCGAGTGCTGCCTGTGCTGCGTGTTCTTCTGCGGCGGTCCGAACTACCAGCGCAGCAGGACGAGTTCGGCGGCGAAGCCGGGGCCCATGGCCAGCAGTAGACCCGGCGTGCCCGGTGGTGGACGGCGTTCGGCCAGGGTGTCGCGCAGTACGTGGAGCACCGACGAGGAGGACAGGTTGCCCACGTCGGCCAGGTGACGCCAGGTCACATCGAGTGCGTCCTCGGGCAGGTCGAGGGCCTCGGTGACGGCCTCCAGGACCTTGGGGCCGCCGGGGTGGCACACCCAGGCGGTCACGTCCTTCGGCTTCAGTCCGTGGTCGCCGAGGAACCCCTCGACGTCGTCGGCGAGGTAACGGCGCACCACATCGGGGATCTGCGAGTCGAGGACCACCTGGAAGCCGGAGTCCTTGATGTCCCAGCCCATGACGCGGCCGGTGTCCGGATACAGGTGGCTGCGGCTGTCCACGATCGTCGGGCCGGAGGTCTCGTCCGCGCGGCCCGCGCCGCAGGCGACGACCGCGGCGGCGCCGTCCCCGAACAGCGCGGTGGCGACCAGGTTGGCCAGGGAGGCGTCGTCGCGCTGGAACGTGAGCGAACACAGCTCGACCGACAGCAGCACCGCCACCTGGTCGGGCCGGGCCAGCAGGTAGTCGTGCGTACGGGACAGGCCGGCGGCGCCCCCGGCACAGCCCAGGCCGAACAGGGGCAGCCGCTTGACGTCCGGCCGCAGTCCGAGGCGGCCGACCAGCCGTGCGTCGATCGAGGGCGTGGCGATGCCCGTGACGGAGGTGAAGATCAGCAGGTCCACGTCGGCCGGGGACAGACCGGCCGTGTGCAGGGCACCCCGGACGGCCTTGGCGCCCAGGTCGGTGGCGGCGGTGATGAAGACGTCGTTGGCGGCGCCGAACCCGTCCAGTTCTCCGTACCGTTCGAGGGGCAGCGTCATGTGGCGCGAGCGGACCTTCGCGCTGTGGTGCAGCCGGTCCAGGACCTGGCGGTCCGTGCCCTCGGGCAGGCAGGTGCGGGCCACCATGTCGGTGATCTCGGCCTGGGCGTGACGGTGTGGTGCGAGGGCACCGTGTACGGCAGCGATCCGCGTCATGTGGTTCCTGTCCGGTCACCAACTCGGGCGAGTTTGCTCAGCACCTGTTCCCTGGATCGTGGTTTCGACACCAGGGATAGCCCGTCCGGGTTCCTCCCTGGGGCGCGTGCTCCGGCCGGGTGCGGCGGGGCCGCCTAGGATCGGCCGGTGGGCACTCCTGAGCAGTCGACGGTCGGCGGGCCGGCGGTCAGTTGGGCCGTCCGGGTGGGCGGTCTGGCCGGGTCGTGTCACCCCGGGCCCGTCGTGGCCGTCACCGCGCTGATGGCCGCTCTGGCCGTCACCGCCGGCCAGAGCGCCGCGCGCGGTGTCCTGACCGCCGCCGCCGTGCTGACCGGGCAGTTGTCCGTCGGCTGGTGCAACGACGCGTTCGACGCGAGCCGGGACATCGAGACCGGCCGTCGGGGCAAACCCGTCGTCGACGGCACGGTCGGTGTGACGGAGGTGTGGGTGGCCGCGTATGCCGCGCTGGCGCTGTGTGTGCCGCTCTCGCTCGCCTGCGGCCTGTGGGCGGGCGCCGTTCACCTGGCCGGGGTGGCGGCGGCGTGGGCGTACGACCTGCGGCTCAAGGCGACGGCGTGGTCCTGGGCGCCGTACGCGCTGGGCTTCGCCGCGCTCCCGGCGTTCGTCGCGCTGGGGCTGCCGGGACAACCCTGGCCGGCCTGGTGGGTCGTCACCGCCGGGGCCCTGCTGGGAATCGGCGCCCATCTGGGCGACGTACTGCCGGACATCCGGGGGGATCTGGCGACCGGCGTACGGGGGTGGCCGCAGCGGCTTGGCCCGGACGGCACCCGGTTGCTGCTGCCGGTGCCGCTGGTGGCCGCGTCCGCGCTTCTGGTGCTGGGGCCCGCCGGACCACCCGGCCGAGGGGGAGCGGCGGCGCTCACCGTGGCCGTCCTGGTCGCGGTGGCGGGGGCGGTGCTGGGGCGCCGCCGGAAGCGGGCGGCGTTCGCGGCGGCGGTCACCGTGGCGGCGGTGGACGTCACCTTGCTGCTGCTGGGCGGCAGCGGGATCGCCTGACGGCGCCGCCTCGGACGGTACGGGACCCACGGACGGAAGAAGCGGCCACGGGAAATGCCCCGGGGCCGCGCCGGCGTCGGATGACGCCGCCACGGCCCCGGGGGGAACGGTTGGTCAGGAGTTGAACGGTGTGGATCCGTCGGCCGCGGCGATGCGCCACAGATGGTCGGCGGAGCCGTTGTCGTCCCACTGCAGGACCGGGGCCCCGGACGCGGTCGACATGTTCTGGACGCCCAGGACCATGCCGCTGTTCTTGTTGACGAGCTTGCAGTAGCCGCCGCCCGCGTCCACCACCGACCACAGGTGGTCGGAGCTGAGGTTGTCGCCCCACTGCAAAGCGATGGCGCCGGCCGTCTTGGAGGCGCCCTGGACGCCGAGGACCTGGCCGCTGTTGATGTTGAAGATCTTGTAGTAGCCGTTCTCGGCGGGGACGATCTTCCACTGGTGGTTGGCGGTGCTGTCAGCCGTCTGCTGCTGGGCGGCGCCACCGGGGGTGATCGCGGAGCCGGAGATGCCGAGCTCCAGGTTGCTGTTCTTGTTGATGATCTTCACGGCCGGAGTCTCCGGGTACCAGGACTCCAGCTCGGTGACGCCGACGAACTTGCCGGCCTGGGGAGTGAAGAGAACCCGGAACTGGGACGTCGTGACCGTCGGGAACGTCACCTCATTGGCGTCGTTGGCGACCGGCGCGGCCGGGCTCTTCGTCTGGTTCGGGACGTCCACCCACGAGCCGTTGTTCAGGTACTGCACGGTGTAGCTCGCCGGTACGCGGATGTTCGCGCCGTCGTCGTAGGTGTAGAACTTCACCTCGTTGATCTTCCGCGGCGCGCCGAAGTCGACGCCGAGGTGGTCGGTGGCGTTCGGCGAGCCGGAGTTGGTCCACCGGTCGTCGGGGGTCTTGTCGTAGCGGATCCAGCCGTCGGTGGCCCGCAGCGGGGCGTCGAAGGTGGTGGGCTTGCAGGTCTGCCCGCTGTGGCAGTGCGGACCGTTGGAGACGGTGTTGGTGTAGGAGGCGAAGGCCTTCGGGTACGGCTGGGTGATGGCCTTGGCGAACCAGTCCTGGTCGGCGGTCATCGGGTTGGCCGCCACGTTCATCATCCGCGGGGGCTGCGACGGGGTGACCGGGGCGGTCACGTTCACGGTGGTGGTGGCGGCGAGGGTCGCGGTCTGGAGGATGCGCACGCCGTCCTGGAAGACCTGCAGGCCGCTGCCCTTGCCGTAGTGGGTGCCGTCTTTGTCCCAGCGGATCGAGTAGGTGTGCCCGTGGTAGGGCAGGCTCTCCACCGCGTAGTAGTCCCAGCCCGCCGGGATCAGCGGCTTCAGGACCATCGTGTTGTCCGCCTGCGGCTTGATGCCCAGCAGGCCGGTGAGCACGAGGTCGTTGAAGCTGGAGTGGTTGTAGTTCTCGCTGAAGTTCTCTCCGTCGTAGATCCAGTCGCCGGTGTCACCGTTGGCGGCCTCGGCGACGTAGGGCTTGCCGTCCTTGTGCTGGAGGTCGGCGAACTGGGCCAGCATGGTCGCGTAGTTCTGCTTGGTGACGAAGTTCTGCGCCGGGTAGTCCTGGAGCAGGTTCGCCATGCCGGTGAGGATCTGGCTGGTCTGGAACGGCCAGCTCGGGCCGTTCCAGTGGCAGCAGTTGGCGTCGTCGCGCTTCTGGGTGGCGGGAATCGCCTGGTAGTTGAAGTAGGGGTTCGTCGCGATCCGGTCGAGCTCGGCGAAGCCCGTTCCCTTGGTGAACTTCAGCGTGTTGGCCCCGGCCTTCATCGGGACCTGCACGGTGACGGACTTCGACTCCGAGAAGTTCCCCCAGCTTCCGGTGGGGGCGTAGCTGACGGTGACCGGGTTCGCGGTGTCGCCGTTCACGACGACGTTGTGGGTCGACGTGCTGGTGGTGCCGTTGGCGTAGTGGACGGTCACGGGGTAGGTGCCGTCGGCGGGTGCGTTCACGGTGAAGGTGACGGCGCTGTCGGCGAAGTCGATCTGGCCGACGTACTTGCCGTTGGAGGCCGTCGACGAGTCGTGGAGGTTCGCATGAGTGACGGCGGCCTGCTCGGCCTCGTAGTCGTGCACCCGCTCCAGCGTCGTGGGCCCGAACGCCGCTCCGAACCGTTTGGGGTCCGTCAGGTACTTCCACGCCGTCGAGTACTGCGCGTCGGGCAGGTTGAACGCCCAGGGGGCGAAGCCCATCGCCTCACGCCAGGTCGTCCTGGTCTGCTTCAGGGTGCCGTTGGTGGTGTTCGTGTTGTAGACCTGCATGAAGAACTGGCGCTGCGGGTCCCAGAGCGAGTCCTGCACCCCGGCCTTGAGCGAGGCGGCCTTGTCGCTGTACGCGGTCGCGGTGGCGGTGTCCCCGGTCATGGTGGCGATCTTGCTGATCGCCTGGGCGGCGCCGAACATGTACGCGTTGATCGTGGGCCGGTAGCCGGGGCCGCCGCTGAACCAGTTGCTGCTGTGCATCGACGTCTCGGTGTACTCCGTGGCGTCGGACAGCGGGCTCTGGTAGTACAGGTCGTTGGTCGAGGCGGTGCCGTTCACCGTGATGTCGTTGCTGAAGTTGGAGTCCCACTTCTTGTACAGCGCGATGAGGTGCGGGAGATCGGCCTTGATCTCGGCCGCGTCACCGGTGACGAGGTAGCGCTGGTACGCGGCGCTCGTGATCCACTCACTGAAGCTTCGCACCCCGGGGTTGCCCGCGCCGCGCAGCCAGAAGTCCAGGTAGTCACCGGCGTAGTCCTGGTTGTGCAGCCAGCGCCCGTCCTGGATGTGGTAGCCGGTGGCGTCCGGGAGCGCGGTGTACGGGTTGCCGGCGTAGCCGATCGGCACGTCGTACTCGGTCGACACGTACCCCGTGCCCGGCACGGTGTAGCGGAGCGCGCGCTTGTAGGAGCTCCACCGGTAGTAGTAGACGTCGTCGATGTCGTTGTCGGGGGTGTCGACGAACGGGATGTTGTCCCTGTACCACTGCCGCTCGTCGAGCTGGTTGGCGGCGAGGATCGCGTCCTTGTCGAGCGCCACCGCGTTGGGGTCGTCGGCCGCCTGGGCTGCGGGCGCCCCCGGGCCGGAGGTCAGGAGGCTGATGGACAGCACGGAGGTGCAGAGGGCGGCGAGCGCGCGGCGCCTGGCTCTGAGGGGGTGACGCATCGAGGTGTCCTCCATCGGGCACTCATGCGGGATCTTGGAGTCGGGATCTCGAACGTTGTTCGCGATCTCGGGAAGCCGTGACGACCGAAATCGGGGGCGGGGGTCGAGAGGCCCGAAGCGGATGCCGGCGCCTCCGATGGAGGCGCCGGCACCCCGCTTTCAGGTCAGCTGGTGAGGCGGAAGGTGGCGTCGCCGCGGGCTGTCGTGGTGGTGATGGGGTCGAGGCGGAGTTCGTAGGCGTAGTGGCGGATGTAGCGGTCGGGGAAGTTGTACGACTGGAAGGACGACCAGGTGGGGTCGGCGAGTCCGGCGACCTTGTTGAAGGTGGCGTCGGCGGCGAACTGGGCGGTGCCGTCGTTGCGGACGAGCTGGAAGTCGTAGTTGGAGTGGCGCAGGAAGTACCCGGGGTTGTTGATCGACTCGAAGGAGACGGTGCCGGTGCCGGTCAGGCCGGTGCGCATCTGGAACCGGGAGTCGTCGACGGGGCTGACGTTGGGGTCGATGCGCACGTCGAAGTTGGTCTGCCGGACGTAGCGGTCCTGGAAGTTGTACGACTGGATGCGGTTGATCGGGGTGTTGGGGTAGCGGGCGAGGACGCGGTTCTCCTCGGCGGCCGTCAGGTTCATGATCCAGCCGTGGCGCTTCTTCGTGCCGCCCATGTTGTAGCTGGTGGACGCCTGCTTCTGGTACGAGGCGGGGTCGGACGGGTTGGTCGTGATGACCGGCATGTAGCCGCCGCCGCTGGCGTACTGGTCGAGGTAGAGCGCCCACTTGTTGGTGCCGTTGAACTTCATCCACATCGGGCCCTCGACCATCGCGCCGGTCAGGCCGACGCCGGAGAGGTTGCCGAGGTTGGTCCAGGTGCCGAGGATCGAGTTGCTGCCTTCGAGGGTGATCTGGCCGTCACCGGAGGCGCGCACGTAGCGGTAGTTGCCGACACCGGCCGGGATCTCGATGATCTGGGTGTCGATGATTTCCTGGGTGCCGGGGCGGTCGATGTAGATCTGCGGGGGGCTGACGGTGCGGAAGTCGCTGGTGTGGGAGTAGAAGATGCGGTGCTTCGTCGCGCCGTTCAGGGGCACGTTCGTCGCCCAGTACAGGACGTAGTCGTTGCTGGCCGGGTCCCAGATCGCCTCCGGCGCCCACGCGTTGCGGCCGTCGGGGATCGCGCCGGCGACGTTCAGCAGCCGCGGCTCCGACCAGGTGACCAGGTCGGTCGACTCCCACACCACGAGGTTGCGGCTGCCGTCGTTGATGGACTGACTCCACGTCTGCCCGCAGCCGATGCACAGGTCGGTCGCGATGATCCAGTACTTGCTGCCGTCGGGGGAACGCACGAACGCGGGATCGCGCACGCCCTTCGTGCCGACCGGGGAGCGCAGGACCATGCCGCCGCCGTTGAGGTCGTCCCAGTGCACGCCGTCCGTGCTGTGCGAAAGGTACATCTGCTGGTTGGTCGACCCGTCCCCGGTGAAGTGCACCATCAGGTAGCCGGGATCGGCGGCGGTGGCCTCCTCGGGTGCCGTCAGTGCTTGTGAGGCGAAGATGAGGCACGCGGCGAGCAATATCGCCGACAGCCGTGCGCGCAGCGCGGACATGTACGTCTCCTGTCGTTCTGTGAAGGCGGCCCAACGAGTGGAGAGGCGCGGTGGGGCGGCCCGGTCTCGGTGAAGGCGGGTGCGGACCCCGCCCCCGAGTGAGGGGAACGGCGAAGTGGGGCTGTATGTGGCGGAGCGGGACGCTCCGTGGGTTTCGCGTGGGTAAATTGTTCGAAAAACCGAACAACGTTCGTAAGGTCGGGCAGACGCTAAGCGTGGCAAGTGGTATGCGTCAATACCTCCGGCGTGGTCGGACTGGAGGTCTGGAAAGGCGGTTGAGCTCGCCCGACGCACGCCGACGCACCCCGACGCGGGCACCGCCTCGGCGCTGCCTGTGTGTTGCCTGTGTCAACAGGAGGTGAACCGGCGGTGGTTGACGCGCGCCGGTCGGTCTTGCGGTCGCCAGGCAAGCTGCCCCGCCCGTGGCCTTCGGGTCGAAGGGGGCCTGTGGCGGGCGTACTGGCCCGACAGCGGTCAGGCGAGGGTGAGGAAGAGCTTTTCGAGTTCCTCTTCGGACATGGGCGGGGCGCCGGCGGCGCTTTCGGCGAGGCACTGCCGCATGCCGCTCGCCACGATCTTGAATCCGGCCCGGTCCAGAGCGCGGGAGACGGCGGCGAGCTGGGTGACGACGTCCTTGCAGTCGCGGCCGGCCTCGATCATGGCGATGACGGCGGCCAACTGTCCCTGGGCCCGGCGCAGCCGGTTCAGTACGGGGCGCACGGCCCCTTCTTCCACCTGCACGAGATCCTCCTCCACTTGCCCCCTCCCTGCCAAGATACCCCAAGGGGTATATACCTCCTGTACCTCCTGTACCTCCTATATCGCCGCCTTGTGATCGCCTCTCCCCGCCGGGCGACGGGGACTGTGTGCCCGCCGTCGTGAGTCCCGGCCGGGCGTCGTCGCGGTGGCACGCCTGGCCTGCCGTATGCGCGCGGCCGTGACGCCGAGCACCATGGTGCCGAGCCCGGCCCAGGTGGCCGGGTGGGTCCAGACGCCGGTGTCGAGCTGCTGGGTGAGGACGAAGGCACCCATGACGACGACGAACCAGCCGAACGTCCTGCGCAGGGTGTCCTGCGGGATGCGGCCCGCGAAGCGGGCGCCGATGACGCTGCCCGCGACGGCCGCCGCCGTGACGCTCAGGGCGAGACTCCAGTCGATCCGCACGTCTGCGAGGTGTCCGGCCAGGCCTGCGAAGGAGTTCATCGCGATGACGAGGAGGGAGGTGCCGACTGCGCTGCTCATGGGCAGGCCGCCGAGGATCGCGAGCGCGGGCACGACGAGGAATCCGCCGCCCGAACCGACCAGGCCGGTGACGGCGCCGACGACCAGCCCCACGGCAGCGACGTGTTTCAGTGGGAGGTCCCGGTGCGGGGGCTGCGGGGACTGCGGCTCGCCGGGGCGGCGTGGCTTGCGGAGCATCGCGGCGGCCGTGGCGAGCATCATCGCGGCGAACGCGACCAGAAGCGCCGTGCCGGGGACGTACTCCGCGACCCGTCCTCCGCCGTAGGCGCCGACCATGCTGAACGCTCCGAAGAGGAGCCCGGTCCGCCAGCGCACCCGGTGGGCGCGGGCGTGCGGGATCAGCGCGGCCAGGCTGGTGACGCCGACGACGAACAGCGAGGTGGCGATGGCTTCCTTGGTGTCCTGTCCGGCCAGGTAGACCAGGATGGGCACGGTCAGGACCGAGCCGCCGCCGCCGAGGATGCCGAGATTGACACCGACGAGCAGGGACGCCGCGATCACAAGGGCGATCACGGCGTGCTCCGGAGCTCCGCGAGCACGGTGCGGACGTCGGTGCGCGGCCCACGGTTGTACGGGAGCCTGGACAGCAGGACGCCCATGGCGCACGAGTTGCTGAGCGCCGCGTAGGTCAGGCCGGCGCCGATCGCGGTGCCGATGAGGTGGGCGCCGGGCAGGAAGATCCCGGCCAGTCCGGTGACGAGGACGACCGAGCCGGCGACGAGCCGGACCTGGCGTTCCATGTCCCACCTCTCGGGGCCGCGGTTCGCAGGGGCTCCGGTCGCCTCCCAGGCGTTCATACCGCCGTCGAGGACACGGAGGTTCGACAGTCCGGCCTCGGCCAGGGCCTTCTCGGCCTGGGTGGCGCGGGCGCCGGAGCGGCAGACGAGCACGACCTCCTCGTCCAGGTGGGAGTCCAGGTGGGACAGGAGTTCGGCCCGGTGCTCGCGCAGGATGTCGAGGGGCACGTTGTGGGCGCCTGGGATGTGGGCCGTACGGAACTCGGCCGGCGTACGCACGTCCAGCAGACGTGGTCCGCGTCCTTCCCGGACGAGCTGGTGGAGGGCGGCGGGGGTGATCGACGAGGTCTGGGTCTGGGTGGACTTCTCGGCCATGGAGGGCTCCAATTTCAGGCCAGATTCTGGCCAGATGTAGGGAAGTGATACCCCGGGGGGTATTTATTGGCGCGTACGGGGCCCGGAACCCCGGGGCGGCTGGGTGGCCGCGGTTTCTCGGGCGTGGCTTCAGGCGTGGCGGGACCGGGGAGGTCAGGCGCCGGCGGGCTCGGTGGGCTCGGTGGGTTAGGCGGGTTCGGTGGGTTAGGCGGGTTCGGCGGACAGGGCCCAGGCGGCGTATCCGCCGAGGATGTCGGAGACGTCGGTGAAGCCGCGGTGGCGCAGCAGGCTCGCCGCGATCGACGACCGGTGGCCGCCGGCGCAGTGCAGCACGAGGGGCTGGTCGGCGGGGAGTTCGTCCGTGCGTGCGGGGAGTTCGCTCAGGGGGATGTGCAGCGCACCCTCGACGAAGCCCTTCGCGCCGCGCTCTGAGCAGGTGCGGACGTCGACGACGACGGGCGGGTGGGCGCCCGCGAGGGCGGTGCGCAGTTGCGCGGCGGTCACCCGGCTTGCGGGGGTGACCTCGTCGGCCAGCTCCCTGAGGGCGTCCTCGGGGTTGCGCAGATAGCCCACCGCGCGGTCGAAACCGATGCGGGCCAGCCGGGTGACGACCTCCTCCTCGCGGTTCTCCGGGGCCATGACGACCAGTTCGTCGGCCGGATCGAGGACGGTGCCGGCCTGCTCGGCGAAGCGTCCGTCGGCGGGGATGTTGACCGCGCCGCGCAGGTGGCCGTTCGCGAACTCCTGCGGGGAGCGGGCGTCGACCACGACGGCACCGCTCCGCCGCAGCTCGGCGAACTCGGCCGTCGACAACGGGCGCGGCGCGGTCGTCGCGTCGTACCGAAGGCGCTCCTTGCGGTTGAGTTCGGCGTCGTAGGCGAAGTAGCCGGGCGCGGCGGACTGGCCGGCCGTGACGAGTGCGACGAAGTCCTCGCGACTCATCGGCGCGCAGGCGTAGTTGGTGGCGCGCTGCTCGCCGATGGTGGACTGTCTCTCGGTGGAGAGGTTCTTGCCGCAGGCGGAGCCGGCCCCGTGGGCGGGGAAGACCCGCACCGCGTCGGGCAGGCTCATGAGCTTTCGCTGCACGCTGTCGTACAGCATCGCGCCGAGCTCATTCGCCGTCACGCCCACGGAGGCGAGCAGGTCGGGGCGGCCGACGTCGCCGATGAAGAGCGCGTCACCGGTCAGGACTCCGTACGGCACGGTGTCGCCGGCCCGCTCGTACACGAGGACGCTGATCGACTCGGGGGTGTGCCCCGGGGTCTCCATGATCTGGAGGGTGACGTCGCCGAGGCTGATGCGCTCGCCCTCCGCGAGCCCCCGGATGGGGTACTCGGTCTCGGCGCGGTGGCCGTAGGCGATCCAGGCGCCCGTGCTGTCGGCCAGCTCCAGGTGACCGGCGACGAAGTCGGCGTGGAAGTGGGTGTTGATGACGCCGACCACGGTGAAGCCGTGCGCGCGGGCGTCGGCCAGGTACTCGGAGACGTCGCGGCGCGGGTCGACGACCACGGCCTTGCCGGTCGTTTCGTCGGCGATCATGTACGACGCCTGGGAGAGGCAGTCGAGGTAGTACTGGCTGAAGAACACGGGCGGACCCTCCATCGGGAACGGGCACCCGGCCGGGTGCGGGGTCGGGGCAGGCGTATACCCCCCTGGGTATTTATGCTCCCGACCGTAGATGGGTCGCCCAGTAGAAGTCAATTACCCCCGGGGGTATGTGAGGTCACATGCGATTGCCCTGTGCGGGCGAGGCGTCAAAATACGGGTGGGGGTATATTGGTCTGCTGTTGCGGGACCGGAAGGTGTCGGGCGCCCTCACGGTCCGCTTCCGCCGCAGGCGGCCCGCGCCGCCCCTTTCGCTGCCCGCCCTAACGGACCGTGCTGCGTCCCACGACCGTGCCCGCCCGGTCCACGCAGATGACGTCCACGGCCACCGGAGCGCCCCGAAGTACGGCCAGCGCCTCGTCGCGGGCGGCCGTCGCCACCAGGTCGCCCAGCGGTACACCGGCCGCCTGGCACAGCTGGAGCGCGGCGAGCCCGGTGTTGGCGTCGGCGACACCGGCGGCCAGCGCCTCGTCCGCGCCGCCGCGCCGGGCCAGTTCGGCGAGGAAGCCCTTGTCCACCTGGGAGCGGCCCGAGTGCAGGTCGAGATGGCCGACGGCGAGCTTGGACAGCTTGGCGAAGCCGCCGCAGATCGTCAGCCGGTCCACGGGGTGGCGGCGGACGTACTTCAGCACGGCGCCCGCGAAGTCGCCCATGTCGAGCAGGGCGTCCAGGGGAAGCCCGTACTCGGCGACGACGGTCTTCTCCGACGTCGACCCGGTGCACCCGGCGACATGGGTACGGCCCGCCGCCCGTGCCACGTCCACACCCCGGCGGATCGAGTCGATCCACGCCGAGCACGAGTACGGGACCACGATCCCCGTCGTCCCCAGGATCGACAGCCCGCCGAGGATGCCGAGCCGGGGGTTCCAGGTGGAGCGGGCGATCTCCTCGCCGTGGTCGACGGAGACGGTGATCTCGACGTCGCCGGTGCCGCCGTGCAGCTCGGCGACCCGGGCGACGTGCTCGCGCATCATCCGGCGGGGGACCGGGTTGACGGCGGGTTCGCCGACCGGCAGGGGCAGGCCGGGGCGGGTGACCGTGCCGACGCCGGGACCCGCCCTGAAGACCACGCCGGACCCGGCGGGCAGTCTCCGTACCGTGGCCCGGACCAGTGCGCCGTGGGTGACGTCCGGGTCGTCGCCGGCGTCCTTCACGATGCCCGCCATCGCGTACCCGCCGGTCAGCTCCTCGGCCGCCAGCGCGAACGACGGCGTCTGCCCTTTCGGCAGAGTGATGGTCACGGGGTCGGGGAACTCACCGGACAGCAGGGCGGTGTACGCGGCGGTGGTGGCCGCGGTCGCGCAGGCGCCGGTGGTCCAGCCGGGCCGCAGGCCGGTGTGCTTGAGTTGGGCGCTGCGACCGCCCGCGGCCTCGGCGGCGCCCTGCGCTTCGCTGCTCATGAACGGATCCGGATCTCCATGCGCGTACTGATTCTGGGCGGAACGACGGAAGCCCGGCGTCTGGCCGAACTGCTGCACGGTACCCCTGGGCTGGCGGTGACGAGCTCGCTGGCCGGGCGGGTGGCCGGACCGAGGCTGCCCCCGGGGGCCGTGCGCGTCGGCGGTTTCGGCGGAGCCGAGGGGCTGGCCGCCTGGCTGCGCGAGCACGCTGTGGACGTACTCGTCGACGCCACGCACCCCTTCGCCCAGGCGATGAGTTTCCATGCGGCGCGGGCCGCCGCGACCGCCCACGTGCCCCTGCTCGCGCTGCGGCGCCCGGGCTGGGCCCCGGTCGAGGGCGACGTCTGGCACGAGGCCGGTTCGCTGGCGGTGGCCGCCGAACTGCTGCCCTCGCTCGGCCGACGGGTGTTCCTCACCACCGGCCGGATGGGACTGGGCGCCTTCGCGGCCCTGGACGACCTGTGGTTTCTCGTACGGTCCGTGGACGCGCCCGAGGGACCGGCTCCGGCCCGTATGGAGGTACTGCTCGACCGGGGGCCCTTCACGCTCGCGGGGGAGCGGGAGCTGCTGCTGCGCCACCGGGTCGACGTCGTCGTGACGAAGGACAGCGGAGGAGCGGCCACGGCACCGAAACTGACGGCGGCCCGCGAGGCGGGGGTGCCCGTGGTCGTGGTGCGCAGGCCGCCGGTGCCGGAAGGGGTGCCGGTGGTAGCCGGACCGGAGGAGGCCGTCGACTGGATCGGGGAGCAACTCCCGTAACCCCAGGGACTCCAGGGACCCCATGGGCCCCAGGGATGCCCGGGGCTCCACTTGCCCACTTTCCCCGATGCTGGCTGAATGCTGACCCCAGTTTTACTGCATGCGAATACTACCTGCAAACAACTTGCAGCAAGCTGAATGGCGTGGCTGAGAACAATCAATCGAGATGGCACCGCGTCCGTACGTCGATGACCCGCGAGGAGTGGGCGAGCCTCGGCGGGATGGCCGCGTTCATCCTGGCGCTGCACGTCATCGGCTGGTTCGTCCTCGTCGCGGTCGTCGCGCCCGAGCACTACAGCGTGGGCTCCAAGACCTTCGGCATCGGCATCGGCGTCACCGCCTACACCCTGGGTATGCGGCACGCCTTCGACGCCGACCATATCGCCGCCATCGACAACACCACCCGCAAGCTGATGAACGAGGGGCGACGGCCGCTGTCCGTCGGCTTCTGGTTCTCGCTCGGCCACTCCAGCATCGTCTTCGGGCTGACCTTCCTGCTCTCCCTGGGCGTGAAGGCGCTGGCGGGCCCGGTCCGCGACGGCGACTCCGCCCTGCACAGCATCACCGGGTGGATCGGTACGACCGTCTCCGGGACGTTTCTCTACCTCATCGCCGGTATCAACCTCGTGATCATGGCCGGGATCTGGAAGGTCTTCCGGCAGATGCGCTCCGGCCACTTCGACGAGGCCGCCCTGGAGGAGCAGCTGGACAAGCGGGGCTTCATGAACCGTCTCCTCGGGCGCCTGATGAAGTCGATCACCAAGCCGTGGCAGATGTACCCGCTGGGTCTCCTGTTCGGCCTCGGTTTCGACACGGCCACCGAGGTCGCCCTCCTCGTCCTGGCCGGCTCGGGAGCGGCCTCCGGGCTGCCCTGGTACGCGATCCTGTGCCTGCCGGTCCTGTTCGCCGCCGGCATGTCGCTGCTGGACACCATCGACGGCTCGTTCATGAACTTCGCCTACGGCTGGGCGTTCTCCAAGCCGGTCCGCAAGGTCTACTACAACCTCACCATCACCGGCCTGTCCGTCGCCGTCGCGCTCATCATCGGCACGGTCGAACTGCTGGGCCTGGTCGCCGAGAAGGCGGGGCTGCACGGCGTGTTCTGGGACTGGGTGTCCGGCCTCGACCTCAACATCATCGGCTACGTCATCGTCGCGCTGTTCTTCGCGACGTGGGCCGTGGCCCTGCTGGTGTGGAAGTTCGCCCGCATCGAAGAGAAGTGGACGGCGGGCCTCGCGGCCCCCGCCGAACAGGGCGCCGAATAGAACCGGCCACGACGCCACGACGCCACGCACGCACGCTCGCTCCTGCGGATGCGTGGTCGTCGCGGGGTTGGTGTTTCCGGCGCACGGCGCACGGCGCCCGGCTGCTCAGCGCGATGAGCGGCTCGGCGGCCTCGCCCGGCCCGCGCCCACCGAAGGGGGCGGGGGAACAGGACCGGCTGCGGCGCCCCGCACGCTGACTCCTGCGGACACATCGTCTCCGCGTCGCGTCGTCCCGGTCCGCGAGCTGCCGACGACCACGGCCGGTGCGCCCGTGGTAGTGGCCGGGTGAGGGTCGGCGACAACCACCCGCCGTCTCGGCAGGGTCAGTTGAGGGGCGTATCCGGGCCGGTTGCCCGAGCCGGACCGGGGCGCCGGCCCTAACTCCCCTACTCCTCTTCCTCGCTCGCGATCGCGTTGAGCGCGGCGGCGGCCATGGCGCTGCCCCCGCGGCGGCCGCGCACGACCAGGTACTCCAGGCCGTACGGGTTCGTGGCCAGCGCCTCCTTGGACTCCGCGGCGCCGACGAAGCCGACCGGTACGCCGATGACGGCCGCCGGACGGGGCGCCCCCGCCTCGAGCATCTCCAGGAGGCGGAAGAGGGCCGTGGGCGCGTTGCCGACCGCCACCACGGCGCCCTCCAGACGGTCCCGCCACAGCTCCAGCGCGGCGGCACTGCGCGTGGTGCCCAGCTTCTCCGCCAGTTCCGGCACGGAGGGGTCGGAGAGCGTGCAGAGCACCTCGTTGCCGGCGGGCAGCCGCCTGGGGGTCACGCCGCTGGCCACCATCCGTACGTCGGTGAAGATCGGCGCTCCGGCGCGCAAGGCCTCGCGGGCGTGGGTCACGACGGCGGGCGTGTAGGCCAGGTCCCGCACGAGGTCGACCATCCCGCAGGCGTGGATCATCCGCACCGCGACCTGGCTGACGTCGGCGGGCAGACCCGCGAGATCCGCCTCGGCGCGGATGGTGGCAAAGGACTGGCGGTAGATGGCCGCGCCGTCCTTCTCGTACTCGAACACCGTGCTCCTCCTGGTCGGGGGCAGCCGTGCGGCCGTCCGCGGCGGCGAGCATACCCACCGTCCCTCCGGCACGGAGTCCGCTCACGTGGACGGGGAGAGCTGTGCGCGCACCCATGCGGGATCGGGGTTGACGTGCGGCCGGCCCGCGACCACGACGGTCGGCACGGTCTCGTCGCCGTCGTTGGCCGCCCTCACCGCCGTCGCCCCGGCCGGGTCGCGCCAGATGTCGACCCAGTGCAGCTGGTGGGCGCTGCGGCCCAAGCGGATCCGCAGGCGCAGGCAGTACTGGCAGCCGGCCCGCCAGTAGACGATCGGGCGTCCGTCGACCGCGCTGCGGCGCTGTGCCTCCAGCGCACTGACCGACCGTGGGAACGCCAGCGGCGAGTTCAGCCCCGCGAGCAGGACGAACAGCAGCAGTAGGGGAACGGCGGCGCCGAAAGCCCCCCTGACCACCGATGCGGTCGCGATGAGCGAGCCGCTGACCAGGAGCAACGTCGGCAAGATCCATGCGCGCATCATGATGACGCAGGCTATGGGTTGGCCGATTCGCGTACTCGGGGGATTCGGCGGATTGACGGGCCGTAAGTCCCCGGTCCCCAGTCCCCAGTCCCGGGCCCGGGTCCTGGCACCGCTACGGCGGTACCGGGACCCGGGGCTTCGGGTCACCCGGGCGGCGTCAGATCGTGCCGCTCTCCCACCACCACTCCCTGCCGAGGTCGGCCCTGCTGTCGACGTGCTGGTGGTCGACGGTGTACTTCTCCAGCCCGGAGAAGCCGCAGGTCTCCGCCTTCTGGTAGACGGTTTTGGTGGCCACGCCGGGCACGTCGAGGTCGGCCGCGGTGCCGTACATGTGCTGGCTGTCGGTGGCGCCGCCGATCTCGGCGTTGTGGGCGATGCTGCGGAAACCGGAGTTGACGGTGATCGGCTTGTCGCCCAGCTTCTTGCGCAGCGCCTCCAGCTTGTACATGCAGCGGCGCGCGTTCTCCTTCGCCGTCGCCGCGCTCACCTTGCCGCCGTTGAAGTTGCCGCTCGACTGGTCCACGAACTCACTCCAGTTGAAGTGGAGCGTGGAACCGTCCGACTGCTCCAGCGCGTTGAGCTTCGCCTGCGTGTTGGGCCCGGCGCTGCCGTCGGCGGTGAGACCGTACGCGGCCTGGAACCGCTTCACAGCCGCGGCGGTGCCGGGACCGAAGTCCCCGTCGATGCCGACCCGGCTGTGGCTCGCGCTGTCCGCGGCCCAGCCCGCGACCCGGATCTGCAGCTCGGTCACGTCGGCGCCGCTGTCACCCTGGTTCATGGTGCGCGACCACGAATAGGCCTGTGCGGTGCCGGAGAACAGCAGCTGACCGAACGCCACGCCGGCGCCGGCGGCGAGTGAGCCACGCAGCATCGTGCGGCGGTCGATGGGCCGGAGGAAGGAAGTCATCGTCGTCCTGTCTTTCTGTTGTGGTCGGCCGTCAGTAGGAGATCTGGAACGTCACGTTCTGCGCGTCGGTGTCGTAGGCGTGCACGCGCAGGACGAAGCGGGTGCCGTCCCGGACGTCGGTGGCGACGGTCGCCCACTCGGTGCCGTGGGTGGAGTACGTGTCGTCGTTGTTGCACCTGGACGTGTGGTCGACGAACACCACACAGGCGTCCAGGAGCACCCGTGGATCGTTCGTCCTCAGCCGCATGTTGATGTCCCTGCACCGCGAGGACGTGGTGAAGGTGCCGTACTCCTTGACAGCCGCCTGGTAGCGGTACGTCAGGGTCTTCGCACCGTCGTTGCAGCTGACGGCGGCGGCCGAGGTCTGGGCGGCGGCGGGCGCGACGCCCGCTCCCAGCAGCGCGGCCGTGGTGAACAGGGCCGAGACGAACGCCTTGCTGCGGATCATGGTGGTCTCCGTTCGTGTGAGGGGTCCGGCGAGGAGGCGGGCCGGGGTCAGCGGTTGGCCAGCCGGTCCAGTTCCGCCTTGGTGCCGTTGAACACGTCGCCGGTCGCCGGAGCCTGGACGCCCGGGAAGATCGCGGCGTCGGTGTACTGCCACATCGCCCAGGTCGTCGAGCCGTTCGGCAGCGGCGGCTGGGTGATCGACTGGCGGTAGTCGGCGAGTTGGAGCGGATACCGGGCGAACGCGGTGGTCGAACCGAGGCAGGCGTCCAGGAACGACTTCTGCGTGTAGATGATCGGCGTACGGTCGAAGGCGGCCTCCACCCGGTCGAGCCAGACCTTGGCGTCGCCCACCGTGCCGAACGTGGGGCAGCGTCCGCTGCCGTCGTCCATGCGCTCCAGGTCGAACACCGGCGGCAGGTCGCCCGCCCGCTGCCCCGTGTAGCCCGTCGCCCGCACGGCGGCGATGAACCGGTCGGCCTGCGCCCCGCCCGTGTCCGCCGCCGTGCCCGTGTAGAAGTGGTACGGCGAGACGGCCAGCCCCGCCGCCCTGGCTCCCTGGAGGTCGGCGGTGAGGAAGGCGTCGGTGACGTTCAGACCCCGGGTGGCCTTGACCGTCGCGAACTCGACCCCCGACGCCCGTACGGCCTTCCAGTCGATCGGCGCGCCGCCGGGGTGCTGGTACTTGGCCGTGTCCAGGCCGTCGATCGGGTAGCCGGCGGGGCGCGGTGGCGTGCAGTACGCGTTACGGCTGGACCAGTCCACCAGCTTCGCCCAGGTGTTGGGGCCCACCGTGCCGTCGGCGCTGAGGTTGGCGCAGTGCTGGAGCTCGATGACCCGGGACTCCGTACCGCCGCCGAAGTCGCCGTCGATCGTCAGCGGCGGGTAGTGGAAGGGCTCCATGGCCAGGTTCAGCCGGCACTGCACCTCCTTGACCTCGTCGCTCTTCGCGCCCTTCTTCAGCGTCGGGCGCGCGTCGGTGTGGCCGCACAGGGTCGCCTGGGCCGTGCTCGACGTGCCCTGGGTCGCGCAGGTGTGCGGCTCGGCGGCCCAGGTGTTCAGCGCCGCCCAGGTCTGCGGGCCGAGCACACCGTCCACGCCGAGTCCGGCGCACCGCTGGAACTCCTTGACCCGGGTCTCCGTCGCCGGCCCGAACGTGCCGTCCGCCGCGATCGGCGTGTACCGGCTCGGTTTCGTCGCCAGATCGAGCTGGCACTGCGCCTCGATAACCGCCGGGTCCCCCGTCGATCCCTGCCGCAGTGTGGGCTGCGCGCTCGTGTGCCCGCAGACCGCGACCGCGGTGGCCGCGGCCGGTGCCGCCTGTGCCGCCATGGACCCGACCATGGGCAGGACCGCTGCCACGGCGAGGGTCAGACCCCGCAGAAGCGTCCTTCGTCCCATCTGGTGTTCTCCCTCAGGTGAGTGACCGGGAATCCCCGGCCGCTGCTCATGCTGGCAGCGGGCGTCCCGTGGCAGATTCCCTCGCGGCGGATTGGGATGCCGGGACGCTCATACGCCTGTGACCTGCGGGAACAGCTCCTTCTTGGGATGCGCACGGGACACGGATGCCGCCCGCCGCGCCGCGAACCGAGAAATTCGCGAAACTGCGGCAACCTTTCGGGGCGCCGCGGCGACTGGGGTCCGGAAGCTTCTCAACCGGAGCCTCGCACTGAACACACGCACTCCCGAACCAGGTAAGGACCTCTGCCGTGGCGTCCCGATCTCAGCGTCGTTCCCCGCGCCGTTCCCCGCGCCGATCTCCCCGTCGGCTGCGGGGCGCTCTCGTCTGCGCCGCCGCGGCCGCCGTCGCGCTGGTCATATCCCTGGTCGTGGCTTTCCGCCCCGACCACCAGGCCGCCGACGGACAGGAAGTGGCCGCGTCCGCCGCCGGTGTCCGGGCGAAGGCCCCGGCCACGACCCCGAATGCGACGCCGTCCCCGGCGAAGCCCTCGGCCGGCGGGTCCCCGTCCCCGACGGCCACCCCGACCCCTACGGCTTCGAAGAGCAAGCCGAAGCCCAAGCCCAAGGCCACGCCCAAGCCGACCCCCAAGCCCCCGGTCACGAGCGGCGGAGGCACCGCCACCGCCGCCGACCGGCCGGCCTCGGGTGCGGCGCCGTTGGGGGGACAGATCCAGCCCGGCACCACCTACAAGGGCGTCGCCACCTGGTACGACACCGACGGCAACGGCGCCTGCCTGTTCGGACCGAGCTCCGACGTCATGACCGCCGCGATGAACACCAGGGACTACGAGACGTCCAAGGCGTGCGGGGCGTACGTCCGGGTCCGCGCGGCGAACGGCGCCTCCGTCACGGTCCGGATCACCAACCTGTGCCCCGGGGCCTGCCGCCCCGGTCAACTCGACCTCAGCCCCCAGGCTTTCGCCAAGCTCGCCGCCCCCGTGACCGGCCAGATCCCGATCACGTGGACCCTGGTGAGCCCCGCCAAGGCCGACCCGATCTCGATCCGCTACAAGGACGGGTCCAGCAAGTACTGGTGCGCCATCCAGGTGATCGGTCACCGCAATCCGGTGGCGCGCCTCGAAGTCCGTACGGGCAGTGGCTGGGTCCGGCTGGCGCGCACCGGCTACAACTACTTCCTCTCCGAGAAGGGCACCGGCTGCGGTGGCCCGATCAGGATCAGCGACATCTACGGGGAGCGGGTGACCACCGACGCGCTTCCGGTACGAGCCATGGTCGTACAGCCCACCCGCGTCCAGTTCGCCGCACACTGACCGTCCGTCTGCGCGCGTGGGCCGCTCAGCGGCCCAACGCCCGCAGTACGGCCCCCAGTTGACGCAGGGGCTCGGCGCC
The DNA here is from genome assembly GCF_001280005.1 of Streptomyces sp. NRRL WC-3618. GTDB lineage: Bacteria > Actinomycetota > Actinomycetes > Streptomycetales > Streptomycetaceae > Streptomyces. Next base: position 11,403 of record NZ_LGDW01000177.1, on the reverse strand, counting down.
GACGATCCGCAGGACGACGGTGTCGGCGCCGGCCGCCGACAGCGCGCCGATGTCCTCGGCGGCCTCCGGGGCGCTGCCGGACACGGTGAACACGTCCTCCTGCGGGCGGCCCAGCCAGCCGCCGTGGCCCTCGGTGTGCGGGTGCAGGGTCCGTGCGACCTCGCCGGGGTCGTCGCCCACGCAGGCGAAGGCCAGCACCGTCAGGGTGTGTTCGGGACCGGCGCCGCCCTTCGCGGTCAGCGCCCGGGTGTGCTCCAGGTCGCGCGGGCCGTGCCCTTCGGCGATCAGGGTGCCGTCCGCGACCCGGCCGGACAGCTCCAGCGAGCGGGCTCGCACCACCCCCGCGACCACGGGCGGCGGTTCGGTGGGCGGGTGCACCAACTGGACGCCGTCCAGGCGCACTTCACGCCCCTCCAGCTCGACCCGCTCCCCGCGCAGCAGGGCACGTACGGAGGTGATCGTCTCCTCCAGCAGGGCCAGCGGTGAACGGGGCGCGACGCCGACCGAGGTCATCCACTCTCGCACCCCATGACCTATCCCGGCCACCAGCCGGCCCGGGAACACCCGGGCCAGCGTGGCGAGTTCCATCGCGAGCAGCGCCGGGCTGCGCAACGGAGCCGGTGTGATCCCGATGCCCACCCGCAGCCGCTCCGTCGCGCCCAGCGCCACGGCGGCCGCCGACACGCCGCCGTTCCAGCCGAGGTCCTCGACCACCCACAGATCGTCCACGCCGAGTGCCTCGGCCTGCCGCGCGAAGCCGGGCAGCCCTTCCGGGGCCCAGTCGCGGTCGTACATCACGCCGATCCGTAGGTTCGTCATGGCCTCGAACCTACGTGAGCCCGGCTGTGCTGGGGCGGGGTGGGGCGGGGCGGGGCAGCAGCGGGCCGCGTTCTCGATGGGACGAGAGTGGCCATTCAAGCCGATCTGCGACTGCATGTCGCCATGAATGTGAAGGATTCGTGACGGACTCGTGTGTGTGCCGGATGCTGATTCGGGCTCCGGCCCGGGGCCCCGCACCACCGACCGGCACACTCATTCGTCGCGCCTGCCAGAAGGAGCACCATGAGGAAGTTCCTGCGCCAGGGCATCGTCGGCCTCTCCGCCGCCGCCTCGCTCGCCCTGCTGCCGACAGCCGTCACCCCCGCCCAGGCTGCCCCGTCCGCCACCCCCGCCCAGGCTGCCCCGTCCGCCACCCCTGCCCAGGCTGCACCCTCCGCCATCGCGTCAGGGATGACCTGGACCGTACTCGCCGGGGGAGCCGCGAACGGCACCGTCAGGGTGGGGGCGGACTCCGCGACCGATCCGTACAACGGCGACACCCCGGCCACCGCCACGCTGCCGCTGCTGTGCCTGCGAGTCACCGGCAGCGCCGTACCCAGCGGGATCACCCCGGACTTCTACGCGGGCTGGGCTCGCGGCACCGTCGCCGCCACGCCCCCGGTCCAGGGCAAAGCGCTGACCAGCCTCTCCGTCGCGAACAACCTCTGCGTCCAGTACTACGGAACCGGCTGGCGCGTGGCCGAGTTCCATGACGGCCGCTACGGCAGCAACCTGGAGTCGAGCGGCGGCTGGTCGTTCTGGGCCCACGGCTACGTCCCTGGGAACACGCGCTTCTGGGCGACCATCAACGACCAGCCCGCGAACCCCTGGAACTGAGTCACGAGCCAGGCAGTCACACTCCCGGGTGACCGGGGGTGTGACTGCCTGGCTCTCGGCGCGGAAGACCGCCGCGTCAGGACCTCAGGACCTGCTGAACGTCAGCCGTGCACCTCAGCCGTGAACCTCAGCCCTTGACCGGCTTGCCCCGGCCCCAGCCCCAGGCGAGACGGTCGGCGCCGGACTGGTTGGTGGTGGCCAGCCAGGGGCGGTCGGTGGTGCCCGTCAGGGTCTGGATCGAGTACATGTCGTCGGTGCGCAGGCCGGGCCAGTACACAGAGCCCATCCGCAGCTCGCGGAAGGTGTCGGTGACGGCCTGCATGTAGTTGATGAAGTTGTTGTCGGGGGTCTTCTTGTTGTAGTCGAGGCCCGTGGTCATGAAGGCCCCGAACTCGTCCGCGACGGTCCGGTTGGCGCACTTGCCGATGCGCACCTTCAGGTCGGCCACCCACTGGTCGTAGGTCGCGTAGTCCTTCCAGAAGCCGTAGTGGTGCAGCGACAGGTAGGTGCCCCTCAGGCGCGGGTCGGCGCAGACGGACGTGACGTGGTCGTTGTAGCCGGCGCCGCTGACGAACACCTGCTTGCGCGGCACGGACTTGTAGGTCGCGAGCCACTTCGCCGCGATGTCGGCCCACTGGGTGTCGGTGTAGCCGTGGGGCTCGTTCATCGGCTCGAAGTAGACGTGGCTGTCCTTGTTGTAGGCCTTGACGACCCTGTTCCACATGGGCCAGTAGGTGGCCGTGTCGTCGATGAAGCCGTCCTTCTGGGCGCCGGTGCCCTCCCAGTAGGAGACGATCACCTTGAAGCCCTTGTCGGACGCCGCGTCGATGACCCCGCGGTACGACTTCCAGTAGGAGCCGTTGACCGTGTACGGGTTGATCGGCAGCCGCACGGTGTTGGCGCCGAGGTTCGCGCGGAACGCCGAGATGATCCGGCTCGCCTTGTTGTAGGTCTGGCGGTAGCTGTCGTGGGTCGACAGGCCGGACAGCTGAAGCAGGTCGTCGGCGAAGTTGTCGCGCGGGTCGGCCCAGTTGACACCCTTGAACTGGGTCGTGTCCTTGCCCGGCGCGCCGTGGGCGAAGGCCGGGGCCGGGGCCGGGGCAGGGGTGGAGGCGGATGCGGGACTGGCGGCTACCGCCGTACCGCTGGTCGCGGCGATCGCGAGCGCCACGAGGGCGGCGCGCAGCCGGTGAGAGGGGCGATCGCCGCCGAGGACGTTGCGCATCAACTTGCCCTTTCGCATGCCGGACAGAGTCCGAGGGGAGCGCGATGTTTACGTAAACATCGCAGCGCCGGAATCGTGGCACCCGCCTCGGGGATCGTCAAGGTTTCCGACAGGTAACACGTCCGCCGGATGCCGGCCACGCCCGTGCGCCACGCCGGTACGCCACACCTCGCGCCGGCCTGGCCGAAAGCCAACGCCCCATGTTTGAGGGCTATTTGACGCCCGTAGACTCGCACGGTGACAAAGGTGACACGGGACGACGTCGCCAGGCTCGCCGGAACTTCCAGCGCGGTTGTCAGTTACGTCGTCAACAACGGCCCCCGTCCGGTTTCCGCGGAGAAACGCAGACGCGTTCTCGAAGCCGTCAGAGAACTCGGATACCGGCCCGACCGGGTGGCCCAGGCCATGGCCAGCCGTCGTACGGACCTGCTGGGGCTGATCGTTCCGGACGCCCGGCAGCCGTATTTCGGAGAAATCACCCACGCGTTGGAACGTGCCGCCGCCGATCGCGGAAAAATGGTGCTCGTCGGCAACTCCGATTACCAGGAGAAGCGCGAACTCTGTTACCTGCACGCCTTTTTGGGGATGCGAGTGTCGGCGCTGATCCTGGTCGGACTGGGGCTCGGCGACCGTATCGCCGCCGAGCTCGACACGATGGACACCCGGGTCGTGCTGATGCATGAACGGTCCGCGTCCCTACGGAAGTTCGCCGTCGTCACGGACGACGTCGAGGGTGCCCGGCTCGCCACCCGGCACCTCCTTGGGCACGGTCACACCGCCGTGGCCTGCGTCGGCGGGCCGGAGTCGGGTTCCCTGGCCGGCGGTCCCGTCGCCGACCATGTCGAGGGCTGGCGCAAGGCGATGGCGGACGCCGGCCGCCCCACGGAGGGGCTCCTGCTGCGCGCCCCCTACAACCGGTACGACACCTACGAGGCAGCCCTGCGCCTGCTCGCCGCCCCCGCCCGGCCGACCGCCGTGTTCTGCTCGACCGACGACCAGGCCATCGGCCTGCTGCGGGCGGCCCGTGAACTGGGCGTCGACGTACCGGGCGACCTCGCGGTGGTGGGCTTCGACGACGTCAAGGAGGCGGCGATGACCGACCCGCCGCTGACGACAGTCGCCTCCGACCGCGAGGCGATGGCCCGTACGGCCGTGGACATCGCCCTCGACCCGCAACCGGCCGCGATGACACCGGGCGGCGCGGACCGCGCCAGGCGCTTCCCGTCCCGCCTGGTCGTCAGGGCGTCGTGCGGGTGTCCGACGCCGTCCCCACCCCTTGCGTAACCTATCGAGTCTCGATAGATTCCCATCGCGATTCGATGGGGTGATGGGGAAAGGCGGGTGGGTCATGGGAAAGCTGACCGTGCGTGCGCTGAGCGCCCTGCTCGTGGTGGTGTTCGTCGGCACCGTGCTCGTGCAGGCGTTGATGCTGTGGACGCTGGTCAGCGGGAACGACCCGGAGGACGGGTCGCTGCCCCTGACCGCGCTGCGCGTGATCACGATCCTGGGCATGGCGTCGGCGCAGATCGCCGTGGTCTGCGTGGGGCGGCTGGTGACGATGGTGCGACGCGGAACCGTGTTCTCCCACGCCGCCTTCCGGTACGTGGACGGTGTGATCGGCGCGATCGTGGCGGCCGCCCTCCTGTGGTTCACGGTCACGGCCCTCAACGCGCCGGGCCAGCGGGAGGACCCGGGCGTCACCGTCATCATGGGCGGGGTCGGCCTGGCCATCCTGGGTGTCGCGCTCATCGTGCTCGTACTGCGGATGCTGCTCGCCCAGGCGGTCGCGCGCGACGTCGAAGCGGCCCAGATGCAAGCCGAGTTGGCCGAGGTGATCTGATGGCGATCGCCGTCGACATCGACGTGATGCTGGCCCGGCGGAAGATGTCCGTGGGTGAGCTCGCGGAGCGCGTGGGGATCACTCCCGCCAACCTGGCGGTACTCAAGAACGGCCGCGCCAAGGCGGTGCGCTTCGCGACGCTCGCCGCGCTCTGCGAGGTGCTCGAATGCCAGCCGGGCGACCTGCTGCGCTGGGAGGCCGAGGACGCCGCGGGCGAATGACGTGCCCTCCCGAGATCATTGGAGTGCGCTTCCGGCTCCGGCGGGTGAACGTTTTCCGACGCAGCCGCGTCGTACCGGGTGGGGCGTGTCCGGCGGACACGCCCCACGCGCATCAGCCGGTACTCGTTCACTCATTCACTCGTTCGCTTGTTCAGGGGGATCACCATGGCTTCGGTCCGATTGCTGTCGTCCGTCGTGCTGGCCGGGGGGCTGATGTGCGCGGCTGCCGGCTGTGCGGATTCCGGGTCCTCGGGACAGGGCTCGTCGACGCCCTCGCCCACCCCCTCGTCCTCGTTCTCGTCGTTCGGGGAGTCCTGGAAGGAACCCGCCTCGTACGTCTACACGTTGACGTCGAGCGAGGGGGAGCGCAGCCTGCTCGGCACGTTCCGCGTGACGGTCCGGGACGGCAAGGTGGCCAAGGCCGTCGGGCTCGACGAGAGCGCGCGGGGCGCCGTGGAGCGCGCGCCCGAGGACGTGCCCACCATCAAGGGGCTGCTGGGCGAACTGGCCCGGGCGCGCGAGGAGGGCGCGGACACGGCGGAGGCGGAGTACGCGCCCGACGGGCACCCCGTACGGATCACCCTGGACCCGGAGAAGAACACGGTCGACGACGAGGAGTCGTACGTCATCAGCGGCTACAAGCCGCAGCCGGAGCCTACGGGAAACAGGGCCTAGCTCTGGGCGCTGTGGTCGTTCAGATCCTCGAACGAGCCGCCGACCTTCTGGCGCAGCGACTCCTGGAGCTTCGGGGGCGCGGTGATGACCCACTTGTTGCCGACCAGGTACCTGCCGCCGTAGACGGCCGCGCTGTCCAGCCAGATGCGCTTGTACCTCTCCTGAGGGAACGTCGTGATCAGGTAGTCGCCGTCGGCGGTGTGGCAGACACCCTCGCGCAGCTCCTCCGCGTCGGTGCGGATCGTCACCTCGCAGCCCGTCAGCTTGGCGATCACCTCGACCTTGGCCGGCGCGACCACGGCGGCCACCGGAGCGGGCGGCATGGACTCCGACGCCTTCTTCCCGGTGTCCGGGCGCGTGTCCGACGTACAGGCCGTGGCCAGGGGGAGGGCGACGGCCGTCAGGAGCGCGGCGAGGGCGACGCCCCTGCGGGAGGACGATCGCTGGGGGTGCTGCTGGGACACGGAGCTGCTCCAGGTCGGGCGGTACGGCGGACGTACGACTCGCCAGAAGGTACGGACGGGCAAGGGGTCACGTTCACAGCCAGCCGTTGCGCTTGAAACCGCGGTGGACGAAGAAGCAGGCGGCGCCGATGACGGACAGGACGAGCGGGTAGCCGTAGCGCCAGTGCAGTTCGGGCATGTGCTGGAAATTCATGCCGTAGATCCCGCAGACCATCGTCGGTACGGCGACGATCGCGGCCCACGCCGTGATCTTCCGCATGTCCTCGTTCTGGCCGACGGTGACCTGCGCGAGGTGGGCCTGGAGGATCGAGTCGAGCAGGGCGTCGAAGGCGTGGATCTGCTCGGTCGCCCGGATCAGATGGTCGGATACGTCCCGGAAGTAGGCCTGTATCGACGGCTCGACGGCGGGCATCGGCTCGGTGGCCAGCTGCTGGAGGGGACGGCCGAGCGGCACCACCGCCCGCTTCAGCTCAAGGAGTTCGCGCTTGAGCTGGTAGATACGGCCGGCGTCGGCGGTGCGCGGGCTCTGCGGGGAGAAGACGTCCGACTCCACCTGGTCCAGGTCGTCCTGGAAGGAGTCCGTGACGTTCAGGTAGTCGTCGACGACGTGGTCGGCGATGGCGTGCAGCACCGCGGCCGGACCCTTGCGGAGCTGCTCCGGGTCCCCCTCCAGGTCCTCGCGCAGGGGCCCCAGGGAGCCGTGCCGGCCGTGCCGGACGGTGACGACGAAGTCGGGGCCGGCGAAGACCATGATCTCGCCGGTGGTGACGACCTCGCTGGTCGCGGTGAGCTCCTCGTGCTCGACGTAGCAGACCGTCTTGAACACGGCGAACAGGACATCGCCGTACCGCTCCACCTTGGGCCGCTGATGGGCCTGGACGGCGTCCTCGACGGCGAGCGGGTGCAGCCCGAACAGTGCGGCGACGCGGGCGAACTCCGTCTCGGAGGGTTCGTGCAGCCCGAGCCAGACGAAGCCCCGGTCGTGCTTGCGCACGCGGGCGACGGCCTCCTCGATGGTGGGGGCGGTGGGCCGGCGCACACCCTCGCGGTAGATGACGCAGTTGACGACGGTCGTGCCGAGCGGCGAGCGGGCGGGATGACTGAGATCCACCCGCCGCCGCCCACGCCGAGCAAGGCGGGCCACTTTACGCAGGCTGCCGACCATCGACATGCGGTTCTCTCCTTCTCCGGGTCCGGCCAGTGTGCCAGGCGGGGGCAAGGGGACGGTTCGGGGAGGTTCCGGTGGGATCTCGCACCGGCCGTCCCTGCCCATACCCGGGGCCGCGCCGCTCATACCCCGCTACGGCCCTTGTCCGAGCTCATGGACCGGCCGGTCCCAATTGATCTACTGACGCAGGTAATCCAGAAACGTTGCGGCATCGACGCCCGGCGCGTGGTCGCGCAGGAGCGCGGCGAGTCGTTCGTGATACGCGGGCGGCCAGATCTCGTAGTCGTCCTCGTCGTCGGAACGATTGGCTCTCTCCACGACGTAGGCCTCGGTGAAGCAGGTCAGCAGGGTGACGAAGTCGGCCGGCGTGGGCGCAACCCAGTACGGCTTCCATGAGCCCGCACCGTGGATCGCGATGCCGACACGGGTACCCGCAGTCGCCGTGTCCGCAATGAACGGATCTGCCGAGTGGTCCGCGATGACCACCCACTCGTCCGGCCACTCGTCCAGACGGTGCCCATCGTGGCCATGCCGGCGGTGGCAGGACTGGTAGTGCGTCAGATCCCTGCCCGGGGTGTCGAGGGGGCCGGCCACCCTGTACAGGCTCCACATCTCCGCTGACAGGGGCAGATCCCGAGCTACCAGCTGAAGATCGGCAACCGAACATGGTCCGAACGCTGCGTCGACAGCCGCCCTCTGGGGCATTTCGCTCAACATCATGACCGCCGAACCGAGCGAGTCTTCGGACGGCGGCCCCCAGTTGCGTGCCGAGCCCCGGGAATCGGTTGCTCCGCGCGGACCTTGCGCGCGGGGCTGGTGCCGTGCGTGCGCCGGTCGGATACTGGCTGGACCGGGGGTGGGCCATGTCGGGTGTGATGCCGGGACCCAGTACGACGGTGAGTGAGCGGGATCTGCCACGGTTGTTCCATGACAGCGACCGGTCGGCGCTGGCCCGGCAGGGGGAGTCGTTTCGCGCTGTCCGTACCCAGCTCGTCACCCTGCTGTTCGCCACCGGGGCCGCCATGTTCGCCGAACGCCTCGACAGCCATGTCCTGGCCGCACTGGCCGCCCTGCTGTACGCGCTCACCATCGGTATCGGCCTGCGCATCGCCCGCCGCCGCGCCCGCGCCCACTGGCGGGCGCACCGGGATGTCGCCGAGTTGCTCAAGTCGCTGGCCTGGCAGTACATGGTGCACGGTGGGCCCTTCCACTCCGGCGTTGTGGATCCCGACGGGCTGTTCGGGGAGCGGCTCGAAGGGCGGCTCGCGGAACTGAGGAAGGTGGGGTGGGTCGACCCCCGCGACGGGGTCCGGGGCCGTGGGGCGGCGCAGATCACCCCCGCCATGCGCGCCGTACGTGCCAAGCCCTTCGAGGCGCGGCGGGACATCTATCTCCGCGACCGGCTCCTCGAACAGTTCGTCTGGCATCGCAACAAGGCGGCGCAGACCCATCGGGCCTCCGTCCAGTGGTCCTCCGTCACCGCCGTGCTGACCCTGCTCGCGCTGCTCGCCGCCGTGCTCAGGGCCGTCGGGCTGATCGGCGGCTGGGACTTCACCGGGCTGTTCAGTGCCGCCGCCGCGGCCGGTGTGGCCTGGCAGGAGGTGCGGCGGCACCGGCCGCTGGCGTACGCGTACGCCCTGGTGAAGCAGGACCTCGAGATGCTGCGGGTCACGATGTCCACGACGGTGACCGAGTCGGGCTGGGCGCAGGCGGTGAAGGACGCCGAACGGCTGGTCTCGCCGCAGTACACCGACTGGGTCGTCCGGTTCGGGAGCTGAGGCGGTGTCCCCAAGTCACGTGCGCAGTACCCCCGGCCGCCACAGCACCGTCACCGGAACCCCCGTGCGCCGGGCGTACGCCACGATGTCCCCGGTGCCGCCGAGCCCCCGCGCGGGCTGCCCGTCCCACACCGCCACCAGCCGGTCCGCGTGGTCGACGATCCAGCGGCCCGCCGCGAAGTAGGCCTCCTCGGGTGTCGCCTCGACGGGCAGGTTCACGCGGGTGCAGGAGCCGAGGAGGCGTCGGTACGCGGCCCGGGTGTCCGCGTCGCCGAGGTGGGCCTCGTAGTCCATACCGGGGATCACCGCCGTGACGGGGATGCCGAGGTCCAGGGCGAGGTCGGCGAACAACTGGTCGGCCCCGGCCGCGAGGCTGCTCAGCGCCTCCAGTTCCTCGTCGCGCCGTAACTGCCGCCGGATGCCCGTGCGTACGGACGGCAGGACGGCGGCGGGGATCGAGCGGTGCCCGGTCACGCCGACGCGCGTGCGGACGCGCGACCCGAGGCGCGTGCCCATGCCGGTGTCCCTGCCCGTGCCGACGCGTGTGCCCTCGCGCGTGTCGATGTCCGTCACTGGATGCCCTCCGCCGTCCACGGTCCGTGACCTCCCTACAGGGTGCCGTCTCCGAGCGGTGCCTGCCAGATCGCCGTCGTGCCCGGGCCTGCGCCCGTTGTGGCGCCCCGGCTGTCGCCATCGTCGTAGACCGTCAGGCGTACGGCGTCGCGGCCGTCCGGCAGGGCCGTCGTCGCGTCGACGGTGATCTCGACGCGGGTGACACCGGGGCGGCGTACGGCGTCGGCGAGCGTGCGGCGCAGGGCGATGAGGAGCTGGGCGGCGACGGGGGAGGGGACCCGGTGTTCGACGGCGCCGGTGAAGCGGGCTTCTCGGCGAGGTACAGCCGCCCGAACTCCTCCTCGGTGCCCGCCTCTTCTGCTCGCCCTTTCTTCGAAACGAGGATCGGTACGCCGATGACGGGGATGCCCGCGCGTTCGGCGCGCCCCAGATCGGCCTTGCGGATCTCCACAAGGCCGTCCTGTCCGGGGTCGGTCATCCCGAGTCCCGCGTACCGGGCGCCGGTCAACTCGGCCGCGCCGTCCACGATGTGCTGGAGGGTGGTGCGCAGTTCGAGATCGGTACCGATGCCGAGCACGGCCTTGAGACGGGGCGGCAGTGGGGGAAGGGGCGGAGGCGTCTCCTCCGGCACAGGACGGGGGGCGGGCCCGGTCGGGTGGCCGGCCTCAGGTGGCCAGCGGATCCAGCACCATCGGCTCGATCTTGCCCTCGAGCATGTACCCGAGGCCCTGCACCGCGCACACGTCCGGCCGCTCGGCGATGTGCACCGGCATGCCCGTGGCTTCCCGCAGCATCTGGTCGAACCCGGGGAGCAGCGCGCTGCCGCCGACCATCATGATGCCGCGGTCGGCGAGGTCGGCCACCAGGTCGGGCGGGCAGTCCCGCAGCACCTTGCCGATCCCGTCGAGTACGGCGGTCAGCGGCGTCTGGATGGCGTCGCGCACGGCGGCGGTGTCGACCTGGACGGAGCGGGCGAGGCCGGTGGCGACGTCCCGTCCGTGGATCTCGGTGGACGACGGGCCGTGCGCGGTGAGCCCGTTGCCGGAGAGGGCGAGCTGCAGCGGTCGTACGGACTGGCTGGGCAGCATCAGCTCGTGCTGGTGGCGCAGGTGCTGCACGATCGCGTGGTCGACGGCCTCGCCCCCGACCGGGATCCGCTCGGCGGTCACGATCGAGCCGAGGGAGAGAACGGCGAGCTGGGTGGCGGCGGCGCCGCACACCATGACCATGGTCGCCTCGGGCCGTTCGACGGGCAGTCCGCAGCCCACGGCGGCGGCGACGAGCGTGTCGACAAGCTCGACGCGCCGCGCACCGAGCCCGACGAGCGTCTCGATGGCCGCGCGCTGCGCGAGCGGGTCGGCGTCGTGCGGGTAGCAGGCGGCGGCCCGCAGGAAGGGTTTGCGGCGCAGCGTCCGGCGCACCTTGTCGCCGATCAGGGCCCGCAGCATGCGCTGCGCCATCTCGATGTCGACGACGGTCCCTCCGGACACGGGCCGCACGACCCGGATGTAGTGGGGCGTACGTCCCGTCATCTTCTCGGCGAACTCCCCGACCGCGATCAGCGCACCGGTCCTGGTGTTGACGGCGGCGACGGACGGCTGGTCGACGACGATCCCGGCACCCTTGACGTAGACGCGGGTCCGCGCGGCCCCGAGGTCGACGGCGAAATGGCAGCGGCGCATCTGTTCCAGACTGACGGTCATGGCAGATCCTCCCGAGAGCGCAGACCGTACGGGCCGCGCCGGTCGGCGGGCCTCCACTGGCATCGTGCGGGGAGTGGGGGAGGGGGCGCCTGTTGTGGGG
>NZ_LGDW01000176.1 GCF_001280005.1 Streptomyces sp. NRRL WC-3618 | reverse complement strand
CCCCCGCACCCACATACTGACCACGCGGAGACGTCGACCATGTCTGAGCCCACGTTCCCCCCACTACCCATGCACCGCACCGCCCTCCTCGATCCGCCCGCCGAGTACGCCCTCCTGCGTGAGCAGGGCAGCGGCATCAGTCGGATCGCCCTCTGGGGCGGCAACACCCCCTGGCTGGTCACCAGGCACGAGGACGCCCGAGCCGTACTCGCGGACCCCCGCTTCAGCTCGGAGAACCACCGGGAAGGGTTCCCCGGCCTCCAGCCGACCCCGCCGCCGCTCACCCCCGGCCAGCTCTTCGCCATGGACGCGCCCGACCACACCCGGCTTCGCCGGATGCTGATCCCCGACTTCACGTTCCGTCGCGCCGAGGAACTGCGGCCGTTCATCCAGCAGTTGACCGACCGGCTCATCGACGACCTCGTGGCCAAGGGGCCCACGGTCGATCTCGTCGAGAACTTCACCCTCCCGCTGCCGCTGCTCGTCGTCTGTGAACTCCTCGGAGTGCCGTACTCGGACCGGGAGTTCATCCACCGCCAAGCCGCCGCGTTCGCCACCGTGACCGACGGGCCGGAGGCGATGCGGGCGGGCTGGGGCGCGCTGTTCGGGTACCTCATGGAACTGCTCGCCGCCAAGACCGCCGACCCCGGCGACGACCTGCTGAGCAGGCTCGCGACGGAGCAGGTGGCCACCGGCGAGGCAACCGCCGCAGAGGCGGCCGGACTTGCCGTGATGCTGCTCATCGCGGGACACGAGACGACGGCGAGCATGCTGTCGCTCGGCGTCGTGACGTTGCTGTCCCATCCCACCCAACTGGACGCGCTGCGCGCCGATCCGGAGCTGGTGCCGGGAGCGGTCGAGGAACTCCTGCGCTACCTCACGATCGTCCACATCGGGATCCGGCGTATCGCCACCGAGGACGTGGAGGTCGGCGGTGTCACCGTCCGGGCCGGGGAGGGCGTCGTCGTCTCGCTCCAGGCCGCCAACCGTGACCCCCGCGCCTTCCCGGAGCCGGACACCTTCGACATCACCCGGGACACCCAGCACCACGTGACGTTCAGCCATGGCCTCCACAACTGCCTGGGCCAGTCCCTCGCCCGCGTCGAGATCCAGATCGCGCTGCCCACCCTGTTCAGCCGCCTGCCGGACCTACGGCTGACGGCCCCGGCCGAGGTGGACGCCCACGAGGGGCGCGCCGTCCACGGCGTACGCGCTCTCCCGGTCACCTGGTGACACGTACGCCAACTCCGCTTGCCCCTCAAGGTCGTACGGCCTCCAGGCGTACCGCGCACGCCTTGAACTCCGGCATCCGTGAGGTCGGGTCGAGGGCCGGATTGGTCAGCGTGTTGGCCCGTCCCTCGCCCGGCCAGTGGAAGGGCATGAAGACGGTGTCGGGGCGGATCGAAGCGGTGATCCGCGCCGGCGCCACCGCCCGCCCGCGCCGCGACACGACGGCGATGGGGTCGCCCTCGCCGGCTCCGAGCCGCGCGGCCAGCCGGGGGTGCAGTTCCACGAACGGTCCGGGCGCGGCGGCGTTCAGTTCGTCGACGCGCCGCGTCTGGGCGCCGGACTGGTACTGGGCGACGACCCGCCCGGTGGTCAGCAGCACCGGGTACTCGGCGTCCGGCTCCTCGGCGATCGGCCGGTACGTGACGGGCGTGAACCGGGCCCGCCCGTCGTCGGTCGCGAACCGGTCGAGGAACAGACGCGGGGAGCCGGGATGTACCGGAACCTGCGACTGGTCGTCGTGCTCTGGCGCCGGGCACGGCCAGAAGACGCCGTTCTCCTCGGCGAGCCGCTGGTAGGTGATCCCCGAGTAGTCGGCGATCCCGCCCGCGCTGGCCCGGCGCAACTCCTCGAAGACCTCCTCCGGGTCGACCGGAAACCCCTTCTCCACCCCTGCGCGGGCCGCGAGTTGGTGCAGCATGTACAGGTCGCTGCGGACACCGTCCGGGGGAGTGACGGCCTGCCGGCGCAGCAGCACGCGCCCCTCCAGGTTGGTGGTCGTGCCGGTCTCCTCCGCCCACTGGGTCACAGGCAGGACGACGTCGGCGAGCGCGGCCGTCTCGGACAGCACGACATCCGCGACGGCGAGGAAGTCCAGTGACTCCAGGCGCTGTTGGATGTGCGCGGCCCGGGGTGCGGACACCACCGGATTGGACCCCATGAGCAGCAGGGAGCGGATGTCGGTGCCGAGCGCGTCGAGGAGTTCGTACGCGCTCCGTCCGGGTCCGGGCAGCGAGTCCGGGTCGACACCCCACACACCGGCCACATGCCGCCGCGCGGCGGGATCGGTCAGCTTGCGGTAGCCGGGCAACTGGTCGGCCTTCTGCCCGTGTTCACGCCCGCCCTGCCCGTTGCCCTGACCGGTCAGGCACCCGTATCCGGAGTACGGCCGCCCCGAACGCCCCGTCGCCAGGCACAGGTTGATCCACGCGCTCACGGTGTCGGTGCCCTTGGCCTGCTGCTCGGGTCCGCGAGCGGTGAGCACCATGGCGTCGGACGGCTCGCAGAACATCCGTACGGCTTCCCGCAGTTGCGGCACGGGCACGCCGGTGATCCGCTCCACGTACTCCGGCCAGTGGGCCATCGCCGCCGCCCGCGTCTCCTCCCACCCGCTCGTCCGCTCCTCGATGTACGCCTCGTCGGTGCGCCCCTGGGACACGACCAGGTGCAACAGGCCCAGGGCGAGGGCGAGATCGGTACCGGGACGCGGCGCGAGATGCAGGTCGGCCTGCTCGGCGGTACGGGTGCGACGTGGATCGATGACGATCAACGTCCCCCCGTTCTGCTTGAGTTCGGTGAAATAGCGGAGGGCGGGCGGCATGGTCTCGGCGGGATTGGAACCGACGAGGATGACGCAGCCGGTCCTGGGGATGTCCTCCATCGGGAAGGGCAGCCCCCGGTCGAGTCCGAAGGCCCTGATCCCGGCGGCGGCTGCGGACGACATGCAGAAACGCCCGTTGTAGTCGATCTGGGAGGTGCCGAGGACGACCCGCGCGAACTTGCCGAGCGCGTAGGCCTTCTCGTTCGTCAGACCGCCCCCGCCGAAGACACCGCACGCGTCCGGGCCGTGCTCCGTACGCGTGCGGGTCAGTCCCTCGGCCACCCGGTCGAGCGCCTCCTCCCAGGAGGCCGGTACGAGTACGCCGTCCCGCCGGACCAGCGGCTCGGTCAGCCGCAGTGCCGACGACAGCAGCGTGGGTGCGGTGCGGCCCTTGGCGCACAGCGCGCCACGGTTGACGGGAAAGTCGGCGCGCTCGGTGACCGTGACGCACCCGCCTGCTGCCGGCGTGAGGTTCATTCCGCACTGCAGGGCGCAGTACGGGCAGTGCGTGGGCGTCACGGAGTTCTCCATACCGCCCAGCGTGCGACGCCCGTGTTACACCCCGGACCGCCCCTCGTTACACACCGGGCACACCCACCTCCCGAAGGCCCAACGCCGCCAGTGAGGTTCTCCCACCCTAATTTTCAGCCCGTCCGGCGTTTGAGGACGAGGCCCCTTCAGGGCCGAAGCGGGGCTCTGGGGGCGGCAGCCCCCAGGGACGGGACGGGTAGGGGCGGCGGGGGCGAAAACCACACCCCCCTCACC
>NZ_LGDW01000175.1 GCF_001280005.1 Streptomyces sp. NRRL WC-3618 | reverse complement strand
GTGCACAGGTGATCCACAGCCTGTGCACAGAGGCGTGCGGGGTGCGCGCAGGGGGCGTGAGGGTGCGCCTGGGGTGGGTTGGGGTGCGTGGGGGTGTGCGGGGTGGTTCGGGATGGTTAGGGGTTTGACGTGGGATCAGGCGGAGAGCGTGGAGCGCCTGTTACCGGGTGTGGTGCGGCGGGTGCTGGGCGGTGGTGAGCCGCAGCCGTGGTGGGTGCCTCGGCGGGTACTGACGGTGGTGTCGGCCGATGTCGACACCGGCGCGGGTGTCGGGGCGGTGTGGATGGTGTGGCGTCCGCAGAGCGCGAGGGCGCGGGAGTACGGCGGGATCCTGGAGTGGTACGACGGGCAGTGGCGGTCCCTGGGGGTCGGTAGCTCCGAGGTGGGCGATCCCGTCGACGCCGAGGTGATCGAGGTTCGCGTCAGTGGGGGTTCGCTCAGCCTCACCAGCCGTAGCGACCCGCCGCGCTCCTTCGAGACGGCTCCCTGGATCACTCGCGCCCACGTGTACCTGGGGCGGGACGTCGGTCACGTCCTCGTCGGCGAACGCCGGTTCGAGGCGCCGGAGGGGCGCCGGTTCGTCGTCGCCTGGAAGGGGCCCCAGATCAGTCGCGGGGGGCGTCCCGTCATCGTTGCTCTCGGGCGCGACGGCACCGAGCTCTCCCGGATCGGCCCGCTCGACAGCCTGGACAGCCATACGTGGGCACGGGTGCGGCGGGAGTTGGGGGAGGGAGGAGAGTCGGGGGAGTTGGGTTAGGTCGAGGGGGCCTTCACCTTTACGGGTTCACGGCAGATTCTCAGCAAGCAGCCGCGTTTGTTCTTGCCTTCGCGCGTCACAGTGGCCCCTGATGAAGCACCTCACTCATCCCTTGTGCAAGCGGTGGCACGCGTTGTTTCCCGTCGTCGTGCTGCTCGCCGTCACCTCCGTCTCCGGTGCCGACCTCGGCAGCGGCGCCTCCGGGGCGCTCGGGGTGTTCGCCGAGGCCCGTGCGGTGCCCCGGGAGGCCCGGGTGGGGGCCCTGTTCAGCGGCGATCTGGAGGGCGGCCATTTCTGCACCGCTTCCGTCGTGCGCAGTGGTGGGCGGGATCTGATACTTACCGCCGCGCACTGTCTGAGCGGCGGCGGGGACACGGACGTCGTCTTCGCGCCCGGGTACCGGGACGGCCGGGCACCTTACGGGCTGTGGCGCATCACCAAGACCGTCGTACCGGCGGCCTGGAGCGACCGGGCCGACGAGGACAGCGACTTCGCCTTCGCCGTCGTCGCCTCGAAGGGCGGGCGCGATCTGGAGGACGCGGTGGGGGCGAACGCCTTCGCCCCGGGGCGGGAGACCGGGGCCTCCCCTGTTGTCGTCACCGGGTATCCCAACGTGCTGGACGTGCCCCTCACCTGTGTCAACCGGCCCACCGAGCAAAGTCGTACGCAGCAGCGCATCGAGTGTCCCGACTTCACGGACGGTACGAGCGGGAGCCCATGGGTGGACGCGGAGGGGGAGGTGGTGGGGGTGCTTGGGGGGTTCCAGCAGGGTGGGGCTACTGATGATGTGTCCTACAGCGCTGTGCTGGGGGGTGCGGCTGATGCCTTGTATCGGGAGGCCGGTGGGTCCTTCGGTTCCGATTGAGAAGTGGCGCGTTTCGTCATGATCACCTCCAGGTGTGGGTAGCGCCTCTACACTGACGTGGGCGTACTCCCTGGCGGTGAGGGGCGGTTGACGGTGCGTAAGGCATGGATCGTGGCGAGCGTTGCCGTCGGTGGCACCCTCAGCTTCGTGATGCTGCTTGTCGTGGGCGTCTACCTTGTCGCCGGGAACGTTGCCGGTCAGGCGGGCGGCGGGAGCGTCGCGCTCGCCAAGGGGGCCGTGCCGGCCGCGTATACCGCGCTCGTACAGAAGTGGGGCAATCTGTGCCCCGCCATCAATCCCGCCCTCCTCGCCGCGCAGCTGTACCAGGAGAGCGGATTCAATCCGAATGCGAAGAGTCCGGCAAAGGCGGAAGGGATAGCGCAATTCATCCCCGGAACCTGGGCCTCGCACGGAATCGACGGCGACGGTGACGGCGACCGCGACGTATGGGACCCGAATGACGCGATTCCGTCGGCCGCGTCGTACGACTGCCAGCTCGCCTCGTACGTGAAGGACGCCCCCGGAGACCCGACGCACAACATGCTCGCCGCTTACAACGCGGGGGCGTACGCCGTCATCAAATACGGGGGTGTACCGCCGTATTCGGAGACCCGGAACTATGTGAAGACCATCACCACGCTGCAGACGAGCTTTGCCGCTCCCGTGGGTCGCGTCGACCCCTCCGAGCAGGCCGCCGCGGCGATCAACTACGCCCAGGGCAAGCTCGGCACGCCCTACCTCTGGGGCGGTACCGGTACCGCTGAGCAGCAAGGACGCTTCGACTGCTCCGGGCTCACCCAGGCCGCGTACGCGAGTGTGGGCGTCGAGTTGCCCAGGGTCGCCAACGACCAGTACAACGCCGGCGCGCATCCCTCGCGGGCGGAGTTGTTGCCGGGCGACCTCGTCTTCTTCTCCGACGACCTCACCAATTCGCGGGCTATCCGGCATGTGGGGATTTATGTGGGCGGCGGTTACATGATTGACGCGCCCCGTACCGGCGCCGTCATCCGGTTCGATCCGATCGACAGCCCCGATTACTTCGGGGCGACCCGGGTCACCGAAGATGGCGCGAAAGCGTTGCCCACCGCTGTGTGAGCGCAGCGTGAAACCCTCCCCTGAGCTGCGAGTTTGTGTCTCTCTTCGATAACGTCTGCGTGATCTTTCGGTGGAGAGTGGAACGTATAAACGGAAGGCGTGCGTTCCTGTTCCCGTAGTGGATTCGCCGGCGCCCGGGTTGGGTTTGTTGTCGGGCCTGTTCCGTTTGTCGCGTGTGGCGGGTTTGGTGCGTGTGGTGCGTGTGGCACGTGTCAAGCGGGGAGTTCCTATGGCACTGGGTGGGCTTGGGCAGGAGTGGCGCACGGAAGCAGTGCGCTCTGGACATGACGACGAAGGGCCGCAGCATCATGGCTGGACTCGCTGAAACCGGGTCGGATCCCGACGTCGACCTGCTCTACGACATCAATGGCCTGGCCAAGGACGCGCCCCGGTGGTTCGACCGGGTGGTCGAAGTCGTCGGCGAGTACGGGCTGTTGGTGGCCCTGGTGGTCGTCGTGGTCTGGTGTTGGTGGAGTGTGCGGCGGCGGGGTGGGGACGAGGCGGCGGTGTCTGTGGCCGCGTTGGTCTGGGCGCCGCTCGGTGCGGCGGTCGCGGTGCTCGTGAACATTCCGATACGGGGTTTCGTGCAGCGGCCCCGGCCGTTTCTGGATCACCAGGGGCTTGAGGTTCTGGTCTCCGGGAAGACCGATCTGTCCGACTACTCGTTCGTGAGCGCTCACGCGACGATCGCCATGGCGATGGGGGTCGGGCTGTTTGTGGCGCATCGGAAGTTCGGGATGGTGGGGATAGGGCTCGCGCTGGTGGAGGGGTTCTGTCAGGTGTACATGGGGGTGCACTACCCGACGGATGTGGTGGGTGGGTTCGCGTTGGGGACGGCGGTTGTGTTGCTGCTGTCGCCGGTGGCGATGGCGTTGCTTACTCCGGTTACCCGGGCTGTTGAGGGGTCTGGGTGGGGTGGGTGGTTGATTCGGGCTCGGGCTCGGGGGC
>NZ_LGDW01000174.1 GCF_001280005.1 Streptomyces sp. NRRL WC-3618 | reverse complement strand
ACGAGGGCGAGGCTTCTTCTTCCCCATGCTCTCCATGATGGACATCCTCCCGGGGCTGAACCCCTGATCTCGGATGTCCGTCAAAGCGGATCAAGCCCAGTCGCGCACCACGAGCACCCAGGCACCGGGCAGGTCAGGCTGAGCGCCCGGCTCGGCCATCGGCCGCCACATGACCCGGTAACGCCAACCGTCGAGCGTGGCCCGCACCCGCTGCCGTCGCCGCCAGGAGGACAGCGCGGGCAACAGGGCCCCGAGCGACGACTCGCCGTCGGGGTCCTCCACATCCAGAGTCTCGGCCAGCGCGCCGACGTCTCCGCGCTCGACAGCCTCCCAGAAAGAGCCCGCACAAGCCCGCCGCCAGTGAGTCCTCACTGCTGACCGCCGGCGTCGACACCTCCACCATTGCGCTCTGGCTCGGACACGCCAGCACAAGGCCACCGACGTCTACCTGCACGCCGACCTGGCCATGAAGAACGAGCGTCGCCCTGCCGCGCAGGCATCTTCACGTGGGGCGTTTGTGTGACGCCGCTCGTCACTTCTGTGTCGGCGATGGGAAGGAGAGTGGCTGGTTTGAGCGGAGGTGCTCCTTCAGGGCCTGTTCGGTGTTGCTCACGTGCAGTAGTGCGGCGGCCTGGCTGAGGGCACAGTCGCGGGTGGCGAGGGCCGCGTAGATGGCCTCGTGCTCGGCGAGGGTGCGTCCCGCGGCCTGGTCGTCGACCAGACCGCGCCAGATCCGCGCGCGCAGCGTGCGGCCGGAGACGCTCTCCAGGAGGGTGAGCAGGGTCTCGTTGCCGGTCGC
Organism: Streptomyces sp. NRRL WC-3618; assembly: GCF_001280005.1. Lineage (GTDB taxonomy): Bacteria > Actinomycetota > Actinomycetes > Streptomycetales > Streptomycetaceae > Streptomyces. The sequence goes on along the minus strand of NZ_LGDW01000174.1, from coordinate 7,155 downwards.
GGCGACTACGGCGCGGTGGAAGGCGGCGTCGTGCGAGTTGAGCAGTTCGACGTTGTCGTGGGTTTCGCGCATGGCGTCCAGGTGGCTTTTGACTTCGGCCAGCTGGTCGTCGGAGATCCGGGCGGCGGCCAGCGCGGTGGCGACGGGTTCGAGGAGCCGGCGTACCTCCATGAGGTCCTGCAGGGCGGCCGAGTCGCTCTGGAGGAGTTCCACCGCGCCGCCGAGCCCCTCCAGGAGCAGGCTGGGGTGCAGGCTGGTGACGTAGGTGCCGTCGCCCCGGCGGACCTCCAGGACCCGGGCCACGGCCAGTGCCTTGACGGCCTCACGCGCGAGGTTGCGGGACAGACCCAGTTGGGCCGCCAGGTCGGGTTCTGGGGGGAGTTTCGATCCCGGCGGCAGCGCACCCGTGCGGACGAGCTCACGGATCTGATCGATGGCCTTGTCCGTCAGAGACACTTCGGACTCCTCGCCCCGGCGCCCTCGCCTGGCACATCCGGCCTGATCAGTCCTTGGGCACGGAGGTCGTCCCAGAGACCTTCGGGAATGTGCTGCCGGTGGAGTTCCACGTTCCGTCTGACCTGTTCCGGAGTCCTCATGCCGAGGGTGACATTGATGACGGTGGGATGAGTGTGCGGGAAGGCGATCGCTGCCTTGGGCAGGCTCGTCCCGTGGGCGGCGCAGACGTCTGCGATCGCCCGGGCGCGGGCGACCAGAGCCGGCGGGGCGTCCTGGTAGTCGTACTTCATGCCCTCGGCAGGCCGGTCGCGGGAGAGTAGCCCCGAGTTGAACACCCCGACAGCCACCACGCTCTTGCCGAGTTCCTCGGCTGCGGGCAGGACGTCGTCCAGCGCCGACTGGTCAAGGAGTGTGTAGCGCCCGGCGAGCATGACCACGTCGGCGGCGGTCTCGCGCAGGAAGCGGGCGGGCATGGCCGACTGGTTCATGCCGGCGCCGATCGCGCCGACCACTCCTTGGTCGCGCAGGTCCGCCAGGGCCGGCATGGCCTCGTTGGCGGCCTGCTCCCAGTGGTCGTCCGGGTCGTGCAGGTAGACGACGTCCAGGCGGTCGAGGCCCATCCTGTCCAACGTGGCCTCGATGGAGCGCAGCACCCCGTCCCGGCTGAAGTCCCACTGGCGGCGCAGATCGTCCCGTACGACGAAGCCCTCGCTGTCGACGCCTCGTGGATGTTCGTTGGGGACCAGCAGCCGGCCCACCTTGGAGGAGACGACGTACTCGGCACGGGGCCGCTGCCGCAGGGCGGTGCCCAGGCGCAGCTCGGACAGGCCCAGGCCGTAGTGCGGGGCCGTGTCGAAGTAGCGGATGTCGGCTTCCCAGGCGGCTTCGACCGCGGCGGCCGCGTCCTCGGCCGGGGTGACCCGGTACAGGTTGCCCATGACGGAGGCCCCGAAGCCGAGGCCGGTGAGTTCGACAGCGGTGTTCGTTATCTTTCGGCGTCCGGCGGTTCGATGCCTCAACTGTGCTCCTAGCGACTTGGGGGGTATGGGTGGCGCGGGCCACTCGGCGGCAGGTCAGCGTCTGACGGCGGCCGAGCCGTCGGCCATGAGCGCTTCGACCTCGGCGAGCGAGGCCATGGAGACGTCCCCGGGGGTGGTCATGGTGAGCGCGCCGTGCGCGGTGCCGTAGGCGAGGGCCCGCTTGAGGCAGGCAGTCGTCAACCGGCCCGGCCGGTCGTTTCCGGCCAGCAGGCCGTGGATGAGGCCTGCGGCGAAGCCGTCGCCGGAGCCGATGCGGTCCAGGACGTGCAGGGCGGGCATCCGGGGGCCGGTGACGAAGCCGGTTTCGGCGGACCAGGCGGCTGAGGACCAGTCGTTGATCCCGGCCGAGGGCACCTCGCGCAGGGTCGTCGCCAGTACTTTCGCCTCGGGCAGCAGGCCGGACACTTCGGCGAGCGCGTCTGTCACCTCGTCGGCCCCGACGCGGGCCTGTCCCGGATACGTTCCGGCCAGGCCCAGGGCGCCGACGACGACGTCGGCGTGCCGGGCGAGCCGCAGGTCGGCCTCGCGGGCGGCGTCGGCGCCGCCCCGGCCGGCCCAGAGGCTGGGGCGGTAGTTGGGGTCGTAGGAGACCGTGACGCCATGGCGGCGGGCAGCGGCCATGGCCTCGTCCGCGACATCCACCGTGGTGTCGGAGAGGCCGGCGAAGATGCCGCCGGTGTGGAACCAGCGTGCCCCTGCCGAGAACACGTTGTCCCAGTCCACGTCACCCTCCTTCAACTGGGACACGGCCGTGTGTGCGCGATCGCTGACGCCGAGTGCGCTGCGGATGCCGTAGCCGCGTTCGACGAAGTTCAGGCCGTTGCGGGCGGTGCGGCCGACGCCGTCCTCGGGCACCCAGCGGATCAGCGAGGTGTCGACTCCGCCTTGCAGAATCAGGTCCTCGACCAGTCGGCCCACCGCGTTGTCCGCCAAGGCGGTCACGACGGCCGTGCGCAGGCCGAAGCAGCGCCGCAGGCCTCGTACGACGTTGTACTCGCCGCCTCCCTCCCAGACCTGGAAGGAGCGGGCGGTGCGGATGCGTCCCTCGCCCGGGTCCAGGCGGAGCATCACCTCGCCGAGCGCCACCACGTCGATCACCTCCGCGGCCTCCGCGGCCTCCGCGGCCTCCGCGGCCTCCGCGGCCTCCGCGGCCTCCGCGGCCTCCGCGGCCTCCGCGGCCTCCGCGGCCTCCGCGGTCAGTCGGCGGATTCCCTCGTAGTCGCCCCGTCCCAGGTGCGCGGAGGTCACCATCCAGCTGCCGCCGACGGCGAGGACCGCAGGCTCGGCGAGATAGCCGGCCAGCAGACCGGCGCCGATCCCGCCGGTCGGTACGAACCGTGCTTGCGGGAACGGCGCGGTGAGCGCCCGCAGCATCGGCAGGCCGCCAAGGGGTTCTGCGGGGAACAGCTTGACCGTGTCTATGCCGGCCCGCAAAGCCCTCATCAGCTCGGTGGCGGTGGCGACACCCGGCACCACCGGAACTCCCAGCTTCCGGCACATCGCGACGACTTCCTCGTCGAAGCCGGGGGAGACCACGAAGCGGGCCCCGGCCGCCACGGCCCGTTCTGCCTGCTCGGGCGTGAGGACCGTGCCGGCGCCGACGGTGAGTCCGCCGTGCTCCACCATCGCCTTGAGCACCTGCTCGGCTTGCGGGGTGCGGAAGGTGACCTCGGCGCAACGGGCGCCTCCCGCGACGAGCGCCGCGGTCAGCGGGACGGCCGTGTCGGCATCCGGCACGACCAGCACCGGCATGAGGCGGGCACCCGCCAGGACGGAGGCCAGGTCGTCGGTGCTGCTCATCGGCCCAGCCATCCGCCGTCGACGGGCAGGACGACGCCGTGGAGGTAGGCGGCGGCGTCGGAGGCGAGGAAGACCGTGGCGCCCGCCAGGTCGTCCGCGCTGCCCCAGCGGCCGGCCGGGATGCGCTCCAGGATCGCTTTGCTGCGGGCCGGGTCGTCCTGGAGGGCCTGGGTGTTGTCGGTGGCGATGTAGCCGGGGCGATGGCGTTGACGTTGACGCCGTGTGCCGCCCACTCGTTGGCCAGTGCCTTGGTCAGGCCGGCGATGCCGTGCTTGGCGGCGGTGTAGCCGGGGACGGTGATGCCGCCCTGGAAGCTGAGCAGCGACGCGGTGAAGATGATCTTGCCCTGGCCGCGGGCCACCATTGCCGCGCCGACGGCACGGGTGAGGGCGAACTGTGCGGTGAGGTTGACCTGGAGGACCAGCTCCCAGTCGGCGTCGGTGTGTTCGGCGGCCGGGGCGCGGCGGATGGTGCCCGCGTTGTTGACGAGGATGTCCACCGGTCGTTCCCGTCCCGCGAGGTCGGCGCCCAGTGCGCGCACGGCTTCGGGGTCGGCGAAGTCGGTGCGGATCGCCTCGAAGGTGCGCCCTGCCGCGATGACGTCCTTCTCGATGTCGCTGCCGGACTCCTCCAGCGTGGCGCTGACGCCGATGACGTCCGCGCCGGCCTCGGCGAGCGCGCGGGCCATGGCCCGGCCGATCCCGCGGCGGGCACCGGTGACGACGGCGAGCTTCCCAGTGAGGTCGAAGGAGGTCATATGGCGGCTCCCTGGGCGTTGTTGGTGCAGTCCACGAGGATCTTCATCACGTCGCCGCCTGCCTCCAGCGCCTGGAAAGCGGCGGGCGCCTCGGTGAGCGGTACGACCTTGCTGATGAGCCGCTCGGCCGGAATCGTGCCGTCGGCGACGAGTGTCACCGCCTTCTCGAAGTCGGTGCGGGTGTACAGCCGGGCTCCGACGAGGGTGAGTTCGCGCCAGAAGAAGCGGTGCAGGTTGATCTCGCGGGGCCGGGGATGGATGGCGACCAGGCACAGCCGGCCCCGCACCCCCAGCACGTCGACCGCGGTGTCCACGCCGGCGGCGGCGCCGGACACCTCGAAGGCGACGTCCGCGCCCGCGCCTGTGGTCCACTCGCGGACCAGCTCAGCCACGTCGTCGACGGCCGGGTCCCAGGCGGTCAGTCCCGACTTCTCGGCGAGCGCGCGCCGGTAGGCGCTCAGTTCGGCGATGCGTACGTCGGCTCCTGCGGCTCGTGCGACCAGGGCGATGAGGATGCCGACGGGTCCGCCGCCGACCACGACGACGTGCTCGCCCTCGGTGACAGCGGCGCGGCCGACGTCGTGCACGGCGACCGCCGTGGGCTCGACGAGCGCGGCCCGGTCCAGGGGAAGGGTGTCGGGCAGCCGGATGAGTGTCGAGGCGGGCACGGTCCAGCGCTGTTGCATCGCGCCGGGGGAGTCGATGCCGATGAAGTCGAGGTGCTGGCAGATGTGCTGATGGCCTTTGAGACAGGCCGGGCAGGTGTCGTCCCAGCGCAGCGGCATCACCGTGACCGCGTCACCGGGCGCCCAGCCGTCCACACCGGGGCCGACGCGGACGATCCGGCCGGACATCTCGTGCCCCAGGACGGCGGGCGTGGACACCCGGGCGTCCATGTCGCCGTGGAAGATGTGCAGGTCGGTGCCGCAGATACCGACATAGGCGGGCGCCAGCTCCACCTCACCGGGACCAGGTGCGGAGGTTTCGGCGGGGGCGGTGTCCAGGGTGCGGGCGGATATGTAACGGACGGCGAGTGTCATCGCGGGGTCAGGGTCCCTTCAGCGCGGACACCGATGGTCAGCAGCAGGTTGGCGTACGTGCGGGTGTCGGCGGTGACGATCGCCAGCGCCAGGTCGGGGGAGCGGGCGGCGTCGTAGAACTCGAAGCGGCCGAGGGTGTCGACCGGGACGGGCGCCAGCATGGAGCGGTACTCGGCGATGGCCGGCGGCTCCGGTTCGCCTTCCGGCGGCACCATCACGTCGGCCGACTCGACGGGCAGGGCGCTCAGCAGGACGTCGAGCACGGTGGTGACGTCCAGTAGGCCGGGCGCCAGGTTGAGATGGATGATGCGGGCGCGTTCCCCGGTCGCGGTGCTCGCCGGGTAGTGGCCGTCGGCGAGCAGTACCCGGGCGCCGTGGCCGGCTCCGGCCAGCGCTTCGAGGATCCCCGGGTGCAGCAGACGGGTCAGGAGCATGGTGTTCCCTCCTTCCTTTCAGGGGTTTGCGGTGCAGTGCGGTTCAGGCGGTAAAAGCCGGTCGCGGTGTCGGCGAGGATCGCCGAGGTCTCGGTGGCGGAGCAGTCGACGAGCAGTTCCTCGACAGCGGTGGCCCACTGGTTCCACCCGCCGGCGAGGATGCAGACCGGCCAGTCGGAACCGAACATCAGCCGGTCGGGGCCGAAGGCGGACAGCAGTACGTCCCACACCGGGCGGATGTCCGCCGTCGTCCACTGCTGCCAGTCGGCCTCCGTGACCAGGCCGGAGACCTTGCAGCGCACCTGAGGACGCGCGGCCAGCCTCCGCAGCTCCCTTTCCCAGTCGCCCAGATCACCCTGGGCGATGGGCGGCTTGCCCGCGTGGTCGAGGACGATCGGCAGATCGGGGAAGCGTTCCGCCAGGTGGACCGCCTGGTCGAACTGCCGGCTGCGGATCAGGACGTCGTACGCCAGTCCGCGCTCGCCCACCGCCCGCAACCCCCGTTCCACGGAGGGTTGTTGCAGCCACGCCGGGTCCGATTCGCCCTGTACGAGGTGGCGCAGGGCGCGGAGGTACGGGCCACCGGGCCCTGCGAGCAGGTCGTCGAGCATGTCCGCGACGGCCGGGGAGGTGACAGCCGACGACCGCGCCGATGAGCGGGTCGGTGCCGGCCAGGGCGAGCAGTTCCCGTGTCTCGGGCACGGAGGCCACGCACTGGACGACCACCGTGCTCGCCAACTTCCGTCCGGCGACCGGCCGGGTCGCCGCCGAGCGCAGGTCGGCCGCGCCGAAGGTACGGCGGATGGGCTCGTGGCCGGGCTCGTCCAGCCAGGGCTGGGGTCGGCGGTCCAGGTCCCACAGGTGATGGTGGGCGTCCACCAGGCACCGACTGTCAGACACGGGAGGCCCAGACGGGGCCGTCGGGGTAGGTGTACTCCTTGAGGGAGTCCTGGTGCATCTGCGCGCTCAGCCCGGGAACAGCGGGGGCGAGGTAGTGGCCGTCGGCGATGCGCACGGGGTCGACGAAGTGCTCGTGCAGGTGGTCGACGTACTCGATGACGCGGTCCTCGGTGGTGCCGGTGACGGCGACGTAGTCGAACATCGACAGGTGCTGCACCATCTCGCACAGGCCGACTCCGCCGGCGTGCGGGCAGACCGGCACGCCGAACTTCGCGGCGAGCAGCAGGATGGCGATGTTCTCGTTGACGCCGCCGACCCGGGCGGAGTCGATCTGCACGATGTCCACCGCGCCGGCCTGGAGGAGCTGCTTGAAGACGACCCGGTTGGCGATGTGCTCGCCGGTGGCGACCTTGATGGGGCTGACGGCCTTGCGGACGGCGGCGTGGCCGAGGATGTCGTCGGGGGAGGTGGGCTCCTCGATCCAGTACGGGTCGTAGGGGGCCAGTTCGCGCATCCAGTCGATCGCGGGCTGGACGTCCCATCGCTGGTTGGCGTCCACGGCGATGCGGATGGAGTCGCCGACCGTCTCGCGGGCGGTGCGCATGCGGCGTATGTCGTCCTCCAGGTCCGCGCCGACCTTCAGCTTGATCTGGGTGAAGCCGTCGGCGACGGCCTCGCGGGCCAGGCGGGCCAGCTTCTCGTCGGAGTAGCCGAGCCAGCCGGGGGTG
>NZ_LGDW01000173.1 GCF_001280005.1 Streptomyces sp. NRRL WC-3618 | reverse complement strand
GTGTCGCACGCGTTCCACTCGCCGTTGATGGACCCGGTTCTCGACGACTTCCGCAAGGTGGCGGGGGGCCTGACGTACCAGGAACCGAAGCTGCCGGTCATCTCCAACGTGACTGGTGAACTGGCCGAGTCGGCTCAGCTCACGGACCCCGAGTACTGGGTCCGCCACGTCCGGGAGGCCGTGCGCTTCCACGACGGCCTGACCACTCTCACCGCCCAAGGCGTGTCGACGCTGCTGGAGTTGGGCCCGGATTCCGTGCTCACGGCGATGGCGCACGACACCCTCACCGACCCGGCCGCGCAAGCAGGTCTGGTCGGTGCGCTGCGCAAGGGCCGTGCGGAAGCGGACACCTTCCTGGCCGCCCTCGCCCAGCTCCACGTCCGCGGCGCCGAGGTCGACTGGGCGCCGCTGTACGCCCCCGTCGAGTCCCGACGTCGCGTCGACCTCCCCACGTACGCCTTCCAGCACCAGACCTACTGGCCGCAGCCGAAGGAGTCCGCCGCGGCCGACGGCCAGGGCACCAGCGTGGACGCGGAGTTCTGGGAGGCCGTCCAGCGCGAGGACCTCGAAGGCCTTGCGGAGACGCTGGAGCTCGACCAGGACGCGTCCCTCAAGTCGGTGCTGCCCGCGCTCGCGTCCTGGCGGCGCCGGCAGCAGGAACAGCAGCAGGTGGACGCCCTCCGCTACCAGATCACGTGGAAGCCGCTGCCCGGTGGCTCCGGACCAGGCGCCGGTCCGGCCCTCCAGGGCGCCTGGGCGCTGGTGGTCCCGGACGGGGCCGCCGAACACCCATGGTGCGCGGCCGCCGAGGAGGCGATGGCCGCCGCCGGTACGGACGTCCGGCGCGTGGTCGTCGGGGACGAGGCCGCCGATCGTACGGAGATGACGAAGCTCCTGCGGGACCTGGACGCTCCCCTCGCCGGCGTGCTGTCCCTGCTGGCCCTGGACGAGCGCTCGTACGAGCCCTCGGGGTCCCTCGCCCAGTCGGCATCCTTCACCCGCGGCATGGCCGCGACCCTCGCCCTGACGCAGGCCGTCGTCGACGCCGAGGTCGGTGGACGACTGTGGATCGCCACGTGCGGCGCGGTGTCCGTCGGCGCCGCCGAGTCCGTGCGCGGTGTCGCGCAGTCGCAGGCATGGGGCTTCGGGCGGGTCGTGGGCCTGGAGCACCCGGAGGTGTGGGGAGGCCTCATCGACCTCCCCGAGGCCACAGGGGCCGTCCCGGCCTCTGCCCGCGCCCACCTCACCACCCTCCTCTCCCGCACCGCCACGGAGGACTTCACCGAGGACCAGCTCGCCGTCCGCCCCTCGGGAGCCCTCGTACGCCGCCTCGTGCGCGCGCCCAGGCGCCCGGCTCCCGCCGGGCAATGGCAGCCGCGCGGCACCGTACTGATCACCGGCGGCACCGGTGCCCTCGGCGCCCACGTGGCGCGGTGGTGCGCGGGCGGCGGCGCGCGTCATCTTGTACTGACGAGCAGGCGCGGTCCCGACGCGCCCAGAGCCGCCGAACTCCGCGCCGAACTGGAGGAGTTGGGCGCCGAGGTCACCATCGCCGCCTGCGACGTGGCCGACCGGGACGCGCTCGCCGGGCTCCTGGCCGAGATCCCTGCGGACGCGCCGTTGAGCGCCGTCGTACACGCGGCGGGCCTGGGACAGGACCGCATGATCGACGAGACGGGACCGGCGGACTTCGCCGAGATCGTCACGGCGAAGACGGCGGGCGCGGCGCACCTGGACGAACTGCTCGGTGGCACACCGCTGGACGCGTTCGTGCTGTTCTCGTCCATCGCGGGCGTGTGGGGCAGCGGCGGCCAGGCGGCGTACGCGGCCGCCAACGCCTTCCTCGACGGGCTCGCCGAACGCCGCCGGGCCCAGGGGCGTGCGGTGACGTCGGTGGCCTGGGGGCCGTGGGCCGGTTCGGGCATGGCCGGGGACGACGAGGCGGCGGCGCACCTGCGCAAGCGGGGCCTGCCCGTCATGAGGCCCGAGTCGGCCGTCGCCGCACTGCGGCATGCGCTCGGCGTCCGCGACGCCCTGGTCACCGTCGCCGATGTCGACTGGGAGCGGTTCGCCCCGGCCTTCACCGTGCGGCGGCCGAGCCCGCTGCTCGACGACCTGCCGGAGGCCCGCCGGGCCCTCGACGCCGCGTCGGGCGTATCCGGCGCGCGTTCGGCCGACGGGGCCGGGACCGACGACGCCGCGGCCGCCCTGCGCGAGCGGCTCGCCGCGGCCTCGGCCGACGAGCGCGAGCGGACCGTACTGAAGCTGGTACGCGAGGAGGTCGCCGCCGTACTCGGGCACACGGGCACGGAGGCCGTCCGCGAGGACCGCGCGTTCAAGGACTTCGGCTTCGACTCGCTGACCGCCGTCGAACTCCGCACCCGCCTGAACGCCGCGACCGGCCTGAGCCTGCCCAGCACCCTCGTCTTCGACCACCCGACCCCCGGGGAACTGTCCCGGCAGCTCCTCGCCGAACTCCTGCCCGACTCCGCGGCCGGATCTGGTGACGTGGACGACGACCCGGCGGACACCGAAGCCGACGCCGAAGTCCGCAGGGCTCTCGCGTCCGTACCCATCGCCCGCCTCCGCGAGGCAGGTCTGATGGACGCCGTCCTGCGCCTCGCCGCGCAACACGCGAGCCCGGACACCGCGCCGGCCCCGACCGATGACGACGACATGGACGACTCGATCGACGCCATGGACGTGGACAACCTGATCCAGCTCGCCCTGGACAACAGCGATTCCTGACGCAACACGCAGTTACGCCGCACGAATTCACGCAGCACGGATGTGGAGCCGGACATGACGAGGCCTTCGGACACGGTCGTTGAAGCGCTGCGCGCGTCTCTGAAGGAGACCGAGCGGCTGCGACGGCAGAACCAGCAGCTCACGGCGGCTTCCAGAGAGCCCATCGCGATCGTCGGCATGAGCTGTCGTTTCCCCGGCGGCGTACGCGGCCCCGAGGACCTGTGGCGGTTCGTCGCCGACGGCGCCGACGCCATCGGCGAACTCCCCGATGGACGCGGCTGGGACCTCGACGGCCTCTACGACCCCGACCCGGACAAGCAGGGCACCTTCTATGCCCGCCACGGCGGCTTCCTGCACGAAGCGGGCGACTTCGACGCCGCGTTCTTCGGCATCTCGCCCCGCGAGGCCCTGGCCATGGACCCGCAGCAACGGCTCCTCCTGGAGACCGCGTGGGAAGCCTTCGAGCGGGCGGGCATCGACCCGGCCACCCTGCGCGGCACCCGCGCCGGCGTGTTCGTCGGCTCCGGCTACCAGGGCTACGGCGAGGGCGTCCGCCAGGCCCCCGAAGGCGTCGAGGGTCACCTGCTCACCGGCAACACCACCAGCGTCATGTCCGGCCGCCTCTCCTACGTCCTCGGCCTCCAGGGCCCGGCGGTGACCGTCGACACCGCGTGCTCGTCCTCGCTCGTCGCCCTGCACCTGGCCGCGCAGGCGCTGCGCAACGGCGAGTGCACGATGGCGCTCGCGGGCGGCGTGACGGTGATGTCGTCGCCGGAGACCTTCGTGGAGTTCAGCCGCCAGCGCGGCCTTGCCGTCGACGGCCGCTGCAAGGCGTTCGCGGAGGCGGCGGACGGGACGGGTTGGGGCGAGGGCGTCGGCATGCTGCTGGTGGAGCGGTTGTCGGATGCTCGGCGCCTTGGCCATCGGGTGCTTGCGGTCGTACGAGGTTCCGCGGTGAACCAGGAC
>NZ_LGDW01000172.1 GCF_001280005.1 Streptomyces sp. NRRL WC-3618 | reverse complement strand
CGCCCCACCCCCGCCGCCACCAGCACCCCCGCCGCGATCACCAGCGTGAAGAAGGCCCAGGTCAGGGGCCAGGCGCTGGCGAAGCCGTCGGGCCGGCCGGGGTGGGTGCGCAGGGAGACGTACATGAGGGCCGCCGGCGGGGCCGCGATCAGGAGCAGCGGCCAGCCCCGGTTGTCACGGTGGCCGAAGTAGGCGGCCAGGAGCAGCAGCAGGACGCCCAGGGCGGCGACCCCGACACCCGTCACCGGGGTCGTCTCGTGTGTGGCGCCCGCGCTCTCCGCCCGGTTGCGCAAGTCCCAGGGGACGCAGACGACGTACGACGCCGCAGCGACCGCGGCGCCGAATGCGCGGGTCAGCCAGCGCTCGGCCCAGGGACGCGTCCGCAGCGGCCCGAGCAGCTTCCCGGTGGTGCCGTTCCCCGTTATCTCGGTCATACGTACGAGGGTCACCTGCCGTGAGACGGTCCGACAGAGTACGCGTACTCAGGTACGGGTACTCACGTACGGGTTCTCCATCGCGTACTCCGCGCCCGGCTACACCCCGACCGCCCGCGACACCACATAGATGAGCAGCCCCGCCAGCGAGCCGACCACCGTGCCGTTGATACGAATGAACTGCAGGTCACGGCCGATGTGCGCCTCGATCTTCCGCGTCGTGTGCTCGGCGTCCCAGCCCGCGACCGTGTCCGTGATCAGGGACGTGATCTCGCCCTGATAGGTCGTCACGACGTACACCGCCGCGCCCTCGACCCAGCCGTCCACCTTGTCCTGCACCCCTGAGTCGACCGACATCCGCGACCCCAGCGACAGCAGCGACGCCCGTACGCGCAGCCGCAGTTCGCTGCGCTCGTCCTCCGCCGCCGAGACGATCATCGAACGTACGGCCGTCCAGGCGGACGCGATCAGGTCCTGGACCTCGCCGCGCCCCAGCACCTCGGTCTTCAGCCGCTCGACACGCGCGCGCGTGTCCGTGTCGGACTGGAGGTCGGAGGCGAAGTCGGTGAGGAAGCGGTCCAGGGCGCCGCGCGCCGGGTGGGAGGGGGCGTCACGCATCTCGGTGACGAAGCGCAGAAGCTCCTTGTAGACGCGCTCACCGACCTTCTTGTCGACGAACTTGGGCGTCCAGCCGGGCGCGCCGCCATGCACGGCTCCCAGGACCTCCGCCTCGTGCAGGACGAGCCAGTCGTGCGCGCGTACGCAGATCAGGTCGACGGCCCTCCGGTGGCCGCCGTCGACGACGACCTTCTCCAGCAACTTGCCGATGCCGGGCGCGATCTCCTGGGCGTCGGCGCGCCGGGTGATGGCCTCGCCGACGACCGCCTGGACGTCCGAGTCGCGCAGCACGGTGAGCGCGCCGCGCAGGGCCGCCGACAGCTCCGCCGTGACACGGTCCGCGTGCTCCGGCTCGGCCAGCCACGCACCGAGGCGGCTGCCGATGCCGACCGCGCGCAGGCGCTGGCGTACGACGTCCTGGGAGAGGAAGTTCTCACCGACGAACTCCCCGAGGGAGACGCCGAGTTGGTCCTTCTTGGTGGGGATGATCGCCGTGTGCGGAATGGGCAGGCCGAGCGGATGGCGGAAGAGGGCGGTGACCGCGAACCAGTCGGCCATCGCACCGACCATGCCCGCCTCGGCCGCCGCCGCGACATACGCCGTCCAGGCGCCGGCGCCCTGCTCACCGGCCCACTTGGCGAGGATGTACACGACGGCGACGAAGGCCAGCAGCCCGGTCGCGGTGAGCTTCATCCGGCGCACCCCGCGCATGCGCTCCTCGTCGGCGGGCCCGAAGGAGTTCATGGCGCGACCGGCCACACCCCCTCCAGTCTTCTCTCCAGTCCCTCTGGTTGTCCCTCCGGTCCCTCCAGTCCCTCCAGTTGTCGCTTCAGGCACGTCTGTCCCTCCGGGCCCGCCGTCGTCCGATCCCGTTCTCATGCGCCGCATTCGCTCCACCGTTCAGTGATCCCTCACACATTGTCCCTTCTTGACCTACTCCCGGAACGGAACAGGAGTTCCCCACGTATATCCGGAGGGGGTTGGTCCGACCGGTTCGGCCGAGCCCCGCAGGCCCATCCCGCATCATGGGCGCAGCCCACCGGAGCCCCACGCTCCCCCGCCGTACGAGGAGTCACACACCCCATGACCAGGCGTCACGGTTATGGCTTGTTCGCCGCGATACTCACGCTCGTCGTGGCCGTTTCCACCGCCATATACGTCGGGGCGACCCTCGACGACGGCACCGCCCCGCACGCCGAGTCCGTCAACCGCAGCCGCGGCGACTCGGGCAGCGCCGTCGCCCCCGCGTCCGCCGGTACCTGGGTCGGCACCTGGTCCGCCTCCCCGGTCAACGGCGAACCCGGCACCGCGGTCCAGGGCCTGGCCGGCCGCTCCCTGCGCAACGTCGTGCACACCACGGTCGGCGGTACGAGTGCCCGCGCCACGCTCTCCAACCTCTACGGCACGCGGCCCCTGACCATCGCCCACGCCTCGATTGCCGTCGCCGCCACCGACAACAGCGCCGCCGCCGACCCCGGGACGATGCGCCGGCTCACCTTCGGCGGCAGCCCCTCGGTGACCATCCCGGCCGGGCAGCAGATCGTCAGCGACGCGGTACGGGTCGTTGTGCCGCGCGACAGCGACGTTCTCGTGACGACGTACTCCGCGATCCCGTCCGGCCCGGTCACCTACCATCCGCACGCCCGGCAGATGTCGTACGCCGCGCTCGGCGACCGCACCGAGGACACCTGCGCCGAGGCCTACACCGAACAGATCGAGGCATGGCGGTACGTCACCGCCCTGGACGTCTTCAGCAAGCAGGCCACCGGCACGGTCGTCGTCATCGGCGACTCCCTCACCGCCGGCACCACGTCCACCGTGGGCACCAACAGCCGCTGGCCCGACGTCCTCGCCGACCGGCTCCACGCGGCGGCGGAGGCGGGCGCGGACGTGCCCCACTACAGCGTCGTCAACCAGGGCATCGGCGGCAACCGCGTCCTGCTGCCGGGCGGCCCCGGCACTCCGGCGCCCAACGCGAGCGCGCTGGCACGGTTCGGACGGGACGCCCTCGACCGTGCGAACGTCAAGGTCGTCGTCGTCGACCTGGGCGTCAACGACATCCTGCGCGCCCGCGACCCCAGGACCGTGAAGGCGTCCGCGATCGTCGCCGGGCTGCGTGAGCTGGTGGCCCGGGCGCACGGGCGGGGGCTGCGGGTGGTGGGGGCGACGCTGATGCCGTTCGGCGGGTTCCACGGGTTCTCGGCGACCACGGAGGGGCTGCGGCAGTCTGTGAACGCGGCGATTCGGGCGGGGCGGGTGTACGACGCGTATGTCGACTTCGACAAGGCGTTGCGGGATCCGCAGAACCCTCGACGGTTCCGGCCGGGCTACAACTCCCCGGATCACTTGCATCCGAGCGACAAGGGGTATGCGCGGATGGCGGAGGTGTTCGACCTGGCGGAGCTGAGGGGGGGTGCGCCGGCGCGGCTTTGAGGGGTGGGTGCATTTGCGGGTGCCCGGGGGGCGGGTGCGCTTGCGGGTGCGGCCCGGTGGGGGCTCGTCGCGCAGTTCCCCGCGCCCCTGAAACGCCGGGCCGGTGGGAGCCTGGCGCGACGCTCCCCGCGGCCCTGAAACGCCGGGCCGGTGGGGCTTCGCGCGCGGCTCCCCGCGCTCCTGGAGGGGCGTCCACCTAGCTGCGGGCATGCGTGCCGCCAGGGGCGGCAC
>NZ_LGDW01000171.1 GCF_001280005.1 Streptomyces sp. NRRL WC-3618 | reverse complement strand
CTTGACGTACCACAGGTTGGGGTTGCCCCAGTACAGGTAGGCCTGACCGTCGTCGTCGATGAAGACGGTCGGGTCGATCTCACTGTTCTCCACCAGCGGGTGGCCGAGGGCGTCCCGGAACGGGCCGGTGGGGCTGTCCGCCACCGCCACGCCGATGGCCATCCGGCCGGTCGCCCGGGCCGTCACCGGCACGTACCAGTAGAACTTGCCGGCCCGTTCGACGGCCTGGCCCGCCCACGCGTCGGTGGACGCCCAGCTGAAGGTGTTGAGGCTGAGCGGTGAGCCGTGGTCGGTCCAGTTGACCATGTCGGCGGAGGACCACACCCGCCAGTCCTTCATCACGAAGGAGGAATTGGAGCCGTCCTCGTCGTGCCCGGTGTAGAGGTAGACCCGTCCGTTGTAGACCAGCGGGGCCGGGTCGGCGGTGTAGACGTTCTGCACGATCGGGTTGTCGGCCCTGGCCGCGGTGGGATGCACCGCGGCGGGCACGACGGCGAACACCAGCAGGAGGCCCACCACCCAGGCGGCTGCCCGGGTGAGCCTCGTACCGGTGGCGGGTGATCTCGCTGCGGTCGGGTGAGCCGTTGGCCCATGGGCGGCGGTACTGGCCATGGTGTGGTCCTTCCTGGTGCTGCGGGTCGGGGACTGAGCAGCTGCTGGTCAGATGCGGGGGGAGGAACGTTGCTGCGCTCGGGGTGTGGTCAGCGCGAACCGTGCGATGCGGACGGAGCCGCCGAGCGTCTGCGCGGCGTAGCCCGTGACGTTGGCGTTCGCGGCTTCGGCGCCGGTGGTGTTCCAGTTGCTGTCCGTCGCGGATCGTCGCGTAGTCCAGCTGGATGGTCGCGGTGGAGATGGGTCCCTGAATCCGGTGGGTGAGGGTATTGCGGGCCCAGTACAGGTGGTTGGTGGCCGGCGCGGTGCGCAGGGTCAGGCCGTTGTTGACGGACCACTTGTCGTGGTCCGGATCGTGGTTCCCTTCCCGCTTCGGTTTCACGGTCGTTCCGTCGAAGGTGTCGACGCCGGTCAGTGGGGTGACCTGGCGGGGCGGGGAGCGGCAGGACGGGGCTGGGATACGGCGTTTCCCAGGCACGGCCTACGAGTTGGACGACGGGCCGGCCGCGCCAGGCCTAATAGGAGGGCCACGGCCGCGCGGCACGGGCGCGGGCGTGGCATGGTGCGGGTGATTTCACACGATGCTCCGGGAGGCGATCGGGGCTCGCCGCACGAATGCCGGGTGAGCCCTTCCAGGTCCGGCACTTGGTGTGTGGGGGAGAGCCTTACTGGTACGGATGATGCGGGTGCTGTCATGCCCGGCATGTGCACCATGCGCAAGCCGCTTCGGCCGGGCGTGTTCGGTACTGCGAACGTAAACCGATCCTTCGGACGGCATGGATCCTAGGAGTGGAGAGCGGACAGCACAAGATCCTAGATCGACCCATTCATGCCAAAGCGAGGAGTGGGTCGACCGGTCGCAGCGCACGGTGCGAGCCGACAAGCTCCACGAACGCCTCCAGCTACTGGGGTTGGGACGAGCGGACGACGCGGCGGGCGGTCGCGCGGGCGAAGGGAACAGTGGCAGGCCGGCCACCGTCGTACTTACCGGCCGTGGATCGCCGAGCCCGGTCTCTGGTTGCAGTCCGACTGGGGATTAGGCCCGAAAGTGCCTGGTCCGGGCGGTGGAAGCGAGCGCGAGACGCTGTTGTTCTGCGCATGGCCGGCGTGGTCCCGCTTTTACTCAACGACAACGACAAGACCGATGACCATCGACTGGGTCACCGGGATCGCGGTCCGTCTCCTCAAGTCGTGCACTTGGACCGGGCGGCAACCTTTTCGGGAACGGCGGCAACCAGTACGGCAACGGTGCCTGTCCAAGCCCGCGCCCGCCCCCGCCCCCGCTACCTGACCCTCTATCAAAGACCCCTACACCATGGGACTTGAGGCCGCCTGGTTTCAGTTGTGCATGTTCCGGCTTGCGAATTTTGCGAGAGGTATTGACGCTGATCACCGGAACCTTATTATCCAGTTGCTCGACACTTCGACCGGCGTTCGCTATTCCGAACGCTTCAGGGCCGCACCACACCGCCTCCGGACGGCCCCTGACGGGCCAGGCCGGAGTCGCTTGCTCAAGGATGACGACGTTCCCCACCACGCCGTTCCGCCAGTACGTCATGTGCCCGCCGACGCCAGCGGGACGACACGGCAGCCGAGTTGTCGACACGAACGTCGAGCAGCCCGCGCCAGATTCAGCACTCACCCGCAGAAGAGGACGACTGCATGAGAAAGCCTTGGATCCTGCCCCTCATCACGATGGTCACTGCCGCGCTCGGGGTGACGGCGGCAGGTGTGGCACCTGCCTCCGCCGCCTCGAACACACCCTTGCGGGTCATGCCGCTCGGCGACTCGATAACGTGGGGCGTGGGAAGCAGTACGGGCAACGGCTACCGGGGTCCGTTGTGGGACAAGCTCGCGGCGGACGGCCATCCGCTGGACTTCGTGGGCACGGGGCGGGGCGGTTCGATGTCCGACGCCGACAACGAAGGCCACTCCGGCTACCGCATCGACCAGATCGCCGCCCTCACCGACGCCGCGCTGACCCGCTACCGGCCCAACGTCGTGACGCTGCACATCGGCACCAACGACCTCAACGGGAGCTACCAGCCCACCACCGCCGCCGACCGGCTGAGGTCACTGGTCAACCAGATCACCGCCGACGTCCCCGACGCGACCGTCCTCGTGGCCTCCCTGGTCGTGTCCACCAGTGGCACGGAGGAGCAGTACCGTGCCGCGTACAACCAGGCCATCCCCCAGATCGTGAGCGAGGCACAGGCGGCGGGCAAGCACGTCGCGTACGTGGACATGAGCAGCCTGACCACGGCCGACCTGGACGACTTCCTGCATCCCAACGACGCGGGCTACGTGAAGATGGCGGACGCCTTCCACCGCGGCATCCAGTCCGCGGACAGCGCCGGGTGGCTGAGGAACCCCGCCCCCGCTCCCTCACGTGTGCAGTCCGAGTTGGGCGGCAAGTGCCTGGACGTCAGCGGCTTCGGCACGGCCGACGGGACCGCCGTCCAGACCTGGAGCTGCACCGGCGACGTCAACCAGGTCTGGTCCGCCTACACCGACGGCACCCTGCGCTCCATGGGCAAATGCCTGGACGCCGCCGGCTTCGGCACGGCCAACGGCACCAAGGTGCAGCTCTGGGCCTGCCACGGCGGCTCCAACCAGATCTGGCAGCCCTACAACGGCGGCTACCGCAACCCCGCCTCCGGCCGCTGCCTCGATGATCCGAGCTTCTCCACGACCGACGGCACACAGCTCCACCTGTGGGACTGCCACGGCGGCTCCAACCAGAAGTGGACCACTCTGACCGCCGGATGACCCCCGCTCCCGGGACCTGAGCCCCTCCCCTCCCCGCCCCGGTCCCGGGATTCGAGGGCTGCTCCTGGACCGGCCGGCATCACCACGGCACCTGGTCGCCGCCGCCCACGCGTTCCTGACCGAGCAGCGCCTGGCCCGAAAAGCCGATACAGCGGGTTCACCCTCTACCAGATCCTCGACACCATCCAGGACCTGCTGAGCTGCTGGACCGGCACCTGCTCCACCTGCCACCGCCCCCTGCCCAGATCATCCGCCACCAACCAGAACCCCAGAGCCAGAGCGACATGTCGAACTTCGGCTCTTGGTCCCCTTACCCGTGAGGAAGCTGATCTCGTATGTCCTGGCTCCAACACCCCCACAGCCGCCGGAAAGTCATGACGGTCACCGCCGGCCTGGTCGCGGGCGCCACGCTGCCGGCGATGGGCGCGATGCGC
>NZ_LGDW01000170.1 GCF_001280005.1 Streptomyces sp. NRRL WC-3618 | reverse complement strand
TTATCTTGAGCCCGCCGATCTTGCAGGTTCCTGACCTGGTGTGTTGTGTGGAGGACAGTGTCCTCGACGGTCTCCTCAGCAGGGCCCGATGACGGCGGAAGACTTCTTCTTCGGCGTGTCGTCGCGGCGACCTGGCAGGTCGGCGGTGCGTCGTTCCCCGAGCGCGAGGGCGAGGGCCTCGCGCAACTCCCGGTTCTCGGACTCCAGTTGTCGGTTGCGCTCGGTGGCAGCCTCCAAGCGCCGTAGAAGGGAGGCGTCGGAGGCTCGTTGCCGGTCGGGAACCGGCCGGGCCGCGGGGATCGACCGGCGGCGGGCGCGAAGTCGCTCGATCTCGGCTCTCAGGTCCGGCTGGTTGTAGAGCCAGGACCGGGAGACGCCCGCTTCGCGGGCGACGGTCTCGAAGGTGATCGCGATGCCGGTGGCATCCATCCGCCGCAGGGCGGCGACCGCGCGTCGGCGGGTTGCCGTGGCTCTCCGGCGGGCCGCGGCGACGATCAGGTGGGAGTTGTCAGCCGGCATTTTCAGTCTCCTGGTCGTCTTCCATTTCGCCGATCATGCGGTCGAGGTTGTCGGCGACCTGCTGGTTCATCTCGGTCATGCGGCTGTGACCGCAGCTCTTGGCGTTGTCGATCAACGTCAGGGTGCGGGTGCGCTGTTCGCGGAGCTCCGGCAGAAACTCGGGCCCAGTGAGGAAGACTGGGCAGGTCAGGCAAGCATTGGCGTGCGGGCAGGTCTTCTGAACGGGCAACCCGCAGTAGCCGTTGGGCAGGGTTTGGGTGGCGATGCCGTAACGCGTCTTGGCCCACTGGGCCTGGCTGAGCGGCCCGTCGGGATCGAGGATCACGCGTTCGCCCTTGATGTTGACCTTGGTTGCCTGTTCCCAGTGCCGCCGCACCGTCTGGTCGGTGATCTTGGCGTAATGCGAGGTCATCTTGTGTGAATCGTGGTCCAGGAGGACGCGGACGACCTCTTGCGGGACGTCTCGGTTGATGAGTCGGCAGGCAAAGGTATGCCGCCATTGATGGGGTGTCAGGTGCACTGGCCGCCCGTGTTCGTCACGGATCTCGCAGGTCTTCAGCCAGCGGCCGAGCATCCGCCGGTAAGTGCCGTCCGCCAGCGGGAGGTTCCCCGAGACGTTGGCGCGTTGGCGGGGGAACAAGCAGGCCGTCCCGTCCGGCCACTGGTCCAGCACCCGACGTTGTTGCTCGCGGATGGCTGCTTCGAGTTCCTCATCGATGGGCACGGCCGCCTCGCGCCTCATTTTGGTGTTGAAGTAGCGCAGGTAGGGGGCGCCCTGGCCGTCGTGGAGGAGGCAGTCGAAGTCGAGGGCCAGAGCGCTGGAGATGCGCAGTCCGCAGCGGGTGAGGATGAGGGTGACCAGTCGGCCCGCCGCGTCGGGCCAGCGGTCCAGGTTGCCGGGCGACTCGATCTGGGTCATGACGTACTCGGCGAGGCGGCGGTCGACTTGCTCGGGGACCGGCGGGACGTCGCCGACGTAGAAGGCCGCGGTGCCGGACAGGGTGTCCTCCCAGCGGTACTGCCGGATGTTCTGGAAGAACAGGTTGAGCGCACCGATCCTCGTCTTCTTCATGCCGTGCCCGCCGGGCTGTGACATCACGTGGGCGAGGTAGCGCTCCAGCAGCGGCCGGTCCACCTCGGCGAGCGCATCGACGCCGACGAACGTGAGGAATCCGCCGAAGCAGATGAGCGCGTCGACCCCGGCGCGGGCCGCACCGATGCTCAGCCCGGACGTCAGCCGCAGCCTCGTCCATCGTTTGCCCAGCTCACGGAGCCAGAACTGGGGGATGCGGTCGAACCGCAGCCGGGCGCGTGGGCAGGGACGTCCGGCCGGGGTGGTGATGCCGGGCAGTCTGTGGAGCCGCCACACATCTCTGGGGTACTCGATCTCCCAGCCAGTTCCGTCCCGCAGGGCCTCCAGCCCGTCACGGGCATCGAGGAGGAACAGCGCCGACTCATCGGCCTGGGCCCCGACTTTCTGGCGCCACTGCTGTTCCGACAGGTCCAGCAGCGAGGCGACCCCGAGTGCCTTGACCCGTCGGACGGCCGGCATGACCAGGCGAGGGGCGGCGGTGCGGGAGCGGGCGTCGTGGCGGCATTGCAGCGCGTACTGGATCTCCAGTTTCAATTGTGGGGCCAGGTCGCGCAGATCGATGCTGGCGGTTCCGACCAGTTCACAGTCGGCGATGAAGTGGTCGGGGTCGGGGCGGCCATGGCGGTGCCAGCGCTCGTCGTGTCCCGGGCAGAAGAGCTTGACGGGATTGGCGACCCAGAGGTTGCAGAACGGCAGACGGCACTCGGACGTCGTGGTGTCACGTGGGGCCAGGTCAGGGGCATCCCAGGTGGCCGGGTCGGGCTTGCCGGCCCGGCTCCAACGGTCATGGTGCTTGGAGCACAAGCCGTTCTTGGCGCGGCGTCCGTAGCGGCATCCGTCGATGAGACAGGCGGCGAGCGACCGGCGGCCCCGGACCGGTGGACCGGGTTCGGCGAGGAAGTCCGTCATCGGTGGGCAGCCGCGCTTGCGAAACCGGATGGCGTGGGCGTTGCAGAGTCCGCGCCGGGTCGAGGCTGCCGTCCGGTCGCAGTCCGTGACCGTGCACTCGTCGGCGATGAAGACGGGGTCGTCCGGAGCGGGGACGTAGATCTCGGTGCGGAACTCGGATCGGACGACGGCCATGAGCTGCTCAAGCAGCCTCGTCCGTCCCGGTGCCTTCTCGGCGGGGAAGGTCACAGCCGGACCTCCCGGCCGGTGAACCAGCCCGCGGCCTCCAGCGTCCTCCGGGCGTCCTCGACGGTGAGGTGACCGTATGTGTCGATCGTTGTAGTGATCGATGCGTGCCCGAGGCACTCCTTCACCGTCTCCATGCCCGCCCCGCGGCGCAACAGCCAGGTGGCGTAGGTGTGGCGGTATTGGTGGGGTTCAAAAGCGATCCCGGTGGTCTTCCGGAGCCGTCTGACCAGGTCATAGACGGCCGGGTAGCCCCAGGGGTGGCCGTGTGGTTCGGCGAAGAGGTTCACGAAGACGTAGTCGGAGTCCAGGGCGCCGTACTCGCGGTGCAGGTAGTCCGAGTACAGACGCATCAGCTCCGCGCTGGCCGGGATGCTGCGGGACCGGCCGGCCTTCGCGCGGGCCCGGTTGTCGTTCAGCCGCGGCACTACGGTCACCTGCCGTTCGGCGATCGCGATGTCGTCGTGCCGCAGGCCCAGGGCCTCGCCGATGCGGACTCCGGTGTCCAGCAGCAGGGCGAACAGCAGCCGGTCCCGCAGGTGTTCGCAGGAGTCCAGGATCTTCTGGACCTGGGCGGCAGTCAGGACGTGGGGGTGCTTCCGTCCGCTCTTGAGCTTGATCGTCCGAGTCCGCGCGGGCTTGCCGGAGGCGATGTGCTGCAAGAACGGCTTGTAAGAGGTGGCCGCCGATCGATGAGGTCCGACCGGGCGCATCGTCACCAGCAGGTCGGCGACCGCGACGCCGCTGCGGGCGTGGAACTCGTAGAACGTGCTGACCGCGGCGAGCTTGCGGTTCACGCTGGAGGCCGCGCAGTGGTGCTCGACCGTCGGCAGCACCGCCACCGTCCCGTTCCGGGCCGGCGGCGGCAACCGCAGCCAGGCCACGAAGGAGGCCACTGCCTCCAAGTCCACTGACTTCCAGTCCAGACCGCGGCCGTCGAGGTAGTACCACCAGTCCTTCAGGTCGTGGGCGTACGCCTTGACGGTGTTCGGCGACCGCTCGATCGCCGTCAGGTAGGCCAGGAACGACTCAACCGGATCGACCGGCCGCAGATCACCCCCCAACAGCGTCCACGACTCCGTCGTCGACCCGGGTGCCAGCACCCTCTGTACACGCATCGCGCATCCGCCCCCTTCCGTGTTGGACGGCGGCAGATAACCGCATCCACGACGGAAGTTGGGGGAACTTCAGAGTGCTTCACACACATGAAGGACACGCTCGTACGGGCTCAAGATAACGG
>NZ_LGDW01000169.1 GCF_001280005.1 Streptomyces sp. NRRL WC-3618 | reverse complement strand
CCCCCAAACCGAAGCCGAGGCCCCCGAATGAGCAACCGCCGCATCGAGGGACTCCTGCTAGGCCTAGCCGCAGGCGACGCCGCCGGCTGGCCCGCCGCCCGCCACCGCGCCGCCCGCATGCCCGACTGGACCCGCCGCCTCACCCGCGAACTGGACACCTTCGCCGAACAGAACGCGACCACCACCCTCCCCGTCCCGATCGCCCTCAACCAGCCCCCCGAACCCCTCCGCCTCGGCCCCTCCGACGACGCCGAGTGGGCGGCGTTCGCGGCGGAGGCCCTGCTGCGGGCAGGCGACGACGGCGTGCTGGGCGACCTGAGCCGAGAGCGCCGGGCCCGGGCCGCGATCGACCTGTCCTGGAACGCGGTCGCCAGCGAGGTCGCAGCCGCCGCGGACCGCGCCCCCGAGGTGGAGTCGGCAGTACTCCCCCTGCGCGCCCGCATCTCCGTACGCGCCGGCCTCGGCAACCTCGCCGCCGGTCTGCGCCCACCCGCCACCGGCCACGACAACCCGCACTACTTCGACGACGCGGCCTGCGTACGGGCCTGTGTGCTGGCGGTGGCCCACCCGGGCGACCCCCGACTCGCCGCCGAACTGGCCGAGTTCGACGCCCGCTACACCCAGGACGGCGACGGCGTGCACGGCGCCCGCGCGATGGCGGCGGCACTGTCACTGGCGCTGGCCGGCGAGGAGGTGGATGCGTGCGTGACGGCGGCGCTGGCGGAACTCCCGGAGTCCACCGAGATCGGCCGCAACGCCCGGCACGCGCTGAAACTGGCGCGATACGCAGCCGGCGAAGGCAGCGCGGACAGCGCGTTCGCCCTGGTCCCGCTCCTGGAACACCAGATCGTGGACCACGTCTACAGCTACGGCATCGCCGCCGCCGAGACGGTCCCGGTCGCCCTCGCGCTGGCCACCGCGTCGCGGGGCCGGATCGCCGAGGCGGTCCCGGCGGCGGCCTGTCTGTCGCGGGTCGCGGACTCGGCACCCGCCCTCGCGGGCGCCCTCACCGGCGCGCTGGGCGGCGGCGATGCGATCCCGCCGGCCTGGCGGGACGCCTGCCGCACTCTCTCCGGCTGCGCCCTCCCCCGGCTCACCGGCACCGACCTCGTGGAACTCGCCGAACTGCTCGAAGCCACACAACGGGCCGTTCCAGGAGGATGATTCGCGACATGACGCCCAAAACACAAGAAAGCCAAGCCGTCGGTCTGGAAGAGCGGATCACCGGCGCCCTGGTCGGCGCGGCCGTCGGCGACGCGCTCGGCGGGCCCGTCGAGGGCTACACCCCGGAGCAGATCCTCGAACGCCACGCGGGCCGCGTCCACGGCATCGTCGGCCCCTGGAACGGCGACGCCTGGCGCACCGCCCGCCCGATCGCCCCGTACCACAAGGGCGATGGCCACGTCACCGACGACACGTTGATGACGCATGCGCTGGTACGGGTGTACGCCCAGGTCCGCGACCACCTGGACGCGTACGCGATCGCCGACCACCTGGTCCCGGACCTGATGACCAACCCGCGCTGGATCCCGGAGCTGGAGGCCGAGGCGCTCCCTCTGCAGCGCGTCTTCCTGGCGGAGAAGTGGCTGGTGGCCCGGCTCCACTACGGCCACGTCGATCCCCGCGAGGCGGGCGTGGGCAACATCGTCAACTGCGGTGCGGCGATGTACATGGCCCCGGTCGGCCTGGTCAACGCGGCCAACCCGGCGGGCGCGTACGCCGAGGCCGCCGACCTCGCGGGCGCCCACCAGTCCTCGTACGGGAGAGAGGCGGCGGCGGTCTTCGCGGCGGCGGTGGCGGCGGCGTGCACCCCGGACGCGACCCCCGACTCGGTGATCGGGGCCTGTCTGTCGCTGGCGAAGGACGGGACCCGGGCGGCGATCGAGACGGTGTGTGAAGTGGCCTCCGGGTTCACGGACTTCGAGTCGGCCCTGCGGCCGCTGCGGGAGGCGGTGACTCCGTACGACACGGTCGGCGCGGACTACCGCAGCCCGTCGCTGGGTGCCCGTCGCCCGTCGCGTCTCCACGCGATCGAGGAACTCCCGGTCGCGCTGGGCATGTTGGTGGTGTCAGGCGGCAACTACCGCCATGCGGTGCTGGGTTCGGTGAACTACGGCCGCGACTGCGACTCCATCGCCACGATGGCCGGGGCGCTGGCCGGCGCGCTGGGCTCCGAGGTGCCGTCCGACTGGTCGAAGACGGTCGCGGAGGCGAGCCGCCTGGACCTGTGGGAACCCGCCCGCACGCTGACCGAGGTGACCTGGGAGGTCTTCGAACGGGACGTCCACCGACGCCGTTCCCACGAAGGGGCGTTCGCCCGGCTCAGGAGCCCGGGATGCTCCGACTGACGTGGGTCCAGCCGGAGGACCTGATCGGCCATGAGCTGCGCCAGGCGACGCAGGACGGCCGCGAGCCCGGCAGGATCGCCGCCCGCTGGCGAGCGGCGGGCGGCCCGGAGGCTCCATCCTGTGCGGGCGCGTCGACCGGTCCGGTCTCCCGTTACCTGCGCCTGCTGGCAGAGGACCTGCTGGACGAACTCGCCGACCTACCCAGCAGATTGACCGAAGACGAGCCAACCGACCTACCCCACGTCCGCGCCCTCTGCCCCGACTGGCCAGCCCAACCAACCGCGAACTGGCCTGCCCAACCGACCCAACCCACCCAACCCACCCAGCCCGCGGGCAGCCGCGCCGCCGAAGCAGCACAGACGGACCCACCCGACACCCGACAAGCACCGAACTGGCCACAGCCTGCGGGCAGTCGTGCCGCTGGGGCGGCACCGGTGGGCGCAGGCTGCGCCCGGCAAGCGCCGGCGAGCGAACCACCCCCGACGCCAACCGCACTCCGGCTCCGCCTGGAAGCAGCCTGGCTGGGCCGTGCAGCAGGCTGCCTCCTCGGCAAACCAGTCGAAAAACTCCCCCTCACCGCCATCCGCCAACTCGCCCGGTCCACCGGCAACTGGCCCCTGAACACATGGTTCACCGCCAGAGGCGTCCCCGAGGAACTGACGACGGCACACCCCTGGAACCGCCGCTCCGCAGCGACCTCCCTGGCCGAGAACATCGACGGCATGCCTGAGGACGACGACCTCAACTACCCCCTCCTCAACCTCCTCCTGCTCCAACGCCACGGCCCCCGCTTCACCACCACCGACGTGGCGAAGCTCTGGCTGGACGAACTCCCCGCAGGCCGCACCTTCACGGCCGAACGCATCGCCTACCGAAACCTCCTCTCCGGCCTCGAACCCCCGCTCACCGCCCGCCACCGCAACCCGTTCCGCGAATGGATCGGCGCCCTGATCCGCGCCGACGTCCACGGCTGGACCAACCCCGGCGACCCGGCCACCGCCGCCGAACAGGCGTACCGCGACGCCACCCTCACCCACACCGCCAACGGCGTCTACGCGGCGATGTTCACGGCGGCCACCATCGCCCGGGCCGCCACCGGAACCCACGACATCCACACCTGCCTGCGTACCGGCCTGACAGTGATCCCCGCCCGCTCCCGGCTGGCCGAAGCCGTCCGCCACGGCATCCAACTGGCCCGATCGCACCGCGACTTCACAGTCGTCGTCGACGAACTCCACGCCACCCACGCGTCCACGTACCACTGGGTCCACGCCATCCCGAACACCGCCCTGATCGCCGCCGCCCTCACCCACGCCGACGGCGACTTCACCGGCTCCATCTGCCGTGCCGTGTCCGGCGGTTGGGACACCGACTCCAACGGCGCGACCGCCGGAAGCGTCGCCGGGCTCCTCGCCGGTTCCCCCGGTGCCCTCCCCGACCGCTGGACCGGCCCGCTGAAGAACCGACTCGCCACCTCCGTCGCGGACTTCAACGGCACCGGCTTCGACACCCTCGCCCAACTGACCAGTTCCCTCATCCACATGGAGTCAGCCCACCGATGACCCAGATCGCCGTGCCAGGCAGCACGACCATGGACCTCCCGTCATGACCGCACCAAACCCGAACGCCACCGCCGACGTCGTCATCGAGAACTTCCGCCCGGGCACCCTGGAGAAATG
>NZ_LGDW01000168.1 GCF_001280005.1 Streptomyces sp. NRRL WC-3618 | reverse complement strand
CCAGACGGCCCTCGACCACCGACCCCGACACCACACCCGAACCACTACCGGAAGCCAAAGCCTCCAACCCGGACAGGAACTGTCCTGACCCCCGGCCCAAGACCACAGCCCGGTGCTCATGGACAGCACGACCCGACAGCAGCGACCAGCCCACGTCGACGCAGTCGAGCGCATCGCGCGCGGTGACGTGCTCGACGAGCCGCCCGGCCTGCGCGCGCAGCGCCTCCGCGCTCCGGCCCGATACCAACCACGGCATCGCACTGGACAGAAGGTCCGTTTCAGCGGACTCAGAAGGTTCCGTCACCGGCACCTGCTCCACGATCACGTGGGCGTTCGTGCCGCTCACTCCGAACGACGAGACACCCGCGCGACGCGGCGCGCCGTCCGCCCGCTCGACCCACTCACGAGTCTCCGTCAGCAGCTCGACCGAGCCCGCCGCCCAGTCCACGTGCGTGCTGGGGGCGTCCACGTGGAGTGTCGGCGGCAGCGTCCCGTGGCGCATCGCCATGACCATCTTGATGACGCCCGCGGCGCCGGCGGCCGCCTGGGTGTGCCCGATGTTCGACTTCACCGATCCCAGCCACAGCGGCCGGTCGGCAGCCCGCTCCTGCCCGTAGGTCGCGAGCAGCGCCTGCGCTTCGATGGGGTCGCCCAAGGACGTGCCGGTGCCGTGTGCCTCGACGGCGTCGACGTCGGCGGGCGTGAGGCGGGCGTTGGCGAGGGCGGCGCGGATGACGCGCTGCTGGGAGGGGCCGTTGGGGGCGGTGAGCCCGTTGCTCGCACCGTCCTGGTTGATCGCGGAGCCGCGTACGACGGCCAGGATCTCGTGGCCGTTGCGGCGGGCGTCCGACAAGCGCTCCAGCAACAGCAGGCCGACACCCTCACCCCAGCCGGTGCCGTCCGCCGCCTCGGCGAACGCCTTGCAGCGGCCGTCGGCAGCGAGGCCGCGCTGGCGGCTGAACTCGATGAAGGCGCTCGGCGTGGACATCACGGTCACGCCGCCCGCGAGGGCCATGTCGCACTCGCCCTGGCGCAGCGCCTGCGCCGCCAGGTGCAGGGCCACGAGGGCCGACGAGCACGCCGTGTCGACGGTCATGGCAGGGCCTTCGAAGCCGAAGGCGTACGACAGGCGGCCGGAGACCACGCTGGCGGCGTTGCCCGTGCCGATGTAGCCCTCGGCACCGTCGGGCGCGTCCTTGAGGAGGTCCAGGTAGTCCTGGCCGTTGGTGCCCGCGAACACGCCGGTGCGGCTGCCGTGCAGCGTCGGCGGCGCGATGCCGGCGCGCTCGAACAGCTCCCACGCGGTCTCCAGGAGGAGGCGCTGCTGCGGGTCCATGGCCAGGGCCTCGCGCGGCGAGATCCCGAAGAAGTCCGCGTCGAACCCGGCCGCGTCCGGCAGGAATCCGCCCTGCCGGGCGTAGGTGGAGCCAGGCGTCGCCGGGTCGGGGTCGTACAGCGTCCCCGTGTCCCAGCCACGGTCGGCGGGGAACTCCCCCAGCGCGTCGACGCCGTCCGCGACGAGCCGCCACAGGTCTTCCGGTCCGCGTACGCCGCCGGGGAAGCGGCAGCTCATCGACACGATCGCGATGGGCTCGTCGTCGGCCGCCGTCCCTGTGGACGTCGGCGTCACGGCGGTGCTGTCGGTGACGTCGGCGGTGAGGAGGTGTCCGGCGAGGTAGTCGGCGACGGCGCGCGGCGAGGGGTGGTCGAAGACCAGAGTGACCGGGAGGGTCAGGCCGGTCGCGACGCCGAGGCGGTTGCGGAACTCGACCGAGGTGAGCGAGTCGAACCCGAGTCCCTTGAACGCGCCGTCCGCGGGTACCGCCTGCGTGCCGCCGTGTCCGAGCACGGCCGCCGCCTGGGTCCGGACGAGGTCGAGCAGGGCCCGCTCGGCGTCCGGGCGGGACAGGGCGGCCAACTGCTGCTTCAGGGGCGGGGTTTCGGTGTCGTCCGCGCTGGTGGGGTGTGCCGTGCGGGCGGCTGCCGCCTCCGGCAGGTCGTCGAAGAGGGTGCTACGGCGGGTCGCGGTGAAGCCGTCCGTGAAACGGTCCCAGACGACGTCGGCGACGACGAGCGCGGCCGCCTCCCGAACCGGCACCGGGCTGTCCGCGTGACCGCCTTGCGTCGCCGCGTGGAGTGTCGCCCTGCGTAGTGACTCGGTGGCGCGTGCGGGATCCATGACCGGCAGTCCGGCCTGGCGCATCCGATCCTCGGAGCCGTCGGCGGCGGCCATGCCGCCACCGCCCCACGGTCCCCAGGCGAGCGAGACGGCGGGCAGTCCTGCGGCGCGCCGCCGTTCGGCGAGGGCGTCGAGGAATGCGTTCGCGGCGGCGTAGTTGCCCTGGCCGGGCGCTCCCACGGTGCCGGTGAGGGAGGAGAAGAGGACGAAGGCGGTCAGGTCCGCGTCGCGGGTCAGCTCGTCCAGGTGGCGGGCCGACTCCGCCTTCGCGCGGAACACGGAGGCCATCCGGCCCTCGGTGAGGCCGTCGAGCACGCCGTCGTCCAGGACTCCGGCCGTGTGGAAGACACCGGTCAGCGGCGCGTCGTCGGGAATCCCGTCCAGGAGGCGTGCCAGCGCGTCCCGGTCCGCCGCGTCGCACGCGGCGATGGTCGCCCGTGTCCCCAACTCCTCCAGTTCGGCCTTGAGTTCGGCGGCGCCGGGCGCGTCGGGGCCACGGCGGCTCGTCAGTACCAGGTGTTCGGCGCCCTCGCGTGCCAACCAGCGCGCGACGTGCGCGCCGAGGGCACCCGTGCCACCGGTGACGAGTACCGTGCCGCCGCCCGGGGACCACTCCCCCGCCGACCCGCCGGACACGTCCACGTCGCCGAAGGGCGCGCGTACCAACCGGCGTACGAACACGCCCGACCCGCGCACCGCCACCTGGTCCTCGCCCGATGCGGCCGCGAGGACCTGCGCGAGCCGCGACGCCGCGCGGGCGTCCGCCGTCTCGGGGAGGTCGACCAGGCCGCCCCAGCGCTCCGGGTGTTCGAGGGCCGCGACGCGGCCCAGGCCCCACACCGCCGCGCCGTCCGCATCGGCGGTGGCGTCCGAGGCGCCCACGGAGACGGCGCCGCGCGTCGCCACCCACAGGGGCGCGGTCACGTCCGCGTCGCCCAGGGCCTGGACGAGGGCGAGGGTGCGGAGCGCTCCGGCCGGGACGGACTCGCCGTCGACGGCGTGCGTCTTCGAAGGCTCCGGCGTCGGCCCGCACACCGGCAGGGACAGGACTCCGGTCACGGAGATGCCCTGGCTCTCGCCGTCGTCCGAGAGGGCATCCCTCAGCTTCTCCAGGAACACTGTTCGGTCCGCGTTCTGCGGCCCAACCCGCAGCACACGCGCCTGCGCCCCGCTCTGCTCCAGCGCCCGTACGGAGGCGTCGATCCACGGCTCCGCCTCGTTCCCGGCGGGTGCCACGACCAGCCAGGTGCCCGTGAGCCCGGGTCGCGCCACCTTGGCGAGGGGCTTCCATGCGATGCGGTACTGCCAGCGGTCCAGTTCGGACTGCTCGTGCCGCTGCCGCCGCCATGCCGTCAGCGCGGGCAGCACCGACCGGAACGGCGCCTCCTCGTCGACCTCCAGGGCGCCCGTCAGCGCCGCGAGGTCCTCGTCCTCGAGGGCCTTCAAAAACCCCGCGCCCAGGGGGTCAGCGCCGTCCCCCGCCGTAGCCACCGCCGCCTGCTCCAGCGGGTTGAGCCAGTAGTGCTCGTGCTGGAAGGCGTACGTGGGCAGGTCCACGCGACGTCGGGACTCGACGGGGGCGTACAACGGGGTCCAGTCGACCTCTGTCCCGCGTACGTGGAGCCGGGCGAGGGCGGTCAGGAACGTGTCCGCTTCCGGACGGTCCTTGCGCACGGAGGCTATGAGCCCCGCCTGCGCGGCCGGGTCGGTGAGAGTGTCGTGCGCCATCGCCGTCAGGACGGAGTCGGGGCCGAGCTCAAGGAGCGTCGACACGCCCTGCGCGGTGAGGGTGGTCAAACCGTTGTGGAAACGGACCCCCTCACGAACATGGCGAACCCAGTACTCGGGGTCCTTGAGCTGGGCCGACTCGGCCAGTTCACCAGTCACGTTGGAGACGACCGGCAGCTGTGGGTCCTGGTACGTCAAGCCGCGG
>NZ_LGDW01000167.1 GCF_001280005.1 Streptomyces sp. NRRL WC-3618 | reverse complement strand
CGGGAGGGCAGGCAGTCGCCGTACCAGGACGACTTCAGCGAGCCGCCCCGCCCGAACACGTCGATCAGCGGGAGCTCCAGCTTCATCTCCGGCGTCGGCACCCCGACCAGGACCACGGTCCCGGCGAGGTCACGGGCGTAGAACGCCTGCTTGTACGTCTCCGGGCGGCCCACCGCCTCGATGACCACGTCGGCGCCGTGGCCGCCGGTCAGTTCACGGATCGCCTCGACGGCGTCGGTGTCCTTGGAGTTGACCGTGTGGGTCGCGCCCAGTTCGCGGGCGGTCGCGAGCTTCTTGTCGTCGATGTCGACGGCGATGATCTTCGCGGCGCCGGCCAGGTTCGACCCGACGACCGCCGCGTCCCCGACCCCACCGCAGCCGATGACGGCCACCGTGTCACCGCGCCCGACGTTCCCGGTGTTGATGGCGGCACCGATACCGGCCATCACGCCACACCCCAGCAGCCCGGCGACAGCGGCCGAGGCGGCCGGATCGACCTTGGTGCACTGCCCGGCCGCGACAAGGGTCTTCTCGGCGAAGGCGCCGATACCGAGGGCCGGGGACAGCTCGGCGTTGTGCGTGTTGAAGCAGTACCACGGACGCCCACGCAGACAGGCCCGGCAATTCCCGCACACAGCACGCCAGTTGAGGATCACGAAGTCACCGGGCGCCACATCCGTCACCCCCGCCCCCACCGACTCCACGACACCGGCCGCCTCATGGCCGAGCAGGAAGGGGAAGTCGTCGTTGATCCCGCCCTCGCGGTAGTGCAGGTCGGTGTGACAGACCCCGCAGGCCTGGATCTGGACCAGCGCCTCACCCGGACCGGGGTCCGGCACGAGGATCGTCTCCAGGCTGACGGGGGCGCCCTTCCCCCGCGCGACGACAGCACGGACCTGGTGAGTCATGGCCACTCCTCGGCTGAAACAGAACCCGGATGTTGCTCATTACGGCACACATCTCATGTGTCGCAACACAGCATCATGGAGCACCGAGCGGGGGTCAAGGATCGGGAAGCTTCCTCAGCCGGACAGCAGCCGGACTTCGGCCGGACAGCAGCCGGACTTGCGGCCCGACTGCGGCCGGACTGCGGCGGCCCCCCAGCCATCCACCCGCCGCCCCCGGCCATCCCCGGCCGTCCTCAGACGTTCCTCCGGTACTGGCCCCCGATCTCGAAGAACGCCTCGGTGACCTGGCGCAGCGTGCACACCCTGGCCGCCGCCATCAGCGCGTCGAACGCGTTGTCGCCGCCCACGGCGGCCTCCTTCAGACGGGCGAGTGCCTGCGTGGCCTCCGCCGCGTGCGCGGTCTGGAAGTCGCGGACGCGCGCGAGCTGGGACTCCTTCTCCGTCTCCGTGGCACGGGCCAGCTCGACCTCGTGGGGCGCTCCCTCGCCGCCGGGCCGACGGAAGGTGTTGACGCCGATGATCGGCAGCGTGCCGTCGTGCTTGCGCTGCTCGTACAGCATCGACTCGTCCTGGATGCGTCCGCGCTGGTAGCCGGTCTCCATGGCGCCGAGCACACCCCCCCTCTCATTGATGCGGTCGAACTCGGCGAGCACGGCCTCCTCGACCAGGTCGGTGAGCTGGTCGATGATGAACGACCCCTGGAGGGGGTTCTCGTTCATGGCGAGGCCCCACTCACGGTTGATGATCAGCTGGATCGCCAGCGCCCGCCGCACCGACTCCTCGGACGGGGTGGTGACGGCCTCGTCATAGGCGTTGGTGTGCAGCGAATTGGCGTTGTCGTAGATGGCGATCAGGCCCTGCAGGGTGGTGCGGATGTCGTTGAAGTCCATCTCCTGGGCGTGCAGGGAACGCCCGGAGGTCTGCACGTGGTACTTCAGCTTCTGGCTGCGCTCGCCCGCGCCGTACCGCTCCTTCATCGCGACGGCCCAGATCCGGCGGGCGACCCGGCCGAGCACCGAGTACTCCGGGTCCATGCCGTTGGAGAAGAAGAACGACAGGTTGGGCGCGAAGTCGTCGATGTCCATGCCGCGCGCCAAGTAGGCCTCGACGTAGGTGAATCCGTTGGCCAGGGTGAAGGCGAGCTGGCTGATGGGGTTCGCGCCGGCCTCGGCGATGTGGTAGCCGGAGATGGACACGGAGTAGAAGTTGCGGACCTTCTGCTCGATGAACCACTCCTGGATGTCGGCCATCATCCGCAGGCTGAACTCGGTGGAGAACAGGCAGGTGTTCTGCCCCTGGTCCTCCTTGAGGATGTCGGCCTGCACGGTCCCGCGCACGTTCGCGAGGGCGTGCGCCCGCAGCTCGACGGCCTCCTCCGGCGACGGCTCGCGCCCCTCCGCCGCACGGAATTTCTCCGTCTGCTGGTCGATGACGGTGTTGAGGAAGAACGCCAGGACGGTCGGCGCCGGGCCGTTGATCGTCATCGACACCGAGGTGGTGGGCGCGACGAGGTCGAACCCGTCGTAGAGCGCCTTCATGTCGTCCAGGGTGGCGACGGAGACGCCGGACGTGCCGACCTTGCCGTAGATGTCGGGGCGTTCGTCGGGGTCACGGCCGTAGAGGGTGACGGAGTCGAAGGCGGTGGACAGCCGGGTGGCCGGCTGGCCCTCGGACAGCAACTTGAAGCGCCGGTTCGTACGGAACGGGTCGCCCTCTCCGGCGAACATCCGCGCCGGGTCCTCGCCGTCGCGCTTGAAGGGGAACACCCCGGCGGTGAACGGGAAGAGGCCGGGCAGGTTCTCCCGGCGCCAGAACCGCACCAGCTCGCCGTGGTCGGTGAAGGCGGGCAGCGCGACCCGGGGAATCCGGTTCCCCGAGAGGGACTCACGGTTCAGCTTCGTACGGATCTCCCGGTCCCGTACCTTCACGACCTGCTCGTCACCGGAGTACGACGCCACCACCGCGGGCCAGTTCAGGATCTGGTCCCCGAGGTCGTGCGGGAGGCTCCGACGGGCGTCGGCGAGCAGCGACTCGACGCTCCCCGCGTCGGCCCCGGCCGCCACGAGCTCGTCCCGGACGGCGTCCAGCCGCTGCACACGCCGGGCCGCTTCGGCGAGCGACTCGGTCCGGGCGTGGTAGTTCCGGACCACCTCGGTGATCTCGGCGAGGTAGCGCACCCGCTCGGCGGGCACCACACGCCGGATGCCGGAGGAGTGCCGTACGCCGACCGGCTCCAGGGCGCCTTCGGACAGCGGCAGCCCGCGCTCGGCCAGACCGTCCCGCAGATACTGGTAGAGCGCGGTGACCCCGTCGTCGTTGAAGGTGGCGGCGGAGGTGCCGAACACCGGCATGTCCTCGGGCCGCATGCCGAAGGCCTCTCGATTTCGGACCATCTGCCGGCCCACGTCACGCATGGCGTCCTTGGCGCCGCGCCGCTCGAACTTGTTGATCGCCACGACGTCGGCGAAGTCGAGCATGTCGATCTTCTCCAGCTGCGAGGCGGCGCCGAACTCCGGCGTCATCACGTACATCGACGTGTCGACGTACGGCACGATCGCCGCGTCGCCCTGCCCGATGCCCGGCGTCTCCACGATCACCAGGTCGAACCCGGCCGCCTTGACGACGTCGATCACGTCGGACAGGTGCTCGGGCAGCTCACGGCTGCCACGGGTGGCGAGGCTCCGGAAGAAGACGCGCTGTCCGTCCAGGGAGTTCATCCGGATCCGGTCACCGAGCAGCGCGCCGCCGCCACGACGCCGGGTCGGGTCGACGGCGATCACCGCGATCCGCAGCTTGTCCTGCTGGTCGACCCGGAACCGCCGGACCAGTTCGTCGGTCAGCGACGACTTCCCCGAGCCGCCGGTACCGGTGATACCGAGCACGGGCGCGACCCGTGCAGCGGCGGCGACGCGCACCTGCTCCAGCAGCTCGGGGGGCAGCTTGCCCAGCTCCGCGCCGGTGATGGCGCGGGCGATGGCGAACCGGTCACCGGTCAGGACGGCGGCGGCGTCGACGGCCTTACTGTCCCAAAGATCAAAGCCGCAGTCCTTGACGACGGAGTTGACCATCCCGGCGAGGCCCATCCGCTGCCCGTCCTCGGGCGAGAAGATGGTCACGCCACTGCGGCGCAGCCGGGCGATCTCCTCGGGCACGATGACGCCGCCGCCACCCCCGACCACCTGGATGTGCTCGGCGCCCTGCCCGCGCAACGACTCGACGAGATACTCGAAATACTCGACATGCCCACCCTGGTACGACGACACGGCGACGCCATGGGCGTCCTCCTCCAACGCCGCGTCCACGACCTCCCGCACCGAGCGGTTGTGCCCCAGGTGGATGACCTCGGCCCCCTGGGACTGGAAGATCCGCCGCATGATGTTGATCGACGCGTCGTGCCCGTCGAACAGCGCGGAGGCGGTGACCAGACGGACGGGGTGCACGGGGCGGTGGAGATCGTTCACGGTCATGGGGACCTTCCCAAAACGCGTCGGAGGCGCGGGCTGTCGATTTACTAGGACGTCCTAATAAACAGAATACTAGGACGTCCAAGTAAATGGAGCGAGAGACACACCACCCGTGCGCCGCATCCATCAAGCCCAGGCATCCCCAGCCCGTCCGGCGCTTGAGGGCGAGGCCCCTTCAGGGCCGAAGCGGGGGTCTGGGGGCGGCAGCCCCCAGGAACGGGACGGGAAGGGGCGGCGGGGGCGAAAAACCCCCGCCAATGTGCCGCACACCATTATGCAACTAGTTGCACAACCGGTCCCCCGTCCTCTACAAAGAC